>NZ_QPHG01000025.1:0-44160 GCF_040240425.1 Nitrosomonas sp. | reverse complement strand
TCTACAATACCGTTAAGCCTCATAAGAGTTTGAATAATGCCACCCCTTATGAAATACTCGACGCTTATTTCAATCAACCTCTCTGTAAACAACCCTGAGGTTTCTTACATTTAGTCATATATAATTCCCTTTATCATTGATTCCCAGTTGATCTCTAAGTGTTAAATTGAGTAATAGAGTGATGTGTTACAGAAATTTGCTTCTCATCTCCAACCGGATAATTTATTGAATTGATCCCATCGAACGACAATTTGTCACCTTGCCGGTTTGGCGCCTGCAATTTCGTTGTGACAAACTGTCGCCATCGTTTAGCAATTAGAAAATAGCGATTTCACATTAAGTCTTTCGCGAAACCTCGACCCGCTCTTCTAACCATTTAGTAAGCTCATCTTCAAAATAGCCCACAGACCGCGGCCCCAGATTTATATGGCGCACGAATTTATTTTCTTTCCGCAGCCGGTATATCGCCGATCTGGACATGCCTGACATTTGTATTACCTGCTGCGTACGAAGGACTCTTCGCATAAATAACCTCCAACAAAAAATTTTCAGATGCAGTGAATGGTTGTCACCGCGCTTATGCAAAAGAAAAATCCAACTGCATGATTTTTTCTGTTGCGGAGGCTCTTTACAGATACGAAATTGGCTCGATTTGAAGTAAAAAAGACAGGATTGGAGTGATTGAAAAAACAGAAAAAATTCCTGAAAAATTCTATTCTTTACTATAAAAACAGGTAGTTATGCATTAATAGAAATAATGCAATTGATTGAATTCGGTGTTATCCATTACTTCTATTACTTTTCCCGAGTTGATTAGTACATTCATCGCCAAATTGACTTTTTATGGTAATTAATAGAATTAATATTCCTTGCTTAAAAGAGATAAAGTTAATGGAATTAATTGAACGGATTGAATTAATAGGATTATTTTTATAATTACCATACTGCAATATGTAGCGCCAATTCGGCGGAATCAGCTACTTATGCTTCTGGATTTTTTGCTAAATAATTTGGGGAAATGCTCGTAATTTCCTGGAAGGGTTTTAATTGAATTAATAGAATATTTAACGTCGAGGCACCTCACATGGCAGCACAGGCTGATAATGCAAAAAAGCAAAAATCAAAACCAGTGATCAGCCCATCCCCAAAAAAGCAAACCCAGAATAAGGGAACCGCAAAAAATCCCACAAAAAAGTCAGTGGAAAAGAAATCAGATCAGCCGCAGAATCTATTGAACGAAGTTATGAAGGCTAGGGATCGCTGGCTGGAGATCATTAAAAAGAATAGTATTAAGGAAAAAATTGCTAGTCATGGGTCGTCAGAACGCTTTCCACGAAAGACTCTTTATTTTGTCCGTCCGTCAAAAACCTGGTGGCCAGAAATCAAGGCTGAAATTGATGAATTAAAAAGCAAACTTACTGAATTTAAAAAATCAGGAAAATCAGTATCACGCAAATTGTGGCTACCTACTGTCATAAATGGTGCACAACACATTACCCTTAGAATTTATAAAGCCAGATCCGAAAGAAAGGTTACTTTTGAAACAGCGAAAAAATTTGCACAAAAAACTGATATAGCCAAAAAAATGCTAGAAGCAATGAATAAAGGTCAGGAATATAGAATCAATTCAGCAACAGGCAGGAAATATCTGCTGTCCGCTACAAATGATTCTGGAACTGAAAATTATGCTTTTACTGAATGGGCTCTATGTCTTTGCCCAGGAGAAGATATACCTGAATGCCACTTAAAAAAAATACCTCATAATCATAAAGAAGATAATTCAAAGAAACTGATATGTGCGAATAAAAGAAGTGCTCTTTATGTAAAAGTACCTAGAACTGGTAAAGTTTGATATTTCTACATTTAATAATAAGAACATAATGTTGAACTGATTAAGGCAGTTAAGCTACAGTGGTTTTGAAAATTTATCTCCTACAGCTGTTAGTCGCAATCCTGGTGACACTTTCCGGCTGCGCAGTAGAAAAGCGGGTTACCCCTCAACAGGAATCAATCGCCGCCCCCGCTCCGGTTAGTTCCTACAATCGCAAAGATTGGCCGCACTGGATTGATGCCGATGGGGATTGTCAGAACACACGGCAGGAAATGTTGATCGCTTCTAGCCGGGTGCCGGTCAAATTCAAGGATTCAAGACACTGCACGGTAGTATCCGGCGAATGGTTCGGCGTGTACACGGGCAAAACATTCAGCAAAGCCTCGAATGTCGATATTGATCATATCGTACCCCTAGCTCATGCGCATCGGCACGGTGCGGATAAATGGACGCGCGATCAGCGCCGGACGTTTGCCAATGATTTCGAAAATCTCGTGGTCGTTGACGATGCGGCCAATCAATCCAAATCCGACCAGGCACCGCACGAATGGTTGCCGCCACGAAAAGAGTACTGGTGCGAATATGGCAAGCGCTGGTCTCATATCAAAGAAAAATATCGGTTGTGGTTCAGCAGCCGGGAGCGGGAAACGATGGGGATGTTGGCTGAGACTTGCCGGTAACCGGACAATCAGGTTCCGTACAAATATCGGCAATGTTAGCTTGGAACCCTAAACTGGGTTATTTGATTAACTTATCCAAGTTAGGATCATATCGATAATTCATAATTGATTTTTTAATCGTTTCATCGAGCACAAATAGAGGCGCTAAGAACCATTCGCGGGGCACCGCAGGAAGAAGCATGAGTTCAAGAATGGAAGCGATGTTGGTTTCTAAAAATGGCTATCTTGCAGCGTCAGCCACGAGCAGGACTGCTGTTGGTTTATCTAATTAGAATTTTTGTGATGACGACATATCTTCAAGAAACTCAGAAGGCAGCTCTCCGCTAGTAATTAACAACCGATCCCGCGCCCTGGTGCATGCGACGTAAAGCAAGTGCCTTTCCGTATCATAGACCTCTTCCAAATCGGCATTGTCGGCCACTGACTCTATGCGCTCTTGCGATGGAATAATTTCATCATCGCAAGCCATCACAACAACGGCCCTGAACTCCAAACCCTTGGCAAGGTGCATGGTGCAAATTGCGGCGCTTCCGTGAGCAAGCTGGATGTAGCTGTCCAAAATTTTATATGGCATACCCGCTTTCTCAACAGCAGCCGTTGCGCGATCAAGCTCATTCTCAGAGCGAACAATAACGCCGATTTCATGCGGCTCATATCCATTGTTGAGTAGATTCTCAATCCATCCAGACACGAACGAAATTTCTCCATCTGTCGTATCGAAGTTTTTTATGAGTGGTAACGGGCCATTGAAAACAGAAATTGTGCTGGTGCGGTCGTCTTCGTATCCATCGACATCCGCAACACTGGGGCCAAGCAAACGATCTGCCTGCATACGGATTTGGTGAGACGTGCGGTAATTGACGCGCAAGGTTTTGGATCGACCACGCACCTCAACGCCAAGGGATTTCCAGGAGAATGCCTGTTGGAAAATCCGTTGCCCCAGGTCTCCTGCAAAGAACAGTGCATTAGGCTTATCGCCTCCCAGCGCTGCCAAAAACCTGAGCTGCGGAATGCTAATATCCTGGGCTTCATCAACAACCACAAAATCGTAAGGGCTGTTCTTCTTCTCGCTGAAAGAATTCGTCAAATCCAGATAGATGCCTGCCATTGAGACGGCATTCAAGTTTTTCAACTCAGCGTTTACTTTCTCAAAAATTGCCCAAAGGGCCTGGCGCTGTGACTCCGTGAGTTTTGTTTTCCTCCCAAGTCGGCGAACGTCGCGGTATTCTTCCCATGTAGTAATTTGCCACGCATCGACAACCTGCAACCATTCTTCAAAAACAAAGAATTTAGAATACTTCAATCCATCCGCTTGTTCCGTAAAATTCGAAACCAGCTTGAAAAGTTCATCCTTTTTAAGCTGTGTTTTCTTCTGTGCATTGAAACGATGCAACCGCTGCGCAACGGCATCCATGGAATAAATCTCAAGGCGCTCTGCCAGTCGGGGCGTCTTGCCAATTAAATGCTTCAACTTTTCCTTGAGTGCATTTGCCAGTGCATCTGTAAACGTTGTTAATAACACTCGGGATTCTATGTTTTGCCTTGCAAGATGGGCGGCGCGGTGTAGCGCAACAATAGTTTTGCCTGTACCTGCGGAACCGGATACACGGGCTGGGCCGTTGAAATCCTTTTCAACCAGCTCTTGCTGATCTGGATGAAGAAATACCGTCCATTTTTCCCAAGGCGAATCCAGCGCCCGTTCAAGCGCTTCTACATCGCTCATCATACGGAAGCGCCGTTTAGCATCCGGGTGTTCAAACGGATTCACTGGCTGCGGAATGGCTACCGGCACTCTTGGCGTTCTACCCACTGCAATTTCAAGAACCGCTTCCGCTGCTTCAGCCGGAAGGTGGTTCGCCAATTCAAGAATGGAATCTTCGTTGGAATTCTTTACATCAGTCAGCCATTCGAAAGGCACGCCATATTTCAGTAATTCTTCATCCTGAAACTTTGCAAAAAGTAGCGGTTTTGGCGGTGCGGTCACTTCGACGTTGACGTAATAAGGAACCCTGATTTCCTCGACACGCTCCCGAATTTCCACAAGCTGCGCCGCGCCTGTTGTCGGGTGGGTTTCCAGTTTGCGCTTTTCTGCCCATTTATACGCATCGTCGTGATGGGCAACATAGCAAAGCAGCAAGCTGGACTGGGAACGATGAACAATTATGCGTATATCCCGATTGACGCGCACCGACCAGAAATTCTTATCTTGGGCACGATCTAGCTTGTGAAAACTATGTCCCGGCGCATCAGGATTCATTTGCAAATCGAAGGCCGTGGTTTTAACGGCCTTCTGCTCCTCACCCATTAATTTGGCAAGGCTGCTAGTGAATGAATCGGATATACGAAATTCCATTGACTACACCCTGTAAACTTTCATTACCTCATCGCCCAGGTGGTTGATAACCTTTACCGCGATGCGTCCATTTTTAGGTTTATCAAAAGGCCGTGATAAATCGCTGTTCAGCGAATCCCATGCCTCCTGGTTGATTTCGGCTTTAAGCGTGGTTTTCAGCGATTTATAAGGATCGTTCGCGCCAAGGAAATAGGCGTGACGAACGAAGAAGCTTTCTTCATTATAGTCGGTATCAATAAACCAGCATGCGATGCCTTCCGCGCCATCGCTACGGACTTCGCCTGTATTGGGGTGGAATACATCGACGCCATTGATTTTAACTTGAACTTGGCCGCCCTCTGCATCGAGCACATCAATGTCAGGCTCGCCGAAAATCACGAACAGATTGCCTTTGCCTGTGTTCTTCAGGTCATCGGCCATATGCAGATCGGCATTCATACGCGCCTTCAAGACAGGCACTTTGCCCAGCTTTTCAAATTCCGTGGAATGCGCGTCATAGTTAAAGGCACAGGTGATCAGCACATCAAAGCCCGCATCGGCGGCTTCTCTGGCCGCGCTCACCAAATCCGGCCTTGAGACAGTGCCGAATTCAGGGCCGATGAAAATGGCCGCACGTTTTTCAATCTCTCTCTCGTCGATATAGCGGCCTTCGGCGCAAACCATTTCTCCTGGCCAATGCGTGAGGGATATGAAATTAATCTTGTCTTCCTTGTGCGCCTGCTGAACACCTGCGGTTTTCAGGTTTTCAAGAATGATCTGAACAAAATCCTTCTCATCTTCCAACTCTGCTTTCCGGCTGGCGGGATCAATTAACTCATCGTCGGCACCCACAATGAGGGCGCGATGGGGAGAAAGACTTTCCACCGTAAACGGGCCAGCAACGCGAACTTTTTTATTGTCCTCATACGGCTTGTCGTACAGATACTCAAACTCAGCTTTGGCCGCGATAGACGCATCAATTTCCTTTTGCCGTGCAATTCGTTTATCCCACCACTTCCGGTGAAGCTCTCTGGCTTTATTTGGCCAATTATCTTCGGTCGTTCTTGGAATTTCCCATTCCGCCCACGTCGTTTTCAGTTCTTTGTTTAAGGCGTCGCGCAATGGCTCAAGTTCAAGCTGATACCTGTCCCAAGTAACGTCAATTTCGGTATTGTTGGCTATGGATTTCAGCGTAACGTGCGGTACACGTTCATATACGAAACCATAGCGAATGTTATTGGTTGTTAGTTTCGACGATGGTGCAGTACGAGTAATCTCAGCCTCTTTCAGTACGCCGTCCTTAGAATCTGCCAAGAGATAGTAAGAATAACGTGCCCCCATAATACGAGACCGAGCCAACGCCAATGCAACGCGAGAAGTATCGATCGTTATCCATCTGCGCCCCCACTGCTCTGCAACGTATGCAGTAGTTCCTGAACCACAAGTAGGATCAAGAACAAGGTCGCCGGGATCTGTGGTCATAAGAAAACATCGTTGGATAGTTTTTTGCGACGTTTGAACTACGTAAGTTTTCTGCTCGGCAAAACTACCGAGAAACGTGTCCGTCCAAAGAGAAGTTATTTCCGATACAGGAAAATCTTCCAGGTAATTTACCTGTGACAGACTGTTCGCAGCTACATGCAACCGGCCAGCTTTTCCCATGCGAGTCATACCAGTATGAGTTGTTTTCCAGGGTTTGCCGTAGGTTTTTCCCTGATATTCAAACTCAAAAACAGGATTTCCTTGTGTTGTTATATTGCCAGGTCTGTATAGCTTCCCATCGTTAGGAATTAAAAATGACCTTTTCTCATCAGCTGTTAAACCCCTACGAACTCCATTAGAAAACTCAATCCATGAGTATGTCTTTGCTGAACCATCGCTGATGTCTTTTTCGAAATACGGCTGCCTATATTTTGTTTTCTTCTTGTCTCTTCCATACCAAAGTAAATAGTCACATCGAGTGGAGAGGAAGTTTTGCTTTACGCCTCCAGTGGTGACAAAGGAGATTAATGAACAAAAATTTTCTTCGCCGAAAACCTCATCCATAAGTGCTCTCACTCTATGTGAGTTTTCATCACCAATTTGAACAAATATGGAGCCTGAGTCCGATAATAAATCGCGAGCAACCGTGAGACGATCTCGAAGATAGGTGAGGTAAGAGTGAATACCGTCGCGCCATGTATCACGAAACGCTTTGACCTGTTCAGGCTCGCGGGTAATGTGTTGCGCGTTACCATCCTTTACATCCCGACTGGTCGTTGACCACTGAAAATTCGAATTAAATTTGATCCCATAAGGTGGATCGAAATAAATACACTGTACCTTCCCGCGCATTCCTTCGCGTTCTGCAAGCGAAGCCATAACCTGAAGGCTATCACCCAAAATCATGCGGTTTGACCAATGGGCGTCGTGCTGGTAAAACTCGGTTTTGGCTGCCTCGTTTGGTAGGCCGTTAAAGTCGGCAAACAAATCGCCCATAAAGCCTTCATTCTGCGCGGCGGCTTCGGCATTGGTGCGTTCGGTTTGACGACGCAAGTCGTCAATCAGAACTCTGGGGTGAACTTTTTCCTGAATGTAGAGTGGCGGCGCGTGAACAACAAGGTCAGACCAATCCTGTTCGTCTTTACCGCGCCAAACTAACTGCGGGTCAAGATCGCGATTGCGCTGCTCATACGCCACACGGATTGAGCTTTTGTCTTTCTCGTGAAGTACCGCTTCATATTCCGCCGTGGGGATATTCTTGCGCGAAGCACCGTCATGGGTCAGGGTTTCAACCTTTTTCTTGGCCTGTGGTTTATCTGCTTTTGCCATTGCTATTATCCTTTCCCCACTTCCTCTACAATCATCTTGTTAAAATACTCCTCGACCTTTTGCTTAAAGTCGTGTTCCATTTCAAACACGTCTGCGAATTCCACGAATGCCCAGCGCCCATAGCTTTTTAGGTTATTCACGCCCGGAATCCAGTAGGTGTCCATCGTGAGTTTTTTTTCCTTCGCATCTTCGCGGCGATAGCCTTTGATTTCGACGATCATATTTAAGAGATCGCCTTTGTCATCGTTAATCTGAACTATGAAATCCGGTCTATATTTGCGGGTCTCTGAACCGTACCGATATGGAACTTCCAGCCCCAGGCTATGATTTTTGACGTATGAAATAACTTGCGGGTGCGATTCCGCTACACGGCAAAATTCGCCTTCCCAATCGCTATCCAAAATCACCCAGTTGATATGCGACCGAAGCGGGTTGGTTTCCCAGCGATCCGTTTTGGACGTGTTGAAATTGACCTGCATCGTCGAACCCGTCGGGTTATAGGGATCGAGCAAGGCTTTAATCGGGCGATTCTTGTTTTGCTCAGATTGCGTGATTGCTGCGGTAATTCTGCTGCACGCCATATCCGCAAGTTCTTGGTACATGAGCTGCGCCGGATAAGTGCCGCCTTTGCAGATTAAACAAGTATCCAGCCACTGTTTTGTAATGCGCTTAAGCTGGCCGAACAAATGCATTTTGGGTTCTTCACCTGGGTCACGCCATTTCGTGTAAAGCAGACGCTGCGTTAAATGGAAGAGAAGCGTTGAATGGCGCAAATCGCCCGTATGGACAAGATTCAGGTCAACCGCTTCGCCGATAATCCCTGAATTCTGCGTAACAGACGGACCGACCAAATCCGGCGTCAATACGAGAACGGAATCATCATTGAATTCCGCCGTGAGTCTTTCTTCCGGCAGCTCTACCCGATAACCCGTCACGCGAGGGAAACGAATTTCCAAGTGGTCGCGCTGGGGACGCACAGCCTTAACGTGAATCGTTTCACGCGGTGGTTGCGGCGGCGCGACTACTGGCTTGGCCGTGAAGTCGAACGGAATGCCCAGCACATCGGCATATTCGACATTGAATCGGTTTTCTTCATTCAGTTCGTATGACTGCCTACGCAGTGCGCGGCCAATCACTTGCTCGCAAAGCAGCTGCGTTCCAAATGCACGGACACCCAAAACGTGAGTGACGGTGTTTGCATCCCAGCCTTCTGTGAGCATGGATACGGATACCACACAACGGATATTGCCGCCCAACGCCCCGAATTTGCCGACGGTATTCATTACCTCGCGCAGTAAATCCTGGTCAGTGAGGTTTTCGGCTGCGCGTTGGTCGCCCGTCCGCTCGATAATTTCACGGCGAAAGCGCTCTATTTCATCAGACGCCATTTCACGGAAGCTGGTATCGAGTGCCTCACCGGATTCCAGTTGTTCGCTATCTATTAATAGCGTGTTTGGTCTGGCTAAAGGTTCGCCGTGTTCATCAAAATTTCGGAATAATTTCAGGCGTCCGTTTTCAAATCCCGTTGAACCATCTTCGTTTATAGGGCGGAATCCTGAAATATAGTCATAGACTAGCTTGGATGTTGCCGTGTTGTTACAAACAACAATGAAGCACGGCGGAACTTTGATGCCTTCTTTTTCCCAGAGGGTGAAAGTTTTTTCGTAATGGCCGTATAGCGCTTCGAGCGCCGTTTGCAATTCGACCGGAATGCTTAATGGATCGAGCTGTGCGCCTTTGCCCCGGCCTTTCTTTGGCATTTTCGGACCGATATGTTTCCACAATTCCCTGAACTTGGGCATTTCCGCGCCGGGGATATTGTCGGCCACAGGAACACGGGGCAATTTCACGATGCCGCATTCAATCGCATCCATCAGTGAGAAATCGCTCATCGTCCAAGGAAACAGCGTTCCTTCTGCATAACCTGAGCCGCGCAAGAAGAATGGTGTTGCAGACAAATCAATTACGCGATTGATACCGAGTTTTCTGGCGATGGTTTCCAATCCGTTAATCCAAAGGCGAGCCGCCTCCAGATTGCTTTCGGTTTCCTTCTTTTCGTCGGAGGTTAAATCTCCTTCTTCATCATCGCCCGGCTTTTCGCGGTAGCAGTGGTGCGCTTCATCATTCAGCACCATGATGTTCTTCATGCCCATCAATTCCGGCATGACGCGTTGGAGCATCTGGCCTTCAGTTTCAAGGGTATTCAAATCTTCGCCGTGTTTACCCTTCAATAAGGCTCGACCTCCGGCAGATATTTCCACACGGTCGCGTAATTTGAATGCGTGATAATTGGTGATAATGATCTTCGCTCGTTCCAAATCAGCAAGCATGTCGCTTGGCACAATTTCACGGTTTTTGTAGTAGCTGTCAGGATCGTTGGGCTGCAATACCCGTAGGCGGTCTTTGATAGTCAGGCCCGGTGCAACAAGCAAAAACCCTCGGGTAAATTTCTTGCTACTGGGTTGGCGCACCGCATTGACTGTCTGCCATGCAATGAGCATGGACATAACGGTGGTTTTTCCTGCTCCCGTCGCAAGCTTCAGTGCTAAGCGCATCAGGCCGGGATTGGCGTCCGCATTGACATTGTCGAGGTAATCAAGAAATTTTTTTCCTCTGGCGCCAAGCTTTGGTGCTACTTCTGTCAGCCATACTGCTACTTCTACAGCCTCGACCTGACAAAAGAAGGGGCGAATGCCATTAAATTCATGATGCCGCCAATGCTTCAAAAGTCGCGCGGTATCGGGCGTAACCATCCAGTCACGCTCGCTGTGCAGCAGACGCCAAGCATCGACATGACTTCTGAGTTCATTGATGATGGAAATCGGATCGTATTTTTGGCGCCCGTCACCCAGTCCCATGCTTTCGTCAAACATTTCCTGCGACTTGGTTTCTTTGCGTTTCTTGGGTTTGGGAATGGGAGTAATGAACTCCGCACGACGGCGAGAATTCACGATATTCTGAGTGGGAAGCCCGTCTACCATTTCCCAATGAGCTGCTGGATATTCGTAGGGCGAATTCAGGATTGGTTTCTTAAAAAACGCATCGGACATGGTTATTAGTTATTTACCTGCTGGAGCTGTTAATTTTGGTTTTCTTTCATTAGTCGCGCTCCAATATTCTGCACCACTACACCCTGGTCACGCCATCCATGAATGTATCACGCATTACGCCGAAACGCCCCAACTATATATGTTATGGCTGATAGTGACGGTGCAGACCGGATTGTAGAGATTATACTAGCCGATCTTACCAATGAAAATCGAGGATTAAGCGTATAAAATCCCAACAATCACCAGTGTTTCAGGTATTTTTCATACGACCGACAGCAAATAAGTCAACCTCGGCCACAAGGTATACATATCCCGGCTTTCCGTTTCTATGGTGGAGCGATCCCGGGCAATCTGCCGGATACCGGATGAATCGGACAAAATCAACGCATTGGGCGTAATCCGTCTGACGCACGTCCAGTGCTTGATACGACCGCTCAGGCAGATGATGACTGCTGATTCTGGTTGCTTTAAGTGCTCGGTCAATTTTTCCCAATAGGCATCCAGTGTCACGTCATCGGTATCGAATGCGATTTTTTTGCGTAGTTTGCGCCTCTGGTACTTTTTCACGGATTTAATGGCAATGTCTATGAATCCGCCTTTGGCGTCAATATTTTCAAAACCCCAAATCATGGCTTCTTCTAGCATGTCCTGCTTAGCCAAATAGCCGATCAGCTTTTTAAACAAAACTTTCCTTTGGCTGGCTTTGCGTCTCAGTTTGCGGTCGTAGTGAAATTTACCGATGACGGCTTCGGTTGCATTCATCACTGAATACACACCGCAAAGTCCATCAATACTGCCTTGCCGGATGGGCATGATGTTTTCCTCATCAGACATGATGGTTACCAGATTTGGCTGACCGCATTGTTGTGAAACAACTGACCATCCCGGATATAGCGCTGCAACATCACATCCGACTTATGCGCAGTTTGCTGACGGATTTTCCAGGAACTGACGCCTGCTTTGGCCGCACTGGTCACCAATCCTGCTCGCAAACTATGGCCGGAATACTGCTTGGGATTCAATCCGGCTTCGGCCACACGCTGCTTGATGATCAGCGCTACCGATGCAGCGCATAATCCATAATCCGTTATTTGATCGAAGCGATTCATGCGGCGAAACAGTGTACCGGTTTTGATGTTTGATTTTTTGAGCCACTGTTTTAAAGCCTGTACTGGGCAATGACGGCCTTTGGTGTAAGGAATGGCGACATTCCTGCCGACGCCATTCTGATCGGTTTTGCTGCGGCGCACCTGAATCAACGTACCCTCAGCCACAAACCGCACATCTTCCACCTGTAGCGCTACCAATTCAGACCGGCGGAATGCTCCGGCAAAGCCGATCAATAGCAGTGCCTTGTCGCGCAATCCGATTAGTCCGGGCAGTTTTCGGGTAATTTTTACCAGATCGGCTTTGAGTAGTGGCATGACTTGCCGCTGCCTGCTGCCGTTGATGCGCCGAATACCACGCAGTGTATCGGTGACCAGTGCCGAGCGAGTCGGTGATGCCAATCCTTTATCTTTATGTGCGTGACCGATTGCCACCACCCGGCGATTGAGTGTCGCCAGCGACAAGGTATTGGCATGAACCGCCAGATAGGATGCTACGCAATGCGGGGTTGCCGGAATTCTGCCCCCGCTTTTCAGGAAATGCGCAATATCGCTCCGATAGGCCAATTGGGTATTCTTGGCTTGTGTGGCGGCCAGATAGGTGCGGACTTTTTTGCGAGTACCATGACTGGACAATAGCGAATCCTTCTTCATGACAGTCTCCTACCGGACATCGACATAGCGCATACATACGCTTAATAAATGCTCGTAATCGCTGGCCGTGGCTTCACGCATGAAGTTTTCCGCCAGTTCCGGGCGGTTGCTTTTCAGGATGGCGCGACGGACCAGGCCAAGAATCAAGAAGGCATTGTCATCCTTGCCGGTCAGTTCCACCACGGCATCGGTTAATGGTGAATCGGATTTTTCAATCAATTTCATATGAATCTCCATAAGTAATGGATAACCTAATCATCACGGTTGCGATAATGAACAGTTATCGTAAGTTGAGAAGTAATAAAAAAGCCCGCCAGCATTGAATCTGCTGACAGGCTAACGTTTGGGTGTTTTCATTTAGTTTGCTCCCATAACACCCGAAAGGAGCTTGTTATTATTTGGTAAACAGCAAAATCCGGCTCAATACTCTTCAGGCAACAGCAGGGTTGTGACACTGCGATCCGCTTCGGTAATGATCCAAAGGTTCTGATCATCGCTGATGGCGTAACTCGATAAAATGCGCCAGCCGTTTTCAACCGAGCGCAGGTTTTCTTCTGCATCGCCGGGTGGCACGTTGCCCCAGTCGCCGGATTGGTGGCGTCGAATCAAATCCATCGCATTGATGGCATACCGATCCAGTGCTTCAAGTGCGCCGGGGGTTGCAACGATTTGGCCTAACGGAAACAGGGCAATAGGTCGCCGCTCCCTTGTTGATTCGGGGTTACACATTTTTTCTCCTTTTTATGGACGAGCAAAAGCTGGCAGTTAAAAATTTCTGCCTGGATGCTGCGTTAAATGGGATTTTCTGGAGTATTACTGAGGTGCTACCAGTTACTTTGATGCTGATAGGTATTACGATAAAGGTTGCTGATATAAAGCTACCTTTAACATGTTGCACAGAAGATAAAAAATTTATGTTCTAAACATAAAATGCAATACAGTGATATTTTAGAGGATTATTTTGTAGTCTTCAAATTAGAATGATATTTATATCAAGTACTTATGAGAATTCTCCGAGCTGATTGGTGAGGTTTGAAATTTGAACTGTTAATCCGCAGATTCCAGCTTCTGACCCCGTTAAGATAAAAATAATGTGAAAATATTTATAAAATCATCGACTAGAACACTTGGCTGGATGTTTGTACACACACCATGTCTCAATGACGAATATGCGCAAAACTTAGATAACGAGCAAAAATGGCTGGCGCACGTTCCCATTGTTTCTCAAACAATTCCAACGCATTCTTCATCTCATCGACAAGAGGTCCTTGTGTTTCGATTCCGCCGTTACCTGTCCGCTCCTCTGTTTGCCAACGAATGAAGCAATCCTGTAATCGGTAAGAAGATCCTTCAAATTCACGATATAATCATAAGTGGATTTATCAAACAGGAATCGAGATTCATTGATGGCAAATTCAAATTCTCTCCACTCTTCATGTGTAAACTCAGTTTTGTTAAGTCGCTCATTTAAGAATATGAATAGCTGAATGTAAACCCGAAATCGCTTGTCAAATAGATCAAGCCGCAATTTGTCTCGAGTTGTGCGCCATTGGTTATATTGAATTAGGGATGCAGCTATTGCAACAGCGATAGCAACAAGTGGCGCCCCAATTATCTTTAATACCTCGAAAGTACATTGATACTGAGTGACAAGAGCCTTAAATACTTCTTCCATCATTTTGTGTCCAAATTTACAATTAGGCTTTCAATATAACGTATATATTACTCCAGAATTAACGCCAATCAAGGCAACACGCATAGCTTTCTAGTGCAGTGTCTTACAAATGACTTTACATTATTCTGAATCAGCTCAGCTTTTCCGGAGGCTTGGTTATTTGGGACAAGCTGCGATGCCTAATTCTTCCTGTTGGCGATAACTTGCCCTGTAAATAGCGATGTGAAAATGTATGTATTCCTGAAGAGGATATATTTTCGCGGTAATTGTGGATTAAAAGTAATGGAATGTACGCTCACTACCTTAAACGGCATCGAAGTGCCAAAGCAGTAGAGCAGTAAAGCCCACTAAACAAGAGAGAAGCATCCGACATGAAGATTTCAACGATTGGTGTCGATTTGGCAAAAGAGCATTTCAAGTTCTCGGTGTGGATGTACATAGTAAGACCGTGCTGCGCAAGCAACGGTGGCGCAGCGAGATCGCGAGGTTCTACGTCAATCTTGAGCCCTGCCTGATCGGCATGGAAGCTTGTTTCAGTGCCAGAAATTGGGCATTCTGCTCCTGGTCACGACGGATAAGATCACGGATGTATTCGCTGTCATTCGTGAAGCCGTCGGCCTCAATCTGCGTTTTAATCCATTGATCTTTTTTATCCGTTAACGTGATAGTTTTACGTATGGTTCCCATATACAAACTTGCTGGTTATTTTATTCGACCAACTGATCCATTAACTCAAAGAGATGTCCGCGCTCCATCGTCCCAATCAGGCGATCGCCTTGTTCTGCGAGGATGGCCTCTTTCAACAGGATTAGTTCTGCCGGATTGATTGTGACCTTCAGCAAAACATAGTAGATCAATTCATAGCGGATATGGCTTAGGTTATCCACGATCAATGAAAAACCGTCACGCTTCACACAGGTGATCATGGCTTTGCGTTGCAGCCATAAGTCTTTCGTCCAAATGTCTGCGCCATCATTCAGGTTTGTCAATGCAATTTTCCGGATGATGTCAGAATCTCTATGGTGGTTGGTGAGGTATGACAATGCAAAGAATAGCGCTGGGTATAGTGCCTGGAATTTGTCCCATTCAGCACCTGTGGTTATTAATTCATCGGCAAACAGTAAACTTTCATCGATGGAATTTGGTTTTCTCTTTTCTTTTTCCTTGCCGATACCGAGAACCCACCAGTCATAATAGGAATTTAGCAATTCCAGGGCGTGGCTGTATATTCTTTCCTGATCGACCATGAACCGGTTCCAGCGGGTTTCATCGTTTAAGAATTCAATTTGGCTAAGTTCTGTCCGGAATAAATCATTGTGGCAGGCTTGCCGTTTGGCGAGATAAGATTGCACGGCTTCATGTCCAAATTTATTCTGCAGGGTATTGAATAACCCGGCATCGAAGCCATGCGTCAAGTAGTGATCATATAAGCGGCAGAATGCCAGATCAATTAGCGGTTCCGGATTATTGGGATCTTCCAGTTGTTCGATCTCGGTTTTAAGATCATCGGCTTCCTCAAGATAAGCAAACCGACTATAAATGTCATGTCTTTGACCGGATGCCACAAAGTAAAGCATCGCGGATTCATAACAGTATTCACACATATTCACCACTCCTTAACGTTATTAGAAAAAACATCGCTCTTTCTAAAATTAGCGTGGTCGATTTTTACTTGTGGAATTTATGATTGAATCGCTGTTGCCATGCCGTTGCAATAGCTTGCCCAATCCATCATGAGCTTGATGCGTTTATCAAATAGATCTCCCCGGCGATACGCGGCCTCGACTTTATTAGCGATGGTATGAGCTAACGCCATTTCACAGACCTCTTGCGGGTAAGCGGTGGTTTCACTGGCCCAGTCCCGGAATGTGGATCGGAATCCATGCGCCGTCAGATCACCCCGCTCCATGCGCTTCAGTACGGCTGTGAGACTCATATCCGATAGCGGTTTATCTTGCTTGGTGCCGGGAAAGACAAAATCAGATACGTGATGTTCTTTCATCCGTTCCAGTATCGCTATAGCTGCATCGGATAATGGAATGCGATGTTCCCGTCCAGCTTTCATTCTATCGGCGGGAATCAGCCATAATCTTTCCGGTAGATTGATTTCCGGCCACAGTGCGCCCCTGACTTCACCAGAGCGGGCTGCGGTAAGAATTGCAAATTCCAATGCAGCGGCACCGATGCCGGGTTGATTGCGCAATTGCTGCATGAATTCCGGGATTTTCTTGTAGGACAAGGCGGTGAAGTGATTGACCTTGGCGATCTTGGAGGGCGATGGCAATAATTTATCCAGATGCCCTTTCCATCTGGCTGGGTTCTCCCCTTCGCGATACCCTCGCACGGTTGCCCAATCCAGAACGCTTTCAATGCGTCCGCGTAAACGGGTAGCGGTTTCTGTTTTGGTTTTCCAGATCGGCTCCAGGACTTTCAATACCAGGCCGGTATCCACATGCGCCACATTCAGACTGCCGACAACCGGACAGGCATAGGTTTCTAATGTGCTGCGCCACTGTGCCCGGTGCTTGGGATTCTTCCAGGCATCGCCATGCGCATCCAGATAGCTTTCGATGCAGTGTTGAAAGGTGACTCGCTTGCTATGCGCTTTTTTCTCGGCATCTTTTTGTTGTTGCTTGTCATCCAATGGATCGATACCTTGCAGTACCTGGCTGCGGCATTTACTGGCTTGATGGCGGGCTTCTTCTAGTGAATAATCGGAATAACTGCCCAATCCCATATCGCGGCGGCGACCAGAAAAGGAGTAGCGGTAAATCCATGAGGCTGCGAAACAGGGATTCATATCGGTGGAGTTCGGATTCATATTGACGCAAAGATACAAACCCGGCACTCCCCCTACAGCGTGCATGCCTGGTGCCTTAGAGAGTTTTTTCACACCCAGGGCCGATATGGCAGACTTAATTCTTCCCATCATCCTTCCCATCAAAACGTTTGGGATTTGATGATATAGCAAGAAACTTTTTGGAACAATAAAAACTAATAACTAATTAATAATTAACTGGATAGGACACATCATGAAACATTGTGAAACCTAGTTCAAGAAGACACCGCCTCCGCCATTTCCCAATCCACACACTTCCGCAGCAATCCACGAAACACACCGAAACACTTAATCTATAAGCAATCTGCTTTCCGTAACAATCCAAAATAATCCGCTGGAATCCACTAAAAAAGTGTGGTAAAAAACGTGGTAACAATTTTTACCACACAAAAAGTTACCACATTATGGCTATCAAGGAATTGTTGACTGATCTAGCCTGCAAGAATGCTACCGCTGAAGGCTCCAAAATTCGCAAGCTTCACGATGGCCAGGGGCTTTACCTTTGGGTTTATGAAGATGGCCGCAAGTATTGGCGGCTGCGCTATAAGATTCATGACAAGGAGAAATCTTTATCCCTTGGCGTTTATCCTGTTGTGGGGTTAAAGCAAGCAAGACAGCTTGCACAGGCTGGGCGTGTAAAGCTAATGGGCAATATCGATCCTTCCATTGACCGCAAACTGAATAAGCAGAAAGCGAAGGAAGCCGCCGCCAATAGTATTGAAGTAGTTGCTCGGGAATGGTACACACAGCGAACCAATGCATGGAAAGGCAGTCATGCAAAGGATGTGCTTAGACGGCTGGAAGGCAATGTATTTCCTTATATCGGCATGTACCCTATCAGCACGATTGAAGCACCGCAGCTGCTCAATATGATCCGCATCATTGAGCAGCGGGGTTCTTATGATCTGGCGCATAGAGTGCTGGGGGTGTGCGGTCAGGTATTCCGCTATGGCATATCAAGCGGCCGTTGCACCCGTGATCCTTCCGGCGATCTGCGGGGCGCACTCACACCGCACAAAAAGAAAAACCAGGCAGCGGTTAAACCTGAAGAATTGCCGGAATTGTTACGGTCAATCGCCACCTATGAACGCATTGGCGATAGGCAAACACAGCTTGCCTTGCAACTGCTGGCTTTAACCTTCGTTCGTACCAACGAACTGATAGGCGCACTATGGGAAGAAATCGACCTGAGCAATGCGCTATGGATTGTGCCAGCTACGCGCATGAAAATGGGAAATGAACACGTTGTTCCCCTTACCCATCAAGCATTGAACATACTGGCAGAACTAAAAAGCATCGCCGGTGATAGCCGCTACCTGCTGCCAGGCAGAAATCCAAACAAACCCATCAGCAACAATACCCTGCTTTTTGCACTGTATCGCCTGGGGTATAAAGGCAAGATGACCGGTCACGGCTTCCGGGCGGTTGCTTCCACGGCATTGAACGAGTCCGGCTTATTCAGTCCGGATGCCATAGAGCGGCAATTGGCACACGGCGAAAGGAATGAAGTCCGTGGCGCATACAACCGGGCGGAATACTTGCCGGAAAGAAAACGAATGATGATCTGGTGGAGTAACCATATCGAAGCACTGGAAAAGGGAGCGGAAGTCATTCCGTTATTCGGTAAATCGGTTTGATTTTTTCGCTGTCATTTTTGAGTTTATATCCTACCCCCTAAAAAACTTGTAGGAACAGTAGGAACAGTAGGAACAAAATCCTGAAACCCGCATGAATGCTTGATTTACGTGTTCCTGCATTTTCAAGAAACGTTCCTACAAACCCTGTTTTGTTCCTACAATTTGGGGAAATTCCGGGGTTTTATGCTCCGATTAGCCACCGAGATTTTGAGATTCGCAGCAAGTTTTAATGCGAAAATGCAGCGCGGAATGATCCTGTTGCCACCCCCCAACGTGGGGAAAAATGGTCAATTCTCAGTCATGAAATTGACTAAATAATTATTCATTGCGCTAAAAGATGCGTGAATAATTATGCGCAATAATCGGATAAGCCATAAAAACATCGCTGTAACCCGCATGAATATTGAATCTCCCACTTTTAGCGAAATATTTTTTCAATTGCCAATAACGTACGTTATGTTAAATTCACTATTTTAACGATTATCCACTTTTTGTTAAATCTGGTTTACTTTATTAATATGTTTTCCCACTTTTAATTAAAGTTGCTTTACACCAATAGTTCTGCTACCCTAAAAAACTCTCACGCGCGCGAAGGAATCAATATGACACCGCAAGATTTTAAAAACGGGCTGGATAAATTGGGCTGGAAACAAAGTGATTTTGCATCGGCAACGGGCGTTTCTCGTGTCAGCGTCTGCAATTGGGCGAACGATTCAGCACCCCTACCCGTATGGGCACAGCGACACCTTCAACTATTGCTGACACTGCATGATTTAACCGCCACCCTACTCGAACCGCCCACGAAAAAAGAACGACAAGCGCGGCGTGAAGCTGCCTCCTCTGTGGATAATAACCCTTAAGTGTTGCGGCTTTTACTTGTTCAGTTTTGCAGAAACCCCGTATAGAAGTGAAATGCCCACGCGATGCATAAATTATCAGACTACATCAAGTTAGCAGCGGATGCCTTCTTTCAAGAAACGGGAAGCAGTGAATTGAAAGCTCACTGGATTGCTGAATTCTTTCATGACTATGGCTTGCAAGATGCCTATCCTTCACAAAGCCTGGTTAATTTTGCAAACTTGGTACAGAAAGAATTGACAAGAAACGAAGAGCAAGCCGCCAAAAAGACACGCCTATACTTGGATAAAATCATCAATTCCATAGAGTGAATGCTCTAAGTGGATTCACATTATCCTTTGAAACCCTTTAAACACGCCATTTAATATTTTTGTGATTGAATTTTTACTCACAAAGTTACTCACATTTTGAAAAGTACCCCCCTGATTTTTCCATAATTGCACAAAATTTAAGCAGCCTTAATCCCGGCTTCAAATCATGAAGACGCCTCGGGCAATTTGTAAGTTTAGACCTCCATTCTTCGATGTAAAATAATCGAATCACTCCATAGTTCGACGGAACGAAAAGCGGATACCTTCAACCGCCTTGGAGTGACCTATCTTGAAGGGCAACACTTTGAAGGGGTGTTATGTCAGATAATGGCGATGACTTAGACTGCAAAACAAATAAGCGTTTGAGATTTGACAAGGAAACGCGGATAAGACTTTCAGAAAAATTACATAGAGCAATTGCTGAACAAGGCCGGTTGCAGTACCCCGATGATATAGAGTTTGAAACAAATGTATTGATTGGTTGTATGGAGGGATTCGCTGAGTTTATTCCTGCCATAAAAAAATTGCAGCCAGAGAAACAGCAACGTAGACAAGAAAGAATAAATTCATTAGCTTCGCACATAGAGGGAGTTATTGAACAGCTTAGAGGCATTGATTCTGCTGCGCTTTGTTATTCTGTGTATTGTGGATTAGATGAAATCGCTAAGAAAGATAATTTCCCTAATCCCATAAAATATAACTGGGATTTTATGGTTGAGGTGGGATCTTGGAAGAATAAAGAAAGTATAGAAGACTTAGCCACATTCGCCTTAGGTTTACGAAAAGCCGCCAGAGAATTACCAAAACACAGTTTAAATACATCAGGAAAAGATTGCCCATGGTATGAACAAGGTGCAGAGCTTGGAACGGCTATGGCACTAGAAAGAGAATTTTTCAAACTCAGAATCAAATTCGTTGCCAGCAACAGTAGTTTAGCTGCCGAATGTTTAAGAGCAATTTATATTCTCGGTGGTTTGAATATTGACCGGGTTGATTATTGGTTAAAACAAGCTAGAGATCATTACGACTCACAGATGAATTTTATCGACAGGCTACGAAAACGTAACGAAAAATAGCTTATAGTTTTCGGTATCCAGTAATACACCTAATCATTACAGTGCCTCATTGCAATAGCCACATTCGCGGCTATGAATTGACATGGAGGCACAATGATTAAAACAGTATCAACCCCGCAGCACCATTTAACCGGCGAAACCGGGCAATTGCCAGCAATACCGGCAACAGAAAGACTTCTACCACTTCCGGAAGTTGAATCACGATCCGGCTTCAAAAGCAGTTTCATCTATCAATTAATCAAGCAAGGCAAATTCCCGCCACCAGTCAAGATCGGCAATGCCAGCCGATGGCGTGAATCGGAAATTCAGCAATGGATTCACGATCAAATCAAAGGCGATACACCCGCTAAGCATGCGGGGGTGCGGGCATGAGCAATCTATCCCCTACTGACCTGATGCTGCAAGCACGGGACACGGCAGAAACCTATTTCAATCAGTCCATCCGAATTATTGATTCTAAATTTGGGGAAGGTTTTGCAAAAGCACACCCGGAATTGATCGCCGGTTTTATGAGAACCGCAGCAGCAGATTTTCACACTGCAATTCTGAATCAGAAGCTTGATGATCTGATTGCGGAAATCCGTGATTCACTCTAAAGAGCCGGGGACAATCATGATAAATGAAGTAATCCCGGCATCGGGAAAGGTAGTCGCATTGTGCAAATGCGGATTAACGCCACTTCCACCCGGTCAGGTTCATGACCTGTTGCAAGAATGGATTGCTGATAATCCATATCACACGCGGAAGCAACATATCTTTGCGTATGAGCTTTTCAGATGGTTGGAGCGGCGATCAAGCGGAGGGCGCGATGAATGACTTCCTGTTGACTTTGCCCTCTTGCTGGGTTTATGCTCGCTGTGCCATTGCAAAATCAATGGACGGGTTTAGCAGCCTGTTGGATAAGCGGATATTGCCGCTATGCGGCATTTTTTATGTCCGTTATTTATTTGCCCTTTGTTTTTATGGGCGGGTATTTTGGGGAGCCGAAAGGCTCGCCGGTCTTATCCCCGGTCTGCTAACCCGATCTATCCGCCCGCCCCGTGTCCCGCACGGGTGGCGGTTTTCTCGAGACCGTTCAAACAAAGGAGCATAACCATGACGGCATCTAATCAAATCCCTTCATCAGAAAAACAATCAAATAGAAATTTAGAAGCACTAAAAGACATCAAGAAAGCGCAGCTATGGATGCTGAGGATTAATGGAGTTTTTCAGTTAATCGATTGCCGCGAACTTTTAGAAATTGATGGCCGTTCATTTGTTTTAAGCATGGAGCAAATGTGTGGAGTTTATAGATTGCTCGATGGGATCGTCTCCGATCTTGAGCAAATACAAATGATAGCGACTGAATACGGCAAGGATGAAAAGCCCCTTAAAAGCATTAACGAAAGCATCGGCCACACCTTACAAATTATTTCTTTAGCCGTAAAAATAGCGGAATCACGAATTGGTGATAATGATGAGATGCTTGATGTCCCGCTAAGCGTGGAATGGGTTAATGGTTTTTTTACGGCATTAAGCTGGGCGTGTGATTATTTAGATTCCGCTCAGCAAGGTATGAAACAGCTTTATTCAATACTGTTGAAGTCTGCGGAAAGGGGTAATAATGCCATCAATTCCCTTCATTAAGCGGGTTTCAGCCGCCGCACTAGGTAACATTGACAGCATCTTGAATAGCTGGCTGCCCGGCGGCAAGCGTGAAGGTAGCGAATACCTCACGTTGAACCCTAAGCGTGCGGATAGCGCACCCGGTTCATTCAGCATCAACCTTAAAACCGGCAAATGGTCAGACTTTGCCACCCGTGACAAAGGGCTTGATCTGGTGGCACTGGTTGCCTATCTGGAAGGTGAAACCCAAGGAAAGGCCGCCCGCCGTTTGGCGGTTTTTCTGGGACTCGAACCGGAAGAAAGCAACCCGCCCAAACGCACCGGCAGCGATTCCAGAAAGCCGGGCAATGGTAAACCATCAACCAGCAACAAAGAAGCGAATGCCGCCACGGTTTCGCCAGGTGGCGATGGTGACGGCTGGCAATGCGTCATGCCGGTTCCCGATGATGCACCGCCGCTACCGGCTGCACATTCAAAGCACGGGAAACCGACAAGGCGTTATCCGTACCTTGCGCATGATGGCCGCGTGAATTTTTATCATTGCCGCTTCGACAAGCCCAAGGGTGAGAAAAAGCAATTCAGCCCGCAGACACTTTGGCAGAAGGCCGGTAAGTATGAATGGCGGTTCAAGGTTTCGCCGGGTTTGCGTCCGCTGTACGGCTTGCCGGGATTGCTGCAATTTCCTGTTGCTGTGTGCTGGTTTACTGAAGGTGAGAAGGCAGCGGAAGCTCTGCAAAAGCTGCTGCCTGATCATCCTGTTTTGTGCTGGCAAGGTGGAAGCCAAGCCGTAGAGAAATCGGATTATAGCCGCTGTCCGGGCGTGATTGTGTGATCTTTCCGGATGCCGATCTGCCCGGCAAGAAAGCCGCCGGTGATTTGCTGAAACGGTTGATGGCTGCTGGTGCTAGTTCGGTTCGAGTGCTGCATGTCGATCGGTTGGAGCGTGCGGCCGGTGAACCATTGCAGCCGGGAGACGATGCCGCCGATTTGGTGGCGTGTGGCTGGGATGCTGACCGGTTCGCTGAGTTTCTGAAGCGAGAGGATGCATTCCTGTCTGATGCCAATCCCACCGCTGGGCAATCGGATTTAGTCGATAAACCCGATGAACCGGAAGCAGAAACCGTACAACGCGGTTTCATGGTGACGGATGATTCCGTACTGTTTCTCGAACCGGGCAAGGACGGCATGTTACGCCGCCGCAAGGTGTGCGGAAGGTTGGAAGTATTGGCGCGTACACGCACAGCCGATAACAAGGATTGGGGTTTGGTTTGCGCTTTCCGTGATCCGGATGAAATGCCAAAGCGGATTATTATCCCGATGAAAGACTTTTGCGGCGATGGTATGCAGGTTGCATCTGCGCTGCTATCAGAAGGGCTGGAAATCATGCCCAAAGCCCGCCCATTGCTGCTTGAATACTTGCAGACAACCGAGATCAAGAAACGCGCCAGAACGACCAACCGAACCGGCTGGCATGGGAACGCTGACGGCTTAACGTTTGTTCTGCCTGATGCATCACTAGGTCAATCCGATGAAGAGTGGTTATTCAACGATAACCGCCCGGATTCAAACCCATTCAAACAGCGTGGCACGCTGAAGCAATGGCGGGAACAGGTAGCGGCTTTGTGCGTAGGCAATAGCCGCTTAACGTTTGCTGTGTCGGTTGCGTTTGCCGCCCCGCTGCTGCATTTGATTGAAATGGAATCCGGCGGCTTTCATTACCGGGGCACTACTTCCAGCGGCAAAACGAGCGCTTTGATTGTGGCCGGTAGCGTGTGCGGTTCGCCTGAGTATTTGCAGCGGTGGCGGTCGACTGATAACGGGCTGGAAAGTACCGCCATGTCTCATTGCGATGCACTTCTAACTCTTGACGAATTGAAGATGATCGATGCCCGGATAGCTGGGGAATCAGCATATTTACTAGCTAATGGTGCGGCTAAGGTGCGGGCGAATGTGACCGGGGGCGCACGCAGTACCGCTAAATGGCGGTTGCTGTTCTTATCCGCCGGTGAGTTGAGTTTAGCCCAGCATGTGGCTGAGAGTGGCAAGAAAACGCCTGCCGGTGCTGAATTGCGCATGGCCGATATTCCCGCCGATGCCGGGCAAGGTTTGGGCTGCTTCGAGAACTTGCACGGCTTCGACAACGGGCATGAGTTCGCCAAAGCTTTGAATGGTGTCGTAAGTAAATACTATGGCACGGCCTTCACGGCATTTATTGAAAGCGTGCTGAAACACCGGGAAACATTGCGTGAATCACTATTCGATGCCCGGCAAACATTCGAGAAAGCAACACTGACCCAAGCCGCCAGCGGTCAAGCGCAACGGGTAGCGGCAAGATTCGCCTTAGCCGGTGCTGCGGGTGAGCTGGCTACAGAATGGGGTATTACCGGCTGGGAGCCGGGCGCATCGATGCAAGCCGCCATCACTTGCTTTAAGGCATGGCTGCAAGCCTTTGGCGGTGAAGGCAACAAGGAAGAGCGTGCCATGATTGAACAGGTGCGGCATTTCCTGGAATTACACGCTGAATCCCGCTTTACCGACAACGGTCGAGCTAATGCCGATGATGATCATGCGCCCAAGACGCTGAACCGTGCGGGTTTCCGTGAAAAGAATCACGAAGACAAAACGGAGTTCTTTTGTTTGCCGGAAGTGTTCAAGACCGAAATCTGCAAGGGTTTTGACTATCGGGCAGTTGCGCGCCTGCTGATCGACCGGGGTTTCATGAAAGGCGATGGTCGCAATTTAGCAACAAATAAACGGCTCTCGGGCTGCGGTATGCAGCGAGTGTTTTACATCCTTCCAACCATTTGGCATTCACAAAATGATTGATTGGAATGCACTGATCAAGCCGGAAGATGAAGAGCAAAACCCCGTAAATGATGCGGAAAGTAGGAACAAAACGGGGTTTGTAGGAACAGAAAATGACGAAAGTAGGAACACGGAAAGCATTCATTCATGCGGGTTTAGTGATTTTGTTCCTACTGTTCCTACAAGTTTTTTAGGGGGTAGGAAAGAAAATGAAAATCATGCGCCCGGTGAAGGCGTGGCTTCAGATAATTTTCGCGCCGCAAAAACGCATCCGATAAATCCGATTGCCGTTACTTTGCTATTGACCTGTTGCAATAAAGCAACAGTCAGCAAAGAAGAAATACTCGAAGCAATCTGGAAACTGCAAACCATTCCACAATCCGAACAAATCAAATCATGGGCGATACTGTGCCAGAGTTACGGTATCAATCCACACAAAGCAATCCGCCCATTCACCGAACACCGAGGAACAGGAACAAGCTGCCAAGGGTGCAAGCATATCAGCATGGAACTGATACCAAACGATGGCCGCCCGGTGTATCGCTACGTGTGCGGCAAGCAGCATCACATGCTGGAAGCGCTCTATATCGGCGAACGTGTATTGATTGCGCCTGAGTCATGCAATGACTACCAGACCAAAGCCACCGGGGCGGCTCAAAAGTCTAGCTGACTGGTTCCGTAGACCGTTCGCTTCATCAGATTTTTGTATGCGGGAAACTCAGAGGGGGGGTATACCCTAGCCATGACATGACCGGGGGCGGTCAAAATCCCTATGACCTCTTAAGACCTAGACCGATTGTTGCTCTGCGTTCGCAAAAAACCGCATTTAAATAGGGGGGGGGTTAAAATAATCATTGCCTATAAATTATGCAGATTAACTGCCTAAAAACCGGGCAGCGATTAAAAAAATGTGGTAAAAAACGTAGTAACTTTTCTACAGTGAAAAATAAATAACTTTATTTACATAAAGTTATCTGATCAATGTGAATGCCACCGCCTGAAAATCTGTACACTGCCGCACCGATCCAGAAAACATGAAGAAACTCAACCCCTACGGACAACTCGCTTTCCGTAGCAGTCCAGGGTAATCCGCTAGAGTCCGATAAAAAAGTGTGGCAACAATTTTTACTACCTAAAAAGTTACCACAGATGGTCATCCAGAAATTACTAACTGATCCAGCCTGCAAGAATACTTCCGCTCCATCAGAAAATCCTTCCAAGAAATTTGGTATTTTCAAGTAAGAATCAAGCTAAAAAGAGTAGCATCTTTATACTCAAAAGCAGTGAGATCGCGGCGAATATCTTTTTCAAAAAAGCGTCAGGTAAATTATGCGAGCAACGTGCGCCATAGGAAGCCGCAATAGCGCTGGTAAACGCTATCGCCAAGAATGCTGGCACATCAACGAATCCAACGGTGTAGGGATTGTTCAGTGTGATAGACCAGCCGCTGATCATGTAGCCAATAGTGCCCGTGATGGCAATAGGCAATCCAATCGCCGCCGAAGTGCCAATAGCGCTTTTTATATTCATGTTCTTATAGCCAAGGTAGGTAACGGCCAGGAAACCACCACCCACCGCGGCAAGTGCTGATACAGATCCGATGCCAATTCCGGCCACGATTAATCCACGAAAAGTTAACGGTTTTGAGCTGGGTTCCGGTCGCCAATTGAGAAACATTTGCCCCGCCACGGTTGCCATGAGCAACGCAAAAAATATAGCAATACAGACTGAGTTGATGTGGGCGGCAGCCTGCGCAGCCAGAAAGCCACCCGCAATGACTCCGGGTGCCATTCCACCAACAGCTGGCCATACCACGGTGTTTTGAGAAGCATGCGCACGAATGCTTGCCGTTGAAGAAACGATCATGCAAGCCAGCGACGTCCCCAACGCCAAGTGAATCGCGTTATCTGCGTTGATACCTTGGTAAATAAAAATGGATGACAGCAAAGGAACCAATATCCCGCCACCGCCCAGCCCCAGTAAACCGGCTACAAAGCCAACCAAGGCACCCAATACAAGGTACAGCAATATCCATTCGATATCCGGCATAGCAATCCCCTATTTTTCGAATTTCTGGAGTAACCAGGCAGTTTCTGTGGCCGCAGCTTTTCCTTTCAATCCACCGTTAACACGCTTGCTTTCAGCGGATTCCAATTGATAAGAAGCGCCATAATGCCGCTTTACTTCATCCGCGTTTACTGAAAAAGGCGGGCCATCCATCAACGATTGATCGTATTCATAAGAGATCAGCAACTGCGGTACAGCGCCGGTTATGCTCATCAAGTGTGAGGTATAGTGTTTTCGTAGGCTGGCTGGTAGAGCAACCAAAGCGGCGCGATCGTATATTGCGCTTATGGGCCCAAGATATTCAGCAGAAACTGCAAAAATATCACCCGCTACTATGTCAATATTTTCAGACTGATAATGAATCAATTGACCGACTTTGGAGATTTCCGGCTCTAGCCCCAATTCTTTAAATAACTCGTTAATAGCAAGCTCGCTCAACTCTGCGCCGGCAACTTGATAGCCGGAAGCAAGCAACCAGGCCGCATCACGTGTTTTGCCGCACAGTGGCAGGAATATGCGGCTGCCCTCTGGCAGATTTAATTCTGCGAAATGCTTTATTAAAAGTGGATTTGCCTCGCTTTCGTGAAAACCAATATCCTTTTGTTCCCATTTTTGATGCCAATAACTTGCTTCCATAGCGGTTCCTTAAGTTCTTATAAGATTGATAGCAAGCCATCAACTTCATGGCCTTAGTGTTGTACTAAATGGTGTACTGAGCTAGGATAAAAGCTCAAGTCGACTTGAAGTCAAGCATTAATTGCAACAGGTGAAATAATGGATATAAGCGAAGTAGCAAAGGCATCCGGATTACCCGCTTCAACGCTACGATTTTATGAGGAAAAGGGATTGATCCGATCAAATGGACGGAATGGATTGCGCCGCTCATTTAGTGCTAACGTCATAGAGCGATTGGCTCTAATATCGTTGGGACGCAGCGCCGGTTTTTCGCTGGATGAGATTGCGGAAATGTTCACTTCTGACGGGCCTGACATTAATAGAGTGCTGCTTTCCGCCAAAGCGGATGAGCTGGACAGAACAATCGAAGAATTGACCGCAATGCGTGATGGACTCCGTCATGCAGCGGTCTGCAAAGCGCCAAGTCATTTCGAGTGTCCAAAATTTCTTCGCCTTCTGCGGATTGCTGGTAAAAACAGGTTTAGGCAACCCAATAAACTAAAGGAAAATAAACCTAAGCGGGGTATGCAAAAAATATGATTTGTCTAACACATGTTCAGTACTGAATGTAGTCTCTCATGCTGATAAACACGGGTCACGGAATCAATAATCGTCAGTTCCGCGGATTCTGTTCATAAAAAGAATGGGGAAATTGCCTTCTGAATCAGCTTCGTCAAATTCGATGCTTACTGCTTACTGTGCCTAACGAAAATATAACGATCAATGGCGCACCAGCTGGATGTGAAAAGTTTACAAAGAAGTTGATTGAAACAAGCATTGAGTGCATAAAAATTATAGAAATGCAGATTTTCTCCAACCAGTGAATGTCAATTATGATCAGAACGGACTCGGTAGAATGTCCGGGATCCGCCTTGCGGTAATGCTTTGTCCCATATTTCAAACAAGTTGGATGCAATCAACAGCTTTTTGAAGGAATGATGACCATAAGTTGCACTCATCCGAACGGCATCATCGGCCAACTGCATACGCACCAATTTCCCTGCTTGTGCAAGGCAAGCCCACCCATCGGAGCGGCCAATCTGCATCGCAATGTCACAAAACAATTGTATCAACGGGCTTTGCTGAAGCCACAATAACTCGAATTGCTGAATAAATTCATCGGAAGCCATAAAACCGGCATGCATTTGCCTAACTTGGTGCATTGTCTCGGCTACGGACTTTAAATGCTCCCAGACAGGCAAGACTTTTTCCCTTTGTTCATCGAGATCGTCACTGGCTAAAATTAGATTTTCAGGGGAATTGGGGTGCCAACCAGGCAAGAAATGATGAACCAACCGATTGCGCTCCTCGCGCATCATTTCAAAGGCTTTCAGCTGGGCTTCAGCGGAAGTGGCGTCAATGGTAATTTTAAGTGAGCAAGATAACCACGGTTCCGCCAAATCGGGTGGCCCCTGCGGTTCTTTATCGATTGAAGATAATATTTCGTCAAAATACTGCTTGATGAGCTGCCCCATCATATCTTTCTGTATCCCATCAATACGCTTCTCCTGATAAAGCGCTAATTCATGGGCATAGCCTTGCACTTTTGAGTTTCCCAGAATCATTTTCAGCAGGCCCTCGATTTGCTGAAATATCAGCAAGTTTCTGCCAATTTTACGGAGTACTTCATCTTTCAGGTTTTGCAGTGTCAGGTGCAGTTCTTGATCCACCAAGGAATACTCCATTATTAAGACATTTCACCTATAACGGCGTCAATTCTTGTGAAATGAGCGCAAGAGCCATCCCTGGCCGGAGAACAGGCGAGCGAAATGTAATAGAATGCACAATTTGCCAAGTATCTGGAAAACCAATAGCAATGGCGACATCAAACTTTTCGGTATTAAGCCAGCACGACGAACAGCTGCTTCGTCTGGGCATGCTGGCGGAAAAGTATTTTGCTGGCGATCCGAACACCTGTCTTTTAAAACTGCGCCAACTGACGGAATCGCTGGCGCAATTGCTGGCGGCCCGGACTGGGTTATTTATTTCCGCGGAAGAGACACAATACGATCTGCTGCGGCGGTTGCAGGATAACGGCGTATTGCCGCGCGAAGTGTATCAAATGTTCAATGAAGTACGGCGCAGCGGCAATGCGGCAAGTCATTCGCTATCCGGCGATCATCGTAATGCGTTGTTATCGCTCAAGCTGACTTGGCAAATCGGCGTCTGGTTTCATCGCACGTTCAAGGATGCCGGATTCAAATCCGGCCCTTTCATACCGCCCGCCCCGCCACAGAATGAAAGCGAAGAATTGCACGCTGAATTGGAGCGCCTGAAAAAGCTGGTCAATGATTACCAAACGTCGCACGCCAGCGTCACGGAAAAATTGAGCATCACCGAATCCAATCTACGTGAAGCCAAGAATGAACAGGTATTCTGGGAACAAATGGCCGCTGAAGCCGAACAAGCCAAGCGTGAACTTGAGAAAAGTATTCTTGAACAGCAGCACACTGCGTCGGCACAACCGAAGGAGACACTCGCTAACATCGCCGCCGCTGCCATTTCGGCTGCCGAAGCCGTGCAACTGGACGAAGCCGATACCCGCAAACTCATCGATCAACAACTGCGTCAGGCCGGTTGGGAAGCCGACTCCGAAATATTGATGTTTGGAAAAGGCGCGCGGCCTGAAAAAAATCGCAATCGCGCCATCGCCGAATGGCCGACAGAAACCGGCCCAGCGGATTATGTATTGTTCGCCGGTTTAACGCCAATCGCTGTGATTGAAGCCAAGCGCAAAAACATCGATGTCTCGGGCGCATTGCAGCAAGCTAAACGCTATAGCCGCACGTTCAAGCCCAGCACCGAGACCGAATTGCCCGCAGAAAACTGGGGCGATGCGGGTGCTTACCGTATTCCCTTCGCTTTTTCGTCGAATGGCCGCCCGTTTCTGCGCCAACTCGCCACCAAAAGCGGCATTTGGTTTTGCGATCTGCGGCGCCCGGACAATCTGGGGCATCCGCTCGATGGCTGGTACACTCCGGACGGATTGACCGCATTGATGAAACGCGACGAAACCCGGGCGCATGAACAGCTGGCCCAAACACCCTTCAATTACGGTTTTCCGTTGCGCTATTACCAGCAGGAAGCGATTCGCGCCATCGAAAAAGGCATCGAAGCTGGTCAGCGCGAAATGCTGCTGGCGATGGCGACCGGCACCGGCAAGACCAAGACTTGCATTGCGCTGATTTACCGCCTGCTCAAGGTCAAACGCTTCCGCCGCATCCTGTTTCTGGTGGATCGTTCCGCCTTGGGCGTGCAAGCGATCAATGCGTTCAAGGACACCCGCATGGAAAATCTGCAATCGTTTGCGGAAACGTTTGGCATCAAAGAGCTGGACGAACAAACACCGGATGGCGATACCGCGGTGCATATCGCCACCGTGCAAGGCATGGTGCAGCGGCTGCTGTTCGCCGCTGAAAATGCGTCGCCGCCGAGTGTCGACCAATACGATTGTATCGTGATCGATGAATGCCATCGCGGTTATCTGCTGGATCGGGAATTGTCCGAGACCGAAATGACTTTCCGCGGTTTTGACGACTACATCTCAAAATACCGCCGTGTGCTGGATTATTTCGATGCCGTCAAAATCGGCCTGACCGCGACGCCTGCCTTGCACACCACGCAAATCTTCGGTTTGCCGGTGTACAGTTACAGCTACCGCGAAGCGGTGATCGACGGTTTTCTGGTCGATTACGAACCGCCGATTCAGATCGAAACTGTGCTTTCCACGCAAGGCATCACCTGGAAAGCAGGAGACGACATCAAAGTTTTCAACAGCCGCTATAACCAGATCGAATTGTTCAAAACACCGGACGAAATCAAGCTCGATATCGAAGATTTCAACCGCAAAGTCATCACCGAATCATTCAATCGCGTGGTCTGCGATTATCTGGCGCAAGAACTCGATCCGCTGTCGCGGCAAAAGACGCTGATCTTCTGTGCCACCGACACGCACGCCGACATGGTGGTCGATTTGCTCAAGCAAGCTTTTACGGCGCGTTATGGCAGCGTCGACGACGATGCCGTGATCAAGATCACCGGCGCGGCGGACAAGCCGTTGCACCTGATCCGTCGCTACAAAAACGAGCAATATCCCAACGTCGCCGTCACCGTCGATTTGCTGACCACCGGCATTGACGTGCCTGAAATCTGCAATTTGGTATTTTTGCGCCGCGTCAACAGCCGTATTCTGTTCGATCAGATGCTGGGGCGCGCCACGCGATTGTGCGACGGCATCGGCAAGGAAACCTTCCGGGTGTTCGATGCGGTACGGATCTTTGCCTCCCTGCACGGCTTGACCGCGATGCAGCCAGTTGTGGTCAATCCCAAAATCAGCTTTACGCAATTGGCGCAGGAATTGGTCACCGTCAAGGACGACGAATCGCGGCAACTGGTGCGCGATCAACTGCTCGCCAAACTGCAACGCAAAAAGCGCCACCTGTCGGATAAAAATGTCCGGGATTTTGAAACCCGCGCGGGCATGACGCTGGTGGCTTTCGTTCAAACGATCAAAGCCCTGCCGGTTCACGAAGTGGCGGCATGGTTTACCAGCAACCCCGATCTGGCCGAGATTCTCGACCGCGCCAACGAAAGCACAGGCAGGCCCATACTGATTTCCGATCACGAGGATGAACTGAAAAACACCGAACGCGGCTACGGCCAGGGCACGAAACCCGAAGATTACCTGAACGCTTTCGCTGCCTTCGTGCAAAGCCACAGCAACGACATTCCAGCACTAATGGCAGTAAAGACTCGGCCGCGCGAGCTGACGCGCAAGCAGTTGCGCGAACTGATGCTGGAACTCGACAAAGCCGGTTTTACCGAAGCCAATCTCACCACCGCATGGCGGGAAATGACCAATCAGGACATTGCCGCGCGCATCGTCGGCTTCATCCGCCAGGCCGCCATTGGCGATGCGTTGATGCCGTTCGATGAACGCGTCGACCAAGCACTGCGGCACGTACTGGCGAGCAAGCCGTGGAGCACGCCGCAACGCGATTGGCTCAAGCGCATCGCCAGCCAAACCAAGGCCAATCTGCTGGTCGACCGCGCCGCGCTGGATGACCCCGACCTGCTGTTCAAGCGCGATGGCGGCGGTTTTGACCGGCTCGACAAAGTGTTCAATGGCGAATTGCAGCAGGTGCTGGATACGTTCAACGATGCGTTGTGGCAAACCGGAAACCAGCAACAACAAAAATAACCGCAACTAACACTAATCTCTTCAATACGCATGCCAACCATTACCTCTGATATCGTTTCCAGATTATGGAACCTGTGCAACATTCTCAAGGATGACGGCGTCACCTATCACCAGTACGTGACCGAACTGACTTACCTGTTGTTCCTCAAAATGGCCAAGGAAACCGGCATCGAGAATCAGTTGCCCGAAGGCCAGCGCTGGGGCGATCTGGAATCGAAGGCCGCGCCCGACCGGCTGGAATTCTACAAATTGCTGCTGATTCATCTGGGCAATCACGGTGCGCCGCTGGTGCAGGAAATTTTCGCCAACGCCAGCAGTTTCATCCGCAAACCGGTCACATTGTCGGCGCTAGTGTCCGAAATCGACAAACTCGACTGGTACAGCGTGCACCGCGAAGACCTCGGCGATTTGTACGAAGGGCTGCTGGAGAAAAACGCCAACGAGAAAAAATCCGGCGCGGGCCAGTACTTTACGCCGCGGCCGTTGATCGAAGCGATGGTCGCGGTGATGAAACCAAGTCTTGCCGACGCCATTCAAGACCCGGCGGCGGGAACCGGCGGCTTTCTGATCGTCGCCAACAATTACATCCGCCAGCACGGCAACTTCGACGAATGGACCGAGGAGCAGCAGCGCAAATACCGCCACCGCACCTTCTACGGCATGGAACACGTGCAAGACACGCACCGCCTAGCGCTGATGAACCTGATGCTGCACGGACTGGATTCGTTCGAAGGCGGCGCGGGCATTCATTACGGCGACACACTCGGAGTTGAAGGCGAAGCGCTGCCGAAGGCGACACTGATCCTGACCAATCCGCCGTTCGGCACCAAAAAAGGAGGCGGCCTGCCGAGCCGCACCGATTTCACTTTTCCGACCAGCAACAAACAGTTCTGCTTCTTGCAGCATATCTACCGCGGACTGGCGCCCGGCGGGCGTGCCGCCGTGGTGATGCCGGACAATGTATTGTTTGAAAGCAACGTCGGCACGCAAATCCGCCGCGACCTGATGGACAAATGCAATCTGCACACCATCCTACGCTTGCCGACCGGCATTTTTTATGCGCAAGGCGTCAAAACCAACGTGCTGTTCTTCACGCGCGGCCATAGCGATAAAGCCAACACGCAGGAAGTGTGGGTCTACGACCTGCGCGCCAACATGCCGCAATTCGGCAAACGCACGCAACTGACCCGCGAGCACTTCGCCGGATTCGAAGCCTTCTTCGGCCCCGACCCGCACGGCAACAACAGCGAATACCGTCATTCCATCGAAAGTGGGAATCCGGAAACCGCCCGGTTCCGCGTTTTCACGCGCGAACAAATCGCCGAACGCGGCGACAGTCTCGACATCGCTTGGCTCAAGGACGACAGCGCCACTGACCATGACGACCTGCCGGAACCGACGCTGCTGGCACAAGCCGCCATCGACGAATTGCAAGGCGCATTGCTCGAATTACAGGGGATTTTGGAGGAATTGGGGGAAGATGTGGATGAGGTGGATGCGTGAGCAATCTTCCAGAAGGTTGGGTAAAAACTACAATCGCAGAAATCGCTACTATCTCGACTGGTAGCACTCCAACAACTAAAGTGATTACTAACTTTGGCGGCATCACGCCTTTCGTAAAGCCAAGTGATCTCGATGATTATTTCAAGGCTATAGTAAGTGCCGAGCAGACACTTTCGGACGAAGGAGTTCAACAGTCTAAGTTATTGCGACCTGGTGCTGTTTTAGTTTCTTGTATCGGAAATTTAGGGAAAGTTGGAATAACTGCGGTGCCCGTGGTCACTAACCAGCAAATCAATGCAGTTGAGTTTGAATTATCAATAGTCTTTGATCGTTATGGATATTACTATTGCAAGACATTGAAATCTTGGATGATAAAGAATGCATCCTCAACAACCATTTCGATTTTGAATAAAAGTCGATTCTCAAATGCGGCTTTCCTTATTGCGCCTCTCAATGAACAAAAACGCATCGCTGACAAACTCGATAGCATCCTTGCGCGGGTTGATGCCTGCCGCGAACGCCTCGACTGCATTCCAGCTATCCTCAAACGCTTCCGCCAAGCCGTCCTCACCGCCGCAACTTCGGGAAAATTAACAGAGGAATGGCGGGAACAATTTTTGCGGAACATTAACGCAAAATCACTCGCAGCAGAAATACATGCAATCCACGACGAGGCGGGGGGCCATAAAATGGGTAATGCTGCTGCCCCTACCGAGGGTGTACATGATTTGTCACTTGAGATGTTTCCTGATGGCTGGGAGCTAGTCACCTTAAGAGATGTTGTTTCTCCTGATCGCCCAATTACTTATGGAATTTTGAAACCTGGACCTGAACTTAATGAGGGCATCCCTTACATTCGTGTAGCTGATTTTCCTTGCAACAAACTTAATTTGGGCACAATTAGAAAAACTTCGCGACAGATAGATGAGGAGTTTAGACGCTCGCGTCTTCGTTCAGGCGATTTGCTATTATCTATTCGAGGCACTGTTGGCCGTATTGTCAAGATTCCTAATGAACTTGCTGGGGCAAATATTACGCAAGACTCCGCGCGATTATCAGTACAACCAATCGTTAATCGAGATTTTGTTTTTTATTATTTACAGTCTTCGATGGCTCAGTACCGTATGAAGAAGTCAGTAAAAGGGGTTGCAGTTCGTGGAATTAATATTGGGGATGTTCGAGCTTTGCAACTGCCACTACCATCATTCTCAGAACAAACCGAAATCGTCCGCCGCGTCGAGGAACTGTTCGCCTACGCCGACCGCATCGAAGCCCGCTACCACGCCGCTCGCGCCCAGACCGACAAACTGACGCCCGCAATCCTCGCCAAAGCGTTCCGCGGTGAGCTGGTGCCGCAAGACCCCAACGACGAACCCGCCAGCGTATTGCTCGACAGTATCCGGGCATCCCGTGCGGAAAATGCGCTCACTCCGAAACCGAAGCGCAGCCGCAAGCTCGCGGCAAAATGAATGGCAAGCGCCTACCTGCTAAATGGCTTGTGCAAGCAGAAATTGCACGGCCAGTATTGCAACAACCCTTAAAAACTGCCCATGAAATCGCCTTTGCCGACATCCAGTCCGTTGTGCCGCAGAATCGCGTAAGCAGTAGTGACATGGAAGAAGAATTGCGGCAACCCATAGTTAATCAGGTAATTGTGTCCGATCATTTTTTTCTCTTTTGGTGTGCCCGGACGCAACACGATATCGCGTGTTTCGCTGCCTTCGAACTGCGCGGGTGTCAGACTTTCGATAAACGACAAAGTCTTAGCGATTCGCGCCTGCAAATCGGCAAAAGTCTGCTCATTATCTTCATAGGCTGGCACCTCAACTCCCGCTAACCGGGCTGATACACTTTTTGCGAAATCCGCAGCCACTTGCACCTGGCGGATCAAAGGAAACATATCAGGATATAGCCGGGCGTTCAGCAATACGGCCGGTTCAAATTTATTCTCGGCGGCATAGGTTTCCGCTTTGGTCAGAATGGCACTTAAGCTGGTCAACAGCTGCTTGAAAACGGGTACTGAGGTTTTGTACATATACGAAGTAGTCATCAAAATATTTTCCTGTTAATAGTTGAGTGTAATGTCATGTGTGGCATTCAGTATCTCATGATTATGCGGGATTGCGTGCGAACAACAATGACACTACTGCTGATTACCGGTAAACACAACTTAAAGCCGAGAAAATGAGAGTGTTCGGGAATGCTGTATAGTACCTAAACTGAAACCAGCTGGTACTTCTTAATACTGTAGTGAACGGCTTGAATGGAGCCTCAAACCATGACGGACATTAAATCGGACGTATTTTCCCACCTTAATCGGCTGGTAATAAGCTCCAACAATCCCTGGGCGACCTGAGGGTAGCAAACGGAATGACGGTTTCAGCCTTTTCTCCATTCAAACATCGTATTTTCACGATGCTGTGGATTGCGACGTTGGTTTCGAATATCGGCACGTGGATGTTCAACGTCACTTCCGGCTGGGTCATGACCGGGTTATCCTCCTCGCCCGTTATGATATCGATGGTACAAGCGGCAACAACTTTGCCGGTTTTTCTTTTTGCCCTTCCCGCCGGAGCATTGGGTGATCTTTTTGATCGCCGTAAACTGCTGATTTGGACACAAATCTTTCTGGCAGCCGTACTGTTGCTTTTTACCGCACTGTTATGGATAGGCATCGTTAATGCCTGGACCTTGCTGTTATTTACTTTCGTCATAGGCACTGGATCGGCTTTTGCCATGCCGGCATGGCAGGCGATCGTGCCGCGTCTTGTGCCGCGCGATACATTGAGTTCCGCCATTGTGTTAAATGGCATCAGTATGAATATCGCCCGCGCCATCGGGCCGGCATTGGGTGGTTTTATTCTGGCCGCAGCCGGTGCCGTGGCGACGGCTTTTCTCGACGCCATTTCCTATCTTGCCGTTGCGGCAGCACTGTTATGGTGGCGCACGAGCACCGCCCAAGACAACGCATTGCCGCGCGAACGCTTGGCTGGTGCCATGCGTGCCGGTATCCGCTTTGCTTTTCATAGCAAACCGCTACGTCACACCTTGATTCATGCGCTGGCTTTTTTCATGTGCGCGTCCGCTTACTGGGCATTACTACCGCTGATAGCGAAGGATACATTGCAAGGCGGCCCCAGTCTTTACGGTATATTATTGACTGCATTGGGTATTGGCGCAGTATCCGGCGCATTTCTACTCCCTGTCATGAGAAAACATTTCAGTACAAACACAATCATGATAGTAGCAACAACGGTAACCACACTGAGCTCCCTGCTGTTTGCTTATGGCGGGCATGCGGTGATCGGCATGGCCGCGGGATTTACAGGCGGCGTGTCATGGATCATGGCAGTTTCGTTGTTGAGTGTTTCCGCGCAAATGGCGCTACCGGATTGGGTTCGTGCCCGCGGCCTTGCCATTTTCCAGATGGTAGTTTTTGGTGCGATGGCAGCGGGATCGCTCAGCTGGGGTCAGGTAACGGAAATGATTGGTCTGTCAAAAGCTTTAACCGCATCAGGATTTTTGGCGCTGTTGCTGATTCCGATCACGGCGCGATTCAAACTCAATCTGGGCGAACACCATGACTATACGGCGTCCGGTCATTGGTCCGATCCCGCGCCGGTGATCCCTGTGTCGCACGATCATGGCCCCGTGCTGGTAACGCTGGAGTATCGTATCGACGATGCGGATCGCGCTGCTTTTTATTTGCTGATGCAGGAATTGGAGATAACCCGCCGCCGCGACGGCGCCATTCAATGGGGATTTTTCGAGGATGTCGAGGACCATGGACGGTTCATCGAGATGTTTACGGTCGAATCCTGGGTTGCGCATTTGCGCCAGCATGCCCGTGTATCCGTGTCCGACAAGTTGCTGCAAAACAAAATTTTTGCCCTGCATCGCGGAGAAACCTCGCCACGTGTTATGCATGCTGTTGCACCGCATACCGGCAGCCATCCGAAAACAATCCCCAAAACACATCACGATTTATGAAGGGGAAAAACCACAGTATTATCTCAATTCTGGCAGTGCAGTGAAGATAGAGCCGCAGTGGGCATGCTTGCCCGTGGTTTCTCCAAGCAAAAAAATTTGAGTACTACCGGTTTTTATAGAGGAATGGCAGAGCAATCACCGGCGCAAAACCGGTGATTGCTTGACTATACTAAGGTTTCGCTGGTTGCAACTTCAACATCATGGGTTGCAGACGCTTGATGGTGGAAGGCGCAAGCTGATCTTTCACTTGCAACGATTTGACCGCCGATGCCGGAGCGCAATTAGCCACTTCGACCAATTTCACCACCAACGGATTAAAAGTCACATCCACACCGGTATAACTGCCGGCATCGTCACCGTCGCGATCGCCGCGGAATTTGAATTCCTTCACTGGACCATTTGGCCCGCCGCCCTGACGGTCATCGTTATGATCGGTGTCGATATAATGCGCTGAGCTTTCCAAGGCGCTGACGATACTATCAATGCGCCAACCGGGGGGAGCTGTATAGTACGTATCGTTGCGCTCACCTTCCGCAGTCGTCCAATCGCTCCGTGTTTCCTGCGCTTTCATCCAGAGCCGTAAGTTGACGCGCGTGCCTTGGATACTCCAGGTTGCTTTAGCCCAAACTTCCGGACCATGACCACCGAATTCCTTATCACCTCGGGTATGAGGCGGTGTGAACGATAAGTAGGTATCGCGCGCATAGGTTTCGGTTTTTTCCCGGCATACCGGTGTCGCGGGCTGAATGACGGCGATACTGGAAATAGGATGATTCTGCCATTCCAACGTGAGACGATCGCTGGTTTTGGACAAAGGAACACCGTTGGCGCCGAGGTTAAGGGTCATGTGATAGTGCGTCAATCGATCCAATTCGGGAGAGACATCCAGTGTTCTCGAGGTGTCATGCAACGTTACTTTGATCGGTGTGGTATCGAAATCGTAGCCAAAAAATTCCAGCTTGTTGCGGCGGCTTGGATCCAGCGCCATATCCACTGCGGCTGGGACTACATGACATAACGCCGGTTCAACCGGCGGCACTGCCTGATGCATCAAGCGCGCGCGAATCCTCACCAAAGCCTGGCGCACGCGCGTACCGATAAAATCCACATTACAGCGCAACTCATCGCCAGTAGCGGCCACGCTGCGATTCAGCACATCCGAGACTTCATTGCGTACGGTGGACTGCGCATCGCTCGTCAGCTTCGCCGTCGTGTCTTGCAATACTGCTTGCCACGATGCGGAATTCCGGTCCAAGGCATCGATGGCGTTATCCAGTGTAGCAACGGTATCACCGGAAATATCACTGACTTTATCGGTTAACTTGTCGATTTTATCGCCGATGCTGCAACCCGAGATCAGAAGTGGCACAAATATCATGCTCCAGAGGAACAGTTTGTGGATTCGATGAGATTTCTTTGCGAAATGAAACAATGTGATTGTGGTTGCTGACATGCTGTTATTCTCCTTTATAGTGTCGATAAACTCGCATTTCTATTGCACTGAATCAATATTGCCGATACCGCATTTCACTATATAGCGACATCTCAAATTAAAGTCAAACGTGAATGACATTACCTAATTCTTTATCTTATTTAAACTTTTAATTGATGGTATTGACTCACTCACGGTAAAAAAACAGCACTCATCGCAATGACTGCCGGATTGCAGTCTAAAGCGATTTATGGTGACTACTGCGTCGATTGCGCCATCTGAATTACCGGTTGCGCGCCCGATTCCGATAACAACACAGTCATCATATTGGTGACCAGTACTGCCCGTTGATCGGGTGTCAGCGTAACGATTTTTTTATCTTCCAGATTCTTCAAGGCCACTTCGACCATACCGACTGCGCCATCAACCAGCTTCTGCCGTGCCTGCACCACCGCTTCCGCTTGTTGGCGCCGCAGCATGGCATTGGCGATTTCGGGCGCATAAGCCAAATGGGCGATTTTGGCTTCCTCGATCACAATCCCGGCCACTTCGACGTGTTGCTGTATAGAATCACGCAACAGCGCCGCAATGGCATCCAGATCGGTACGCAGGCTCTTGCGTTGTCCTCCTTCGGCAGCGTCATAAGCGTGGCTGCTGGCCACTTGCCGCACGGCGGACTCGCTTTGAATTTGCAAATAATTCAATGTGCTTTCAACATCGAACACAGCTCTGGCGGTATCCTGCACCCGCCAGGCAATCACGGCGGCAATTTCAATCGGACTGCCACGTTCGTCATTGACCTTCAGAACCGGTGTATTCCAGTTATTGATCCGTAAAGACACGCGAGTCCGGTTATAAAATGGATTCACCCAGAAAAAACCACTCGCATTAACCGTTCCGGCATAGCTGCCAAAAAAAATCATGACAGCTGCCTGGTTGGGTTCGAGCGTGAATAACCCTTTGCAGCAGAAAAGCGTTACTGTAAGCAATGCTGCACCAGCCATTAATTTGACAGGACCACCCGGTGTGGCCACTAAAAAGACCGCGAATAATATCGCGGGTAGCAATACCATCAACATCAACCAACCGTTGGTACCGGAAATGATCTGTTCGTCTGTACCGATTACGCTACTGCCCGATTTCTGGTTCACATTCATCCCCTTTTAATTGTTTGTTCATTGCACACAATTAATTTGTTTCTGTGCTATTCTCGACCCTATCCATTCCAACCAAAATCATTTCCAGCCATTGATATCTGCTAACATAGCATTTTTTCGTAAAGAGTTATGCGATAAACATAACATCAAGCAATAAAAAATTTGCGCAATCCAATGAAATTAGAGGTAATGTATTAACCCTAAGAAATTGCACACTATTCACGTGTAGAAAAAACACTCTCTATCCGGTTTAACCACAGCATCTGGGCAAAGTAACTTTCAATACACTAAAATATTTCGGCTTATATCCGTTAACATTCGCTTGCATCAGTAACACATTAAAAATCAATATAACGAGTATTTCCCTATGCGTTCAATTATCATTGGATTGTCTGTGATATTTTTTTCCTTATCGGCTTTCGTTACGTATAAGGCCATGAATTTCCAGAGTTACACAGCTTCTTATTCTTATTTAAATAATCAATCGGATACGGTATTTACACCACCACCCATACCGGCGCCTCCAGTTGCAGCACCCCTTGCGGCAGCGGATGCTTCGATCCAGCCAGATGGTGATTCGGAAGCCGATAAGGCTTTCGTTGCAGAAATGCAAGAAGTCATCACGCAGCTTGAGAATAAAGTGGTGACGACAGAAAATAAAATAGACGGTATTAAGACGATCAATACGGATACCCAATCGCACACCGTGACAGTATTCGGCGGTAAGACATTCCGTTCCGGGCAGGATGTGATACAAGATGTTGCTTATTCCGCAATTGAAAATCTAGTGCAGGAAATATCCGCATTTCCCAATAGCCGTATTCTCATCGAAGGTCATACCGACAATATACCGACTGGTAAATCCGGCAGCGACAATATGGATTTATCTTTGCGCCGCGCAAAGGCGATTGCCAATATATTGGTTTTACACGGCATACCGAAAGATCGGATATCGGTTACTGGTTACGGTGATACACAACCGATAACTTCGAATAATACCGAAGAAGGTAGAGCCAAAAACCGCAGAGTTGAAGTAAAACTTTTGCCGCAAGAGGGAGCCAATTAATGCACATGTACTCGCAGCACTTTAACCTCAACCGACTTCCATTCGAGAATGTACCGGATCCATTATTCTTTTATGATCATGGAGATCATGCCCGGATTCGTAAGCAAATCTCCGGTTCACTGCTCAGCGGACGTGGCTTGATTGTTGTCACCGGTCCGATCGGATCGGGGAAAACAACATTGAGTCAGATGATAAAGTCTGATTTTCCCGAAAATATCAAACTCATCTGGATGGCTGAACCGCCCGCGAATAGCTCGGATCTTTACTTATTTCTGGCGCAAGAACTTGGAGTGCAGCCGACTTCGGCGGAAAAAACCTTCGTCATGCGGGATATCCGGAATGCATTGCTGAAAATCAATGCGGAAGGAAAAAAGTGCTTAGTCATTATGGATGAATCCCATCTGATGACGGAAGATGTGATCAACGGTATTCGCTTACTCAACAATCTTGAAGAAGGATCAACCAAACTCATTCAGCTATTGCTTCTTGGTCAGGAAGAGCTGATGGAAAAAATCAACCGGCCTGAGATGGCGCCCTTTAAACAGCGGATCGCTGCGCTGGAAACACTGGGAAAGATGAATATCGACCGGGTATTACAGTACATCAAACATCGCATTCATGTAGCAGGAGGAACACCTGAGCTCATTTCAGATACCGGATGGGAAGCACTCACGATCGCGTTCGGTTCTGGAGGAACGCCACGGACCATCAATTCACTCTGTGATCGATCGCTCAATGTTTCATATGAACGCAATAAAACCATTGTTGATGCTCAGGATGTGTATGAAGCTACCCAACGAATGGGTATGATAACTGACGTATTTCATTACATTATTTTACTCAACAACAGGGAAAGAAAGAATCAGGAAACACACTCGCCTGCAACCGGAACTGTAGCGCAAGAATCAACACCACCCGCAGTTGAGAAAGTTCAGACTGCTGCGCATACTGTCAAAAAAACCGAACCGAAAGTAAATCTGGAAGCTAGCAATGAACCGTTGAATATTCCTGAAGAAAAAGTCGAACCATCTGAACCCTCGTATGACGATATTGCAAAAGTGATCAAGGCTAAATACGATCAGAAAGGTTTGATGCTTTCCATGGCGGTCCTCGCTCTATCAATTACTGCGTTTATAGCCAGTATTTTTTTCTTTTGCCATCGTTCCGATTCTTCGGGAATACTTGATTGCCTTCGTAACTTACTGGATCTTTGATCAATTTTGCACGCAAATCAGTCAGGATTGAATTAAAACAAAGCCCGCTCGTGAAGCGGGCTTTGTTTATGCCAGGCTCAATCGAATTTAATCGCTCAGGCTATCTCCTGCGCACGATAAAACTCAATAAACTAGATCCCGCAAACAGCATGGCATATATTTTTGGCTCCGGCACAGAAAATCACTCCAATGCACATATCTTGTACACCAGCATAATCGAAAGAGTGCTCATTTAATACGAATTTGCCATTCTATGCAGCATTCACGTTCACGGTAATATGCGCATCGTCATTTGATCATTCATCATCAGAGTTGCAGGATGACGGGTAACTTTCTTCATCGGAAGATGGCCTACTGGAAATTGGTGCCGTTTTCCCAGCATTACCCGGAATTCCGTAAGCCAAAGCGCTTAAACTAAAAATACCGGCCACACAGCATAATGTCATCAGTTTTGTTAAACTTAATTGTAAGAATTCCTAGCGTTGTTTACAGTATTCAGGAGAATACTGCAGATGAACATACACAAACGCACTCGCTTAACATTATTGGATCGTCAGGAAATCTGGCAGCTTTATCAAACCCGGCT
>NZ_QPHG01000024.1:0-45591 GCF_040240425.1 Nitrosomonas sp. | reverse complement strand
AAAACTACTTCTCGTTCTTTTACTCTTCTACTTCTAATACTAATTAATTAGTACTGCTTTTATCTCGGCAGTTAAATTAACCTATTTTTACCCTTAATTTAACCACGCCTCCCAGGCTAGTCGACCTTACCCCTCAAAGTCAAGTCATTTGTCATAAAATCTCCTCTCTTCCTCAAGGGATTTAATCTTCCACTCCTCTCATTTCCCCTTTATCTACAAGGATTAATTAAAAGTGACCCACTCACTAAAGATTTTAGAAAAATTAATTATCGGATTGCAAAATTTGACCTTCCGTTTGCCAAAACGGGCCCTATAGAGACCTTTACACGGTTACGATCCAGAATCACTGTGCCAGATGCTACAATTGTATTTAAAAACAAGGATATTAGAGTATTGAACATAAGTTTCTAGGAATACAATGTAACCCGCCGCACGCAGAGAGGAGGTTTCTTGAAGCAGATTGATCAGTTGATTGACTGGAACTCGATAGAGAAAGCGATCTCAGTCCATTTTCGAATCTGCATGTGATGCGATTTCTTGGTTTGTCGCTGGAAGACGATATGCCGGATTATTCCGTGTTATTGCGTTTCATAACCCAACTGACAGCAGCAGGTGCTTAGGATGGGTTGTGAGTCCAAGAGAATACGCAAATACAGTCGCACGCTATCATGGTCAGGCAAGACAGCCATGTCGATGCGAACATTACGCAAAGTCCTTGCAAGCCCGAGTCGTGAGTGACCGGGAAGAACGGGACGATGAAACGGGTGGCCAGACAGCGATGCAAGTCATTGAAGTGGTCCAGCCCGGTGTCGATACTGAAGCACGCTGGGTTAAAAAAGCAGCCAACCAGTATTTGACTATAAGCAGCATACGATGGTCGATCAACGGGTTGATGTTGGCAATTGAAACCACTCCGGCCAATTAATATGACAGCAAGCCGTTGCAGGATCTGCTCGATAAAGTCGATATCCGATCGGAAACTCGTATTCATGCCGACAAGGCTTATAACAGCCGAAACATCGCGCTGCGCTGAGATCGTGTGGCATTAAATACGGCATTCAGAACAAGGCCGCGAAGAACAATCCAGTGACGCAGCGACAATTACAGCGCAATCGCCTGATCACAACACCGAATGATTACGCAAATATAGTGATGCACCCTCTTGACCGGAAATACCCGACTTAAAATAATTATTGTAGACTTATCTTTTTTATTTCATAATGCTTACAATAAAGATATTAACTATAAACATTATAATTCCGAGTATTAGCCAATTTCTTCCTACTTTCTTTGCAGCCGGATTATCCTTCTTATAAAAGGTATAACCCATGGCAACCCCAATGACAGGAAAAAGTATAGTACCGATAATAATCGCTATATTTTGCCCACTTGAAACGACAGGCTTTTCATTCTCAGAAGTATTTTCTTTTTTTTCATCACTGTTTGTTTTCATATTTTCAAGTAAAAAAGCTATGTTATAAATCTAATCCATTGTAAAAAATGGATTTACTGTACACATGGAGTCGATTTGTTCAAATTATCTCAACTGCGAAACTGACTCTATATATCCCAATCGATAAGTTATGCACCAGTTATCAGAAAAGATATTTGCAATTATCAATCAAACCGCCTGACCAGCTGCGTACCCCGATGACCAAGCCCATTGAAAATTATATCCGCCCAGTTGACCGGTGACATCAACTACCTCTCCGATGAAATATAATCCCGATATGTGCCTGGATTCCATTGTTTTGGAAGATAATTCATGCGTATCAACACCGCCCAATGTTACTTCCGCCTTCTTATAGCCGGTTGTTCCACTAGGCACAACTTGCCAGTCATGAATTTTATCCGCCACTTGACGTAATTCATTGTCACGAAATTGATTCATTGGTTTTGTCATGATCGACAGCTCAGCAAAGTTCGCCGCACACCAGATCTGCACAAACCGTTTGGGCAAATAGCGCGCTAGTAAATTTGATAGCATCAATGCACTTTGCCTATATTCCAAGAAAATCTGTTGTGCGTTCTGTTGTGGCAATAAATCGATATGAAGCGGCTCACCTGGTTGCCAATATGAAGAAATTTGCAGGATAGCCGGACCGCTTAAGCCCCGGTGAGTAAATAAGACATTTTCACGGAACGAAACGCCAGCGCAACTAACCGCGGCATCGACTGATATCCCCGAAATATCTTTAAAGCCTGCAAAATCTCCGGCGGTAAAAGTCAACCCCACTAAACCAGGACGTAACGATGTCACACGAATGCCAAATTGATCGGCTATTTGATAACCAAATGCACTAGCACCGATCTGCGGAATGGACAAGCCACCCGTCGCAATGACCAGCGAATCCACAGCAACGATATTGCGTTCGGTTGTGATTAGGAATTTTTTCTTGGCGTATTGTTCGTCGTTATTGACGAAAACATGTTCAACTCGTTGTACTTGGGAAGGTATTTGCCACTCCACACCCGCTTTCGCACATTCTTGCTGCAACATATCGATGATCTGCTGTGAGCTGTTATCACAAAACAGTTGACCTAATTTTTTTTCATGATAGCGAATGCCATGCTTTTCAACCAGCGCAATAAAATCTTGTGGTGTAAAACGAGCTAATGCGGAACGGCAAAAATGCGGATTTGTGGAAAGATAGTTTTCCGCACTGGCATGCCGATTGGTGAAGTTGCACCGGCCACCGCCAGAAATACGGATTTTTTCAGCCAGCTTTCGCGCATGATCGAGCAGTATGACGCTACGGCCTCGTTTACCGGCTTCAATCGCACACATCATGCCGGCCGCGCCTGCACCGATGATGGCGACATCTTTGGAAATTTTTCTCAAGGCCACTGATACAACAAGCGCATCAATATTCCTTGAATACTGCAATCATTTTAATCAGTAACCATATCCAAGCAATCCGCTGCCATATCCAAACAATCAGTATCCATATTCAACCGGTACCATATCATCATGACAATAAATAAAAAAAGAGACAAACCAATACGGATGCTCAAAGATTTGACCATACGCGTGGAGTTACCTTTATCGTTGTACATGTAATATAGCGCAGATCCTAGGCTATATAATATAAGGAGGAATAATACGGCAGCAAAGATTTTCAATGGTTTGTTCCTAGAAAAATTAAATTTAACAAAGTTTAGCCGAGTTTCACTGAATGTCCAATGGCTATTTAACGATAAAACGGCAATAATCCATGGCATCCCCAAAGCTATTGTATGTTTAGCTGATACCTGATTTCTTTCATCCAACGACCACATCACAGCAATGCAAAATTCAATCGGGCTGCCGTCCGCTATTCTATTAATGGGTCCAACTGCCAGTGGTAAGAGCCGGATTGCTCTGGATATCGCAGAAAATTTTCCAGTTGAAATTGTCAGCGTGGATTCCGCTCAAGTCTATCGCTTTATGGACATAGGAACTGCAAAACCCGATCCAGCGGTGCTGAACAAGATACCACATCATTTGATCAACTTGATCGATCCGGATCAGCATTATTCCGCCGCGCAATTCCAACAGGATGCGCTTGGCATGATGCATGATATTACCCAGCGTAATAAGATTCCATTATTAGTAGGCGGCACCATGTTGTATTTCCGGGCTCTGCAAGAAGGTCTTTCTCCATTGCCTTCTGCGAACTCAGATCTTCGCCAAAAGCTGGAAAATATGGCGCAGGAACTGGGCTGGCCAGCCATGCATCAAAAGCTCGCAGAACTGGATCAGGAAACGGCTGCACGAATCAAGCCCACCGACAGTCAGCGGATTCAGCGTGCGCTGGAAGTATGCTACCTGACTCAACAACCGATGTCCGAAATTCTAAAAACACCCCGGGAAAGTAATTTTCCTTTTCGGGCCATCAACATCGCACTCATTCCCAGTGAACGCAGTCAATTACACCTGCGCATCGCCCATCGTTTTGAAGCGATGCTGAAGCATGGTCTCATCGACGAAGTTCAATTAATTCGGGGTAAGTTTTCTTCACTCAGTACTGAGTCACCCGCGATGCGCTGCGTCGGCTATCGTCAAACCTGTCTTTACTTGGACAACGAAATCACCAGCACTGAATTGCATGACATGGGCATAGCCGCCACCCGCCAGTTGGCCAAACGTCAGCTCACCTGGCTGCGCGGCATGAAAACCGGTACAGTGCAGGAATTCGATTGTCTGGCAAATAATTTGTCCGCGCACGTACAACATTTTTTGCAGGCAACGATTGAAAAAAATTGATGTAGTATGGGAAAAAACTTGTTCTCGATACATTTTGCATAAACTGGCTTGTCTAGCTGCGGCTTGTAGCGTTATGATTCCATACTACGGCAAGGGATAAATATCATAACTCACTAAAAATAACATGACATAACGCTTTCGTCGTATTTAACAATACTCGAATTTAATTTCAGGAAATCATCGATAGGATAGAAACATTATGCAAACGCGTATTCATTTATTCACTTTAATCATACTCTTGATGAGTATGATTATATTGATCGGCTGTGAAAACTATGCCGAAAAAACACACGAATCTTGGATCACACCGCCATCCGGTCCGGTTTATGACGACTCGACCATTTTCGCGCGTATCACACAGGCGATACAATCGGATCCTGTATTGCAAGGCGCCAATATCGATATCAAAGTACAAGACGGCAATGTCGCCTTGAAAGGCGCCGTCAGTAACGAAGATCAGATGACGCGCATCAACATGCACGCCTGGATCGTGGACGGTGTGAAAAAAGTCGACAACCAAGTGACTATCAGGTAATTACCCATCAATAAAAAATCCCCTGAACGGGGATTTTTTATTATGCCCTATTGAAATCTCTAATCAGATCAGATACCACGCAACAACTCGTTGATACCCGTTTTTGACCGGGTCTTGGCGTCTACTTGTTTAACGATCACTGCGCAATACAAGCTATATTTTCCATTCTCAGCGGGTAAATTGCCCGAGACGACAACCGATCCGGGCGGAATATGGCCGTAACTGACTTCACCGGTTTCGCGGTTATAAATTTTTGTGCTCTGACCAATGTAAACCCCCATCGAAATCACCGAATTTTCCCCGACAATAACGCCTTCCACAACTTCAGAGCGCGCGCCGATAAAACAATTGTCCTCGATGATCGTCGGATTCGCCTGCACCGGCTCCAGCACACCGCCGATACCAACACCGCCAGACAAATGCACATTCTTACCGATTTGCGCACACGAACCAACCGTAGCCCAGGTATCGACCATCGTGCCCTCATCAACATACGCGCCGATATTGACATACGACGGCATCAACACAACGTTGTTGGCGATGAACGAACCTTTACGCACGGCGGCAGGCGGCACAACACGGAAACCGCCATCACGAAAATCCCGCGAGCTGTAATCCGCGAATTTCGATGGCACTTTGTCAAAATAATTGGAAAAGCCGCCTTTGATAAAGTTATTGTCTTCGATGCGAAACGACAACAGCACTGCTTTCTTCAACCACTGGTGCGTCACCCATTCGCCATTGATTTTTTCAGCCACGCGCAATTTACCGCCATCCAGCATCGCAAGAACTTGAGTAACCGACTCTTTCAATTTGGCATCGACATTACGCGGGGTAATCTCCGCACGGCGATCAAAAGCTTCTTCGATGGTGGCTTGCAATTCATTCGTCATTTAATTTTTCCTGTAATTTAATTCTCAACTTTGTCGAATCATAGTGTTTGCAACAAACATTTGATTCTGTTCATGGCTTCAATACATTCATCCAGTGATGTAACCAGCGCAATCCGCACAAAATCTTTTCCCGGATTGGCACCATGCGCGTCACGCGCCAGAAAACTACCCGGCAGCACTGTCACATTATAATCTTGATACAACCGTTTAGTGAATTCAGTATCGCTGATAGGCGTCTTAATCCACAAATAAAAGCTTGCATCCGGCATCTGTACAGTGGTTGCATCCGACAATATTGCGACAGCGCTGGAAAATTTCTGTGCATACAAGCGGCGGTTTTCTATGACATGTGCTTCATCGCTCCAGGCTGCGGCGCTGGCCGCTTGCGCCGCCGGATTCATCGCCGAGCCATGATACGTGCGGTACAACAAAAATTTTTCCAGTAATTGCGCATTCCCAGCCACGAAACCGGAACGCAATCCCGGCACATTCGAGCGTTTTGATAAGCTATTGAACACCACCAAACGCGGAAAACCAGCACGTCCCAATTGTTGCGCGGCATCCAGTGCGCCCAAAGGCGACTTTTTCTCGTCGCAATAAATCTCCGAATAGCATTCGTCCGAAGCCACCACAAAACCGTACCGGTCCGACAACGCGAACAACGCCCGCCAATCGTCCAGCGTCATCACGCTACCGGTCGGATTGTTGGGTGAACAGACATAAATCAATTGCGTGCGCGACCATACCGTCTCCGGTAACTGACCGTAATCCAGCTTGAAATGGTTTTCCGGCAAGGTGTTAATAAAATGCGGTTCAGCGCCCGCCAGAAACGCAGCGCCCTCGTAAATCTGATAAAACGGATTAGGGCAAACCACCGCCGGTTGTTTGGCGTTGCTGCTATCGATCACGGTTTGCGCAAAAGAAAATAGCGCCTCGCGGCTGCCGTTAACCGGAATAACCTCAGTCTCCGGGTCGATTCCTGCAAGGTTATAACGCCGCTTAGCCCACCCCGCAATGCTATTGCGCAGCGCCGGCATCCCCAATGTCGTCGGATAAGTCGACAAACCATCCAGATTATCCGTCAGCGCCTGACGGATAAACCCAGGCGTGGCATGTTTCGGCTCACCGATTTGCAGCTCAATGGGTTTTAGTGTGGTATTGCGCGTCAAGCCGTCAAACAGTTGCCGCAGTTTCTGGAATGGATAAGGTTGCAGTAGATTCAGATTTGGATTCATACGCTATTGGATGCAGTGCTTAGATATGTGCATTTACACCGCTCAACCAGAAAGATTAGATTAGTTGTGATGCACGGATTATAAAGCGGGCGAGAGAGAATGACCAACTTGTGCAGCATAAAAACCCGCAATCCATTCCATGATCCTATCGAACTCACCGATCAATGACTTCGATTTCCGCAACAACCGATCTAAGACCTAATCCGTAGGCATTTCCGTATGATCTGCGATCGCTGTAATGTACTTTCACCAATGCGGCATTTTTTAGCGCATTGATCGCAAAATCATACAGGTCGTGATCATCAATCATGAAATGATGAAAGTTACTACCGCCGCGGCCAATTTGCAGCGTCATATAATAAATCCTGCTCACGTTCTTGTTTCTGGTCAGATTGGTAATTCTGCCGACCTTGACTCCACTTGATACCTCAGGATCGGAAGTATGGATATTGCCGATAAAATGCTTCTGCTCCCATGAAAAATCCTGATCTACCGTGTAAATTTCGAGTAATTCATTAGGTTGTGCACAAGATAACAAATCATTGCTTTTTGGAAATTTAAACTCAACAACCACATTCTTACCGATAAAACTTTCAATTTCCTCATACCGGTTTTTTTCAAAACAGAATTGCCACAAATGCGTTGAACCGATATTCGAGAAACTCTCATGCCCCAGCGAAATTTCTCCAACGTAAACATTATTAATACTACGTTCTTGGCGCACATTGCTGAGTTGACCATAGACATAGCCTTCAGCAGCCATAAGAAAAGGTCCGGCGAAACCCGGCAGCGGTAACGATGCAGCCATCAACAGAAGCATGAATACAACACTTTTGTATTTCATTGATTTCATGATTAACCTCTTTATGTTGCTATTGAATAAGTATGTATGGAAAGATGGTCAGTTTATCGAAGGAAAAGAAATGTAGCATGAACGAAAATTCACTTTCCCGGCAAACATAATTTCAGTCCCATTTTTTGGGCGTTCATCTTACTGATGAGTGCTTGCGCATCACTGTGGTAAAAGTCACATACATCGAGGAGCGGGGAGCAATTATTGGATACTACAATGGCTAGAACGCGGAAACGAATCTCCCTCCTTTCTCTTCTGCTCAGCGCTTCAGCTTACGCCGATAAAGTTGAAGATATTTCCCGGTCAAATGGATTTAATTATCCATTTGACCTTTTTATTGAACTCCATCTCATACAAACCCGTATCAGCGAGCGGCCACGAACCCAGGCTGCAATCACTTGTTTTACGGTTAGAGAAGGCAGTTAGTTCATACTCGTGCGTTTGGGTTGGAAGCACTGATAAACAGCAAAACTACGTCTGCCATCGCCAATTTCCGAAATGGGGATGATCGTATCGCCTCCCATCAAAGCTGCTTCGTTGCGGGCGAGATCGGCCAATTCTTCGGCCACTTTGTCTGCATCGCGGCTAAATATGACACGGTTGACAACTTTTGCATTCACTTTGCCCAGCCGTTTGCATGGCTCAACCGTTTTAGCCGATTGCACCAAGCGCACACCTTCGCCTTGTGGGGTGACTTGCACCCATGCGCAGGAAGACAGTATTAAAATGCTACCAATAGCGGTAAAGATTATTTTCATGGGATGGCTCCTGTATGAGGCAATAAGATTTAAGCAGATGGCTACTCTTTCGCGTTGAATTATTATCTTTCATTAGCTGTAAATAGTCTTGAACACACAGCCAACACATCATTCCAAAATTTCAATACGTTTACGCGTCGTTCCCCGTTCGCCCAGGCGAATGATGCCGATAATCAGTGATCCGTAAAAACCCGGATGGGAAATCACGTTTGAGAACAATGCCATCATGCTATCTTTTTCAACGATAGCCTGCTTACGCTGCACTTCGGATAAAGGCGATAGTTTTTCCGCGAATGACCAGGCCGCATCGCGCGCTTTTTCCATGCTGAAGTTGATGATGGCAGTCTCAACACTGCCGAGAAAGCGATTGAGCAATCTCAGAACAGGCCATATTTCCGCCAGCTCACTTTGCACACCGCCAACCAAACCCGCCAATACTTGGTTGATTTTCTCAAAATCCCCTTTGAGATTCTGCAATTCTCCCGGCGGTACGGTTTCCGCTGCGGCGATCCCCAGATCCAGATTGATATGCGCATTCATTCCGAGCAGCAAGTGCTGCAACACAATCGGCCACCAATGTTGCGTCGCTTCAAATGCGCGTACCCAGGATTTTGTCGGTGTTTGCCCGGTCTGGTATAGATAGCATGCATGAATGTAACGGTTGGCGAAGATCACGTCGAGACGTTCCATGCGCGGACCGTCGTCAAAGTAGTTTTCTGCAATCCCTTGCTTCACTTGAATCGTAACCTTACGGTATAGAGCGGCAAAGTAGCCCATGCGGGAATCATTTTGTTTAGACCACTCAACGATGGCAGTTAGCTGCACGATCACTTCATCGATTGTAGTCGCGGGGGTCGCTATTGCGGAAGGAAAGCTGGTATCTGCCATAAAATCTCCTAATAAATTTATGAACTTTCGCATCATACGCAATGCTTGCCATGATGCAAGTAACGGATGCGAATAGAACCGGTCATTCCACATAAGCTACGCATCGAATCCTACGATGCGGCTTTGGCCGGATTGGTTGCCACTTACTATTCTGTTATGCAATCAACACGCTATCGCAATCTTATTTTCATAAACAAACTTGCTCTTCCGCGAGACTCTGATTGCAAGTATAATTCCGTTCACTTTTCCCCATATACCGCCAATTTTCCAGTCTTATTGGTGGCTTTTCGAGGATTGGAAAAAAATGAAACCGCCTATTCGAATTGCTGTTACCGGCGCAACCGGACAGATTTGTTATAACCTGTTATATCGCATTGCAGCAGGCGAGATGCTTGGCAAAGATCAGCCGGTTATTCTGCAATTACATGACATTACCGAAGCACAACCATTGTTTGATGGTATTGTCATGGAGTTATATGACTGTGCTTTTCCGTTGCTAAGCGGAATTATCACCACGGATAATCCCGAAGTCGCATTCAATAACGCGGATATTGTTTTGCTCGTTGGTGCCCGTCCGCGCGGCGAAAATATGGAACGCAAGGATCTGCTGGCAGCCAACAGCCCCATTTTTATCCAGAATGGCAGAGCACTTAATACCGCCGCAAAACGTGATGTCAAAGTATTGGTCGTTGGCAATCCCGCCAACACAAATGCCTACATCACGATAAAAAATGCCCCTGATCTCGATCCAAGCAATTTCTCCGCGATGCTGAGACTGGATCACAATCGCGCATTGTCGCAAGTTGCGTTAAAACTTCACGTGCCGGTATCGGATATTAAACGAATGATCGTATGGGGAAATCATTCCAATACGCAATTTCCTGATTTAAGTCATGCCACCGTTGGGAACAACAGTGTTTCTTCTTTAATTACCGATCCTGCGTGGATAGAAAATCATTTCATCCCGGTTGTGCAGAAACGTGGCACAGCCATTATTGAAGCACGCCGTGGCAAATCCAGCGCGGCCAGTGCAGCCAATGCTATTATTAATCATATGCAGGATTGGATTTTTGGCACCCGGGAAGGGGACTGGGTATCGATGGGCGTGCCCTCAAACGGCAGCTACGATATACCACGAGGTGTTATCTACAGTTTTCCCGTTACCTGTCAGAACGGTCAATATAAAATTGTCGAAGGGCTAGAAATAACTCCATCGGACCGGGAAAAAATGCAAAAAAGCTATCAGGAACTCGTTGCCGAACAAGAAGCGATCAAGCACCTACTGGCTTAAACTGTAGCACTACTCTACAAGAAATCGCAATCCGGCTTTGTAAGAGCGCTTCAGCGCGATCCGATGCTAGCCGCTTCGCGAATGGCAATCAATATTCCCGCATCTAAATGACCATCCGCGATACGTTGTGTCTTTTGCTGAAAAAGACTGATCGCCTTGCGGGTGGCTGAACCTAATATGCCATCGGCTTCTCCGGCATCAATTCCGAGTGTAGTTAAATCCATTTGAAGCTGACGTACTTGTTCCCGGGATATTTTTGCCGAGTCCACCGGTGGCGCACGGAACAAAGGAACCGCACCTGCGATGCGATCCGCCAAGTGTCCAACCGATAGCGCATAAAACTCGGAACGGTTCCAACGCATGATGATATAAAAATTCTTGGTCACCAAGAATGCAGGGCCTTGATAACCCGAAGGAATGATTAATGCTGCTTTTTGTGCCGCCGGCGCCAATGGCGCTCCCGCAGTGGTCGTAACCCCTAATTTTGTCCACTCTTCAAAACTCAGCATCTGATCCCGACCAGCGAGTGAGTAATCAAAGGATCGCGGTAAAAGCACTTCTTGCCCCCAATTTAAACCAGGAACCCACCCTAACTGCTGCAAAAAATTGGCCGCGGACCCCATCGCATCCGGAATACTGCCCCATAGATCGCGCCGCCCGTCTCCGTCGACATCCTTGGCATAGCGCAAAAAAGTCGATGGCATGAATTGCATATGTCCCATGGCACCCGCCCAGGAACCGATCATGCGTTCCGCGGTGATATCGCCCGCCTCCACAATCCGCATGGCATTGAACAGCTCTTGAGTAAAAAAAGTGCTCCGGCGCGTGTCACAGGCTAGCGTCGCTAAAGAATCCAACACCGACCAGTCGCCAAAATGACCACCGTAACTGGTCTCCAATCCCCAGAAGGAAATCAGAAATTGTGCCGGAATACCGCTGTCCCGTTGAATCTGATTCAGTAAAGTGTGATGTTTGGCATACAGATCCCGGCCACGCTGTATGCGATCTTCGTTGATCCGTGTCGTGAAATAATTTGCAAATGTTTGCGTGAACTCAGGTTGGCGCCGATCCAGCTCAATGATACGTGGCAGCCGTTTGACCCTACTCAGCACTTGATTGACTGTGTTTTCGGAAATACCTTCCAGGCGCGCTTGCGATTTCATTCGGGCAATACATTCGCCAAAACCGCTGTCATCCGCATAGACCGGCTGCGCGCACGTCAAAACTATGAGTGCCGCACCCCATCGTTTTTTCCACCAGCTCCGCTTTTTTGCGAAACGCAATAGATCACGAATGTGATAAGGAATGGCTGCTGGTATCATGTTATTTTCGGTGCGGACAGTTTTGCTTCGTACAATCCGCGTAAAGTGACAATGAATGTTCTTGCAGCGTAAAACCGCGTTCCTTCGCAATGGCTATCTGCCGTTTCTCAATCTCCGCGTCGTAGAATTCTTCTACGCGGCCACATTGCAAACATACCAAGTGATCATGATGGCCATCGCCTTTCAGCTCAAATACGGCTTTGCCGCTTTCAAAGTGATGCCGCTCCAGTAATCCGGCTTGCTCAAATTGCGTCAAAACGCGATAGACAGTCGCCAACCCAATATCTTCGCCTTCGCTGATCAACTCTTTATAAACATCTTCTGCCGACAGATGACGTACACTGCTTTGCTCAAATAAATTTAATATTTTAAGTCTGGGCAGTGTTGTTTTAAGACCAATATTTTTGAGATCAATACTTTTCAGATCGTCGAAGTTACCCATGGTTATCTCTGTCTAGAAAATTATTTACTGTATCATATGCTGTGTTCACTTTGGAAACATATAATATCAACAAAATGGTTGCAAAATTTTCCGTATTGATCGCTTTCTTGCTGCTGACAGGATGTTCATTGCTCCCTCATGTTCTCTATAAAATCGATGTGCAGCAAGGTAATGTTGTTACAGAAGAAATGCTGGAAAAACTAAAACCCGGCATGACCAAATCCCAGGTGCTTTTTGTTTTAGGCTCGCCGCTCATCATGGATGCCTTCCGCGACAATCGCTGGGATTATGTTTATCTTTTTCGTAAACACGGCGATCTCGTTGAACAAAAACGAGTAACCCTTTTCTTTGCTGATGATGCCTTATCCAGTATTGAAAATTACTTAACGAGTTCTCCGGATCCCATAAAACCCAAACCGGTTCAAGCAAAAACAGAGCAAAAAGCCGGACAAAAAGAAATGGTACCCGATGATGATGACGATCTCTGTAACGTACCCAGTACAGTCTCTATAAAACCTTAATTATCAAACTATTGCAGAAAATGATTACGCAAAAAATCGCTATTGCCGGAAGCTCCGGCCGTATGGGCCGCACCTTGCTGGAAGCCGTGATGCAAGCACCCGATATGCAGCTTGCAGCGGCATTGGAAAGAATTGACAGCCCTTATTTGAATAAGGATGCCGGCGAGTTAATCGGCGCGCATTGCGGCGTCCCTATCGTCAGCGATTATGCGCAAGCCCTGAGAAATTGTCATCATTTAATCGATTTCACGCGCCCCCAAGGTACCCTTGCCCATCTCTCCGTATGCCGGGAAGCAGGTGTAAAAATGGTGATCGGCACCACTGGTTTCTCATCGGAAGAAAAAGCTTTGCTGCAACAAGCCGCTCAAGATATCGCCATCGTATTTGCGCCCAATATGAGTGTCGGTGTGAACGTCACTTTCAAATTATTGGAAATCGCCGCGAAAGTGCTCAATGAAGGCTACGATATTGAAATCATCGAAGCGCATCACCGCCATAAAGTGGACGCTCCATCCGGCACCGCTTTGCGCATGGGTGAAGTCATCGCTGATGCACTGAAAAAAGATTTAAGTGAGGTAGCGGTGTATGGCCGCGAAGGCGTAACCGGAGAAAGAAAGCCGGAGACCATCGGATTCGCGACTATTCGAGCCGGGGATATTGTCGGTGATCATACCGCTATGTTTGCCGGTATCGGTGAACGCGTGGAAATTTCCCATAAAGCCAGCAGCCGGATGACTTTTGCCATGGGTGCATTGCGCGCGGTGCGCTTTCTTGCCGACAAGCCCAATGGTTTGTTCGATATGCAGGATGTACTGGGTTTGCGTTAACATTCTTTACCGTTAACTTCATGGCAACGTATGCGATCGGTGATTTACAAGGCTGCTTCACTGAATTTCAACAATTGCTCGAAGTTATTCGCTTTGATCCCGACCAAGATAAACTTTGGCTGGTAGGCGATATCGTTAATCGCGGCCCCGGTTCACTGCCATTGTTACGTTGTATCAAACAGGCCGGCGATGCGATACGCATGGTTCTCGGCAATCATGATCTGCATTTGCTCATGGTTGCGGCAGGAATGGCCGCAAATCATCCCAGCGACACGATTCAACCGATTCTCGATGCACCTGACCGTGATGAGCTGTTGCATTGGCTACGGCAGCAAAAATTATTTCACGTTGAAGGCCAGTATGCCATGGTGCATGCCGGATTATTGCCATCGTGGTCTATTGCACAAGCCGGACAACTCGCTCATGAAGTTGAAACTGCATTGCGTCACGACGATCACCATGAGTTATTCGCTCGAATGTACGGCAACGAACCCAATTACTGGCAAGACGATTGGACCGGCTATATCCGGCTTCGGGTCATCATCAACGCAATGACACGCATGCGCGTATGCACGCCGGATGGGCGGATGAATTTCGCTTTTAAAGGTAATCCGCAATCCATTCCGGATGGCTATATGCCATGGTTCAACGTACCGCACCGGATCAGTCAGAACACAACCATCATTTGCGGCCATTGGTCCGGATTAGGATTGCATATCACAGACCATTTAATCGCATTGGATAGCGGTTGCGTATGGGGAGGTCAATTGTCCGCTATCCGGTTGGAAGACCGGAAAGTTTTTCAGATTCCTTGTGCGCAATAGGCAACGATAAAGCATCCGCAACCGCTTGCTCGGACAAGCGCGCCAATTCCCGCCGGTTTTTCATGCCACAGGGAATCGGCGAATCGAATGTCAGTTCTACATCAATGCTTGTAAGACTCAGGATTTTTTGCAACGACAAGATTAATGAGGGATCGATATAAGCGGCTTCCTTGCAAATGCCGCCGCGGCTATTGCGATAGCCGATTGCAACCGGATACAACATGGCATCCGCAGTGACAGCCGCTTGCAGCAGTGAAGCATGAAAATGGTTAATCTGCGTTCCATCGGTTGTGGTGCCTTCAGGAAATATCGTTACTCGCTCTCCCTTATCCAGCACATCACTGATTTGTTGATTGATACGCAGCGTATCGCTGCGTTTTGCACGTTCGATAAACAGTGTACCGGCATTCCGGCTTAGCAGGCCTAAGACAGGCCAACGGCTAATTTCAGCTTTGGCAACAAAACGAGTCGGGCATGCCGCCATCAAAACACAAACATCCAGCCAGGATACGTGATTAGCTGCAAACATTACCCTCGGCATATCCATCGTAGGTAATCTACCGTGGCAATGCAACCGGATCGCAAGAGTGGACAATAAACCGGTCGCCCAGCGTTGCATCATGGTGCGCTGAATCGATAAAGGAAAATAGGGATAAACAATTGATTGCAATAAGCCTGAGATAACATGCAGCAGTAAATGAATCAGGCGGATGATGCGCAATAGCATCGGTGTATTTTTTTGCATGAAGAGAATTGTGCAGAGGAACTGGCTTGGTAATGGTTGCTGCAACTAACCCTACCATTATTTTGCAAAAAACTAAGGGAACTGTAATACACGCAAGATTTTTTTGCGTGTATTACAGAAACTAAACAGTGATTCTATACAAAAAACATCAACAACTAATAAGAAACAGCTGGTCCTTCAAGCCACAGGCAATCCGAAATCAGACACATGCCACCCAAGCTTCTCAGCACAGGTCTCAATTCACTGGCAATCTTTTGTGCTTGCTCGTCTTTACAGGCGAGAACAACCATCACGTTCTCCTGCTCCATCAAAACATCGCCAGGATCGCGCACACCGCGTGATCCGAGCCCACCAGCCTGTTTAAGAACAGTATAACCACGCACTGAGCATTTTTCTAACAATTCCGTTAATTGTTCAAGTTGTTCAATACCAACAACAATCTCGAATCGTTTCATTGCGATTGAATTATTCATATTTTTTCCCGAAAAGTCAGATAATTATTAAATAAACGGCAATAGTTTTTAGACTGCAATGCCATGGAACCAATGCGCCATTTCCCAGTAAATTGGTACACCGATAAAGATGTTAAAGGGGAAGGTCACACCCAGAGATGCGCCAATTGATAGCGCAGGATCCGCATCGGGCACGGCGATACGCATAGCGGCGGGTGCAGCAATATAAGAGCAGCTAGCATACAGTACGGCCAGCAACATCGTACCGCCTTCCGATAAACCGAAAATCCAACCCAGATATGCACCAAACATACCAGCGGTTAACGGGAACAGAATACCAAACGCAATAATGAAGACACCTTTATCCATCACCGCTTTCAACCGTGCTGCTGCGAGCAGACCCATTTCCAGCAGGAAGAATGCCAAAACACCCATGAATAAGTCCATAAACATTTTATCCAATGGTGACACCAGCTTAACCACGCCTGCGTAATAACCGATCAACACGCCAACAATCAGTAGATAAAGACTGGTACCGGTCAAAATTTCGTGCATCAACTTGCCCCACTGGGTTTTTTCACCGCCAGCACCCGCGCGCGCCAAGATTGTACCGGTTACCAAAGCAGGAATTTCCATCAGCGCCATGATGAGAACCATATAACCCTCGGAAGGCTCATCTTTCGCAGCCAGGAAAGCCACACCCACGGCAAAAGTCACCGCACTGACGGAACCATAGTGCGCAGCAATAGCACCTGCATCCGCCTGGGTGAATTTACCAATGAATCTTAAAATCGGATATGCGGTTAGTGGAATCAATGCCGCTAAAACAACCATAGAAACAGCGATGGGCAGCACTTCCATAATCTCGTACTTGGCCATCGATACACCGCCTTTAAAGCCGATAGCGATCAACAGAAAGAGACTTAAGCTCTTATACAGCGCTTCGGGAATTTTCAAGTCAGATTTAATGACACCTGCCAAGACCCCCGCAACAAAAAAGAAAACTACCGGTTGTATAGTAGTCATTCAACACTCCCTATTTATTAGTTATATAGTTTATAAAAATATTTAACAAACAGCATCTAAGAAGGCACCCCAGACTAAAAACGTAACAAAAAGACGCCAGGAAACTGTGAGGTTTCTTGGGTAAATCCATTTCGTTAAAACCGAGACTTTACAAAAAGTAAAAATCTCGAGAATCTGTGGCGACAAGAAGCGCACTTCTTAGATCTGGAAACCCGTGAGTGAACAGCCTTTCACACGGAAACGTTAACATAGGAAATGTGAAGAAATCGTGAAGAAAAAGAAATGCTACTTACTAAATAATTAAGGAAAAATGATATGAAAAGTGGTGCCTTTTCCTGGCGTGCTATCGACTTCGATATTCCAACCGTAGTGATTGCAAATCCGCTTAACAATCGCAAGCCCTATCCCCAGCCCTTCTCCTTGCGTCGAACCGCGGAAGAACCGTTCGTAGAGTAGCGGCAAATAGGCCGGTTCTATTCCTATACCGGAATCTGAAACGGATAGCCGCCGATTATTAAATTCGATCCGGATGTAACCTTTTTGAGTATATTGCACAGCATTACGAATCAAATTCATTAATGTCGTATGTAATGCCTGACGGTTGACCGTCAACACGACATCCGGCGCAATGAGAACTTCAAAAGTAAGATTTTTCCTGGCAATCTCGACACACAATGGATCTGCGGCGTCATATACACATTCAGCCACAGCCACAGTTTCAATGACACCCAACGCTTGTTCGCGTGCAAGAAACAACAAGGCTTGCAGTTGTTCCCCCATGCGGGCGGCGGCTGCTTCGATCATCTTCACGCGATGGTAGGCTTTAATTGGAATATCTGCGCCCGCGATCAGTAATTCACAGCTGGTCAGAATGGTGGTGATGGGGGTTCTTAATTCATGACTGATATTCGCGGTAAACTCTTGTTCACGTTGCAGCATCCGTTTAATCCGGTTCTGATAATCATCCAGCGCCCGCGCAAGCTGGGCAACTTCCTCGTCCATGTCCTGTTGGGCCAAAAGCCCATGTTGAACATCACCCGGGGCTAAACGATTAACTCGATCCGCCAAGTCCGTCACTTGCTGAACCAGCACTCTGGCCAGTAAATAACCTACAAAAAAAGCGATTGCAACCACGACGAGCCATGACATGACAATCAATAGCCTGAGTTCCTGCAACCGCTGCTTATGTAACGTAATGCGATAGGCCACCACAAATTTTACTTCACCAATGGCATGTACTAAGACATGAAAATCATCCACTCCGTAATAGATTCTATGGTAATCAGGATTGAGTCCGCGCAAATACGCGGGGAGACGCAGCTCTTCCTCCATATTGTGGACGACGTAGCTTTTAAGATGCGAACCGACTTGGGAAATAAAATCCGAGTGTCTCTGATAGCGATGAACAAGATGATCCATTTCCATCTTAATCACTTGTTCAATATGCGCTTCCTCAATGTTATCGGAAGCAAAATAAAGAATGACGCACAAGGTGCCTACAGTAAAAATACTGAATGTCGCCAACGCCACGGCGACACGGTAGCGAAGGCTACGTTCTATTGGAAATCTGTGCACGAGAAGTTAAGCAGTAACCAAGTCCATGAACCGTTTCAATAGGATCATATCCGCCAGCTTTGGTCAGTGCGCGCCGTAAAATATGCATATGGCTACGTAACGTATCGCTGGTTTCCTGAACATCCTCCCACGCTTCCAATTCGAGTTCTTCCCGGCTGAAAACTTTACCTGGTTCGCTCATCATCAATGCCAATAAACGAATACATTTGGGTGGAAGCTTGACGTTCTTGTTTTCAAAACGAATGGAAAGTGTTTTAGGATCAAAGGAAAGTTTGTCAAATTCCAATGTGCGGTTGGCAACTTTACCGACATAGCGTTTATGCATTGCCAACAAACGCGCTTCAACCTCTTTTAATGCAAAGGGCTTGATCAGATAATCATCCGCCCCTTGCTCGAAGCCCGCTAGCTTATCTTCCAGCGTGTCTCGAGCAGTAAGCATCAAAATCGGCGTATCGATCTGCGATTCCTGACGCAATTTCCGGCACAGCGTCATACCGTTCATGCCGGGCAATCCCAGATCCAGCAGAATGGCATCAAATCGCTGTGTCACTGCAAGATGAAGTCCTGCTACACCATTAACAGCTGCATCCGCCGTATGTCCCCGGGACTCCAGAAAATCATACAGATTGGCGGCAATCGCCAGATCGTCTTCAATAATCAGTATATGCATACAACCACCTGCAGTGATGATTTAATTCTTGTTAACCTCTTACCGCATGGAATTCACGGCTTAAGGTATGAACAGCATCCACCAGGGCTGCTGCATTCTCCGGCGGCGTAAACTGAGAAATACCATGCCCCAGATTAAATACATGACCGCTGCCGTTGCCATAACTGGCCAATATCTTCGCTACTTCTGCGGTGATGACTTCTGGAGATGCAAAAAGCACCGACGGATCCAAATTTCCCTGCAAAGCAACTTTATTGCCCACACGCCGCCGCGCATCACCAATATCGATTGTCCAATCCAATCCGACCGCATCGCAGCCGATGTCCGCAATGGCTTCCAGCCACAGCCCACCGCCCTTGGTAAACACAATGTTGGGAATACGGACGCCATCGTGTTCCCGTTTCAATCCGGCAATAATTTGCTGGATATACCGCAGCGAGAACTCTTTATAAGCTGAATGCGAAAGCGCACCACCCCATGTATCAAAAATCATAACCGTCTGCGCACCGGATTCGATTTGCGCGTTAAGATAAGCGATCACCGCCTTTGCATTCACATCCAGTATATGGTGTAGCAATTCCGGGCGTTGATACAGCATGGTTTTAATTTCCCGGAATTCGGTACCCCCACGCCCTTCCACCATATAACACGCCAATGTAAAGGGACTACCGGAAAAACCAATCAAGGGCACGCGGTTATCCAATGCCTTACGGATTTCCGAAACTGCATCCATGACATAGCGTAAATCCGTATTGGGATCGGGAACTTTCAATGCGCGAATTTCTTTTTCCTCGCGCAGAGGATGTTTAAACATCGGTCCTTCACCTTGGGCAAAATATAATCCCAGCCCCATGGCATCAGGTATGGTCAAAATATCCGAAAACAATATGGCGGCATCCAGCGGAAAACGAGCCAGCGGTTGCAGGGTGACTTCAGTCGCAAATCCAGGATTTTTACACAAGGATAAGAAATCCCCGACGCGTGCCCGGGTAGCGTTATATTCCGCCAGATAGCGGCCTGCTTGCCGCATCAGCCAGACAGGTGTGTATTCAATGGGTTGTTTCAGTAATGCGCGTAGGAACGTATCATTCTTCAGAGTTGTCATTAAAAAGCCTATGTTTTATCTTTCTTTTGAAAGGCTGTTTCTATCCAGAATCAGGCCTTTTTTCAATCGTTAATATTACCAGCGAATAGCGATCACGTATATTGTTAATCCGGCAAATGCAGCGGCCGTCACTTTAACAAACACTAAAAAATTAACTTTCCGCGATGGCAAATAAGCGCTGATATTCTTTGATCGCATAGCGATCTGTCATCCCGGCAATATAATCTGCGATTGCCTGATGCCCTTCCTGTGCAAATTTTTTCTGATACTTGACCGGCAGCAATTGCACTTCCGTGCTGAATGCCGCGAACAACCGTTCAATCGTGTGGCGCGCTTTGTTACTCATCCTTACGACACGAAAATGCCGGTACAAATTATCAAATAAAAATTTCTTCAATTCCTGCTGCTCCTGCTTTATCTGCTGACTAAAACCGATCAGCGGCGGCGCTGCATGCACATCGGCCAGATGCTTGATACCGGCATCCTGGATGTTACAGGTGCTTTGCCGGGTCAGATCGGTAACCAGTGTATTAATCATGCTACGGATTGTTTCATACACCATTCTGCGTTCCGGCAACACAGGGTATTTATTTTGCACCTGTCGCAAGTGGCGCGAAAAAATAGATACTTCTTGCAACTGTCCCAATGTGATTAAACCTGAGCGCAATCCATCATCAATGTCGTGATTATTGTAAGCGATTTCATCGGCGAAATTGGCCAGTTGCGCTTCCAGAGAAGGCCTTTTATGCTGCAAAAACCGTTCACCCAGGGAACCCAGCTTGGGAATATTTTTCCTCGCCACATGTTTGATGATTCCTTCGCGCGTTTCATAACAGAGATTCAGACCATCAAAAGCCGCATATCGCTCTTCCAGCACATCAACCACCCGCAAGGATTGCAGGTTATGCTCAAAGCCGCCGTAATCGCGCATGCAGTCGTTCAAGGCATCCTGGCCGGCGTGCCCAAACGGGGTATGCCCCAGATCATGCGCTAGTGTGATGGCTTCGACCAGATCTTCGTTTAATCCCAAGTTTCTTGCAATCGAGCGCCCGATCTGCGCCACTTCCAAACTATGCGTCAGGCGCGTGCGGAACAAGTCGCCTTCATGATTAACAAACACCTGAGTTTTATATTCCAGGCGGCGGAAAGCGGCAGAATGTATGATGCGATCACGGTCGCGCTGAAATTCACTGCGCCCGTTCGCCAGTTCTTCCTGAATCACCCGCCCGCGCGAATTATCGCAAGACACGGCATAAGCAACCCGTTTACTCATTCCGCCATGCAAGCCAGGATGGTTTCATTCAAAACGGCGGGTGTGATATCTGCGCGCATCACTGCTTCACCAATGCGATTGAGCACGATAAAGCGCGTTTTGCCGGACTCCACCTTCTTATCCAGCAGCATCAACTCCAAATATTTCTCCGCTGGCATTTTCGGTGCAACAACCGGCAATCCCGCCTGGATAAAAATCTTGCGGATGCGCTGAACATCCGCTTCGCCGATCAGCTTCATGCGCCGGGATAATTCCGCTGCCATTACCGTTCCGGCCGCCACGGCCTCGCCATGTAGCCAGACACCATAACCCATGCCGTTCTCAATCGCGTGGCCAAAAGTATGTCCCAGATTCAACAAAGCCCGGATACCCTTTTCCTTTTCATCTGCGGCGACGATCTCCGCTTTATTTTCACAACTGCGCTGAATCGCTTCGTTCAAGGTCACTGGATCGCGCGCCAATAAGCGGTGCATATTCTGCTCCAGCCAATCAAAAAAGGCCGGATCGCGGATCAAACCGTACTTGATGACTTCCGCCAAACCTGCGCGTAACTCTCGATCGGGCAAGGTATTTAACGTTGCGCTATCCGCTAACACCATCAGCGGCTGATAAAAAGCGCCGATCATATTTTTACCCAACGGATGATTGATGCCGGTTTTACCGCCTACCGATGAATCCACTTGCGCCAGCAGTGTCGTCGGAATCTGGATAAAAGGCACGCCGCGCAAATAAGTCGCCGCCGCGAATCCGGTCAGATCACCGACCACACCACCACCGAGCGCCAGTATCGTGGTATTCCGTTCGCAGTGATTTTTTAACAACGCATCGAAGATGATATTAAGCGTTTCCCAGTTTTTATGGGTCTCACCATCCGGCAGAATAATCGGCATCGTGCGAACCCCCCGCTTCTCCAGCGCCGTTTGCAGTTTCTCCAGATAGAGCGGCGCCACGGTGGAATTGCTGACGATAGCAACGCGCTTTTGCGGCAAGCACGATACGATCAAATCAACGTGCTGCAGAATACCGTGCCCAATATGGATCGGGTAACTGCGCTTTTCCGCTGACGGGGTAAAATCAACCGTAATGGTTTGCATAATATTGCTCTGATCACCTTGCATGATAGTGTTGAAATCAATCGATATTAATTTGTTAATCAGTTTTTGTACTAAAAAGCGCACACCTTGTTTTCCGCTGTCGATAATGACATGCGCAGTTTCGCGATACAGTGCATCGCGTTGCACATAGAGTTCATTCAAGCGGGCGTACAAATTCTGTGTTTGCAGTAATGGCCGGTTTTTATCGTGGCGAGTGCGCCGGTACAGATCGTTAACCGATGCGCGCAAATAGATAACGATACCGCTACGCTTCAGCAATTGCCGGTTTTCAGCATTCAGAATAGCGCCGCCGCCAGTAGCTAAAATGATGTTCCGTTTTTGACTCAACTCAAGCAGCGCTTCCGATTCCCGTTTGCGAAAACCGGCTTCACCTTCAATCTCAAAAATAACCGGAATTTTCACCCCGGTGCGTTCCTGAATCTCATGATCGGAATCGACGAACTCTTTATCCAGTGAACTCGCCAAGGCTTTGCCAATAGTCGTTTTTCCGGCCCCCATCATACCGACCAGAATGATATTGGTATGCCCCAGTTTTTTCTGAATGGGTTGCAGTATTTTTGTTTTGCTTAAATTCATAGGTGCGATTGTAGCCGAATTCGCATTCCCTTCGCAGGGGCACCTATGGTTTCAGCGCTGCCAATAAACTACTCGCGGGGTTTCTTGACGGGTCTATAAGACAGTGCCGCGGACTGCCGCGCTACATTCTGCAGGGTTTCAGCTTGCATGCTTTTTTGATTGCGCACAAACCAGGAAAAAAATAACGGTACGAATATCGTCGCCACACAAGTGGCCATGATCATTCCGCCAAAAACACCGGTCCCCATGGACTGGCGCGCCGCCGAACCGGCGCCGGTGGCGATCACCAAAGGAACGACGCCCAGTATGAACGCCATCGAAGTCATGACGATAGGCCGGAAACGCAGCTGCGCCGATTGAATCGCCGCCGCTTGAATACTCATTCCCTCTTTCATTTTCTGGCTGGCGAATTCAACCAGTAGAATGGCGTTTTTTGCGGTCAAGCCGATTAACGTCACCATACCGATCTGGAAATAAATATCGTTGGGCATATCGCGCAGCAAAATCGCCACCAGCGCGCCTACCATCGCAAATGGAATTGCCATGATGACCGCCAGCGGCAAGGCCCAGGTTTCAAATTGCGCCGCCAGAATCAGGAAAACCATCACCACCGCCAGACTGAAAGCGAAAATCGCCGCCGAACCCATTTTCTTTTCCTGGAATGCGGTACCGGTCCAGGCAATTTGATAACCTTCCGGCAGCGTCTCGGCGGCAATCCGCTCAACCAGCGCAATCGCTTCGCCGGAACTGACACCGTGCGCCGCACTGCCGACTATTTTGGCCGCCAACAATCCATTAAACCGCTCCAATTGCTCCGCACCAGTGATATGTTTCACTTTACTGAGTGCCGACAAGGGAATCATCGCGCCGGATTGCGCACGCACGTACACTTTCCCTAAATCTTCCGCGGTCATGCGATAAGCCGCTTCCGCCTGTAATTGCACGCGATAGGTCCGTCCGGAGCGGTTAAAGTCGTTCACGTAAAAGGAGCCCATGGTGCTTTGCAACGTGGCATAGATTTCCGCAATGGGAACACCTTGCGTGATCGCTTTGGCTTCATCGACTTCGATAAAATATTGCGGCACCGTCGAGCGTAAAAAGGTATTGACGCTGGCCAGCTTGGAATCTTGTTTCAACGCTTGCATCAACTCGTTCACCACTGCGGTTAATTGCGCGGTATCCGAATTGGTGCGGCTCTGCACATATAATTCAAACCCGCCGGTATTTCCCAGACCGCGTATCGCCGGGGGATTAAACGCGATCGCCAGACCATCCGGCTGCTGCGCACCGACCAGGAAGAGCTTACCGACAATATCGGCTGCTGTCGTTGTGCGTTCCGACCAATCCTTCAACCGCACAAACATGGTCGATACGTTGGTTTTATTACCACCACCAATAAAATCCAGCCCATTCACGGCAAACTGAAAAGCCACGGCGGATTCCTTGCCCATCTCGGTACTGATGGCGTTGGCCGTCTTGGTGGTTCGCGCCAATGTTGCACCATCGGGCAGGATGACCGCCGCAATCACATAACCTTGATCTTCCGGCGGCACGAAACTATCCGGAATATTTTTGACCAGATAAGCCAGGCCGCCAATCATCACCACAAACAGCAATATACTCCGGCCGGAATGGCGCAGGCTCAAACCGACCATATCGACGTACAACCGGCGCACTCGCTCGAAATGATCATTAAACCAATCAAAAAAAACCGAGCGCCGATGCGAGGAGCGCAGTAATACCGCACACAGTGTCGGCGTCAGAGTCAATGCCACAATACCGGAAATCACCGCCGCAACCGCCACCGTCACGGCAAACTGCTGGTACAGCTCACCGGCAATACCGCCCAGAAAAGCCACCGGAATAAAAACCGCCGCCAAAACCATCGTCATCGCTACCACCGCGCTCGATACTTGCTGCATTGCCTTGATGGCGGCATCGATCGGGGACAGATTTTCCTGCGACATCAAGCGCTCGATATTTTCCAGCACGACGATCGCATCATCGACCACAATGCCGATCGACAGCACCATCGCAAACAGTGTCAGCGTATTGATCGAATACCCGAGTAACCACAATCCGGCAAACGTACCGATCAAGGAAATCGGGATGGCAATAATTGGAATCAACGTCGCCCGCCAGCTCTGCAAAAACACATAAACCACCAGAACCACCAGCAACATCGCTTCACCCAGCGTTTTCACTACCTCCCAAATAGACGCTTTAACAAATACGCTGGTGTCATACGAAATAAAGTATTCCAAACCCTCGGGAAAATAATGCTTCAGTTCGTTCATGCGGGCTTTCACAGCCGCAGCGGTTTCCAACGCATTGGCGCCGGTACGCAGGAAAATGCCAATTCCCAAACCGGGTTCACCATTCAGCAGTGTCTGCGCGGAATAATCCTGCGCACCCAGTTCAATGCGCGCCACATCCTTGAGATACAGCACGCCACGCGGCCCGTCCGAACGCAAAATGATATTTTCAAACTCTTCCGGTTCCAATAACCGTCCTTTTGCAGTTACGGTGTATACCAATTGCTGATCGGCAATCGCAGGCTCCTGGCCGATTTTTCCGACGGCCTGCTGCGCATTCTGCGTACGAACAGCATTCGCGATATCGCTAGTGGTGATGCCCAGCTGCGCCATCCGGTCAGGCCGCAACCAAATGCGCATGGAGTAATCTTGCGCACCGAAAATCCGCGCTTCGCCAACACCGGTTGCACGCCGCAGATCATCGAGAATGTTGTTGGTGATGAAGTTGCTCAAGAACAACGTGGTATGTTTGGGGTCCTTTGAAGTTACGGCAAAAACCAGCAATAAATCGTTTGAACGCTTTTGCACCGTAATACCCGAGCGTCTGACTTCATCGGGCAAACGCGCCAATGCCGTGTTGATTTCATTACTGACATTGAACGTGGCACGGTCTATGTCAGTACCGATTTCAAATGTAATGGTGATGGTCAGCCGTCCGCTGGAATCCGCGCTGGAGCTAAAATACAGCAAACCTTCGATGGCGCTGAGTTTTTCCTCAATCGGCGCAGCCACCGTTTTGATCATTGTGTCGGCATTTGCGCCTGGAAAGGTAGCGGTTACGATAACCGTCGGCGGCGTGATTTTCGGATATTGTTCAATTGGTAATTGCGTAGCTGCTGCCAATCCTGCTAAAACGATAATGATCGACAATACCGATGCAAAAATCGGTCGAGTAATAAAAAATTGGGCCATAAATGCAATGGTTAGTTATTGATGGAGTCCAAGCCCGGTCATCAAGAAGGGAGCTGATCTCGCACTTGTGGTTCGACCTTTTTGCCCGGCATCAGCTTGATGAGATTGTCAACCACCACGCGATCGCCGGTTTGCAATCCTTCCAGAATAATCCAGTCTTTCCCCATCCAGTTATCCACGATAACAGGACGTTGTGTGGCTTCATCGTTGTCGTTCAGCACATAGACAAAGCGCCCTCTATCCGAAGTCAGCACAGCCACCTGCGGCACCATGAAAACAGCCCTCGGTTCTCCAGCAGTGATCCGTATCCGGACAAATTGTCCAGGAAATACGCGTTGATCTTCATTGGCAAAGGTTGCGCGCAGTTGCTGCGTACCGAGCTGAGGATCGATTTTACTCGCGGCAAAATTGATTTTTCCTTCCTGCTCATACTCCGATCCATCCGGCAAAATCATTTTTACACGCTGCACATTTTTTTCGCTTAAGTGCCCGCCCAATCGAGCGACTTCATTATCCGCGAAACTGAATCTCACCCAGATCGGCGATAATTGCGTCAAGGTCGTCAGCAAGCTGCTATTGGCTGATATCAGCGTGCCTTCGGACAATTGCGATCGGCCTGTCACACCCTTTTCCGGCGCTCTGACGGTAGTATAGGAAAGATTGAGTTCCGCTTGCTGCACACGGACTTTGGCCGCCTGTAAAGCAGCTGCGGCAATCGCCAGATCGGCCTTAGCCAAGTCATAGGCACGTTGACTGACAAAATTTTCCGCCAGCAATTGCCGTTGCCGGTCTTCATCGCTTTTCGCGCGCAATACTCGCACATTCTGTTCTTGCAGCGCCGCTTTGGCTTCCGCCAAAGCGTTCTGAAATGGTTCCGGATCGATCAAAAATAACGGCTGACCGGCTTCCACAGCCATTCCTTCGGTATACAAGCGTTTGAGCAAAATACCGCCTACACGCGGACGGATTTCAATTTCCTTAGCGCCTTCGGTTTGCGCGATCGTTTCCAGGCTGACCGGCATTATCACCGGCTGCACAGCCACAATCGTGGCTGGTATGGCTTGATTCTTACCGGGTGCCGGTTGCGCAGGTTTGTTACCGCTACACGCCATCAGCAACAAAGCCATTAAACCATAACAGCAGAAATTGACGCAGCCCTGCTTATCGATTCCGGCGGTTCGCAGAAATTTTGGATAGCAGTAGACGAAAAAAGCTAAAAAACCGGGGATTATCACTCGAATCATTACTTCAAAAATTAAAAATTCAAAATTCTATTCACTATGGAAAAACCACAAAAGCAGAAATGGGTTCTGTATAATAGCCGCTCATGGTAGCTTGACGGATAATGTAGAAGTATTGCATATATGAAGATAAGATATTCCTCATAATTTTACCTGCCAGCAAATACACAGTTAAGTGTTTGTGCCTACAGTTCTGTCATAGCCGTTAGATCTGGCTATTGAACTGATACCGGTCGTATTAAAACTGCTTGATCTGATCAGCCATATTTATTTTTAATACTCGATAAATTTTAAAGGTGCGTTAATATGCCTATTCGTATTGTTATTGCCCTATTGATTTTCTCCTTGCTGTCGTCAGCAGCGGTCCAGGCATCGCTGAAGCTGCCAGAAACAGTGAAAGTTGATCCGGCCGCGTTAACCGCTGAACCGATGTGCGATCCTAAGATTTCACCAGCATGGCGGGAAGCTCAGGAAATTGATGGCGTAAAAATTGCAGCATCACCCGGCTGCAGTCCAGACAACCCTGCCTGGATCGCAGCGGCAGTCAAAGGAACCAATCACGTCTCCATGGACACCCTGATGAAAACCGGCCTTTCACCGGATGCCATCATCAAAACCGATGATCTGGACGGTGACGGTGATCCCGACCGGATTATCATCAAACTGGAAATCATGGAGCTGAATGGAAAATCCCCTGATTTCCCCGGTTTAGTGCCAACATTCGATATTGCTCCGGGCGTACAACCGGGCGCTTGGGTATTTGCGCCAAAAACCAGCGGCATGTCGACCGAGAATTTTGAAAGCGTCCGGGCTAACCCCCTACTGCGCCTGCCATCACCCGTGATTCGGGTTGAAGTGGGTGATATCGTTCAAATCGTACTGGAAAACACGCACTACTTTCCCCATAGCATCCATCTGCACGGCGTCGATCATCCCTTCTCGCATAAAGATCATGGCGGCAATGACGGCGTGCCGCAAACCAGTGAAAAAGAATTAATGCCGGGTGAACGGCGCATCTATGAATTTCAAGCGCGCCAACCGGGCACCATGTTCTATCATTGCCACGTGCAAACGCATACCCACTTGGCAATGGGATTGGCTGGCATGATCGTCGTTGAAGAAAATAGACCGAATAACTGGCTGCAGACATTGAATATCGGTGCTGGTCATGTCCGCCATTCCTCCGTTGCAGTGCGTGAAAATTTCGATCAGGAATACGATCTGCACTATCACGCGATGGACAAAGAACTCAGTGAAATCACACAGAAATACAACGATCCGCGGCTCATCGCGCGCGATATGAATCAACGCTACGACATCACCGATTCGACCGAAGATTATTACACCCTGAACGGCCTGTCGTTTCCTTATACGTTAAGAGAATCGCTAATCATCGTTGAACCCGATCAGAAAATTAAATTGCGCCTGCTCAATAGCGGCGGCGAATCGATTGCGGTCCATACGCACGGCCATCATGCCACGATTACACATTACGACGGCGTGGAACATAATCCGGTTGCTCAAATCATGCGCGACGTATTCGACATGGCGCCGGCGCAACGCCTCGACCTGAAGCTCGAAACCGTCAACGATGGAAAACACAGTTATGGCGAAGGCGATTGGTTGATTCATGATCACCGGGAAAAAGGAATTACCACCAACGGCATGGCCGAAGGCGGCAGTATGAGTTCCATTGTGTACAAATCCTACCTGAATGACAGCGGTTTGCCGCAAGTTAGTCACTTCGGCATTGATCTCAACAAATTCTTTACCAAGGAATATTACGAAAGAAGAATTCCAGTCTGGCAGGATCTGGATGAATGGTCCAGCCTCGGTTCACCCGGCGGACAAACCGGTCTCAGCGCACAAGAGCAGACCTCATTATTGAATGGTGTGATCGGTCTGCTGATCGGACTGGTAATTTATCTGATTTTCGCCAAACGGGAGCAAATCAAACAAAGCGCTATTACGGCAGTTTCTCGCCTAAAAGGGGCCAAAGGGAGTAACCAAAAATGATAAAGACAACAACCATTACTTTCTTACTGGCTGGAATTCTCGCGGTCAGCTCGAATGCCATTGCTCAGCAAAAAACAAACGGCGGTGCACATGATCACTCCGATCATAGCGGTCACGGCGTGAATCAAGCTCCAGCAGCGGCTGAGAAGCAGCAGACCGAAGATCATAGCGGCCATGATCACAGTTCACATGACCAACAAAGTGCACATGACCACAGCGCACATGATCACAGTGCACATGATCATAGTGACGCGCATGACATCAGCGCAGAGCAGCATACTGATCACAGCGCACATGACACCAGCGCGCAATCCGCGGAGCACGGTGATGGACACCACCACCACCACATGGATCATGATCATATAATGGATCACGAAGGTACCATGATCATGGGACAAAACCTCGACAAACTGCCCAGCAGCTGTAAAAGCATTTCCGAGGAAGTGGAAATAACCGTGCGCGCCGGCAGAAAATATTCCGCCAAATTTCCCGGTACCGCCTTTGCATTCGATCAACAGCAATGGCATGTCAAACCTTGCTCCAAGGTCACTTGGCACTTTGTCAACGAAGATAATATCCGGCACCAATTCATGATGCACGGACTGCCCAAATATCTCTATAAATATGGCATGTTCCACCTGGAAGTAACCGGACCCAAAACAGTCACCGGCACCATCATCGTACCGGGATCGGACGATACGTTTCTCGTCCATTGCGACATTTCCCATCACATGGAAAAAGGTATGAAAGCGCAGTTGGTGGTTGGAAAAGGAGCCGAGAACATACCGAGTATTCCCGGTGTAACGCCTTATAACATCAACGATACGTACGAAGCGGAAAATCTACCCAAAGTCTCGGATAAAGCGGAACAAAGCGCAATGGTGCGGCAAATTACGTCGTTCACCAATAATAATTTTCAGAACTATGGCATGATGCTGATTGGCGCGTTGATCGGGCTTCTATGCATACCACTGTTTAAGAAAATCCCGTTGCGTACAAAGAAAGCTGATTAAGTTCGGTAACAATCGATCAGTTCAGCAATAAAAAAACCGGCCGGATACACCTGCAAGTGGATGTATCCGGCCGGTTTCTTTTGATTATCGCTACTGAAACCACGCCTGCAGCAACCTCAATTTAACGCACGGCGATTCAAACAGCCCATTAATTCGTTTGAGGAAAGTTTCTAACCAAATCGCTCAAGTAGGCTTCAAATTCCTGTTTAAGTTCGGGGTGCTGTAAAGCAAACTCCACAGTCGCCTGTAGATACCCGGATTTGCTGCCACAATCAAAGCGCTTACCGTCAAATTCATAACCGAGCACCGTTTCATCTTGCAACAGCTTCGCGATGGCATCCGTCAGCTGAATCTCGTTACCGGCTCCCCGCTCTGTTTTTTCCAGCAGTTTGAAAATACGTGGCGTGAGAATATAGCGGCCAACCACCGCGAGATTGGACGGTGCCTTGTCAATCGGCGGCTTCTCAACAATGGCATTGACCTTGGACAAGTTATTGGCAATCGGCGCACTGCTGATGATACCGTAACGGTTAACCGTATTCGGTGGAACTTGTTCGATTCCCAGAACCGAGCAATGATGCTGGGCGTAAATATCCACCATCTGACTGAGGCAACTGCGGTCACCGCCATCGATTAAATCATCAGCCAGTAATACCGCGAAAGGTTCATCGCCGACAACCGATTGCGCGCACAAAACAGCGTGTCCCAACCCGAGCGCTTCGGCTTGACGGATATAAACGCAATCCACATGCGGCGGCAGTATATTGCGGACAATATTCAGCATCTCCTGTTTTCTTCCTGCTTCCAGCTTTGCTTCCAATTCAAATGCTTTATCAAAGTGATCGGGGATTGAGCTTTTATTACGCCCGATGATAAAAATCAACACATCAATACCCGCGGCAACCGCTTCTTCAGCAGCAAATTGGATCAATGGCTTATCAACGATGGGCAGCATTTCCTTGGGATTCGCCTTGGTTGCCGGCAAAAAACGCGTGCCTAATCCAGCTACAGGAAAGACCGCTTTTCTAATCGCTTTCATTTATAGTTCTCCTTACTATTAAGTCGCCACTATCGCCTTAACGAGATTCCGGTTAACCGGAACAAAAACTCCAATTAGCTTTGATAGCCCTTGGGATTGATACTCTGCCAGTGCCAGCTACTCACGCACATATCGTCCAATCCAAGTTTTGCTTGCCAGCCCAATAACTCGAGCGCACGTTTTGGATCCGCATAACAAGACGCAATATCACCAGAGCGCCGGGGAGCGATCTTATAGGGAATAGGCCGCCCGCTCGCCCGTTCGTAGGCGCAGACCACATCCAGCACACTATAACCTCGCCCAGTGCCTAGATTTACGGTCAAACAACCGGAATATTGATCACCTTGTACGGAGCGCGCAGCTTCGAGCGCTTCCAGCGCTTTCAGATGTCCCAGCGCCAGGTCGACCACGTGAATATAGTCGCGCACGCCGGTGCCATCCGGTGTGGGATAATCATCTCCCCACACGTTCAAGGCGTCTCTTCGCCCTATCGCGACCTGTGCCACGAAAGGCATCAAATTATTGGGAATTCCCTGTGGATCTTCGCCAATTAACCCGCTCACATGCGCGCCCACCGGATTAAAATACCGCAAGATGGCAATGCGGAATGAAGCGTCGCTGTGCTGCAAATCCCGCAGAATCTCTTCGATCATCAACTTGCTGCGTCCGTAGGGATTCGTTGCGGACAGCGGGTGATCCTCGGTCAACGGTAACCGCACCGGGTCACCATAAACTGTGGCGGAAGAACTGAATACCAAGGTTTTGACACCGCACTCCTGCATCGCTTCCAATAACCGTAATGTACCGCTTACGTTATTATCGTAATAGGAAAGCGGCTGTTCTACCGATTCCCCGACGGCTTTTAGTCCGGCAAAATGGATTACTGCTTTGGCTTTGCTCTTCTGCAAGGCAGCCACCAAGGCGGCACGGTCACGGCAATCGCCGGTTATTAGTGCGGGTTTCCTGCCGGTAATTTTCTGCACCCGGGCCAATGCTTCGGGATTGCTGTTACAAAAATTATCGAAAACAGTAATATCAAATCCTGCATTCAACAATTCCACGCAAGTATGCGAACCAATATATCCGGCACCGCCCGTAACAAGAATCATGATGTGAGACCTCGACTATAAATGACCGGCATACAGCGCCAAAAATGCGCCAGGAATCGTAAGCGTTGATACGGGGAGTTGGGAGTTATTTTCCGGCTCTCATGAACGCACAGCATTCAAGCTTGTTGAGCTTTGATTTGCCGGTTTATTGACTGGAATTTCACCGATCCGGCTTATCCCGATGCGCTCACTGTTCAGCCAATACGGCTGACTACATTAAATCAACCGAGAACACCAATGCCCAGCAAATAATTGATAATATGCTCAACCGCCTGTTCGGGTGTATGAGTCGTCGTATCAATGCGGACTTCGGGGTTTTCCGGCGCTTCGTAGGGTGAATCGAGTCCGGTAAAATCTTTCAGTTCACCGCTGCGCGCTTTTTTATACAATCCCTTAGGATCTCGCTCTTCCGCTGCCTGGATCGGTACATCGACAAATACTTCAAAGAATTCCCCCTGCGCTACCAATTCACGCGCCATCTCGCGCTCGGCGGAAAACGGTGAAATCATTGAAACCAAGACGATTTGCCCAGCATCAACCATCAACTTGGCGACTTCCGCAGTACGCCGGACATTTTCAATCCGGTCGGCATCGGTAAAACCGAGATCTTTATTCAAGCCATGACGAATAGTATCTCCATCCAGCAAATAAGTATGCTTACCCAGCGAGTAAAGCTTTCGCTCGAGCAAAATAGCGATGGTCGATTTGCCGCTACCGGACAGCCCGGTAAACCAGATGATAAAGGGCTTCTGCCCCTTGAGCGTAGCATGCGCCTGCTTATTCACAGAGATATCTTGCCACTGGCTATTCTCGTGCGGCTGGCGCAGGGCCGAATGCAACATGCCGGCACCAACGGTATTATTGGTTAACCGGTCAATCATGATGAAACCGCCGGTATCGCGATCTTCACTATAGGGATCAAATGCGATCAATTGATCCGTACTCAAATTGCACACTCCGATTTCATTGAGCTCTAATTTCGTCGCGGCAACTTGCTCGAGTGTATTGACATTGACCTTGTGTTTCAGCGTTGAGACATTGGCCGTTACTGTTTTTGTGCCAATTTTCATCAAATAGGGCCTGCCGGGCAACATCGCCTCATCGGTCATCCAAACCACCGTGGCTTCAAATTGATTGGCTACTCCGGGTGGTGAATCGGTGGTTGCCAGAACATCCCCCCGGCTGATATCGATCTCATCTGTGAGTGTCAGTGTAATCGACTGACCGGAAATAGCTTTTTCCAGATCGCCGTCTTGCGTGACGATGCGCGCAACGCGACTTTCTCGTCCGGATGGCAGAACGCGAATGGCGTCACCCGGTTTGACACTTCCGCGCACCACCATGCCGGAGTAACCGCGGAAATCCAGGTTGGGGCGATTTACCCACTGCACCGGCATACGAAAAACACCGGATTGTTCAGCGGCATCTTCTACTTGCACATTCTCCAGATAGCTCATCAAGGTGTCACCGCTATACCACGGCGTATTCCTGCTCAACTCGGTAATATTATCGCCTTTCAATGCCGACATTGGGATGGCGACAATGTTTTGTAATCCGATCTTTTTGGCGAATACACGATAGTCGTGATCGATCCGGTTAAAAACCTCTTCGGAATATCCCACCATGTCGAGCTTATTGATCGCCAGCACCACATGCCTGATGCCGATTAACGAAACCAAATAGCTATGCCGCCGCGTTTGCGTCAATACGCCCTTGCGCGCGTCGATCAGAATAATGGCCACATCCGCAGTCGATGCGCCGGTGATCATGTTACGGGTATATTGTTCATGCCCCGGCGTATCCGCCACGATAAACTTGCGCTTATCCGTGGAGAAAAAGCGATACGCAACATCAATGGTAATACCTTGTTCGCGCTCAGCCGTCAGTCCATCTACCAAAAGTGCGAAATCCAAATCTCCGGCTTGCGTGCCCATTTTTTTGGAATCGGCTTCCAATTGAGTCAGTTGATCTTCAAACAACATCTTGGATTCATACAACAGACGCCCGATCAAAGTGCTTTTTCCGTCATCCACGCTACCGCAAGTGATAAAACGAAGCAGGCTTTTGTTCTCGTGTGTTTTCAAATATAGCTCGATGTCCTCGGCTATCAAATCAGATACATGCGCCATTAGAAATAGCCCTCCTGCTTCTTTTTCTCCATGGAACCGGTTGAATCGTGATCAATCAACCGCCCCTGCCGCTCCGATGTTCTGGTAAGCAGCATTTCCTGAATAATGGCCGTCAACGTATCGGCTTCACTTTCAATCGCACCGGTTAGCGGATAACAACCCAATGTACGGAATCGCACGCTTTTCATCATCGGCTGCTCACCTTCCCGCATCGGTAAACGCTCATCATCCACCATGATCAAGGTGCCATCGCGCTCGACCACAGGCCGTTTCTTGGCAAAATACAATGGCACAATAGGTATATTATTCAGATAGATATACTGCCAGATATCAAGTTCTGTCCAGTTGGAAAGCGGAAACACCCGGATACTTTCGCCTTTATGCTTACGCGCATTGTATAACCGCCAGAGTTCGGGGCGTTGCAGTTTGGGATCCCAGCGATGCTGCGCGGAGCGGATGGAAAAAATGCGTTCCTTGGCACGGGATTTTTCTTCATCCCGGCGCGCGCCGCCAAATGCCACATCGAAGCCATATTTATCCAGCGCCTGCTTCAGCCCTTCAGTCTTCCAGATATCCGTATGAATCGCCGAGCCGTGCGTGAATGGATTAATTTTCTTTTCCACACCCTGTGGGTTGATATGAACGATCAGCTCGAGTCCAAGCTTTTTCGCCATAACATCGCGAAATTCAATCATTTCCCTGAATTTCCAGGTAGTATCGACATGCAGCAACGGAAACGGCGGTTTTGAAGGATAAAATGCTTTCATTGCAAGATGCAGCATCACTGCACTATCTTTTCCAATGGAATAGAGCATCACCGGGTGTTCGCATTCCGCAACCACCTCCCGCATGATCTGAATACTCTCAGCTTCAAGGCGCTGTAAATGTGTCAGCATTATTAATTGTTTCCTTTATTGGTAAACACAGCCGGTATAGCGTTATATTAAATAGCCTCGGATGCATTTAATATGAAATGAACTACTTTTTCTTATAGTCATTTACTGCCGCAGAATGGTGATTAGCACGCCAAAAACGTCCATTAATCTTAGACAGAATAAATCCCAAACGGGATGTGGATTTTGATTTATAGCTCAGGGAATATTATTTACAACGTCGAGCTTTTAGTGCGATTACTGTAAATTTTTTACCTATTCTTGCCAACCTCAACCTATAAGAATATTTTATCCGATACTCGCAATAATGTCAGTCAACAAAACATTATATTCACTCCTTATTATAAAAATGAGCACACAATCTGAGAAAGCCATTTATATCCGCAATTGATTCAGGTATAATGCCGCGCTTTGGGTCGTTAGCTCAGCCGGTAGAGCAGCGGACTTTTAATCCGTTGGTCGGCAGTTCGAATCTGCCACGACCTACCAAAACAAATAAAAGGACTACAGGTCATAGACTTATAGTCCTTTTTTATTTTTTAAAAAATTTAATCTCTTGAACTTTCCAATTAAATCTCTGTAAACATTGTGAGTAGCCGCTGCGTCTGACTATACTGGCGAAAGAATAAGGACAACCATCCGGCTATGCACTGATGTGTTATGCACTGGTTGATGCGGTTATAGAATCAAAGAAGGGAGAGCTGATTCAACCAATTAGTGTAATTTAGCCTTCATTGGTTCCCCTCCTCCTATCATCATTATCACGGTTAGCTGTGATTCAAAATATTAAGTGGTTATTCCAGATAATCTACACTTCAGATAATTCACGTATCTTGCTCTAATTTTGAGCAGGAGAATTTTAAGGGTGATTACCGATCGAAGTACGGATGAATGGAAATGGAAATATTAACCCACTTGGAAATATCCAACAATCTCGTGATTCCGTTGGCTGAAATCGAGATTCAGGCAGTACGCTCGCAAGGTTCCGGCGGGCAAAATGTCAACAAAGTATCGACCGCGATTCATCTGCGATTCGATATCAAAGCTTCATCGCTACCCGAACTCTATAAGGAAAGGCTATTGCAATTAAAAGACAGCCGCATCACCAGCGAAGGTGTCATTATCATCAAGGCGCAGCGGTTTAGCAGTCAGGTCAAGAACCGGGAAGATGCGCTCAATCGGCTACGTGAATTGATCAAAGGTGTTACTGTTGCGGTAAAGCTTCGAACCCCCACCAAGCCGACCAAAACTTCCCAAATAAAACGTCTGGAAAGCAAAGCGATTCAAAGTCGAAGAAAATCGTTACGCAGCAAGATCGGCGAGGAGTGATAGAATCGAAAATAATAACGTACATCAGGAAAGCTAGAGTCGTGCCTTCAGCAGTGCCATCTGCAGGAAGCAAACGAAGATCAATCCATGCGCAAAGTGCTAAACCGTGACAACACCAGTTTTCTCTTTATTGACGCCTGATTGCGTCATGAACGCACTGGATAGTCTGGGCTATCGCTGCGATGGCCGTCTGTTAACGCTTAACAGCTATGAAAACCGTGTTTATCAGGTTGGCATGGAAGAAGGTTTGCCGCTAATAGCAAAATTCTATCGCCCGAGGCGCTGGACGGATGAGGTCATCCTGGAAGAACACGCTTTCGTGCAGGAATTGGCTGATCGGGAAATTCCAGTAGTACCCGCTTTGATAGTGGATGGAAAAACACTCCACAGCTTCGAAGGATTCCGTTTTGCCGTTTTTCCCAGACACGGCGGACGCGCGCCTGAATTTGAAGACCGCAATACGCTGGAATGGATGGGGCGTTTTCTTGGCCGTATTCATGCCATTGGTGCAATCAAACCGTTTCAGCATCGTCCCACGCTCGATATCGCAAGTTTCGGAGACGAACCGCTTCATTTCTTGCTATCCAACAGCTTTATTCCTGCCGATCTCGATGCTGCGTACCGCAGCGTAGCCGAACAAGCATTGGCTGGTGTTCGTTGTTGTTTTGAACGTGCCGGTAGTAGTGTGAGAACGCTGCGTTTGCATGGAGATTGTTATGCAGGTAATGTGCTGTGGACAGATAGCGGTCCGCACTTCGTGGATTTTGACGATAGCCGTATGGGGCCTGCAATACAAGACATATGGATGTTGTTGTCGGGCGATCGTACCGACATAGTGCGGCAATTGAATGATGTAGTGGCTGGGTATGAAGACTTTTACGATTTCGATTTACGCGAACTGCATTTAATCGAAGCGCTACGCACCTTGCGTCTGATTCATTATTCCGCCTGGCTGGCGCAGCGATGGAACGATCTCGCTTTCAAGCAAGCCTTTCCCTGGTTTAATACGCAGCGTTACTGGGAAGAGCGCATTCTGGAATTGCGAGAGCAGATTGCATTGATGAGCGATTCGCCGCTTCGGCTGGTTTGATTGAGATGCAACGAAGGTGGGTAATATCTTCTTTTGTAGATCAAGCTCAAAACAGAAGAAACTTCGCTGGAATATCATTGGATTCATGGGAGGCATTGTTGTCAAAAATGGAGTCCTGTATGCCGTCAGCGCCAGTTGGACAAAAAAGCCTGATTGCATAAGGGGTAGTTTTGGCTCATCGTAACCCTAAAAAAGGAACGATGATGACAGAGAAGAACATTCAAAACCGCAGTGTTGAGAAAACCGTACGCGATATACGCCGTGCCACCCGCCGCAATTGTTCAGCAGAAGAAAAGATTCGTATCGTGCTGGAAGGTCTTCGAGGCGAAGACAGTATTGCAGAGCTATGCCGCCGGGAAGGTATCAATACTAATATCTATTACCGCTGGTCAAAGGAATTTCTGGAAGCTGGGAAGAAGCGATTAGCCGGGGATACTGCCCGTGAAGCGACTTCGGATGAAGTGAGAAACCTGCGTACCGAGACCCGTGCACTCAAAGAAACCGTGGCGGAGTTGTTAATGGAAAACCGCCTACTTAAAAAAAGTATGATCGGGGATGGGGAGGACGGTATATGAGATATTCCGCATCCGAGAAATTCGAGATCATTCGTCTGGTTGAACAATCCAATTTATCAGTACGTCAGACACTGCTGCGGCTTGGTATTCGCAAATCCACTTTCTATAATTGGCTGAAGCGCTATCAATCAGGTGGCATAGATGGACTAGAAGATCAAAAAACCTGTTCCAGATTGGTATGGAATAGACTGCCGGAAGACCAGCAAGCGGAGATTATCAAGCTCGCTTTGGAAAAGCCTGAACTGTCACCACGGGAATTAGCTGTGACGTATATTGATGAACAATCCAGCTTTGTATCGGAATCGTCAGTTTATCGGCTACTGAAAGCCCATGATCTGATTACAAGCCCGGCCTATATTCTCATGCAGGCAAGAGACAAGTTTCAGCATCCCACAACGCGTGTCAATGAAATGTGGCAGACCGATTTTACCTATTTCAAAATAACCGGTTGGGGCTGGTATTACTTATCGACAGTGCTGGATGATTTCTCGCGTTTTATCATTGCCTGGCGGCTTTGTGTCTCTATGAGCACCGGTGATGTGTCAGATACCCTCGATGATGCATTACGCTTTACAGGACTTGACCAGATCAAAGTCAAACATAAACCGCGATTATTAAGTGACAATGGCCCGAGTTATATTTCCAGTGAATTGGCGCATTATCTTGAAGATCGAAATATGATCCATACACGCGGTAAACCCTATCATCCACAAACTCAGGGTAAAATCGAGCGCTGGCATCGTTCATTGAAGAACCAGATTTTGCTGGAAAACTACTACTTCCCTAACGAATTGGAAGATCGTATTCGACAGTTTATCGATTACTATAACCATGAGCGCTATCATGAATCACTCAATAATCTAACACCGGCCGATGTCTTTTATGGCCGGGGACAATCTATTTTGGATGAAAGAGAAAAAATAAAGCGGCGAACCTTAGCTTTGCGACGCCAGATGTTTTATGCTAAAAAATTAACAAACTCAGACCTGATGAGCTAAAACATCTCTTAATCTAGGCAATCATCTGTCCAAATTGCTTTGACGACGTACAACCGTTAAGCCTCATAAGAGTTTGAATAATGCCACCCCTTATGAAATACTCAACGCTTATTTCTATCAACCTCTCTGTAAACAACCCTGAGATTTCTTACAGCTAAAGCATCTCTTGATTTAGGCATCCAGCTGTCCAGTTTGCTTTGACGACGTACAGGTATGGGCAAGCGACATTTCACAGACTTCCTGCGGGTAGGCGGTGGTCTCACTGGCCCAGTCCCGGAATGTGGATCGGAAGCCGGTGCGGTCAGATCATCACTTTGCACTTTAATCTCTGCGGGTTCAATTCCCCGCTCTTGGGGCGAAAGCTGGTTAAAAACCGACAGATTGAAGAGCGCTATTAACACCCCACCGCAAGCAGCGGGGTGCTTTATTTGAATATACTAAATAACTTTGCGTTGATAAGTCATAAATCCCATTAAGCCTAAACCAACCAGTAACATGGCGTAAATCTCGGGTTCTGGTATCGCACTGACGTTTGCTACATTAATGTCATCGATCAGCACGTTTGCAGTTCTTTCGGGAACGAGGGTGAAACGATCGATATGGGTAAAATTTGTCGTGATCTCCGCATAATCTTCGGTAGCAGTAAAAGTTTGCGTGAAGACTTCACTACCACTCAAATAGCCATGCGCAGTCAAGCTTAAGGGTTGAGCAGGCGTACGTACCCAGAAACTTGCAAGATCAAACGTACCGCCACCATGAACTGTGAGTGCAAGATCAGTTCCCCCGTTACTCCAAGAAAAATTGTTACCCGAATGCGAATACGGCTCCTTGAATCCACCGAGCCCGTTATCATCTTTGGGAGAAATGACCCAGCTAATGTCGCCCCAACCACCAGTCCAATCAAAGCCTTGGTAGCCAGCTGATGGATAAGAAGCAGCTACTCCTGGAAAAAAGGGTACGTCTTCAAAGTCGATGATTGATGCGGCTTGGGTACTACCGATTGTGAAGCTTGCAAAGGCAAAAATGATTAGTTTAGTTTTATTGAAATTCATTGGATTATCTAGTGGTTAGGAAATAATGAATAGCATGATAGGCTTAAATCCTCCCTCTGTAAATGCTTAAGGACATCTATCCCGTGACCTTGCCCTGTAAAAACGTATTTCTTAACTGAGATTACACTACAAGTTAAGTAGTCGAAGAATTGAAAGCAGAAAAAATCAGGAGAGCATGGTACACACTGGAATACAAATCGGAAGCAGTGTGATTTCCCACGGTTACATTTTCAAGCAGGCCAGGCATCGACAGTAACCCCATGATTCATATCGGCAAGACGTGCTCATCACACCTCAAAACTCAGCCCGACGATACGCGGCAACTTTTTCCCATTTTTAGCATTAAACCTCATTTATTTTCTTGCAGTTAAATTTCCTTATCTTTATACCAAACCCGCCTAGGCGGGTTTTTTATTGTTTGAAATGTGGTAATCTGAATAAGATTTCGGTTAAAAAATGGAATTGTGAACTACTTCTTTACAGTGAGAGTATTCATATGTATATCTCTATTAATGGCTTACTAGCAGCTTTAATTATTGGGTCGGTCTATATGTCGGGTTCATCGGCTTTTGCTCAATCAAACCAGCCATTAGATTTGAATGTCGAAAAACCAATTGATACGTCAGAATCCGGACGCATTCCGGAAGAGGTCGACAGACGGCCCGAAACAACAAGCCCCCTGGATAGAGATAAAAAGCAACAAGATAACTCCTTAACCCGCCCATCCCTTTCAACAAAACCTATTTTAGAAGAAAATCCAGACAATTCTATAGGACCCAATAGTAAATATAGATACCCGCCATAGTTTATAAATAACTGGTCAAATCGCACCAACTTATACTCAAATTTCTAAATTATTAGCAGGCTTCAATTTATTTCTTTAACCCGCCCCGGCGGGGTTTTTATTCCACACAAACCAACCCATCCCAATCTGACCTTGCCCTGTAAAAACATATTTCTTAACTGAGGTTACACTACAAGTTAAGTAGTCGAAGAATTGAAAGCAAAAAAATCAGGAGAGCATGGTACACACTGGAATACAAATCCGAAGCGGTGCGATTTCCCACGGTCACATTTTCAAGCAAGCCCGATTATCGACAGTAACTCCATGAATCGTATCGATAAGTAAATTCACCTCACACCTCAAAACTCAGCCCGGCGATACGCGGCGAGTTTTTCCCCATTTTTGACGTTAAACCTCATTTATTTTCTTGCAGTTAAATCTAAAAATTCCCAATTTTTTCTGCACCATCAATAGTAAGTCAATAACACCGCCCTTCCGTTTCCAATTCTTGCACCTGCAATAAATCAGGAGGTAGTCAATGGCAAGGCAGTTTAAACAACAGTCTATGCGCAATCTCAAATCACCGGGGTGGAAAGCTGCAAAATTCACCGCAAGAACTCTGGATAAAACTGTTTCAGGGCTATTCCGTTGGCTGATCACCGATCATTCAGGCATATCCAGGATGCTCACGCTTATGCAGGGAATAGGTTTTTGGGATAGCATCAAATATGCCCTCATACGTTTTCTCATCACCATAGCCGGTATTGTTCTACAGATTGTCTGGCTATATTTCATCATCTTTCACGGTTTACCGCTTCTGCTTAACATCTGACATCAAATACAGTTTTTTCAATCCAAGCCTGCCCTGTGCAGGTTTTTTTTCGTCCAAAATAAGGAGGTAATTCATGATTATCCTGCATGGTCCATCACTGATTCATCGCATTGCCGATCCATCTATCCGGGCTTTGGTCAGTCACCGCTTCTCTCAGATTCTTTCCGGTGAACCTTACTACTACGATCGTCATGGCTACATGATCGTGGTTGATCCCGGTGACAGCATAGAGTCACTGGAATCGGAAACGTGCTGTTCAATTATTCACAACGCCCTAGATGGCACGCACTTCGGTGATTCCGATTTCACACCCTGCTTTGAAGCATTGGAAGATCACGGGAATTGCTACGAGATGTTATTCATCCTCAACGACGAAGGTTTTGCCATCGATATCTTCATCCCGAAGCTTTCAGGAATCGATCTCCAGTTGTTGGCGCTCTGCACTGAATATGCCGTACCGGCATTAGCACCGATACATTCCTGAATCCCAGCTACCACCCGCATTCTCACATCTTCAGTTTTCCAGATTTTCAGTTTTTCCTTCCCTGTTTTCTCTCCTTCTCAAGTTTCTCAGCTTTTCAGAATTCCAGTTTTTCTCTTTCCAACCCAACTTCCAGGAGATTCCCATGGAAACACCTATCAATACACTTGTTTCAGATATGGTCAATAGGCTCGATGATCGTATGCGTGAAGATTTTGAGGAACGCGCGGCCATCATGGAATTTGATGCAGGACTATCTCGTGCTAATGCCGAGTGCTTGGCCTTGCTGGATGTATTACATCGGCATCCTGCTGTGCTGAGCGGCGTAACCGTACTTCGGATCGTCGTGAATGATTCCAGCTTGTGGTTACTGACCACGGATATTGTTCGCGCCCGTCAATATGTTGCTGAAATCGGTGCTATCGAAACCGGTGTTGGTGATTTGAAGGATGTCACTGATCAGCAATTCTCCGGTATCGCAGTACTGGCATCCATCAAGTAACTTTCGGCTGCGCAGTTTCATCCATCTTATTTGAAAGCAACAGGGGCAACCAATCACTAACCCACATAAACAAAAGGAGTTCTATCATGAAAACGAGTCAGTTGATCAATCTCGACCCATCCATCCGTATCCTCAAGGTAGCTACCTGCCCTTCCCTCTCCGACAAATCCACATTGACCTACCACATCGGTTGCAATGAAAAGTCCAAAATCTTATTTAGAATCGCCAATAACACCGGCGGCGGTTTCTTCAGTAAAGAATGGATCGCTTTGGATACTATTTTGAATATCTTCGATCGGCAACCCGACAATAAACCGATTGTGTCATTACTGCTTTATCCGCTGTTTCAGGGCAAGTCACTCAACACACCGGCTTTTCTGCTGGCAGTACTGAAACAAGAAGGTTTGGTGAGTCAATTGGAGGATCATCCGAAGCACTATGAGCGGCTGCCTTCTGACGCATTCATGACCGAGATTGAAAAGTTGATTCAATCGAAAGTCGATCTGAAGACTGACGACGCAAAACCGGTAGTTCCAACCAAGAAATCCGCATCAAAGAACAAAATCTCACCCAGCTAGTTGAAGTCCGCAGTTCCCTCAATAGTCATTCCCGCAAACCCAAGCAGTACAAGGCAGTTCTAGCTTTTCAATCATTCGGCAAGTCAATACCGACCGTATGCCGAACCCGCTTCAATTTTCCTTTCCTACGATGGCAATTCTTTGGGCTCGCCATTCGAGAATTTTAATTGAACAACCCTACTTAAATAAAGGAGATTTACCATGAATTACCAAAACTATCTAATCGATGCAGTCAATGATGTCCTTTCCTGGGATATTTCCGACGAATCATTGGCTGAAGCGGTAACAGCCCAAGCCAGCTTGATGGCCAGAATTGATCCCGATGAAATGATGACGGTGTTTAGTACTGACTGAATCACTGATTTCTCTTTGTTTCACAGTTATCCGGAGTAGCGCATTCATTTGTGCTGCTCCGTTTTTTTCTACAGGAGCAAGAATCATGACCAACAAAACGATCACACGTAAACTTGTACCAATCAATCAACGCATCAATCACACAGCCAATATTTTTGGTGTTCACTTTCCCATGCGGTTTGAGCCTGCCGTCTATAGAATCGCCGGGAATGATCGCACCTGAATACAATGGCGGATACTGGGAATTCTATGCATTGAGTAACGGTGGCTTCTATATGGCGCCGGATTCTGATCAATCGTTCCAGGTGATCTGTGAGAACGGTTTTGAGGGGAAACTTTCCGGAGATGCGCTGGGTATCACGGTTTGTCTGTATGCCTATAGTCATTTATCGTTCAGTGGCAATCAGGAGTTGGCTGGAATCTGTGCCAATCGGTATCATTGGCTGGGGGATTATATGTTGGGGCACACAGAAGCCCGGAGTATTTTGGGGGCTGTTGACTGACACTTTCCGGGGAGTGGAGGCGCTGCAAAGGGGGCGAAAGGAGGTGAAAGCCGGTGGCAAAGGTGGCGGCCGGAATGCCTTACCGCGCATGGGATTTCATCATTTTTACCACCTTCACCGCCTTTTCCCCCGTCAACGACGAAAATATCTCGGAGAATTTTCTGGATTCGCACCGGAAATTTCTGCGTCGGCATTTTCGTACAGCGCACCAGAAAAAGATGGTAAAGATGGAGAAATTGGCGAAGATCCATGCATGGCAAGAAAAGCAGGCGCCCACCTTTGCACCACCTTTCTTCACCTTCACACCCTTCTTGAGTTTTGGATTTGGCAGTGACTCTGCCATTAACTTAACCATCATTACCATAGACAGGTTTGTATATACTAGCCGCAAGTTACCTAATTTACAGGAATCAACCAATGTTCAGTGCTGAAGAAGACGACATCATTCCCAAGCTTGAAGCAAGCTGCACAAAGGCAGATCCCACGGCCAAAATACTGAGATGGCTGCAAGATCCATATAGCACTGAGTTTCAGGTTACATATGAATAAAATTATTATTAGGGTCTTAGGAAGTTAAAGCGGGTTTAAACGTAACAATTTAAGAATTTCATGATAGAGATTATCACGGCGATGATTAAAACGAAATTCGGTTTCTTTCAAGTGCAGGTAGAAAG
>NZ_QPHG01000023.1:0-45797 GCF_040240425.1 Nitrosomonas sp. | reverse complement strand
AACATACTTTCTACCTGCACTTGAAAGAAACCGAATTTCGTTTTAATCATCGCCGTGATAATCTCTATCATGAAATTCTTAAATTGTTACGTTTAAACCCGCTTTAACTTCCTAAGACCCTTTTGTTCATATATAAATGTTAATTAATTATTGATATGTTCATCTTTATGTATTAATATGATTAAGAATATGGACATATTAATATGAACAAAAACCAAGCATCGCTCGCTAGAAAGCAATTGGAAAGACGTCTCGCACCCTTGCGCGAGGCAGGGGTTGTTGCGCCGCCACGAGGATGGATAAAGGCCATTCGTGAAGCACTTGGCATGACTGCCCGCCAGCTTGCCGCGCGTATGGATGCTTCCCCTTCACGTATTCCGGTGATCGAAAAAGCGGAAGTGACTGGAGCAACTACGATCAAGACCTTGCGTGAAGCTGCCGAGGCAATGAACTGTACCTTTGTGTATGCTTTCGTGCCGGCAAAACCGCTCGATGATATTCTGCGTGAGCGTGCCATCCAGAAAACGCGCAAAGACATTGCCCGGCTCGATCACACCATGCGACTGGAAAACCAGGCTTTGCTCAAAGCCGATCTCGACGATGAACAGCGGCGCATGATCGAACTGATCCTATCAGGCTCACTAAAAGGGTTATGGGAGGATAAGTAGCATTGTCATGCCAGATCCATTATTTATCGATGACGATGATGCTAATACCCCACTTACCGACGAAGAGCGTGAGCAGCTTATTCCTGCCTATATCACGTTGCGGCACGAACTCAACGAAGCGGAGCAAATCAACATCGGCCAGGGGTTGCGCTGGGCTGCCGCACGCAAGAAACGGGACGTGTTGGATCAAAATTTCTTGCGCCAATTGCACAAGCGCATGTTTGGGGATGTGTGGCGTTGGGCAGGGCGATATCGCACCTCAGCCCGCAACATTGGTGTCGATGCCTATCGGATCACAATGGATGTGCATCAAGCTATTGACGATGCTTGTTACTGGATCGAACATAAAACCTACCCTCCGGATGAAATTGCGGTGCGGTTTAGTCACCGCCTTGTTGCAATCCATCCGTTTCCCAACGGAAACGGGCGCATCTCGCGTCTTATCGGCGATCTTCTCGCCCAGCAGCTTGAGCAGGAGCCATTCACATGGGGACGTGCAAATCTGGTCGATGTCGGAGAAACCCTCGCTCGCTATATTGAAGCCTTACGTGCCGCTGACAATCACGATATAAAGCCACTCCTGCTATTTGCGCGTTCTTAACTAGTAGAATGATAAACTCATAGTAATTCAGCGATTCGTTGGTAAACCAGAGCCGCAATTTATTCAATGATCTAATTTGATGAGGTAACTATCTATGCAAACCCGTGAAGAACGCGACACCATGGGCGTGGTCGAGGTGCCCGCCGACGCGCTGTGGGGAGCGCAAACGCAGCGCTCGTTGCAGAATTTCAAGATTTCCGGCGAGCGCATGCCGGTGGCATTGATTCATGCGCTGGCTCGGGTCAAGCGTGCTGCCGCCAAGGTTAATCACGACTTGGGCTTGCTTAACGCGGCGAGTGCGGCGGCGATCATTGAGGCAGCCGACGAAGTGACTGCTGGCAATTTCGACGATCAGTTTCCGCTGGTGGTGTGGCAAACCGGTTCCGGCACGCAGACCAACATGAACGTCAACGAAGTGCTGGCGAACCGCGCGTCGGAAATTATCGGTGGCGGGCGCGGCGCGGATCGCAAAGTACATCCGAACGACGACGTCAATAAAGGGCAATCGTCCAACGACGTATTCCCGACCGCGATGCACGTCGCGGCGGTGCAGGAATTGCAGCAGTGCTTGATTCCGGCGATTCAGTTGCTGCGCGGCACCTTGGCGGCCAAGGCGCAAGCGTTCGAGGCCATCGTCAAAATCGGCCGCACGCATTTGCAGGATGCCACCCCGTTGACGCTGGGGCAGGAGTTTTCCGGTTACGTCGCGCAACTGGATCATGGATTGAGGCATGTGCAGGCGGCGTTGCCGCATGTGTGCGAACTGGCGCTCGGCGGTACGGCAGTCGGCACCGGGTTGAACGCGCATCCGGAATTCGCCGCGCGCGTGGCGGCGGAGTTGTCGCGCCTGACCGGCTTGCCGTTTGTCACCGCGCCGAACAAATTCGAAGCGCTGGCGAGTAACGACGCCTTAGTACATGCACACGGCGCGTTGAAAACGCTGGCCGCGTCGCTGATGAAAATCGCCAACGACATCCGCTGGCTGGCGTCCGGGCCGCGCTGCGGCATCGGCGAATTGCGCATTCCCGAGAACGAGCCGGGCAGTTCGATCATGCCGGGCAAGGTCAACCCGACGCAATCGGAAGCGATGACGATGGTGTGCTGCCAGGTCATGGGCAACGATGTTGCGGTCAACATGGGCGGCGCGCTGGGGAATTTCGAGCTGAACGTGATGAAACCGCTGATCATTCATAATTTCCTGCAAAGCGTGCGCTTGCTCGCCGATGCCATGGTGAGTTTCAACGATCATTGCGCTACCGGTATCGAAGCCAATATTGAACGCATCGATGCGCTGATGCACAACTCATTGATGCTGGTGACCGCGCTGAATCCGCATATCGGTTACGACAAAGCCGCCGAGATCGCCAAAAAAGCACACCGCGAAGGCACGACTCTGAAAGCCGCCGCGATTGCCACCGGGTATGTGACGGCAGAGCAATTCGACGCGTGGGTGGTGCCGGAAATGATGGTGGGCAAATAGCGCTCGATGGTTGCTTCTCTCCATGCTTCCGAATCCGTCACGCGCCGCGAACGCTTTGCGTGGTGCATGTACGACTTCGCCAATTCCGGCTATACCACCGTTATCCTGACCGCCATTTTCAATGCTTACTTTGTCGGTGTGATTGCCGCCGGGCAGGGGAGCGGCGATGCCACGCTGTTGTGGACGCTGGCGATGGCGGCGGCGAATGCGCTGGTTTTAATCAGTGCGCCGGTGGTGGGCGCGATTGCTGATTATTCCGGCGCGAAAAAACGCTTTCTGACGATCACTACCATCGGTTGCGTGGTGTTTACTGCATTATTGTATTTTGCCGGACCGGGCGATATCGCGTTGGCGGTTGTGCTGGTGATTCTGGCGACGTTTATGTTCGCCAGCGGCGAGAACCTGATCGCGGCTTTTCTGCCGGAAATTAGCACACCGCAAACGATCGGGCGGCTCTCCGGCTACGGCTGGGCGCTGGGTTATTTGGGCGGTTTGCTGGCGCTGGTGTTGTGTCTGGCTTATGTCACGTACGCCGAGAAGCAGGGTATCGAAGCCGCGCAGTATGTGCCGGTGACCAATCTGATCGTGGCGGCGTTGTTTGCGCTGGCCGCGCTGCCGACGCTGCTGTGGCTGCGCGAGCGCGCCACGGTCTCGGAATCGTTCGACAGCGCGCATATCGTGCGGCAAGGATTCAGCCGTTTGCGCGCCACGCTGCGGGAAGCGCGTTTGTACATCGATCTGTTTCGTTTTCTGCTGGCGTTGACCACGTACTATGCGGGCATCCACATCGTGATCGTGCTGGCGGCGGTGTACGCGCAAGAGGTGATGGGATTCAAAACGCAGGATACGATCATCCTGATTATGGTGGTGAACGTGACGGCGGCGATCGGCGCTTTTCTGTTCGGCCATTTGCAGGATCGTATCGGCTCGCTGCGCTGTATCGCCATCACGCTGCTGATCTGGATTGCGGCGATTGGCTGTGCGTATTTTGCCGACGATACATTGTTATTCTGGGTCGCTGCCAATTTGATCGGCACCGCGCTCGGCGGCGCGCAATCGGCGGGCAGGGCGCTGGTCGGGCAATTTACACCGTCTGGGCGGCAAGGTGAATTTTTTGGCTTATGGGGATTGGCGACCAAACTGTCCGCGATTATCGGCCCGCTGACGTACGGCGGCATGGTTTACTTGTTTGCCGGAGATCACCGCATTGCGTTACTCAGCACGCTGGGGTTTTTTGTTCTTGGTCTTGCGATGCTTGCAGCCGTCAATGAGCAAAGAGGGCGTGAAGCGGCTAATATCAAGTACTAAAGGAATTTATGGACAGAACGAGGGGATTTTTTAAAGCGCCTGTAGGAACAAACTACAGATCCTACAGGGTATCATCTAAGTCAATTACACGACATTTGAACGATAAATTATTTCTATTGCTTTAAAGCTATTATTAATTAGCTGGTGGAAGCTCATTACGGCCTTCCGCTGGTTTACCTTCATGCGTTGTTCCGTAACCTTCAGAATTTGCACCTTCTGGCGCTGTTGGTTTTCCACATGCAACTAACGATAATGCTAAAAGTGTTACAACAAAAAATACTGAAAATTTCATTTGTGGCTTTTCCCTAAAATTAATAAATACATCTTTTTCATTTTTGTCACAGTAAAACTATAACACTAAAACTATAACACGTTACGAAGAATAATCACTGATAAATTGTGATTTAGCGCATTTAAATACCCGCTGGATCGCTTTGAGTTTGAAATGGGCCTATTGCCAGCCGGATTTACAGGATAGTGATTAACATTCTGATGCCCAAACCATAGAGCAAAACAACGAAGATTGTTCTGAGTGTGGCGGTTTTGGTGGAATGCGTAAGCTTCGCTCCGAGTGGCGCTGTTAACATGCTGGCCGATACCAGCCAGGCTAGCGCGGGTAAATACACATAGCCTAAGCTGAGATCGGGCAGTGTTTCCGATTGTAAGAAACCATTCGCGATATAACCGGCCGTGCCGGCCAATGCGATAGGGAAGCCGATCGCCGCCGCGGTGCCGATAGCGTGTTGCAGCTTGACGTTGCATAGCGTCAGGAATGGCACGGACAACAATCCGCCGCCGATTGCAACCAAGCTGGATAAAGCCCCGATGACATTACCGGCGAGAAATAGGCCGAATCTCCCAGGGAGTTGAAATAGTGGGCTAGGACGAAACTGCAGCAGCATTTGTGTGGCGGCGTAAAAAATGAAAATGACAAAAATAACACTCAGCAGTTGACCCGTCATTGACCCGGCCAGGGTCGCTCCGCCAAAGGTACCGAGAAAAATGCCCGGGGTAATATTCTTAACGATGGGCCAATTCACGGCGCCATGCTGGTGGTGGGTGCGTAAACTGACGGCCGACGTAAAAATGATCGTGGCCATCGTGGTACCCAACGCAAAATGGATGATGCGGTCGGCGGGAAAATCCTGCGCAGTGAATAGTGAAATGAGCACGGGAACGATAATCAGGCCGCCGCCAATGCCGAGTAAACCGGCAAAGAATCCCACAAATGCTCCGGTTAACAGATAAATCAACCACCATTCCATATGTAAGCCTGATAAAAAGAGTTGGATTGCGCTACAGATACTGCAAGATAAATTGCCACTCGGCCGGATCGACCGGTGTAATCGATAGACGGTTACCCGTTTGCAACACGCGCATCCTGCTTAATTGCGGATATTGCCTTAATTCCTTGATCGGAATCAGGCGCGTTCTATGCAGTAGCATGAGGTCGACATTAAACCAGCGCGGATTATCTTGCGTCGCTTTAGGATCGAAATACTTGCTGGCCGGATTAAATTGCGTGGCATCCGGATACGCCGGTTTGCTGACAACCGCAATGCCCATGATACCGGGATCTTTGCAGCAGGAGTGATAGAAAAACACCTGATCACCCACCGTCATCTGGTTGCGCATGAAATTGCGCGACTGATAATTACGCACACCTTCCCAGGCAATCGTTTGATCCGGCCGTGCGGCAAAATCATCGATACTGAATTCATCCGGTTCAGACTTCATTAACCAGTAGCGCATTTTTTACATGAGTGGCGATTTTTACGGGCAGCTTTGTATAGAGTGGCTCATTATAATTGATGACCTTCCGCCAGTTTTGTTTTTGATGAAAATTCTGCACGCTAACGGCCAGCTTCTGTAGTATATTCCAAAACTTTTCTGCGTTCTGACGACTTACACTATGAATAATCACACACTTTCTGATATTGCGGTTGATACTTGGGTACAAGGTGGCCCGCTCTCGCTCAACGATCTGACCGGTTCGGTGGTATTGATCGAGGTTTTTCAGGTCAATTGCCCGGGTTGTTTTATTTACTCGTTACCCAGGGCGGTTGATTTGTATGAGCGGTATCACGCGCAGGGCTTGCATGTGATCGGCTTGGCCACGGCATTTGAAGATTACGATAAGAATACGCTGGAGAATTTGCAAAAGTTAATCGCGACCGGCGAAGTGATCGGTGAAACCTATAAGGCGCTCAATCAATACGGTTTATTGTCGGACGGTAAGCTGAAGTGGAAAATACCGTTTGCGGTGGGTATGGACCGGGTAGTGGCGGAAACCGAGCCGGTGACCGATGAACGCGTGCTGCATTATGCGCAAAGTTTTTTGCCCGATTTCGACAAGTTCAGCGATGAGCAGAAAAAAACCGTGTTGCAGCAAGTCCATCAGTATATGACGCAGAAATTGATGCGCGCGGAAACTTTCGAGCGCTTTGCGCTGCAAGGAACGCCATCGTGTATTTTGTTCGATCGTAAAGGTGAATTAAAGGATGTGTCGTTCGGGCAAATAGACTATAAACAGGCGATGGTCGAGCATTTTCTGGCGGAGAAAATATAGCTTCATAAAAAGCTTTGCCACGATGTATTTGTTTAACCGGCAGCTAGCGTCTTTTCAAGCCAAACCTCGAATGCCTGATGATGATTCAGATCATATTGCCAGCAGAGAAATCCCATCTGCTGACCGGCCGCGATATTTTGCGGCTGATCGTCAATATAAATGGTCTCGACTGGATTCAGTCGGTATGTGTTTATTGCATATTGATAAATGGCCAATTCCGGTTTCAAAATACCGGCCTCAAATGACAAAATTTTGTGTTCAAATAAAGCGAACTCAGGGTAGGCAGTAAATATCCACGGACAATGGATCGCATTGATATTTGAGATCAGAATCAGATTGTGGTTATCGGCGGCCAGTTGACGAACGCAATGCCACATGGGCGCATTGTGAGTGAAGATTTGTTGCCAAGCCTGGTAAAACTGCTCTCGAGTAGCATCACTCCCCAAGATACTCAGTGCCCAATCCGCATAACCGGCTGGATCAATTTGCCCGCTTTCCAATTCGTCTTTGCGGTGCAGCACCGAACGAATCCGTTCGTGCGCGTCATCGATTCCTGACGGAATCAATCGCGCCAGCGACGACTCAAAATCAAAATCCAGCAATACGCGACCGATATCAAATAAGAATGTTTTCGTGCGGAAGGGAGGATTTCTGTTGCTTTGCTGCATCGATGGAATTGCGTGTGTAGTCATTGCGGAAAGAAAAAACTAAAAAGGACAAGAGATGTTTTGAATATCTCTTGTCCTGCAATAGCTCCCCACATATGCCGTCAGACCGTCATCTTGAACCATAGGGTCCAAGGTGGTTGCTTCATGGATACATCAGGAACATCCCGAAAGGACGCGCACAACAGTATCACTGTAATCCACAACCATTTTCTAAAAATGGTTCAAAGAATATAAGTCTAAACGAACACCGCAGGGATTAACCTGATTTACAACTGTAACTATTCACTATACTAACTTTCTTTATCAGTCAGAACTTCATCAACTTTCTTTCTTAATGAGACAATTCTACGCCGAAATTCATCGATGTCAAAGCCAGTTCCATTGCGCAGCATCAGCAGTTCATGCGTGATCTGCAATGCTGCGATAAGCGCAATGCGATCAGAATCAACAATCTTTCCTTCTGCTTTGATTTCTTGAATTTTTTTATCAAGATAAGCTGCGGCAAGCAGAATTTCCTCACGTTCTTCATCGGGGCAAGCAATGCAAAAATCCCGCCCCATGATGTTGAGGTTTAGCGGTTCATTATTCATTATCGGGTATGTTTAACAAAAGTGTTTCAAGCCGATCCGCTGTGACATGTATTTTCTCATTTAATTTCTCGCAATGCGCATGCGAGTCTGCAAGTTCTTTGCGCAGTTTATTATTTTCAGTGCTTGTATTTTGATACAAGCGTAAAAGTTGAAAAACTTTATCTTCTAAGGATTTCAGTTCTGTTTTCATGGGGCACTAATTTATGAACTATTAAAAGGGTTAATGGGTAACCAAATCTACAATTCTTATGCTGTGCCCGGGTATTCACTGAAATATTATTATTTTTGTTGTGGTTTTTGTTTTTTTATAGAGACTTTATTTTTCGGTACTTATAGTTTGCGATGTGTGCCATCACAAAAAGGAGCATTACCGGTTTTTTTGCAGGTACATAGCCATGCAGTTTTGTCTTCACTCACACTAAATTTCTTGGGTGTAAATTCTGTATTTTTATGCGAGCCGTCGCAAAAAGGCTGTGATTTGCTGCGACCGCACGTACACCAATAATAATCTTTCCCGGATTCCAGTTTGACTTCGATCGGTGAAAAAGGTTGGTTTGTATTCGAGGTATTATCCATTTTATCTTTTTATCAATAAGTTATTAAATAATTGTCTGGCAGTGATTCTAGGTATTAAGTACGTCTTATCACTAAATTATAATATTTATCATTATTATAGCTATCATTCCACAATTATCGCTGAACTATATCGGCTAACTATCTATTGTTAATACTATTTATTGAAACAATTGACAGTTGTCCTAGCGATTACGGATGCTCACAGATTTAACTTTAATTTTTTATTAAAAAATATTTATACAAATAACCGCAATGCGCTCGGACTGCCCGCGTTGATATGATTTTTTTTCATTGCGGTTTGTATTTCGATGAGCTGTTGTTTGCTTCTTTGAATTCCGCTGTCACTGAGCGGGACGCGGTTATCGTCAACCATGATTCCGCCCAGCGTATTAGAGAAAATCTTCGCCAGATGCGTCATCTGATCAAATATTCTTTCTCCTTGCGCGACTCTGGGTACATCCAATAAGAAAGTAACACCATGCGTTGTTAACGATTTCATATTTTCAGGCAAGAACGGAGGGGATTCATAATTACCCAGTATGAACAATACGTTATTGGTATCGTCGCGATACTTGAATAAACCATCTGACTCCAGCTTAAAGCCGGATGCTTCGGCCAATGCGCGAATCTTGGTGCCGACAAAGGCGCCGTTGTCCTTGCTGATGATGTTGATGCCAATCATGACATCCACATCGGCGCAGAATTTATCGAGCTGGACGGCTTTTTCGTGTGCGCTGACGATGTCCGGGCATTCCGCTGCGGCATGAACTTGCGCTGCGAAATCCTGCACCAGATCGCGGAATTTGGATAAATTGACTTCGCTGATCGGACCCGCTCTATCGGCAAGCTGCAAGCAGCCTTTTAAATGGCTGTAACCATCGCTATCGACATTGGATTCATTGGTAATCTCCTCCCAGGGTTCATTTTTATCTTGTTGACCGAGCCAGTATACCGGCTTGCCGAAATCGAATTTTCGTTGCAGTAATTTTGCAATATGGGTATTGGGGATGACGGACTCGGAACGGATGTTGACGATGTAATTCGTATTGCCGTCGTAATCCAATAGCGGCGAAGCGGCCGGCGAAGTTGTAGCCGTAGCGGTGCTAATAGGGATATTGATTGCAGCTTGAGCAGGTGCCGCCGCCGGTGGCCTTTTGGGCTCACTCGCCGCTGGCGTATCGATTGGCGCAAAAGTATCTAACGGGATATCTGCCGGGACTTTATTAAATTTTGGCTCAATCCGCTGAAACGGCTCATCGGAATTTTGGTCATCGAGCAGAATGTCATCGTGGTTATGATCGAACGCAGATTGAATTTTCCGCCGGTAACGCAGTTGTTGCCACCAGTTGAAGACAACGACACCGGCAATAACGATGATGCCGATGATGATCAAGCTTATCTGCAAGTCACTCATACTCAATATCTCCATATTATTTCCCTGCTATTTCGCACAATTACCGTTACGTGCAGTATTAAAATTAAATTATGTCAGCTTTATGGAATTAATCACAGTCATTAAATAGCAGGTTGTTTTTCGCGTTTGCCCATTTGAACCGCCGCAGCAAGATCCACAGCCACTATCCTTGATACCCCTTGTTCTTGCATTGTAACTCCAATTAATCGCTGCGCCATTTCCATCGTGATTTTATTATGGCTGATGAATAGAAATTGCGTTTGTTTGGCCATAGTTTTCACCAATTCACAGAAACGGCTGGTGTTGCTGTCGTCAAGTGGAGCATCAACCTCATCCAACAAGCAGAAAGGTGCTGGATTGAGCCGGAATAAGGAGAAAATCAATGCCAAAGCGGTCAATGCTTTTTCTCCGCCGGATAATAATTGGATGGAACTATTTTTCTTTCCGGGCGGTTGCGCGGTCAGCAATAAGCCGGCATCTAAATTTTTATCATCGCAGAATTCGAGTCTGGCTTGCCCACCGGCAAAAATGACTGGAAAAATCTCACTTAAGTAAGTATTGACTTGAGTAAATGTGTCTTGCAAACGTAATTCGGTTTCCCGGTCAATTTGCTGGATAGCGCTTTCCAAAGTTGCAATGGCTGCATTTAAATCCTGTAATTGCATTAGCAGACTGGATTCTCTGCTCCGGCCATTTTCGAGCTCTTCCAATGCGGCAAGATTCACAGCCCCTAGTGCAGCAATTTCCGCATTCAGTTTTTCGATCTCTGAATGCAGTCCGGTAACACTTTTCTTGGTACTTAAGGGTAATAACACTCCGGTATCAACATGAGCGTCTTGGATCAATTCATCAAATTGGCCAATGGCGATACTCGCCGCTTGTTCCTTGAGCCGGACTTGATTAATGGCCTCACGCAGCGCATGCGATTTTTGTTCCGATGCCATCCGGGCTTCTTCGATGCGCCGTAAATGGCTGATGGTATCCTCAACTGCCTGACGTGCTTGCAATGCGGCTTGTTCAATCGATTTTCGCTGTGTTTGGGCGGTTTCTAAGCGTCCGGTGAGCGGCGCAACATTCAGTTCGTCCATCTCGCTAAGTAAGTTGGCTTGGTTTTGCGTTAAATGTTGCAGTTCTTCATCCAGCGACTGTATATTCAACTCGATTTCCATGATTTTGTTCTGGCAGGTTTGCGCCTGAAACGCTGCCTCTTGCATCACGCGGGTCGATTGTTGGATGTTTTGCCGTTGCCGTGCAAGTTGTTGATTGGCCGTTTCCCAGGCGAGCTGTGCTTGCTGCGTTTGCTCCTTGAGTGCGGCAATTTTTTGCTGATTTTCCTGCAAATGGATGGTTGCGGATTCTCGCAGCGCATACTCGTGCTCTAAGGCTTGCCGGATTTCTGTCAACTCAGCATTGATCTGGTTATGGCGGTGTGTTGCGCGTTCGCTGGCTTGCGACAATTTCACCGCATCTAGTTGTAATGAATGCCGCTGCTGTTGCAATTGCTTGCTATTTTTATCAACCGTTTGAATGGCATTGTTCAGTTCAGCGAACTGCTGCTCGGTTTTGGCCAGCAGATCGCGCTGTATGCGCAGGGCGGGCTCGAGCTGGTCCATTTCTTTTTGTATTTGAATAAGCTCTTGCTGTCTTGATAAGACCCCATGCAATTGCGAGTCGGGCGCATAAAAAGTGATACTGGTACGGGTCAGGATGTGTCCTTGGCGAGTAACGAGCAGTTCGCCAGAGCCCAGAGAATTTCTACCGCTGAGACCTTCTTGGATATCACCGGCGATATATACATTTTTTAACCAATGACTCAGTACGGATTGGATTTCAGGCTGATTGACCGTGATGCAGGTGAGTAATTTTTGACCAGTGTGGTTGTGCGTGTCACTGGACGATAGATCATCGACGGTGCCGGATTTTTCATGCAGCGTCCATTTTCCCTGCGGCACGCCGTCAATCCAATCGAGGATACTATCCAGCTGCTCGATCTCAATACTATTAAGCCGTTCGCGCAGAATCGCTTCTAATGCGTTTTCCCACTCCGGCGCGATGCTGATTTTCTGCCATAAGCGCGGCAGAGTATCCAGCTGCCGTTGATGGAGCCAGGCGGTTAAGCTCTGGTTGTTTTCCAGCTTCTGCTGCAAATTTTGCAATGCCGTATGGCGAGCTGACGCTTGCGACAATGTCTGCTGCAGTTCTTGAATTCCTCTGACGATATGCTGTTTGGACTGGGTTATTGCCGAGAGTTGTATTTCGATTTCCTGATGCTTAACTTGTTCTTCTTCCAGCCTATTTTCAGTGTTATCGATCTGCTGCTGTAATTCCGTTAATTGACTGGGATCAATGAGCACAAATTCGCTTTGTTCTTTTAATAAGCGGGCATGGCGCGCCTCAAGCTGTTGAATATTTTTTGCCGCATGCACGAGTTGATTGTCTTCCAGGCGGTTGGTTTGTTCGACGAGCAGTAAATCCTGCCGGAGCTGGTTTGATTTTTCCTGACAGGCATGAAAATTTGCCTCTATGGCTGGAAGTTTGTCGTTTTCTTCATGGCATTTTTGAATGCTGTCTTGTTGCGCTGATTCAATTTTTATTTTTTCCTGCTGCCAATGCGCCAGATTTTCCAGTTTGCTAGCTTTTAACTGATTATTTTTTTGCAGCTGATTTTCAACTTGTTGCGTTTGTTGTAGCAGGCGATCATGCGTGCTGTTTAGATGATTGATTTCCTGCGCTAAACGTCCTATTTCGGCATCCGCCGTATACAGTTGCCCCTGTGCCTGAAGCAATTGGTCGTTAACAGCATGTTCTTTGGTGCGGGCTGCTTCATAGTCTTTTTCCGCTTGCTGCTGACTTGCAAGCACAATTTCCAACTCGGCTTCCAGCTTCTGAATGTCTTGTTCCGCACGCTGCTGCTGTTTCTGCGCTTCGGTTCTACGCAATACCCATAGCAGGGATTGCGAGTGGTGCAGATTTTCCTGCAATTGTTTGTATTGTTGTGCGATTTTTGCTTGCACTTCCAGATGCTGCAGCTGTGTGCCCAATTCCTGGCAAATATCTTCCAAGCGGGTGAGATTTTTTCTCGACTCAGCAAGACGAGTGGATGTTTCATGCCTTCTTTCACGATACTGGGAAATTCCGGCAGCTTCTTCGAGAAAGTTTCGTAAGTCCTGCGGCTTGGCTTCAATGATGCGGGAAATCATGCCTTGTTCGATAATGGCATAACCCCGGCCTCCGACACCCGTGCCCAAAAAGAGATCGGCAATATCCCGGCGCCGCACGGGCAGATTATTGATGTAATAACTTGAGTTGCCATCACGTTGAATGACACGTTTGATGGCGATCTCAGCGTAGCTGGACCATTGTCCGGTAATTTTATTGAGATGATTGTCAAAGACGATTTCCACACTGGCGCGGCCAACCGCTTTGCGGTTATCCGATCCGGAAAAAATGACATCCTGCATCGAATCGCCCCGCAAAGCGGAAGCTTTCGATTCTCCCAACACCCATCGTACAGCGTCGATGATGTTCGACTTACCGCAACCGTTAGGGCCTACGATACCAACCAGATCTTGCGAAACGGGAACTACAGTGGGATCGACGAATGATTTGAAGCCGGCGAGCTTGATATGAGCTAGGCGCAATTTTTTGTTTATTGGGTAAGGCAGTTATAATAAATAAAGCGCATGTCGCATTTTATCATTGTAACCGAATTAATTTAACTACGAGCATGAAGAAGAATGGCCAGCAAACCTGAAAAAACACTTGAAACCTTCCCGAATCCGTTTACCAGTAGGGACTACCATATTCATATGGAGATTCCTGAATTCACTTGTTTGTGCCCGAAAACGGGACAACCCGATTTCGCCACATTAATTCTCGATTATATTCCAGACAAAAAATGCGTCGAACTTAAAAGCTTGAAACTCTATATCTGGTCGTACCGGAATGAGGGCGTGTTTCATGAAGCTGTGACGAATAAAATTCTCGACGATCTCGTCGCTGTTTTAAAGCCTCGCTATATCCGGTTAACTGCGCGTTTTTATGTGCGTGGCGGTATTTTTACCAATGTTATCGTTGATCACCGGAAAAAAGGATGGCAGCCAAAACCGGTGGTTTTGCTACAGGAATTTAATACTCAGTCGAATATTCGTGAATGATTCTTAATAATTACCTTGAAGATGATAATTTAATAATATGATTATTAAATATATTTATTAAATTTTCATTTTCTTTTTTGTAAAAAATAGTTTGCAAATGCAAAAAATTTATATATCCTGTTAATCGATATGGATATAGAAAATAATATATGTAAATGATTTTAAAAAGAAAAAGCATTGTTTTGCTGATATCGCTAGTACTTGGGTTTTGTTCATTTATAGCACTGAATGCATTTGCGGATACATTAGTACAAGATAAGATTCAGTATCATGCAAATCTGTGGGGTCGTATACAAAACGGTTTTGCCTTGGCACTGCCACCCGATAGTAAAACAATTCGCAAAATAGGCGCCTCCTATACACAGAATCCAGAGTTATTTAATCGCATCATCGCTAATAGCGAGCGGTACCTGTTTCATATTGTAGAGGAAGTTGAGCGTCGTGGCATGCCGATGGAAGTCGCACTGATGCCGGTCATAGAAAGCGCTTACAATCCGCTGATAAAATCCAATAGCCAAACGGTGGGTTTGTGGCAATTTCAACCCGAAACGGCGAAAATCCTAGGGTTAGCGCAAAATGTATGGCACGATGACCGCCGTGACGTTATAGCTTCTACCCGAGCTGCACTGGATTATTTGCAGTATCTCCATGCGAAATTTGATAACTGGAAACTGGCCATCGCGGCTTATAATTTGGGCGAAGGTGCAGTCAGTAAGGTTTTATCCAGAAGTCTTCATAAGGGCAGGTCGAGCAATTTTTATGATTTGAATCTACCCAGCGATACCAAGCACTATGTTTATAAGCTATTGGCCGTTAAAGATATAATAGTCAATAGTAAGAAATATGGCATACAAATCCGGCCGATAGCGAATCGACCGTATTTTGATGAAATCAAAATACATGAACACATCGACATCCCTCTCGTTACACGTCTTGCCAATATTTCCGAAGCTGAATTCAATGCATTAAATCCTGCCTACAATCGTTATGTCATCAAGGTGATAGACGAACCTCGCACGTTGTTGTTGCCTAAAAGAAATAAAGATATTTTTCTGAAGAATCTTGAGACATATCAAGATCCTAGAATATCTTGGCAAATTTATCACGTGAAGAAAGGGGAAAGTATTAATGAAATCGCAGCGCGCCATCAGACTACCGTGAAGCAATTGCAGACAATTAACGGTATTGCGCGCAGTAAAAATCTTACCCTCGGACAAAAAATATTGGTACCGCAGATTGTGCCAGAGGATTATAGCGATGCTGCCGCACTGAAGAAGAAACAGCTGCAGAATTATCAATCGAATGTTTATGTGGTGAAAAAAGGCGATACCTTATATGAAATCGCCAAGCGCTACGGTACGACCGTCAACCAGATCAAGCTTTGGAATAACAGCGATGAAAACTTGTCCGTTGGCCAGAAGCTCGTGATTGCGAGAAGTTAGGCGCTATTCCTGATTGCAAATATCGATTTCAAACACTTTTTAGCAGCTCGATCGCCCAACTGACCCCAAATCCGGTAATGTCGCTATCTACCGCGCCCAAACCGTCCTTATGGCTGCTAGCCGATAAATCCATATGCAACCATGGTGTATCGCTGACAAAGCGCCGTAGAAAACAAGCAGCGAGAATATGATCGAATTCTCCCCCTAGCTCGCATTGCTTGATATCCGCAATGGCGCTTTCAAGGTTTTCTTCATAATCGGAATCCATCGGGAAAACACACACACGCTCACCACTTTCTTTGCCCGCGGCAATGGCGACTTGCAATAACTCATCGCGGTTGCTGAAAACTCCGCTGTAGCGGGATCCTAAGGCAGTTTTCATGCTGCCTGTTAACGTAGCGAAATCGATGATCAAATCAGGTTTTAATTGGTTGGCCAATGTCAAAGTGTCCGCCAATACCATTCGTCCTTCGGCGTCGGTATGCACGATTTCGATGGATAGCCCGCTGAGTGCCGTGATGATGTCATTTTGTTTATATGCACGAGGACTGATGTGGTTTTGTGCTATGGCTAGCCAGCAGTCCATTTTAATTGGGATTTCAGCGCGCGTTGCGGCAAGCAAAATGCCCAATGCGACGGCCGATCCATTCATATCCTCATGCATTCCTTGCATATACCGGGCTGGTTTTAGATTATGGCCGCCGGTATCAAAGCAAATGCCTTTTCCGACAATCGCGATGGTTTTATTGTCCGGATTTTGCTTGCCCTGATATTGCAGATGGACGATGGCGGCGTCTTCGGTATCACTGCCTTGCGCTATCGCCACAAAAGCGCCTGCGCCGATTTCTTTCAACTTATTGAAATCATATTCCTGATATTTCCAGCCCTCATTCTCAGCCAATTTCTTAATTTGCTGGCGATAAGTGGTGGGTGTTAATTCATTGGCCGGTAATGCAGTCAAACCGCGCGCAAGCAAATTTCCTTCCGCCCGGGCGCGTTGCAGCGTAAAGTTTCCAGCATCTTTGTAGCCATATAAAAAAATTTTCTCCAGCGGTTTTCTGACGGGTTTGTTTTTGCGCACCGGGAGTACGGCGCCATTCACCCAGCTGGTAAAAACAGCCAATTCGGAAAAGATTTTTCTTTGTTGCGTTGTGCCATGCACAGTAATATGCAATTCAACAGGATTTTCGCCAAGCAGCAATTTGACCGCTTTTCTCACGGTGGTTTGTTGCTCGAATACGGTCTGGTTCGTGTCGACCATCGCCCAAGCGCATAGCTCGCCATCCGGAAGGTTGGCGCTCACTGGCGTATTGATAAGATCCGTTAATCTTATCTCGCGGCGCAAAAGTAATTTATTCAGTGATTCTTCACCGGGAATATCATACTTTTTAGGGAGTTTTTCTAACTTCGGGAGGATTACGAGAATATGTGATGCTTTAGTCGATGGATCGATCGATGATGTATTTTGGAAAAGGGATGCCAGCATTGAAAGCTTTCCTGTTGTATAGTTTTTTTTGAATGACAGAATTGTGCGTCATTGCATTAAGAATGATTGCTGTAATTAATATTGATATTATATACGTCTTATACCCATTATGGCTGGGATAGACTTACAACGTATGGATTTATTCTGATTCTACCGGGGAGTTTCAAATAGGGATGCATCAATATCTCGAATTAATGCAGCATGTCATTGATCACGGTCATCGTAAATCGGACCGGACGGGAACGGGTGCGCTCTCGGTTTTTGGCTATCAAATGCGTTTTGATCTGGCGCATGGCTTTCCTTTGGTAACCACGAAGAAATGTCATTTGAAGTCGATCATTCATGAGCTATTGTGGTTTCTGCAGGGCAATACCAATATCGGCTATTTGCAGCAGCATGGTGTATCGATATGGAATGAATGGGCTGATGCGAATGGCGATCTCGGTCCGATATACGGTCATCAATGGCGTTCCTGGACAACGGCGGAAGGCGGGCATATCGACCAGTTACAGCAGGTAATCCAGCAAATAAAAGATACCCCTGATTCCCGGCGTATGATTGTGTCGTCCTGGAACGTGGGGGATTTGCATAAAATGCGCTTGCCGCCATGCCATGCTTTTTTCCAGTTCTATGTGGCGAATGGCCGGTTATCGTGCCAGCTTTATCAGCGCAGCGCGGATATTTTTCTCGGCGTGCCTTTTAACATTGCATCGTATGCCTTGTTGACGCTGATGATCGCGCAAGTGTGCCACCTTAAAGCTGGTGATTTTGTGCATACCTTGGGTGATGCGCATCTTTATCTCAATCATTTGGAACAGGCTCGTGAACAACTGTTGCGCGAACCCAAACCTTTGCCAACCATGAAATTAAATTGCGATATCAAGGACATCCTGGGTTTTCACTATGAAGATTTCAGCCTGGAGAATTATGATCCTCATCCTGCTATCAAGGCGCCGGTAGCTGTATGACGCCACTACGTTTATCTATCCTGGTAGCCATGGCGAAAAATCGGGTTATTGGCCGGGATAATCGATTGCCTTGGCATTTACCGGCTGATTTGAAACATTTTAAGTTTCTAACGATGGGGCAAACCATTGTGATGGGACGTAAAACCTATGAATCCATTGGCAAACCTTTGCCTGGCAGGGCCAATATCGTGATTACCCGCCAAACGGATTATGAAATACCCGGGGCTGTCGTCGTCAATTCTCTGGAAGATGCATTGCTGGTTTGTGAAGAAACCAGCACGACTGACACTGAGAATTTCATCATCGGGGGTGAAAAGCTTTACCAGCAAACGATTAAAATATGCCAGCGTATGTATATCACAGAAATTCAGAGTGATTTTGATGGTGATGTTTTTTTTCCGCAATTTGATCCCGGCGACTGGGAAGAAACGCAGCGCGACAAACACGTTGGGGGAAATTTAGAATATCATTTTGTCGTACTCGATCGTAAATCAGGCACGACATAGCTATAATTCCGGTGATTTTTCAAGCTACTTGAAGCAGAAATGGTGAAGTAATGCAGTCACTTCACCATTTCTATTGACGATTCTTAATTAAGCTAACCCCCATTCTGGGAACTTAAATCACTTTCACATCGGGTAATGGAAAGCCATTAAAATTGCTGGCGTATGCCGTCGTATAGGCGCCCGCATTAGGAATATAGATAAAGTCGCCTTCTTGTATGTCGTTGGGCAACATCAAGTCGTGCATCAGGATATCCACAGAGTCACAGGTGGGTCCTGCAACTGACCATGAAATATTGCTGCCTTTCCGGTCGGTGAGAATCTCATAGCGTAAACCCTCGGTCATTTCAATGACACCGCCAAACATGCCTGCATCCCAGTACATCCAACGCTTTCCATTGCGCGTTGCTGTTCCAACCACGCGGCAGACAAAATAAGCCGAATCCGATACCAGATAGCGACCTGGTTCTGCCATGATACGGAAATTGTCCGGTAAATCAGAAATAGCTGTATTGATGACATCAGCAATGACTTCAATGGAAGGAATCGGTTTGATGTGGCGAACCGGGTAGCCGCCGCCGATATTGAGCAAGCGGGGGTTCAAGCCGGCCAGTTGCATTTCAGCAAATACTTTTTTAGCCCGTTCGATACCGACACGCCAATTTTGCGGATTACGGCATTGCGAGCCGACATGAAATGTAACACCTGCCAGATCTGCTTTGAGATTGGCGGCTTCTTGAATGATTTCATTGATATCGGCTAAGTGTGTACCGAATTTTCCAGCTAATGGCCAATCGCTGCCGATATTGGGGGTATCGATGCGTAAATACATTTTGGCATCGGGTTTAACGCTGAAGATTTTACGCATTTCTTCAATGCTATCGAGTACATACCACTCAACGCCTTTTTCTGCGGCGTATTCGAGATAAGCTCTGGATTTCATCGGATTGCTGTAGAAAATTTCAGCAGCTGGTACACCTAATTTGAGTAATACGTCTAACTCAGCGATGGAGGCAATTTCAAAACCAGCGTCTTCTTCGATCAGCGTTTTCAGTACACGCTCATCGGGATTGGCTTTTACTGCATAATGCGGATGCACTCGGGGCATTGCAGTCTTGAAGCGCCGGGTTTTTTGCCGGATTATATTGCTGTCAACCAGTAAAAAAGGTCGTCGGTAACCTTCACTTAAAGCATTTCGAACATGCTCAAAATTCAGACTGATTTCAGGGTGTGTATCAAACAGAACTTCAGATTGGTCGGATTTTTGAAGTGTGGACGAGAGTATAGCCATGCATATGCTCCTTTATAAAACGCTACGTTTCAGGAATGTGAATATTTACTAAATCCGCGGGAGCAAAAAAGTTCTTGGTGCTTCTCATGATGACCTCCTTATCGGTGAGTTTCCTGGATTTAAATTTGCACGCATTATAGTCTGCATTCGAGGCAAATCAAGCTTTTTTTATCTATAATAATATTTAATAAAAAACAATAACTTATGCATATATAATTTATGCCCATTTAGACGGGTATTTAGCAAAAAAGTTTAGCGTGTTTTTGAAGTTTGTTTCGTGCGGCTTTCTAGTTTTGATACACGAGGAAATATTGAACGTACAATTTCCCGGATATCCATTATTTTGGGTTTGTTAATTCCAGTGTAACTTCAAATAGCCATCTGTTTTTTCATTGAACTTTAAAAGAAATCGATTCTCTCCGCGGCGAATTGTCTGAGGACGCGAAGCTAATTTGAACGGTCCGGCAGCAGAATGTGATTTTTCTATTTTTAATCGCCCAGCACGGGGCGAGAAAATTTTCAATTCAAACCGATCTGAACTCATTTCACGTAGTAGTGGCGCAAATGGTTTTGCTAAAGGTTCACCGATGAACACACCTTGGCCCGGCCAAGCGACGCTTTTCCAATAAGCCTCAAGCGCACTGGCACCCAATGCATAATGAAACATGGCGACTACTGGAGACGGGAATTTTTGCGGAAAACTGCAAGGCTCAATGACCGTGCCATAGCTTGCCGTGGCACCTGCTTCCAGCCAGCGCAAGCTGCTCATCTGGGAAGAATCGGTCAGCATGCCGCCCGCTGATGTCAGGTGATCCGCCAGTGCACCGGGGATAAACTCGAGCGTGTCCAACGAGGATACGTGGGTAAGTCCAGTAAAATAAAAAAGAACATCCTTGCGATCCGAGATGAAATCGGCTTCCAATATCTGCACTGGGAAAATGCCGGAAAATTCTTTTGCCGTCTCAGCGAAAATTACTGAACGCGTACTGCGTGCTTTATCCGAGGTGTTCAACAGATATGCTTGACCTTTGGGAAACGTATGATCGGATGCAATGCCCCGGTCAATCAAATCCTTGACCTGCGTAAACGAAGTGCCAGCCAACATCATAGCTGGGCGCATCTTGTAATCATCGAATGGGTAAGAACCGAGCGCATTGAAATAAGGACTTGGTGCTGTCGGTTCGCACTTATCGGCGCAGTATTTTTTGTCGAAGCCGAATGCCAAGGCGGAAGTCAGCGACATGCATTCCACCCGGTACGGAGCTGTCCAGGCAACGGCGAATGCTTGCACATGCTCGGGTGTAAGCCGGTCAATTTCAGCTTTTAACTGTGCGAACTCTGTCGATGCCATGGTGCTGCGTCCGGCTGGGAAACGCAGATGAATCACATTGGCTTCGGGTATTTGCCGCGCGCGCTGATAGTAACTGCCGATTTGCTGCGATAGGGGGTCGCTGTCATTGATGATGATGGCGATATCTTCCGGCATTAAGCCGGTACGCGTCAGAGAAATATGCTTCAAAGCCTCTGCCGCAAGCGTCACGGGAAATGCGGAGAATAAAATCAACGCGAGAATAACCGGAAACCTTTTGATTCGTTTTGCGCATATTTGAGTCAGCATCAATGAGTCTCCACATGGTTTTATTCCTTTGACTTCAAATTTTCGGCAATGTTACGCCTTGCTGTCCCTGATATTTTCCGCCCCGGTCTTTGTACGATGTTTCACACACCTCATCCGATTCAAAAAAAATCACTTGCGCCACGCCTTCATTCGCATAGATTTTGGCGGGCAGGGGGGTGGTGTTGGAAAACTCCAGCGTGACATAACCTTCCCATTCCGGTTCGAATGGCGTGACGTTGACGATAATGCCGCAGCGCGCATAGGTCGATTTGCCCAAGCAGATGGTCAGTACGTTGCGCGGGATGCGGAAATATTCAACCGTGCGTGCCAGGGCGAAAGAATTAGGTGGAATGATGCAAACATCGCTTTTGACATCGATGAACGAATTGGAGTCAAAATTTTTCGGATCGACAATCGTAGAATTGATATTGGTGAATAACTTGAATTCGTCCGAACAGCGAATATCGTAGCCGTAGCTTGAAGTTCCATAGGAAACGATACGCTGATCGTCTTTATGACGGATCTGATCGGGCTCGAACGGTTCGATCATACCGTGCTCGAGCGCCATGCGGCGTATCCATTTATCTGATTTAATCGTCATCCTTCAGTTTTTCCTAGTCATTTTCCATTACGATTTTAGCGAATAACTCCGAGTGATCTTCGGCGGATTCAGCCACCTTAACGGCAACTCGCCGCGCAATTAAACGGTAAATTCCGGCAATTTTGCCGTCTGGTTCTGCAACCACGCTGGGTTTACCCGTGTCGGTGTGCTCGCGGATCTTGATATCGAGCGGCAGTGCGCCCAGGAATTCGACATTGTAGTCCTGGCACATTTTTTCGCCGCCGCCGGTACCGAAGATGGGTTCTGTATGTCCGCATTGCGAGCAGGTGTGCGTGCTCATATTTTCCACGATACCCAGAATCGGAATACCCACTTTCTCAAACATCTTCAGACCTTTGCGCGCATCGAGTAGGGCAATGTCCTGCGGTGTGGTGACAATAACGGCGCCGGTCACCGGAATTTTTTGCGCGAGTGTGAGTTGAATATCGCCGGTACCGGGCGGTAAATCCACCACCAAATAATCCAAATCCTTCCAATTGGTATCGTTAAGCAATTGCTGCAAGGCTTGTGTCACCATCGGACCACGCCACACCATGGGTGTTTCGGCATCGATCAGCAAACCGATCGACATGGCCTGAATACCATGCGCCAGCATCGGTTCCATGGTCTTGCCGTCGTGTGATTCCGGATGGCCGGTAATGCCGAGCATCTGCGGCTGCGACGGACCATAAATATCCGCGTCCAGAATACCCACGGATGCGCCTTCCGCCGACAATGCCAGCGCCAGGTTGACTGCCGTGGCCGATTTGCCGACACCGCCCTTGCCGGACGCCACGGCAATGATATTTTTAACGCCGGGAATCAGCTTGACGCCGCGCTGCACACCGTGAGGAATGATTTTGCTGTTCACGCTTACCTGGATAGCGCCGATACCCGGCACCGTTTGCAATGCTGCGGTTATTTGCTGCTGTACTTGATTCTTGACGCTGTTGGCGGGGTAGCCAAGCTCAATGCCGACCGTGACATTATTTCCCGCAATTTGAATCGCGCCGACGGATTTTGCGGTCACGTAATCTTTATGGGTGGTTGGATCAATGGTTTGTTGCAATACAGATTGTATTTGTTGTTCGGAAATGGTCACTACGAAGCTCCTTTTAACGCTCGCTGAGCGGCTCACAATTTAATCGGGAAATGGTAACAAATATCGGGAATGCACACACAGTTTGTTACAATTGACACTTATTTAATCTGATTCGTTTAATAATTAATGAACAAGCGAAAAATTCTGGTCACCTCCGCGCTTCCTTACGCCAATGGCAGTATCCATTTGGGTCATTTGGTGGAATATATTCAAACGGATATCTGGGTGCGTTTTCAGAAAATGCGCGGACATACGGTTTATTATGTGTGCGCGGATGATACGCACGGTACGCCGATTATGCTGCGCGCGGAGAAAGAAGGCATCACACCGGAAGCTTTGATCACGCGCGTACACGATGAGCATTCGGCAGATTTTACCGGTTTTCATATTCAATTTGATAACTATTACAGCACGCATTCGGCGGAAACGCGGCATTTTTCCGAGGATATCTACGGCAAGCTCAAAACCGCCGGACTGATCGCCGTACGCGGCATCGAGCAACTGTATGATCCGGTGAAGAATATGTTTTTGCCGGATCGTTTTGTCAAAGGCGAGTGCCCGAAATGCGGCGCCAAGGATCAATACGGCGATTCCTGCGAAGCGTGCGGCGCGGCGTATGCCCCGACCGAACTGAAGAATCCCTATTCCGCCGTATCCGGCGCGAAACCGGTCAACAAATCATCCGAACATTATTTTTTCAGTTTATCCGATGCACGTTGCGCCGATTTTCTGCGCCAATGGGCCTGCAATGGCGATCATCTGCAACCGGAAGCGGCCAACAAAATGCGCGAATGGGTCGGCGAAGCCGGAGAAAACAAACTCTCCGATTGGGATATTTCGCGCGATGCGCCATATTTCGGCTTCGAGATTCCCGGCGCACCCGGTAAGTATTTTTACGTCTGGCTCGACGCGCCGATCGGTTACATGGGCAGCTTTCAAAACTTGTGCGCGCGTGAACAAATCGATTTTGACGAATTCTGGCAACCGCAATCCGATACCGAGTTGTATCACTTCATCGGCAAGGATATTTTGTACTTCCACGCGCTATTCTGGCCGGCGATGCTGAAAAACGCCGGTTACCGCACGCCGACCAAGATTTTCGCGCATGGTTTTCTGACCGTGAACGGCGAGAAAATGAGCAAGTCGCGCGGCACGTTCATCACTGCGGAAAGTTACTTGAAACAAGGTTTGAATCCGGAATGGTTGCGCTATTACTATGCTGCCAAGCTCAATAGCACACTGGAAGACATCGACCTGAACTTGGACGATTTCGTCGCGCGCGTCAATTCCGATCTGGTCGGAAAATTCATCAACATCGCCAGCCGCTGCGCCGGTTTCATCACCAAGCGTTTTGACGGTAAACTAGTTTCCGGCCAGCAATATCAGGCATTGCAAGCCATCGTGAACGAACATTTTTCCAGTTGGCGTCCAGAAGTCATCGAACAAGCCTTTGAAGAACGCGAATTTTCCGCAGCCATCCGTCAAATCATGAAATTTGCCGACGAAGCCAACGAAATGATTCACAATTTAGCGCCGTGGGAAATTGCCAAGCATGCGGATCGTGCTGACGATTTGCACCGCGCGTGCAGTCTTGGTATTCAGTTGTTCTATTTGCTATCGCGTTACTTAAAGCCGATCCTGCCCGGTACCGTGCAGCAAATCGAGGCGTTTCTTAATGGCGAACCGCTGACATGGCCGCAATTGCGGGCTGATCAACCGGTTTCCGATCTGTTGCTGCCCGCGGGACATACCATCAACACTTATCAGCACTTGATGACGCGCATTGACACCAAACAGATCGACGCACTGATCGCCGCCAACACGCAAAGCCTGACCGCTTCACCGCCGCAATCGCCGGCAAGGCACGCAGAAAAACAGCAGCACGCCATTTCCCCGATTGCCGAAACAATTTCGATTGACGACTTCAGCAAAATCGATTTGCGCATCGCGAAGATTGTCAACGCCGAGCACGTGCCGGGAGCGGAGAAATTGCTAAAATTGACGCTCGATATCGGCAACGAACAACGTACGGTGTTTGCCGGTATCAAATCCGCATATGATCCGGAACAGCTGAAAGGGCGCTTGACCGTGATGGTCGCCAATCTCGCGCCGCGGCAAATGAAATTCGGTTTGTCAGAAGGCATGGTGCTGGCTGCCGGTGGCGGCAATCCCGGCGAATTGTTCATTCTGTCGCCGGATTCCGGCGCGCAGCCGGGCATGCGGGTCAAGTAATTCCGGCGCATGGGAGCGAGCACCATTGCAGGGCAGATCCAAAACCTGGAACTTAGCTTACTGCAAACCAATCTGAACGCACACCCTGAACGAATCGACGAATTATTGGCGGAAAATTTCGAGGAAATCGATCAGTGCGGGCAAATTCATAGCAGAGATGACGTGATCAATTGGTTGAAACATAAAGATCCGAGTCTGCGCTGGGCTTTTAAAGATTTTCGCGTCAAAGTACTAACCAGTGATTTTGTGTTGGCAATCTATTCGCTACAAAAACCGGATCAGCCGGATCAACCGGACACCGGTACAACCGGATCGATTAGAACCTCGCTATGGCAACGCCATGGTAATCAATGGAAAATGGTTTTCCATCAAGCATCCAGAAAAAATTAACTTCTCGCACAACAGGAGCAGGCCGTGGAACTCAACGAAGAGCAGCAACAGCAATTTAACGATATCAAAAATAACCTCGCTACCGTCAAACAGCGCATCGTCGATGCCTGCAAAAAAGCCGGACGCGACCCTGCCAGCGTGCGGCTGCTGCCCGTGACCAAAACCGTATCCGCGGAGCGGTTGCGCATCGCCTTTGCTGCCGGTGTTCATGAAATGGGTGAAAACAAAATCCAGGAAGCACGCGAAAAATCCGAGGTTATGGCCGATTTAGGCATCAAATGGGCGATCATCGGCCACCTGCAAACCAACAAAGCCAAATACCTGGCGCGTTTCGCCAACGAATTCCAAGCCTTGGACAGTCTTAAGGTCGCCGAAGAACTCGACAAACGTCTGCAAAACGAAGGCCGTGCGATCGACGTCTACGTGCAGGTCAATAGCTCCGGCGAAGAAAGCAAATTCGGCCTGCCACCCGAAGCCGTGCGCGATTTCGTGCAACACCTGCCGCAGTTTTCATCACTACGCATCAAGGGTTTGATGACCCTTGCAATCTTCTCAACCGATCACGACCGCGTGCGCGAATGCTTCGTCAAAATGCGCGACATCCAAGCCATGCTGCGCCAGGAAGCCCCCGCCGGATTATCGTTCGACGAACTGTCGATGGGCATGTCGGGCGATTACGAACTGGCCATCGAAGAAGGTGCCACCGTGGTACGCGTCGGCCAAGCGATTTTCGGTAAACGGCCGCTGCCGGATAGTCATTATTGGCCGGGTTTGGGGTGATGAATAAAATGCACGTTTTAGCAAAAAGCGTGCAATTCTCCGATGACGATATGATTGTTTCGCTAATTGATGGAAGAACCATCGCGGTTCCTTTGGTATGGTTTCCACATTTGGCATCAGCCAGTCAAAAGCAACTTACCAATTATGAGTTGCTGGGAGATGGTGAAGGCATTCATTGGCCCGATGTTGATGAAGATATCAGTGTGGCAGGATTGCTGCGCGGAAATCGATAATTATGAACCAAACATCGCATTTCTAATGCAATGTAATGCAAAGATCAATTGAGTCCACTCCCTTTGTTTTTCTTCGTTTTTTACTCTGGTTAGGCAGTGTTTGATCAATATTGAATGATAAGTTAACGGAAGTTTCGGTACTAACGCATGCAAGAATTTATAAAAAATCTCTTTGATACAATACGTAACTATATTATTTGTTCAACACTTTTTTTAGCTGGACATAATAATAAGACTAATAATTCAGGGAACTCAGATTCACTACTTTGGGTTGCATCAACAGAGGGACTTATCTACCTCTCTGTAGCTCTATTTTGTTTGAATTTTTGTTATTCAGCATTTGCTACATGGCGTGCATTGCCGCCCGTAACTCAAGGTCACTTTACGAAAATGCCCAGAGGGCTTAACATTAAAATATTTGCTGTAGCATTGCAGGCTGTCATGGCTTATTCCATAGCTTTTGGAACTAATAGTTTAAAAATGTAATTAAGGGGGCTCGGACCTGATTGATTTTCAGAAAACCTGAATTCAGCGCGGTAGTATGAGCTGCCGAAGAAAGCTCAACATTACACGGTAATCATCGGGATTGGTTGGATTCATCCATTATTCTCCGCTCGAGCAAAGTGGAAAAATGCGCCGACCGTCAGGGAATTGATCGCGATGGCGATGATGTTCCAGACAATGATCGGCATGGAATCGATCAAAACGCCGTAATAAAGCCAGGCAATCTGGAACACGCCCATGATGCCGGCCATGGTTGGATTCATGCCTTGAGCGCTTTTCCGCTTGAGCATTGCATACAAATCCGGGGCGGCGGCGAAAGTGGTGCCGAAACCGGCTATGAATCCGATGATTTCATGCCCTTCCATTCAGATTCCTCGTTATTTTTTGTTTGTGTCCCGTAAATCGACAGCGCGGCAGGTTGAACCCGCGAATCTTGATTCCTTCCGTCGTTCGCTATAATCCTACAAATGCTCTTGAGATGACAGTAACCACTGATGTAGGAACCCATTCATAAGAATTTCTAGCGTTTTTTGTTTTTGCGCTGGTTATTTTGCGCAACATGGGGTGATTGCCGTCTTGACCACATCAGCGCGGCAATGCCTGCGAGAATCATCGGGATCGATAGCCATTGGCCCATGGTAATGCCGAGTGTCAGAATGCCCATGAAGCCATCTTCCGGTTCGCGGAAGAATTCGGCAAACGAGCGTAAAACACCGTAGCCGATCATGAACATGCCGGTGACTGCGCCGGTTGCGCGCGGTTTGGATGAGTAAATCCAGATGACGATAAACAACAGCACGCCTTCGAGTGCGAATTGATACAGCTGAGATGGGTGGCGGGGGAATTCGTCGACGTAAGGGAAAACCATGCCCCAAGGTACATCGGTGTGACGCCCCCACAGTTCGCCATTGATGAAATTGCCGATGCGTCCTGCGGCTAATCCCAGCGGAATCAGCGGAATGACGAAATCCGTGACAGTCAGCCAGGACAATTTGTGTTTGCGCGCCAGCAATACCATGGCGACGAAAACACCGAGAAAACCGCCATGAAACGACATGCCGCCTTCCCAAATGGCAAAAATGTGCAGCGGGTGGTCCAGGTAGTAACCGAATTGATAGAATAGCACGTGTCCCAAGCGTCCGCCCAGAATCACACCGAGCATGCCGTAAAACAAGGCGTCGTCGAGCATTTCATAGGTGAAAGCCGAATGTGGATTGTGTTTGATGCGATACCGTCCGAGCAGAATGAAGAGCGCGAAACCGAGCAAATACATCAAACCATACCAGTGAATGGAGAGTGGCCCCACGGAGATGGCAACGGGATCAATTTGCGGATGAACGAGCATAGTTTCGGCCTTATTTACGGTAAAATAGCGGCCATTATACCAAGTGCGTTTGTGTGCGCCTTGTCATAAATTGTATTTTTATCTCATTCAGGAGCGAGCATGCCAGACAATAAACGTAGCCAGATTATTACCCAAGGAGCACAACACGCACCCAGCCGCGCCATGTTGCGCGCGGTCGGTTTCAGTGATGGGGATTTTAACAAGCCGATTGTCGGCGTGGCTAACGGTTATTCGACGATTACGCCATGCAATAAGGGCTTGAACGAACTGTCGCTAAAAGCTGAATCGGCACTGAGGAAAGCCGGAGCGATGCCGCAGATGTTCGGCACCATCACGGTATCGGACGGCATTTCGATGGGTACCGAAGGTATGAAGTATTCGCTGGTGTCGCGTGAAGTGATTGCCGACTCGATTGAGACCTGTGTGCAGGGGGGGAGCATGGATGGCGTCATTGCCATTGGCGGCTGCGACAAGAATATGCCGGGTGCGATGATTGCGATTGCGCGCATGAATGTGCCAGCGATTTTTGTCTACGGCGGCACGATCAAACCGGGGCACTACAAGAATCAGGATCTGACGGTGGTCAGCGTATTTGAAGCGGTAGGGCAGCACAGCGCGCATAAAATCGACGCTGAAGAGTTATTGCAGATCGAACGGCACGCGTGTCCCGGTGCCGGTTCGTGTGGCGGTATGTTTACCGCCAACACCATGTCGTCCGCTTTTGAAGCAATGGGCATGAGCTTGCCTTACTCTTCCACGATGTCTGCCGAAGACGGCGAAAAAATGGCCAGCGCCGGGCAATCTGCGGAGGCGTTGGTGAATGCCATCAAACAGCAAATTCTGCCACGCGATATCATCACGCGTAAATCCATAGAAAATGCGGTTGCCGTGATCATGGCGGTAGGCGGTTCGACCAATGCCATCCTGCATTTCCTGGCGATTGCGCATGCCGCCGAGGTTGAATGGAGCATAGACGATTTCGAACGAATGCGCGGCAAAGTACCGGTATTGTGCGACTTGAAACCATCCGGACGCTACGTTACGGCGGATTTGCACCAAGCGGGCGGTGTGCCGCAAGTGATGAAAATGCTGCTGAATCATGGCTTGTTGCATGGGGACTGCATCACCATCAGCGGACAAACGATCGCCGAAGTGTTGAAGGATATTCCCGATACCCCACGTGCAGACCAAAATGTGATCCGGCAATGGGAAAATCCAATGTACGCACAAGGACATCTGGCGATTTTGAAAGGTAATTTATCGACCGAAGGGTGCGTGGCAAAAATTTCCGGCATTAAAAATCCGAAAATCACCGGACCCGCACGTGTATTTGAATCGGAAGAAACCTGCATGGCAGCGATTCTGGAACGTAAGATTCAACCGGGCGATGTCGTGGTGATCCGCTACGAAGGCCCGAAAGGCGGTCCTGGCATGCGAGAAATGTTGTCGCCGACTGCTGCGCTGATCGGTGAAGGGCTGGGTGATTCCGTCGGTTTGATCACCGATGGACGTTTTTCCGGTGGTACCTATGGCATGGTGGTCGGTCACGTTGCACCGGAAGCGTTTGTTGGCGGCACGATTGCGTTAGTACAGGAAGGCGACTCGATCACCATCGACGCCGAGCAACGGCTGCTGCAATTGAATGTGTCCGATGATGTGCTGGCAAAGCGCCGTGCAGCCTGGCAACCACCGCAACCGCGTTATTCGCGCGGGGTATTGGCCAAATATGCGAAACTGGTTTCCAGCGCTAGCGCGGGAGCGATAACGGATTAAATCGGTAGCGCTGACATGAAGAACGATCTGATCCGGTTTCTTCATGCTCTGCTGGAACTAAATAATTTAACCTTAAGTCTTAGCAAGGCAGTATCATCGGAGTTTGCAGCATGACCGGTAATCACAAACTTACAGGAATTGCTGCAAGTCTGTAAAGTTCGGGTTAGAATATTAACCCTTTTATAATTTTAATAAGGAAGAGATATGAAAAAAGTTTTAATTGGAGCAGTTGCTGCATCTGCCATTTTATTAGCTGGTGTTGCACAAGCAAACGCCGATTTGGCAAAAAACAGCGGATGTTTGAATTGTCACAATGTTGATACCAAACTGGTTGGTCCAAGCCTGAAAGATGTTGCCGCTAAATACGCAGATCAAGCCGATGCATCTGCTTATTTGACCGATAAAATTCTAAAAGGAAGTAACGGTGTTTGGGGCCCAATCCCAATGCCACCAAATGCTAATGTTAGCCCAGAAAATGCTAAAGCTTTAGCTGACTTTATTCTGACCCTGAAGTAAGTCGTTCTGAATTCAGGAAAGCCGACGCATAACAACGTCGGCTTTTTGTTTGCCCGGATATTTTGCAAGAATGCTTTGTAGTGATGGAGGGAACAATGAAAACTCGTATCAAATGGAAAGGGAATGTCAGCTTTGAGGCTGAGTCCGGCAGCGGTCATTCGGTGTTGATGGATGGTGCGCCGGAGGCTGGCGGACAAAACCTCGGGCCGCGTCCGATGGAAATGCTGTTAATGGGGCTGGGCGGTTGTACCACATTCGACGTGGTATTGATTCTGAAAAAAAGCCGTCAGGACATCATCGATTGTGTGGTTGAAATCGAAGCCGAACGCGCCCCGGTCGATCCGAAAGTATTCACTCATATCCACTTGCATTTCATTATCACTGGACACAATTTGAATCCACAGACGGTTGAACGTGCGATTGACTTATCTGCGGAAAAGTATTGCTCGGCTTCCATCATGCTGAAACAAACAGTAAAAATCACGCATGATTATGAAATTATTAATGCTTAATGATAATTTTCTGCATCGTATTGTTGAACCGGTAACGGTTGGAGTCGCGCAGGAGTTTTAAACGAGCAATTCAATGGATGCCTGTTTTATGTTTTCTATACACACAGCGCTTCCGTTAACGACCTCACTTCCGCCTCCGAGTCCTTCAGCACAGCACTCAATGTTTCCTCGTCGGTTAATAAATCGATATTGGCAATGCTGTAACCCATTTGGTTTGAGGGCAGAATAAACGGGGATTTGACGGGAGCCAACTGATCGGCGAACAACAGCGTATCACCGAGTGTGGAAGGAGGAAATGTCAAATAACCGCGCCATAAATAGACGATGCCGTCGATCACAGGCTCCGGAACCGATAAGGCTTTGAGAATGGCGGTGCCGATTTTAATTTCACACTCCAATTCCGTCTCGTCTTCCAAATCTTCGTCACTGTTCCAAGAACTGGCGATGCTCTCATCGGTTAATCCAGGATAATGCTTTTCTCGCGCTAACAGATAGAACCAGCTGATTTCGTGAATGATTCCTGCGAACATTGCCGTATCCGGATCTTGTTTCGTGATCCGGCGGGCGATAACCTGCGCCAGCGCTGCTACGTGGGCGGAATGCTGCCATAATTGCGTAACCATTTCGTTCCGCACTTGCGGTCCGGTAAGTTGCTGCACCACGACAGCTGTTGCTAGGTTGCGTACGGTACGCAAACCAATCAAGGTCACCGCAGAACGCACATCGGTAATTTTTTTCCCCGACCGGTTGAATACCACTGAATTGGCTATAGCCACGACTTTGGCCGACAGCAACGGTTCCAATTGAATGAACTTGATCACCATCTCAAGATTGCAATCAGGATCATTTAACGCTTTATTGATTTTGATTGCCGCATGAGTCGAAGTGGGAAAAATTAATCTTCCTTGTTCGACTTCAGCAGCCAACGCACTTAAAATTGCGCTTTTTTCCATACAAATCCCTTTTCACGAGTGAGCCAAGGCATGGGCTATCATCCATACTTCTCAGCTTACGCTAGGATCGTGAATAATGATTCGATAAAAAGCGCAATGAATTGAAGCTATTTCCAATTCTGTTAACTTGTACTGCAAATGAGCAAGTTAATGTGCAGCAAGCATGTTCCGGTTTAAAGCAGGCCGGATTCGTGCGCCTGCTGATCGGCATGATAGCTGGAACGCACCATCGGGCCGCAGGCGGCATGGCTGAAACCCATTTCCAGCGCGGCTTGTTCAAAAATTTTGAAACCTTCAGGCGTAACGTAACGCATGACCGGCAGATGGCCGATGCTGGGTTGCAAATATTGACCGATAGTGAGCATTTCCACATCGTTTTCACGCAGGTTACGTAGTACTTGCATGATTTCTTCGTCGGTTTCGCCTAATCCGAGCATCAAGCCGGACTTGGTGGGGATGTGCGGAAATTGTGCTTTGAAGTCCTTGAGCAGTTTCAGCGAGTTTGCATAATCAGCGCCGGGACGGCATTGTTTGTACAAGCGAGGTACGGTTTCGAGATTGTGATTTAATACATCCGGCGGGCAGGCGGCGAGTTTTTCCAAAGCTACTTCGAGACGGCCGCGGAAATCCGGTACCAAGGTTTCGATTTTGGTATGTGGCGAATGTGTGCGGATTTCACGGATGCAATCGGCAAAATGCTGTGCGCCGCCGTCGCGTAAGTCGTCACGATCCACGCTGGTGATGACCACATAGCGTAATTTCATGGCACCGATCGATTGCGCCAGATGCAACGGCTCATCCGCATCCGGCGGTTTTGGGCGGCCATGCGCGACATCGCAGAAGGGACAGCGGCGAGTACATAAGTCACCGAGGATCATGAAGGTGGCGGTGCCTTTACCGAAGCATTCGCCGATATTCGGGCAGGATGCTTCTTCGCATACGGTATGCAGCTTATGTTCGCGCAGCAGGCGTTTGACTTCGTAATAATTTTCGCTGTTCGACGAGCGTACGCGAATCCACGAGGGTTTGCGCAATAATTCGTCGCGCGATTGTGGTGCTATTTTGACGGGGTTGCGTGCTGTTTTATCAGCGCCTTTTTGGCGGGTATCAGTGGTCATGTTGTTCCGTTAATCGTTTTGTGAGAAGTTTTTCTTGTAATTGATCGGCTAGTTTAGTGCTTAAAATGTCCGCGCCATCGGGAATACCCAGGTTTTTGGTTTGCGTGACTTGTAATCCTTGATAACCGCAGGGATTGATGTACGAGAACGGTGTCAAGTCCATATCCACATTCAGCGCAATGCCGTGGTAGCAGAAGTTTTTTCTGATTTTGAGTCCCAACGAAGCGATTTTGGCATTTCCTACGTAAACGCCGGGGGCTTCAACGCGTCCGGCAGCGTTAATGCGATAGTCTTGGAGTAAGCCGATCACGGCGCTTTCCATCAATCTGACCAATTCACGTACGCCGAGTTTCAGGCGGCGGATATCCAGCAGCAGGTAAGCGATGATTTGCCCCGGCCCGTGGTATGTGATTTGACCGCCGCGATCCGTTTTGACTACCGCAATTCCATGATCGTGGAGCAAATGCTCGGGTTTGCCTGCAATGCCTTGGGTAAAAACCGGCGGGTGCTGCAATAACCAGATTTCATCGTGCGTTTGTTCGTTCCGGTTGTGCGTAAAATCCTTCATGGCCTGCCAGGTGGTCTGGTAATCCGATAATCCCAGGGTTTTGACGATGAAATGCTGCGGTGTGCAAACAGATGTGGAAAGATTTTGCATCGGGAATGATCACAATACCACAGCAACTGAGGGATGGCTCGATAGCGCCTGGTACAGGGCATCCAATTGTGCTCGGGAAGTGGCGCGAATGGTGCACGTCAGACTTAAATAGGTTCCATTCTTGCTGGTTCTGGCTGACATAGTGGCGGTATCAAAATCCGGTGCATGAAATTTAACGATCGCCAGCGCAATCTGTGTGAAATCCTGTTGCGCTTTACCCATGATCTTGATGGGAAAATCGCAAGGATATTCGATCAGTGACGGCTGTTCAGACATCGGAAAATTCAAGCCACCGGTTATGAATTCGAGCAACCGCAGGAATGGCCGCGCATATTTGTGGCTTTATAGTCCTGGTACAGCGTGTGCAAACGGGCAAACAGCGGCCCCGGTTTTCCCTGTCCTACCGGTTGATTGTCCAGCGACGCGATCGGCATGATTTCTTTGGTCGAGGATGTCAACAGAATTTCATCGGCCGTATGGACTTCCGCTTCCGTGATTTCACGGATTTCATGCGGTATTTTATTCGCTGCGGCCAATTCAAGCACCACATCGTAGGTAATGCCGGGCAGCATCAGATTACTTTTCGGCGGAGCCAGCAGTATGCCGTTTTTAACGACGAAGATATTACTGGCGGCGCCTTCGGTGAGGAAGCCATCCCGGATCAGAATGGTTTCCAGTGCGTGCACATCCACCGCCAATTGCCGCAGCAGCACATTCGGTAATAATGAGATGGCTTTGACATCGCAGCGTATCCAGCGGTTATCGATCGCGGTAATGGCCGAAGCACCGCTGGCCAGCAGTTCCGCGGGTGGCGGTAGCAGCGGGTTGCTCATGATGAAAACAGTGGGTGGCACATTGACCGGAAACGCATGATCCCGTTTGGCGACGCCGCGCGTGATGTGCAAGTAGAGATATTGATCTTCTCCCTCATTTTTGGCGATGACTTGTTCCAACAAGTTTTTCCATTCGTCGTTGCTGAACGGATTTTTCAAGCGGATGCCATCCAGGCTGTGTTGTAGCCGCTTGAGATGTTTAGGGAGGCGGAAGGGTCTGCGCGAATAAGCCGGGATGACTTCATAGATGCCATCGCCAAAGATAAAACCGCGATCCAGCACGGGGATGCATGCTTCTTCAATGGGCATAAACTTACCGTTCAGATATATCATGCGAACCTTCTATGATGTGTTAAGACTGGATTAATTAAAGAGTAATTTTACACTATCCCAAGCACGGCCGATGAAGTTCGCGGTATCGACTTTCTCCAGAGCGACCAATGGATAGGTTTCAACGGTTTTGTCATCCAGCGTGAATTTTACCGTGCCGACTTCCTGCCCCAATTGCACCGGCGCGATCAGCGGTTGCTTGTATTCCATGGTGGCTTTGAGTTTATCGCCCTGACCTTTAGGGAGGGTGAAATAAACATCCCGGTCGAATCCGGCTTTCAGCTCGTTTTGCGTGCCTTTCCACAAATGGATGGTGGTCAGTGAATCGTTCTTTTTGTATAGATGCAGCGTGTCGTAAAACTGGAAGCCGTAATTGAGCAGGCGCTGGCTTTCGATGCTGCGCGCATTGGCTGATTTCGCGCCGATCACCACCGATATGAGCCGCCGCTTGTCGCGGATCGCGGAAGTGATCAGGCAATAACCGGCGGTTTTAGTCCATCCGGTTTTCATGCCATCCACATGCGGATCAATCCATAACAACCGGTTTCTGTTCGGCTGCGTAATGTTGTTGTAGGTATATTCCTTTTGTGAATAGTGCGGATAAAATTCGGGAAAATCGCGGATGATGGCCGTTGCCAGCAGTGTCAGATCATGCGCCGTGGTGTAGTGCTCCGGATCGGGCAAACCGGTCGAATTGGTAAAATGCGTGTTTTTCATACCCAATCGGCCCGCTTCTTTATTCATCAGATTGGCGAAGCTGGCTTCCGAGCCTGCAACCGCTTCCGCCAATGCGATACAAGCATCGTTGCCGGATTGCACAATCATGCCGCGGATCAATTCTTCCACGGTGACTTGTTTGTTGGGTTCGATAAACATGCGCGAACCGATCATACGCCAGGCGCTTTCGGATACCGGAACCGGTTGATCCAAGGCAATCTGCTTTTGTTTGATGGCGGAAAACACCACATATGCGGTCATGAGTTTTGTTAACGATGCGGGTTCGATACGTTCATCCGCATTTTGACCGGCCAGCACCTGGCCGGTTTGGAAATCTGACAGTAAATAAGCTTTGGCTGCGATGGAGATATCTTGTGATTGGGCAGGTACTGACGAGACGGCGAGGCATACTAGCAATAGAACGAATAAATGCTTCATAAGAGTCTGGAGTCTGCAAAAAATAAACATTATAGCTTGCTGTCGGGGAATCTAAAACCTTGTAATTTTTGGGCGAAGAAACAATGACCTTGTTCAGGAGCTGCTGGATGGTTTGTCGATGACACCCATGTGAAATCCCAATTTTCCTTGGCTGCGCTCCTTAAAATATTGTTTTAAGGGATCATGGATGACGCGGAATGCCATCTCTTCCCAAGGAATTTCATGCTCGGAGACCAGTTTGACGTCCAGGCTTTCAATGCCAGGCTTGAAATCGAGATCGAGCAATCGCGCGCGGAATAAGATATAGACCTGACTGATATGCGGCAGACTGTAAACGGCGTACAAGTCGCCGATTTCCACCCGTGCATTGGCTTCTTCCAGTGTTTCGCGCGCGGCGGCTTGTTCCAGCGTTTCATTATTTTCCATAAAACCGGCTGGCAAGGTCCACCAGCCTAAACGCGGTTCAATGGCGCGGCGGCACAATAAGATTTTATCTTCCCATTCCGGAATGCACCCGACCACCATCTTGGGGTTCTGATAGTGAATCACCTTGCACGTCGTGCACACATAGCGCAGCAGGGAATCGCCTTCGGGGATGATCAACTCAACGGTGGCACTGCAATAACTGCAATATTTCATGGGTAAATCCTTTAGTGCATACGGTAGGATGTGAGCACAGTTTTACTGTTGGGTGACGGTAAAGCTCCGGCTTGCCAATAGGTTTCCGGATTCATCGGCTAATTCAACGCGCCATTCTCCCAGCCGCCGTTGATCCAATTGCTTGCTGGCATGCGTGCGCCAATTGTTGTTGTGCACCTGCAAGTTTAATTTTGAATCCAGTTTGTCATTGTAATACCAGTCAATACGGATTTTCTTTCCCCGCATATTTTTTAAATGCAGGTAAAAATGAATCGGTTTGGATTCACCCGGTTGCAGTTGCACGGTGTCAATCGAATCGACCGGTTCACGTGCGTCTATCGCATGACTCAATTGCGCGCGGACAACTTCGGCATGATCGGATGGTTGCTGCGGTTTTGCTTGTACAGCCGTTTTCGGCGTCGTTTTTCCGGCGTTAGCGGATGCGATCCGCTGCGGTTTTTTTGCGGGTATTGGAACTGGTTTAGCGGCAGCGTGCTTTGTGCCGGACTCGGCTGGTTTCACCAGGGGTTTCTGCACGCTGATCGATTCACCCGGTTGCGTTCCGGTGGTATTGCCGGTTGTGGCGGGGGCCGCCTCGGTTTTTTCCGGGGAAACGGCCTGTCCGGAAACTGCAACGGCGGTGTGGCCGGATACAATCGTCTCATCGGCGGCTTTCTCAGTGCCGCCGCTGGAAAAAAGCAAATAACCGGCCAAAACGAGAATGGCTAACAGCAATGCTGCTGCGATGGCGATTTTGTTCCAATCCAGCGTTTCTTCGTAAGTGACTTCCGGTTCGGGATAAATCTCTTCGATGGCTTGTGGCGGTTGCTGAATTTGAATACGGATTTTTAATTTATTGTTGCTCATGTCGCGTGTCGTTTCTTGAGACATTGGGATTTCGTAAAGGAATTTTTCGATGGAGTGTGCAGTATAAAGGATTTTTTACCAATTACTGAAACCGTGTCTTACCGCTATTCGTTATACTTCCGCTATGGAAGAGAACATTCGTGAAATAAGCCATCGTGCGCAGGCGCTGCGAGCCGAGATCGAGTCGCATAATTACCGTTATTATGTGCTCGATAATCCATCCATTCCCGATGTGGAATACGATCGATTGCTGCGTGAATTGCAGCAAATCGAGCAGGATTTCCCGCAACTGATTACCGCCGGTTCGCCAACACAGCGGGTGGGTGCTGCACCGCTCAAAGCCTTCGCGCAAATCACACACACTGTTCCGATGTTGTCATTGAGCAATGCGTTTGACGATAGTGAAGTCGAGGCTTTCGACCGGCGTGTGCGCGATGGTTTGTCCGTTGATAGTGTGGAATATACCGCGGAGCCGAAATTCGACGGACTGGCGGTCAGTTTGCGCTATGAACATGGTGACTTCAAAACCGGTGCAACGCGCGGCGATGGTTATACCGGTGAAGATATTACGCTCAACCTGAGAACGATCCGGTCGATTCCTCTGCGGTTGCCGCTGGCTCATCCACCGGCTTTGCTGGAAGTGCGCGGTGAAGTATTGATGTTGCAAAAAGATTTTCAGCGGTTGAATCAGCAGCAATTGGCCAAAGGTGAAAAGGAATTCGCCAATCCGCGCAATGCGGCGGCGGGTTCGTTGCGTCAACTCGATCCCGGCATTACCGCGACCCGGCGTCTTGCTTTTTTCGCGTATGGCATCGGGCAATGCGACGACGCGGATTTGCCGCGGGATACGCATTACCGGATGCTGCAATATCTCTCCATGTTGCATTTTCCGGTCACGCAGGAATGCCGGGTGGTGACGGGTTTAACCGGGTTGCTGGATTACTATCGCGCGATTGGCGCTAAACGCGATGCTTTGCCGTATGCCATCGATGGCGTCGTGTATAAAGTCAATTCGCTGGCATTCCAAGAAAAACTCGGTTTTGTGTCACGTGCGCCGCGCTTCGCCATCGCGCACAAATTTCCGGCGCAGGAAGCCATCACGCAATTGCTCGATATCGATGTGCAAGTCGGCAGAACTGGTGCTTTAACACCGGTTGCGCGTCTGCAACCGGTGTTTGTCGGCGGTGTGACCGTGACCAACGCGACCTTGCACAACGCCGATGAGATCGAACGCAAGGACGTGCGCATCGGCGATACCGTCATCGTGCGCCGTGCCGGTGATGTGATTCCAGAAGTGGTGGCGGTGGTGGCGGAAAAACGCCCAGCGGATGCGCGGATGTTTGTCATGCCCGGGCATTGCCCGGTATGCGGCGCGAAAGCCGTGCGGCTCCCGGACGAGGCGGTCGCGCGCTGCACCGGCGGTTTATTCTGTCCGGCACAACGCAAACAGGCGATCTTGCATTTCGCATCGCGACGTGCGCTGGATATCGAAGGATTAGGGGACAAGCTGGTCGATCAGATGGTTGATAACGCCATTATCCGCACACCGGCGGATCTGTATAAATTGGGATTGGCAGCATTGGCCGGTCTGGAACGCATGGCGGAGAAATCAGCCGGGAATATTCTGCGAGCGATTGAGAAAAGCAAACACACCACACTGGCCAGATTTATCTATGCACTCGGCATCCGCAATGTCGGCGAAGCGACGGCGAAAGATCTGGCGGCGCATTTGGGCAGTCTGGACCCATTGATCGAAGTGGATAGCGAGCGCTTGCAGCAAATTAGCGAGCACTTGCAGCAAATCCCGGATATCGGTCCGGTGGTGGCGCAAAGTATTGTGGATTTTTTTGCCGAGTCGCATAACCGTGAAGTGATAAAACAGCTGCGCGCCTGCGGCGTGCATTGGGATGAGCACGAAGGTAAATCCGCGCAAAACGGCTTGGCCGCGCCATTAAGCGGCAAAATATTTGTGTTGACGGGCACTTTGCCGACGATGAGCCGTGAAGAAGCCAAGGAAAAAATCGAGGCGTTGGGCGGCAAAGTCAGCGGCAGCGTTTCCAAAAAAACCGATTATGTCGTCGTCGGCACCGATCCCGGCAGTAAGTACGACAAAGCGGTGAGTATCGGAATTACCATTCTTGATCAAGAAGGATTGGAGGCGTTGCTGAAATAATCCATCGCTGCTGCCACGGGAATAGAATGGCAACAAAGCTGCCATTCTATTATTTGATCTACAGCGTGTTATCTTTGGTTAACGTGAATGTTCCGGCAGGGATGCCATTGACACTATACCCATAAGTTCCGGCCGGAAGTCCGTAGACCTCGAGGGGAATGATTTTCTCGTACGGCACAAGCGCTGCTGTGCATGCTATCCCTTCAGGGAATGGATTAGGCCCGACGTGAAGAATAATTTCAAAAGTATTGTCCTTGAGTACCTGATTGATTTGCTGAAAATACCCGCAACCATTTGAAAATTGCCCGGTGATTTTGAGAAAAACCTGGACCGGTGATGAATCTACAACGATGGCTTCAACCTTTTCATCATAGGTTGCAGGACCGGGAATAATTTTAGTTTCGACAAACTTATTCAGTTTCCAGCTGTTGGTGGAACTTTCAAACTGTAACTCCGCATTCTGAAAGTTGCCCGGCTGCGCATCGGTATCAACACGAGGAATGATCAGCTTTCCATCCCGAAAGACCGGGTAATCGGAAGCATCAGCATTGCGTTGCGAAAAAATAAGACTTGCCAGTAAAACGGTAATTCCGATCGCTAGGTATTTTGTTGTGAATATTTGCATATTATTTATCCTCGGGGTTGAGTATATTAAAAATAACGGCTGCCAATGCGCCACCGGCAAAGTCAGCAGAAATATGAATCCAGATATTGCTCCAATCCATTAAACCCATCAACGGTGCGGCAATGGCAACAGCTGGGTTAAACGCGCCACCGGAAATTCCGCCCACGGAGAATGCGCCTGTCATGACCACGAAGCCGATGGCTAAACCGTAAAAGGAGTTGCCGCTGGTTCCTTTTGCCGTGGCGACATTGAGCACGACGTACGCCAATGCAAACGTGAACAAAAATTCGGCAATCAGCGACTTGGTCACATCGATGGTTCCGGCGGTAGTGCCTGAGCCCACCAGGAATTGTGCAGTCAGTGCGCCTGCTACCGCGCCCAGAATTTGCGCGGTAAGGTACACCGGCACGTCAGCCATGGTGCATCTTCCGCGGATAAGCACCGCCAAAGTGACAGCCGGATTATAGTGCGCGCCGGAAATATGTCCGCCGGCGTAAACCAGAACCATTAACACGGAACCGATGGCGAGAGGCGCAATGACACCGGCGCTGCCCGGTATTACCGTCAAGCCTATGGTGAGCAGCAGGAAGAAGGTGCCAATGCATTCAACGATAAATTTATTCATGGTGAGTTACTCCTTTCAATGAAGTGCTTTCATTTAATCATAAAAAATTTTTCCGTGTAAGAATTTTTTACCTGCATGGATTGCATGGGAAGTATTTGAAGCTTTCAGTCCGGCGCTATAATATCTTGTAAAAAACGCGATTTTATTCAAACCATAACCCTAAATCTTTCATGCAAACTTACCAGCAACTGGAGCAAATTCTTAATACGGCGGAATTAATTCATTCCGAGCAAACCGTTACGCAAACGGTGCAGCGCATGGCGACGGATATCACGCGCGTGTTGTCGCATCAGCAGCCGCTGGTTTTGTGCTTGCTGGGCGGAGCGGTGATATTCACCGGACAATTGCTGCCGCAATTGCGGTTTCCGCTGGATTTCGATTATGCCCATCTGACGCGTTACGACAAGAAAATGCAGGGCGGAGAGATTCACTGGCGGGTGGAGCCCAGGGAAAGCGTCAAGGATCGCGTCATTCTGGTGCTGGACGATATTCTCGACGAAGGTATTACACTGGCCGCTATCCGCGCCAAAGTGCTGGAGAATGGCGCAAAAGCGTTTTACAGTGCGGTGTTTACCGAGAAAGAAACGGGCAAAACCAAACCGATCAAAGCCGATTTTGTTGGATTGACGGTGCCGGACCGGTATGTGTTCGGTTTTGGCATGGATATTCAAGGCGCGTGGCGGAATTTGCCCGCGATTTACGCAGTAAAAGACTGAAACGGGGGAAATGATGCTTGCAATTATAGGCGGCAGCGGATTGACGCAATTATCCTGTCTTGAAATATCCCACCGGCAAATCATACGTACCCCGTATGGCGAACCTTCCGGGCCGCTGACATTCGGTAAGCTGCACGGCGAGGACATCGTTTTTCTGGCACGGCATGGCCACGGCCACACGATACCGCCGCATGCGATCAATTACCGGGCGAATTTATGGGCGCTGCATTCCCTGAAACCGGCGCATGTGATTTCCGTGGCGTCGGTCGGCGGCATTCGTGCCGATCTGACGCCAGGCAAGTTGGTGGTGCCCAATCAGATTATCGATTATACCTATGGACGCAATTTCACTTTTTTTGAAGGAAAGGATCAACCGGTGACACATATTGATTTTACCCAGCCATACAGTCAGCAAACACGCGCATTACTGCTGCAAGCAGCCAGCAATGCTTATGAAGCCATTTTCGATGGCGGTGTCTATGCCGCAACGCAAGGGCCGCGACTTGAAACCGCCGCGGAAATCAATCGGCTGGAACGAGACGGCGCCGATATCGTCGGCATGACCGGCATGCCGGAAACGGCGCTGGCCAGGGAGTTGGGCCTAAGTTACGCCACACTGGCAGTGGTCGCTAATCAAGCCGCCGGACGGGGCGCCAATGTAAATGCCATACCGCTGAAGGAAATTTATGCCGTGCTGGAACAAGCGATGGTGCGTGTCAGAAACATTCTGGAACATGTGGTGAACTGCCATGGCCATTAGATCCGTACTGAAAATGGGCGATCCGGTTTTGCTGCAAACCGCCAAACCCGTCGAACGATTCGATACTGCCGAATTGCACGAATTAATTCAGGATATGCAAGACACCATGGCTTACCTCAATGGTGCAGGCTTAGCTGCGCCGCAAATTGGCGTGAGCTTACAGGTGGTGATTTTCGGTTTTGACCAGAATCCCCGCTACCCGCGCGCGGAAGAAGTACCTTTCACGGTTCTGATCAACCCGCAGCTCATACCACTATCCGACGACAAGGAAGACGATTGGGAAGGCTGCCTCAGCGTACCCGGTATGCGCGGCATGGTGCCACGCTACTCGCGTTTGCGCTATCACGGCGTGGATCAATACGGCACCGCAATTGACCGCAGCGTCAGCGGTTTTCACGCGCGCGTGGTGCAGCATGAATGCGATCATCTGCAAGGGATTCTCTACCCGATGCGCATCAAAGATTTCCGGCAATTCGGGTTTACCGATGTGCTATTTCCGGGGCAGGGTGTTGTGGATGATTAGATCTTTATTACTTATTTTTACCAAATAAACCCTGCCGGAGTGAGGATTTATTGAGAAATGACTGGCACTCCCTGCGTCATTGGTGACTTACTGCATAAGGATGAGGAAGGGTGCGGTAGCACTTGCCGTACATCAATTGAAGCCTTCCACATGATAAGAATCAGCTTGCTTTTGCTCGTTTCAATGATAGTTTACGCCGTTCTTTTACGAAGAAGGCCGGGCTGGATAGAGAAGTAAGGCGGTTTTGTGCAATCGATGGTGGGATCAAGGTGTATGAGACGGTGAAATTGCCGGCGGAGAGATTTGATCAGTATGGGCAGATACAAATTCCAGCCGAATGGTTGGCCAAACCGGAAGATGAGTATTTCTACAAAGGCTCTACAAGTTATCTAACCAAGGGAAATCCAGAGTTGCTGCAATTACGCACTTTGATGTATCGCAAATCTGACAATAAATTACTTGGCGAAAGCACGGTTTATATGAGACGTGGCGGTGGCATACCAGGGCCTTGGCATATGCCAGCGTTTATCTGTCCTCAAAAAACAGATGTGGATATGAAAGAACAAATATTTATCAAGGAATGAGGAGAGAATTGTGAGTCAACAAACCGAATATTATAAATAGGCAGAATTAGCTTTAGCAGTATATGGAAATTTTGCTACGAATGAGCCAACTCGGCAGGAATTAGTAGCCGCAGAATTTTCTGAAACACAGGCTGATGCTTTCATCCTCAAATACCGTATAGTCGTCCAATACACCGATGCCACCAGTCTCTCAGCAACAGTATTTACCGATAAGATTACCAGTGATACCTTTCTTGCAGTCCGAGGTACCGAGCTTACTGATATCAGAGATTTTGCAACCGGAGTTTTTGATATCATGCTGTTTGGCAGTGCACAACTGCATCCCCAATTTAATAGCCTTAAAGCCAAAGTTACTGAATGGCTGGGAAACGGCACACTTTCTCCGACATTCACTGTCACCGGGCATAGCATGGGTGGCTTTTTGGCAACAGGTCTTGTTAACGATCCTGATTTCGCCAGTAATGTTTCACATGCTTATCTCTACAACACACCAGGACTAGGTGGTTTTCTAGGATCTTCCATAAATACCGTGCAGGGTTGGATAAATTTTGCCGAAGCATATTGATCAATCCAAAATCAGCAATATCGAAGCGGCAACCGGTATCAGTCCAATTTCAGGCCTGGGTTTCGACGCCGCTTCCCCGATTGACATCATCATTGAAGACCAAATGGCTCCGGACATAAGCAATCCTCCCGGCGCACGGAACCACAGTCAGCAGGTATTAACCGATGCTTTAGCTACCTATTCGGTTTATTCCCAACTGGTGCCGAATCTGAATCAGGAACAGCTCAATAAACTCATCGATGCTTTCGGTTCGACCAAGGATGTCATTGGAGCATCCAATAGTGAAACCCTGGAATCCGCATGTTGATGTGTTCCGTGTCATTCTGTGAACCCCAGATCAACTTGCAAAAGAAAATTCTTTTTGTGTGTCGCTGTGTCGAAAATTCCAAACCTGGAATGAAGAATCAATAAACAATACCCGTTAAATTCTGCTTTGATTGTAACTTGCTGCTGTAAGAGCGGGATTTTGTGATGGTTATTACCTATGCCAATAGAGGCCTGCTATATGAAAAGAATCGTTTTGTTTTTGTTAGCATCATTGATCGTATATGCCACTTTTTTTACTGAAAAGGACAGACTGGATAGGGAAGTTAAACGGCTGTGTGCGATAGATGGTGGAATCAAGGTGTATGAAACGGTCAAGTTGCCGGTCGAGAGATTTGAGAAGGATGGTTCTATATATATTCCATCCAAGCAAATGGTAAAACCGAATCATGAGTATTACTACGAATCATCTCAACAATTTCTTATTAAGGGAAATCCATCGATGTGGCGGAACCATTATGCGGTTTATCGGAAGTCTGATAATAAATTGATTGGTGAATCGTCGAGTTATTCAAGGCATGGCGGAGACATTCCAGGGCCTTGGCACGGATCATCGTTCAGATGCCCTGTGAAAGCGGATATAACCGACCTGAATATGCAAATTTTTATCAAGGAATGAGGGGAGTGACTATGAGTCATCATACTGATTATTTCAAACAAGCAGAATTAGCATTAGCAGCATACGCAAATCTGGTTAAAGAAATTCCAAATCAAAATGAATTAAAAGAGGCGGAATTTTCTGCTAGCCAAGCCAGCACTTTTGCCGATACTTATCGTGTAGTCACTTAAGGAAGCGCTGAACAATTAGTGATTTTCAGATTTTCCGGTAATCCCGCCAGTTTTTTGAACACGAATTCCCGGCAATTCATTTTTCAGTGGTGTTTTGTAGCCGGATTTCCCCTGTTTGTGCGTCATCATCCGCCGCCGGGGTATGATGGACGGACTTTTCCCTCAAGCCGTCATCAACTGCCTGCGCAGCAGGTACAGGTTGGCCATACCCATCAACATGTTCACCTGAACGG
>NZ_QPHG01000022.1:0-48387 GCF_040240425.1 Nitrosomonas sp. | reverse complement strand
GGTCAGAAGTTTACTCGTGTCAATCGTCCGCAGACCAACGGTAAAGCTGAGCGGGTTATCCGCACACTGATGGATATGTGGCACAGCAAGATTCACTTTAAAGACTGCGCCGATCGACGCATTCAGCTTCTCCGTTTCATTAACTTCTACAATACCGTTAAGCCTCATAAGAGTTTGAATAATGCAACCCCTTATGAAATACTCAACGCTTATTTCAATCAACTTCTCTGTAAACAACTCTGAGATTTCTTACAGATTTCGTTCTTGTCGAGGATACTTACCTGCCGGAACAGGACAAGCGCTGGGTAGTCGTCTCGCCGCCTGGCTCCGCGGGAACCACTTTATTGCTCGCCAGGGCATCCAAGCCGGAGCAATTGCCGTTCATCGGGAATCAAGCGGGCGGACGAGTCTTCCTGTTCCTTAATACCGACGATTTCTGGAGGGACTACTATCGCATGATCGCCAGAGGCATCACGTTCATCAGGCCACCCAAGGAAGAGGGCTATGGGGTGGTCGCGGTGTTCGAGGATCTTTACGGGAATCTTTGGGATCTGATTCAATTGAAGAAAGAACACTCCATCGCGAAACGATCAGGTAAGTCGAATCGGTCCAGGATATAAACATATTGAGGCCATTAGCCTAATTCCGAGCGATTGTTTCTTTGCGTTTAAGGCTTTTCGTAATGATTAATTCGTCATCGGATAGATTTGTTATAGTGGGGAGCATTATGGCAATTGCTAATCCATTATTGGTTTGCAAATGCTCAACTGGAGTTTTATTCCCAAGTCTGTAGACAATTTCTTCAGAAGCTGGCGGCTAATGATGTAGTAATAAACGTATTGGCGTCACTTGCGAAACCATCTTTTGCAATGAAAATATCGCCTTTACTCCGCAACGTTCTTGCTTCAATTCTCCACAGTAAATTGCTGGTGATGTTGTAATCAAAATTGGCGGAGACACCCCATGTCTTAAACCCGTTGGAAGTATCTGAAGCGATGATCACACCGTGTTTGTCATCGTAATATTCCGCCCTGATTGCAACAGCAGTTTTTATTGTGGGTGTATATCTCAAAATCATTGTAGGATTGAACCAAGTATTCATATTTGAGGAGTCTTTGGTCCTTTGCTCGATGCCAATATCAAAACCGATAGTGGTGGAGAGCGTATCATTCAATTTAAAAATAGCGTAGAAATTATGAAAATAGCGCATTTGCCTCGCACTGTCAGTCTTGTCACTGCCGAGAAAAGTGCTGCTATTCAAGGTTACTCTTGGAGAAGGCTTATAAGTAATCTGGGTCCCGAATGCAGGAATAGTATTTCCATCCACTGGTTTGATGTGCTGCCAACCATTCAGAACTAGTGCACTTAAAAACCATTTGTCATTGTCAGAGGTGTAACTGATTTTGGCACCGGATTCAAAATATGGCGTGTTCTCAGCTACCAAGCTTCGAGTTAAAGTCCAATTGTCTTTTCCCACCGCACTTTCAAAGCCGATATGCGAAGGGAAGACACCGACATCCAGCCACAGGTTATTTCCTCCAGGTAACTTTATTCCAGCATTGCCTTCGTAGAGATTTCCTAATATACCGGGCTCAGCCGCATAATTGGCATTCATGTAAGTACCTACTGCCAAAGCAAGATTGGCCCTGATGCTGTCGGTTGTGTATGACCCCTTTATAGAAGCCAAATTTACCGAAACTTCGTTATTTTTGTTGAAGCTATAGATAAACGAAGGCTTGGTGTTATCTATTAGATTATTGAAATCGTAGCTATAATAAGTTTCAGCATAGGCTCCAAAGGTTAATGGAGAAGAGGGGGCATTAATTATAATTTTGTTGCTATCTTGCGGGAAAGCACTTGCGCTTGTCAGCAGACAAGCAACCAACACAATACTTTTCATCTCTATCTTCTAAGCTTCCATCGAATATTCCTTTGGAGGCTAATTAGTTATTCAAGTAATTGAATATAGAGTGAAAAATATAAAAATGCTGTAAATAGATAACGTGTAACTATAAAAAATCCGTAAAATTTGTCGCGGATTTTATATACGCCCAGTGCGTTGGATGGACACTTCGATTGAAGGAATGGTCGCGGCTTTTGCTACTTCAAAATTTCTGAGGTCTAAATGTTAGCAGCGGAAATGTAGAAAGGAAGCAATACCGCTATATAAATGGCGGAGTAAAAAGAATCATTGATCTGATTTTTCCTAGATCAACAATAAATAGATATGTAATCCGAAAATAGAAGGTTCTTTTTTTATTGTATTTTATCGAGCCAGGGACGAAAAAATCGTCAGTCGCCATCTGGAGTTCCTTTAATTTTCTTCAGGCTTTAATGCCGATATTATATCTTCAGGGGTTTAAAAGGTTGGATTATTGCCTAAAACACAGTATTCATGTGAGTCTGAGACATTTCTCAGAACCGACTATTTATATACGAATTCTTTGCAGGCAGTAGCTAGTAATTTACAACGTTTTTATGCTGTCTCTTCTAACATTTGTTTTGTGTTTTCGTGAAATTGTTAGAGAAGGAGTAATAGCATGAAACGCATCACAATCGTAATAGGTGCATCGGATATGCCGGCAATACGTAAAATGGTTTTTATCGCGGGTGCAAATAAATTGGTAATTGCTCAGGTGCCACATTGCACATGTATCGCTGAACTCGGTGACTGGTACTGTGGGACTCGCATTGCCCAGCGTGAAGATCATATGCGATTGGAAGTTACGTCCGATGACACTCGATATGACGAAGTATTGTCCGCTATTCTTTCCACCGCGCATGCAGCGAAGATCGAGAGTATCTCTTCGGGCGTGAACAGGAGAGGCAGCAAGGATTCTTATTTACATTACTGCCCAATATGTGGAACAGAGCACCAAGTCAATCATATCCGCCACATCATGGCTCACGGAAGACCCATAACCTGCGGTGTTACTTGTGAGACACAGAGAAGAAAAAAATGGAAACAGTATGGAAACATTATTAAGAAAATAACCTTAGTACAATATCGGCAAGTATGTCGGGCAATTCCACCGAAGCGGTCCGTGGAATCCGCGAATCAACTTTCTCCGAGTTTCTTAAAGTAGTAATAAGCAGATGACGCCTAAAGGTAGCAGAACATTGATCATTCAAGGCTTGGGAGGGTTGCGCTGCCATGCCTTGCCCAGTCCGGCCAGGCGGGTGCGCAAGCTTTTCTGGTCATCAGCCAGTGTGTCCATTACACTCGAGAGCTGCTTTGACTTGAGAATGGCCAACAACATAAGTAGTGCCGTAATCAGCGTGGTGACTAAGAAATAAGTCAGGCGAGTGGAGATGGGTGCGTCGGCCTCAGCAATGAGATTCATGCCGAGCAGGCCAGTAGCCACTGTCCCGATCATGCTGAACGTGGTCACCACGGTGAGGCGGACGATTGTGGTGGATTGCTGGCGCTGCGTGTTGCTGTCGAGATACTGGCTCATGTCCCGCAGATCTTCTTTCACCTCCTGGTACAGGGAATCATTGCTCAGATGTTTGCTGCACAAGCGGTAGAGCGACTGTACGTGGGATCTTTCGGAAAGCTCGTGATACCAGTAACGATGGGTGAAGCGCAAGAAAGCTTCGAAACCGGCGTAAATCCTGCGCCGGAAACGATTTATAGATTGCGGTTCGCGAATATCCAGGTCATGCACCGCATCTGCTATGCGGTTGGAAAATACCAATAGCGAAGCACGATGGAAATGTGTAATCAAAAACAACAAAACATACTGGTGACGGAACTGGGCCAGGATGCCACGTGCCTTATCATGGAAATAATCGTCATGCGCATCTCCAACGACCAGGAAGGCGCGACCGGTGCAGAGGAAACGTGTGTTGGGGCCTGTCTCGGTGTCGGTCCAAAAGCGGTCATAGCAGTAGCGTGACTCGAACTCGGCCACGTCTGGATCATACGTTGGCAACGCCTCATCGGGAGGAAGGGTGGCGACCAGGCCGAGGTGCAACCAGTTTTCCCGATCTATGCCGCGCGGATTGTCCACTGCCAGGAAGGCCATCAATGGCATTCGGTGGTATTCGATCTGGCGGTAGCGCAGGATGCCGGTTTCCTTCGATGGATCCAGCACCAAGGGGCGCAGGAGAAAATCCCAGTGTTCTGAAATACCTGGTGAACGACGCTCTCGGGTGTAGGAGAGAAATTTTTTGTGGTTATCTGAATCTGACACGGCGAGAACTGCACCATCTGCTGACAGCCACTCAGCTCGGTGGACATTATGCTTGCCATGGCCGTTTTCATCCCAGCCTGTAGGGTAGGCGCGGCCAAAACGGTACAGCAAGTCGCATACCCAGGTGAACGGTAGATCGGTGGCGGATAATTCCACCTTGAGAAAAGCTACGCTGATGTCATCGAAAAACCAGAGTTCGATATGCTCTACATTCAGCGTGATGGGTTCTTCGCCCTCGCGCAGAATCAGTCGCAAGGCGGAAACCCCACATCTTCGGAATATTTTGATTGCCGAACCGCCGGGTAGATCGGACGCATTATCGGACATACGACTGCGGGTTTCGCCATAGATAAAGCGCTGAACATAGGGCAAGAAGGTAACGAATTCCTTGTAGTGCCGTTCATCAAAATCAAGCCCATCCGCTTGAAATCTGTCCTCCAGCCTGCGCCATGGGTTGTCTTTGCCGCCCTGTGCCAACAATTCCCAGTGAGGTTGTGCGTTTCTGGCACCCGCAAGCGGCATCATTTGCACCGGCCAGAAAAGCACCTCGCGAAAATTACGGACAGTATGATCTGAAGTGGTATTGGTCATCATGGATCTAGTTTATAAAAAGTTGAGAAAATCTAACTCGAGTATCATCGCGGGAGAATCGATGGGACTTTCAAACCATTATTGATTGGGGCTCTATAGTTAATAATAGGCAATTGAATTAAGCTGAAAATGGTTCGGAGACTATTGTCTTATACTAACCGATAACCTACCCCGAGTTCAGTAAGCAGAAATTCAGGTTGAGCCGGATTATGCTCTAATTTTTGTCGCAAGTGCCCCATATAGACACGTAGATAATGTGAGCGTTCTGAGTAATTTGGCCCCCACACCGCGAGCATGAGCTGGTTATGTGTCACTACACGTCCACGCACATTGATGAGAGAAAGTAGTAATCGGTATTCAATCGGTGTGAGATGGACATCAACACCGGAACGGGTTACTGCATGAGCTGCAAGGTCAACAATTACGTCGCCAAAGTGCACTATAGGATCACCCTGATTTTCATTCGATTGACGTCGTCGTAAATGGGCTCGGATTCGTGCGATTAGTTCCGGCATGCCGAAAGGTTTGGTCAAATAATCATCAGCTCCTATGTCAAGAGCGGCAACTTTTTCCTCTTCGCGATCGCGGGCAGACAACACGACAATAGGCATTTCCGACCAACCACGAATTTGCCGAATGACTTCTTTTCCTTCGAGATCAGGTAAACCAAGATCAACAATGACAAGATCAGGTTGCCTAGTGGAGGCTTCAATTAAACCCCGCGTACCGCTATCCGCTTCGATGACATCAAAATTTTCTGCTTCCAGAGCTATACGTACGAACCGACGAATCTGATTTTCATCTTCGATAATCAAAATGCGAGGCGCTTTCACAGAAGTTCTTCCGGCATTGGAGCAATACCCAATGGTAGTTTTATCGTGAAACGGGCTCCACTATCGATGCAATTTTCTGCGAAAATTTTTCCGTCGTGAGCTTCTATGATCGCTTTACAGAGCGCCAGCCCCAGACCAACACCCGGCTTGTTCGATTCGGTTTCCCCGCGCGTGAATTTATCGAATAGCCTGGTTTCTTGGCCGCGAGGCAAGCCAGGCCCGTTATCTTCGATCACAATAGCCATTTCATTATTTTCAGCAGCCGCAGAAATTGTGATTATGCTGCCAGCGGATGTAAACTTGGCGGCGTTGCTCAATAAATTGACAATGACTCGTTGGATTAAAATCGGATCACACTCACATAGGGGCAAGTTGGGAGGAATTGAGATAACCAGTTTATGTGTGGCAAGCACGCGATGCAGTTGCATGCATGCGCTGCCGACGATTTCCTCTATCGACTGCCAATCCTTTTTCAGCTTCACGCCACCAGTTTGTAATCGTGCCATATCGAGCAGATTGGTGACCAGATCAGACATTTGCTGTGCTTCGTTCTGGATAGCAATGGCAAGTTCCTTTTGGGAGTTTTCTGGTAAATTGCTATCGGTAAGTGTACTGGCCAATCCTACCAAAGCAGTCAGTGGAGTACGCAAATCATGTGAGATCGCTGAAAGCAGTGAATTACGCAGCCGTTCTCCTTCCATTAAAACTAAGGCATCCTGCGCGACCTCGACATAGTGAACTCGTTCCAAGGCCAATGCAATTTGTGCTGCGAAGGTATCAAGTAAGCGCTTTTCCTCCGGTTCATCTAGGAAAAGTAAATTTTTTGCTTCCAAAACGAGTACTCCGCGAGTACGCATTGGGGCTTTCAAGGGCAAGTAGTGAGAAACAGCTGCAGACAGCGTCTGTGTACCAAAGCCAGCGGGCAATTGGTGATCGTAGACCCATTGCGCAACAGCAGTATCAGCTATCGGTTGAGAAGATGAGGTACCAGCTACTTTGATTTTTTCTTGGCTACTGGGAAGAAATACCGCCACTGATGAATTAAATGTTCCGCTTACATGCCGATTTGCAATCTCGACTACTTGCTCAACGGTTAATGCACCGGACAACTCTTTGGAAAGAGCTGCTAATGCTTGCGCACGTCGTTCGCGTATATTGGCAGTGGTTGCTTCAAATCGCAGTTTTGCCGCAAGCTGTCCGATGATGAGAGCGATCAATAGCATCAGGGTGAAAGTGAAAAAATACTGCACATCGGAAACAACAAATGAGAATCGCGGAGGTACAAAGAAAAAATCGAACAATAAGACTGACAATGCTGCTGCCCATGCACCAGCCCCTCGACCGAATCTGATTGAAACACCCACAACCGTCAACAAGAGCAACATGACAACATTTGATAAGTCAAATATGCGCAACAATCCTGCAGCCAATATAGTCGTTACTCCGCAAGCGGCTGTGGCCCAAGCATAGTTCCACCATTTCATTGTGCCCATGTTAATTACCCGGCTCCTAATCTGAGAGGGTTTATCGTTACCTACGACATAGATATCAATATCAGGGGAGAATCGAGCAAGTGTATCGATAAAACGCGGATGCCATTGTTGATACCACGGCAGATCTGTAGGATGGCCGACGACAAGTTTATTGGCATTTCGGCTTTGTGAATAAGCAATCAATGTGGCAATTAAATCACTGCCAGCGAGCGTAGCTGTTTCTGCACCGAGTTCTTCAGCGAGCTTGAGGTGATCAAGAATGCGTTGCCGATCAGCCTTAGATAAACGTTGAAGTGCTGGTGTTTCAACATATACTGCTAGCCAGTCGGCTTTCAGTTCATTCGCCAAGCGAGCGGCGCTGCGCACCAGTTTGTCACCAATCGAGCCGGGCCCGATACAGGCAATAATACGTTCACGTGCCTGCCAAACATTAGCGATTGCATGATCGGCACGATAGGCGCGCATCTGTAAATCAACACGATCAGCCGTGCGCCTCAAAGCGAGTTCGCGCAATGCAATCAGATTGCCTTTACGAAAGAAATTTTTGGCCGCATGCTCAACTTGCTCAGGTATATAAACTTTGCCTTCTTTGAGCCGTTCCAATAATTCGTCCGGTGGCAGATCAACTAATGTCACCTCATCGGCGCTATCAAAAAAGCGATCTGGAATTGTTTCCCAGATGCGGATGCCGGTAATACCGCCAACCACATCATTCAAACTCTCAAGGTGTTGAACGTTCAGTGTGGTATAAACATTGATTCCATTCACTAATAGCTCATCAACATCCTGCCAGCGTTTCACATGCCTTGAGCCCTCGATGTTAGTGTGTGCCAGTTCATCGACGATGATTAACTGCGGCGTCCGTTGTAATGCAGTATCAATATCTAACTCGGCAAGTGATTTTCCCCGGTAATTAATTTTGCGTAATGGCAATACTTCCGGGAATTTTTCCAAAAGCTTAATGGTTTCACTTCGCCCATGAGTCTCAACCACTCCGATAACAACATCGATTCCCTCAGCTATCCGTTGCTGCGCAGCATTGAGCATAGCGTATGTTTTACCCACTCCGGCACAAGCACCGATGAAGATTTTTAATTTACCTCGCTGTGCAGCAATTTCTTCTCTTTTTATTTCCGCTAGCAATTGATCGGGATCAGGGCGCTCTTCATTCATTATTTTTCCAATGCATCCAGGGCTAAGTTAAGGCGTAGGACATTGACACGCGAATCGCCCAATAGACCCCACTGTGGCGTTTCAATCGATCGATCAACCAGTGATTTGACTATCGCCGTATCGGTGTTGCGAGCTGCTGCAACGCGTTCGACTTGGTAATACGCTGCAGCGGGTGAAATATGGGAATCCAGGCCACTTGCTGACGCAGTCACGAGATCGGTCGGGATTTTTTCCTCTTTTTCTGGGTGATTTGCACGCAGATTTTTAATACGCTCATTGACCGCCTCTATCAATGCCGGATTGGTTGGCCCCAGATTTGAACCACCTGAATTTGACGCGTTGTATGGCATGGGAGAAGTTGCAGAAGGCCGACTCCAAAAGTAAGTAGACCCAGAAAAGCTTTGCCCAATAAGAGTGGAACCGATAATTTCATCACCTCGCTTAAGCAAACTGCCAGCGGCTTGCTCGGGGAAAGCGATTTGCGCAATACCGGTAACTGCAAGTGGATAGAGTAAGCCAGTGACGAGTGATATTAAAATAAATAGCGTAATGGCTGGGCGAATCAGATTTTTCATCATAACTCCTGATTTGTGGCTAAACGAGGCCTAAAAAACCTAACATGACATCAATTAGTTTGATGCCGACAAATGGAACGAGCAAACCACCCAGACCATAAATCAGTAAATTTTTTCGTAATAGCGAAGCAGCACCCAATGCCTGATATTTCACACCTTTAAGCGCCAATGGGATTAGAAACACAATAATGACTGCATTGAAGATCACCGCCGCAAGAATCGCCGATGCAGGCGTGTGTAGATGCATGATATCGAGCATCTTTAATTGTGGATACGTGGTGGCAAATGCTGCGGGAATGATTGCGAAGTACTTGGCGACATCGTTTGCGACTGAGAAAGTTGTCAATGCTCCACGTGTCATTAACATTTGCTTTCCGGTTTCAACGATTTCGATCAGTTTAGTTGGATTAGAATCTAGATCAACCATATTCCCTGCTTCTTTTGCTGCCTGGGTGCCGGAGTTCATGGCAACAGCGACATCAGCCTGCGCGAGAGCAGGCGCATCATTGGTGCCATCACCGGTCATAGCAACCAGCCGCCCTTGTGCCTGATATTCCCGAATCAACTTCAGCTTGTCTTCGGGTTTGGCTTCAGCGAGAAAATCGTCAACACCAGATTCAGCGGCAATCGCAGCGGCAGTTAAGCGATTGTCACCCGTGATCATCACTGTTTTGATGCCCATTTTTCGCAATTCGCTAAAGCGCTCTCTAATACCACCTTTAACGATATCCTTGAGTTCAATTACACCGAGTACGCGAGCGCCATCGGCCACGACTAAAGGAGTGCTGCCACGACGTGATACTTGATCAACTAGCACTTCGATACTGCCAGGGAAAGTACCCCCTAGGTTTTCGATATAGGCACGAATTGTATCTGCTGCGCCTTTTCTGATCTTGCGATCACCAAAGTCTACGCCGGACATGCGTGTTTGCGCAGTAAAAGGAACGAATATTGCATTATGCAATTCACGACCGCGCAACCCAAAATCTTGTTTTGCAAGTACTACGATGGATCGGCCCTCTGGTGTCTCATCGGCCAGCGATGCGAGTTGCGCGGCATCAGCTAATTCTTTAATCTGAACATTGGTTGCTGGTAAGAAAGCGGATGCTTGTCGATTACCCAGCGTGATTGTTCCCGTCTTGTCGAGCAGCAATACATCCACATCGCCAGCGGCTTCAACGGCACGCCCAGAAGTAGCAATCACGTTCACTTGCATCATTCTGCTCATTCCAGCTACACCAATCGCTGACAGCAAGCCGCCGATTGTCGTCGGAATAAGACAAACCAGGAGTGCAACTAAAACGGTAATGGATACGGGGGAACCCGATCCTGCTGACTTAATACTATAGATTGAAAACGGTAATAGCGTTACGCATACGAATAAAAATATCAGTGTGAGCGTAATGAGCAAAATAGTTAGCGCTATCTCATTTGGCGTTTTCTTACGTTTGGCGTTTTCTACCATTGCAATCATGCGATCCAGGAATGCCTCTCCTGGATTGGCTGTCACGCGAATTACCAGCCAATCCGATAGGATGCGCGTACCGCCAGTAACTGCTGAGAAATCGCCACCCGATTCGCGGATAACAGGTGCAGATTCGCCGGTGATGGCGGATTCATCAACAGAAGCAACGCCCTCAATGACCTCTCCATCAGCCGGAATGAAATCGCCTGCTTCAATGAGCACGATATCGCCTTTTCGTAGCGATATGGAGTCGATAGCCGTAATTTTTGCATCGTGCTTAGGTTCAGCTAATTTCTTTGCAATAATATTCTTCCGCGCACCGCGCAAGGCTGCTGCCTGAGCTTTGCCTCGACCCTCAGCGAGTGCTTCCGCAAAATTGGCGAATAAAACGGTAAACCATAGCCATGCAGCTATTGTAAAAATAAATCCCGCTGGTGCTTCGCCATGGCCAACGAGGGCATCAATACCCAATATCGTCGTGAGGACACTACCAACCCAGACTATAAACATCACCGGATTACGCCATTGCGCTTGTGGGGTAAGTTTCTTGAACGCATTAATGAGCGCCGGTTTAATCAATACCGGGTCGAATAATGGAAGGGGGCGTGTTTTCTTCATAATAAGTGCTCCTACCCGTTAGCGAGTAAACAATTGCAAGTGTTCGGCGATGGGGCCAAGTGCTAGTGCTGGGATATAGTTAAGCGCCCCGATAAGGATTACTGTGCTGATGAGCAATACGACGAATAATGGCCCATGTGTGGGTAATGTTCCGCTCGTTACAGTAAGTTTTGGTTTTGCTGCTAATTTTCCGGCAATGGCTAGTACGGGAATGATGACACCGAATCGCCCAAACCACATCGCGATAGCAAGCAGAATGTTGTAAAAAGATGTATTAGCAGAAAGTCCTGCAAACGCAGATCCATTGTTGTTTCCAGCCGAAGTGAATGCATACAGCACTTCGGAGAGTCCATGTGTGCCCGGATTGGCTATGCTTGCCTTGCCTACCTCAGTAACAACGGCGATTGCGGTACCGCCGAGCACCAGCAATGGTACAACTAGGATCGCTATCGACACCATTTTCATCTCGAATACGCCGATCTTCTTACCTAAATATTCCGGTGTGCGTCCGATCATCAATCCCGATAAAAAAACGGCGAGTATGGCGAATATGAGCATTCCATATAATCCCGCACCAACACCACCAAATACAACTTCACCCAGCATCATCAATCCCATCGGAATTAAACCGCCTAATGGCAGAAAACTATCATGCATTGCATTGACAGCTCCACAAGAAGCTGCTGTTGTGACTGTCGCAAATAATGCGGAAGAAATGATGCCAAACCGGATTTCCTTACCTTCAAGATTGCCCATTGAGCCATCCACACCCAGTTGGGTGATAAGTGGATTCGAGTGGGATTCAGACCACAGCGCAACAGCTGCCAGCGCAATGAATAGCGTGGTCATCGCAGCGAGAATCGTCCATCCTTGCCGCTGATCCCCGACCATTTGACCAAAAGCAAAGCACAGTGCGGCCGGAATCAGGAAGATACTGATCATCTCCAGGAAATTAGTGAGCGGTGTTGGGTTCTCAAAAGGGTGCGCTGAGTTTGCATTGAAAAAACCGCCACCGTTGGTACCGATCAATTTAATTGCTTCCTGCGATGCGACAGGCCCCATCGCAATTTTCTGTTTATCTGTTTTGATTGTTTCCGTAATCACGTTTCCATGGTCATCTTGCAACGGCTGACCATCAAGATTGTTTTTCGGTACGGCATATTCAAGCGGCTCTATCAGCTTGACATCTTGATAAGCATTGAAATTCTGAATAACTCCTTGGTTTACTAGAATTAATGCAAACACATAAGCTAATGGTAATAGCACATAGAATATTGCACGTGATAAGTCGAGCCAGGCATTGCCGATACCAGCAGCATTCCTTCGCGTAAAGCCACGAATCAATGCGATAACTACTGCAATTCCGGTTGCTGCTGATGCAAAATTCTGTACTGCCAATGCGAGCATCTGTGTCAGATAACTCATCGTCGATTCGCCGCCATAACCTTGCCAGTTAGTATTGGTGACAAATGATATTGCTGTATTGAAAGCCGAGTCTGAAGAAACATCGCCGAGTGATTGAGGATTCAGAGGCAATTCACTCTGAAAACGTTGTAAGCCATACACAACAACCACGCCTATAACATTGAATAGCACGATAGCTGTTGCATAACGCTGCCATGGCATATCTTCTGCTGGATTAGTGCCAATTAAACGACAGAATCCATACTCAAATTTATCCAGCCAAATGAAGCGGCGTGTTAGCTGCTCATCAAATATGCTGGCGAGATAGCAGCCTAAAGGCCAGGCAACTGCAAAGAGGGCAATAAGAAATAAACCGATTTGTATCCAAGATGAGGTATTCATGCCACATCCTCAGCGTTGAATAATGCGTAGAGCAGATATATGAACAATAAGACAGCAAGAATACCGGTTAGCCAATAAATCCAGTTCATCTTTTATTCCTCATGATAGTAGTTGGCGATCAACTCTATGGTCAACTACCGACAAAATGACAAAACAAAGACAATCATTAATATCCATTTACTTTCTCAAAAAGTTATCTACTTGTGCAGTATGAACAATCGTGTGTAAAAATGAAGTTGAATTGAAGGGATAAAGCGTAAAAATAATGTAAAAATTTATTTGATTGAGTATTGGCAATATTTCTGATTAGCAGTTTGATCAGTAATCAGAAATCTTCAAGAAAACTCCATTAGATTTCCTATACCATGTGGTATCAGGCACGGAGATTTAAGTGACGAAGTAGTTGAAGCCATCGTCAATATGTCAATCTAGCTGCAATGTTTTTTCCAAGCATGGAATGGTCTCCTGAGGCAGATCAATGAACAAATTCATAGGGACGATTCCAACATTGACCTAACATTGCGCTCAACCGGAGTCGCGGTTATCATGCGATTTTATTTTCAGTCGAGGTGCCTGATGACAACGGTCAGACCATTCCTCATGTTCCAAAACAGCAGTGCGCAAACCGCACTGGATCTGTACTTCGCTACGCTTCCTGATTCCCGCATGGTACGAGTCGAGCGTTATGCTCAAGGTGAGGCTGGTCCGGCTGGTTCTATCAAAGTCGCAGTGTTCACACTTTGTGGCCGCGAGTTCATGTGCTCCGACAGTCCGATCATGCATGGCTTCACGTTCACGCCTTCGAGTTCTACTTTCGTGGAGTTTGATTCAATAGAGGAGTTAGAACGCGTATTTGGCATTCTCTCAGATGGTGGCCAAATCCTGATGCCATTGGGCAACTATGGCTTCAGTCAGTGGTTCGGTTGGGTCAATGATCGGTTTGGTGTGTCCTGGCAGCTGAACTTCTCCGCCTGACTCAGACGTTAGCGCCTTGAAGGCTACACACGAATCCTCGAGCCATTGGAGAAATGAGAATGTCTAAGCATCGGATTTTCAGTACAGCCTTTTCTAAGATATATCCGCTGTATGTTCAAAAGGCGGAGAATAAGAATCGCTCGAAAGATGACGTGGACCAAATCATCTGCTGGTTGACTGGCTACAATCAGACAGGCTTGAAAGAGCAGATCGAACAACACAGCGACTTCGAAACATTCTTTGCTAAAGCTCTCGCTATTAATCCAAAAACTTTGCTCATCAAAGGCGTAGTTTGTGGTGTGCGCGTGGAGGAGATCGAAGATCCGCTAATGCAGAAGATACGATATTTGGATAAGCTAGTTGACGAGCTTGCGAAAGGAAAAGCGCTGGAGAAGATCCTGCGGTGAAGATCCACGCTAACAATTCATTCAAGCCGAACCCCGCTTCGCTACACCAAACAAATGGCAGGTGAAGCTTGTCATGTGTTTGAGGCTTCCGCTACGCACGTCGGCTTAACTCAGGCGTTAGGCGCACGAAATCTATTTAGGAACTGCATACAAGAATGAAAACTCAGTACTTCACGGCAACAAGTCTCGACGGTTTCATTGCTACTGAGAATGATTCACTTGATTGGTTGTTTCCACTTGGCGACCTGAATGACTCAAGCTATCCAAAGTTCATTTTAGATGTGGGCGCGTTGGCAATGGGATCAGCGACTTACGAATGGATGGTGCGCAACGCAGAAAAGATTGCCGCTGAGACTGGTTCAACGTGGCCGTATGTTCAGCCAGCCTGGATATTCTCTAGTCGCAAGCTTCCAATAATCGAAGGTGCGAACATCCGATTCGTCACTGGAGATGTGCAACACGTCCACACTGAAATGCGAGTTGCTGCTGGTACCAAAAACATCTGGATAGTTGGCGGCGGAGATCTCGTGGGCCAGTTCTATGATGCTGGCTTACTGGACGAACTTATCATCCAAGTTGGTTCGGCTACTCTCGGCAAGGGTAAACCGCTTTTCCCTCGAAGAGTGCTAAGCCCAGTTCTGTGCCTGATGTCTGTTCATCAGATGGGTTCTGGCATGGTTGAGTTGCGTTATAAAGTAAACAAAGGTGATCTAAGTGTAGATTCATTAAAGATAATAAAATTAAAGTGAAAACAATGGATTGAGAATAACTAGTGTACTGTTTTGTTAATGGCTTTGCATTACGTTGTTATATTCACGGTATCCAATCAGCAAGTGATTGATATCATTGAAATTGTCGATGAGGTTCAGAGGAGCATGGAATTCTCATTGTTCATGGAAGAATTGAAGAGCAGAAAAGCTTCTTCTGCGAGTGGTCAAAACAGCGATACATTTTAATGGGATGAATGGATAAATTTCGGGAGTGCTAAACCGAGAGGGGTGCAGCGGAAGAGCGCGGCGTCTTCCTTGCCAAGAGAGCGCTGTATTACAGCACATATCTTGCGGTTCTTCCGAGAAGAATCCGGAAAAAGTTAGATTCCTACGTTTAGGGGTTGAGAGACGAGTCAATCGAAACAATTAGTTCTGTATTAGTCGCAAAAGGCTACCGTCGGGATCAATTAACGCCCCAATTTTGCCACCCCAAGCTTCGATTGTCGGCGAATGGAGCCGTGGGTGACCGTCATTTTTCTCAGAGAGTCCTGCAGTCTTACAAAGTGCGTAAAACGCATCAATATCATCCAGCCTTAAGCAGCAGCTGAACCAACTCGTCAAGGGATCAAGCTCATGGTGAGAAAAGAACTCCAGTACGATGCCCTCCCATTCAAGGATCATCCAATCGTCATCACGCCACGTCTCGACAAAGCCAAGACGAGTGTAAAAGCGTGACGTTACGTCAAAGCACCGGGAGGGAAGGTTCGGCGTCGCGTAGCTGCTCATATTGGCTCCTTCAAGTTTTGTCTAGCTTTATAAAAGTATTGGGTTGATGTCAGGTTATAACCGCGGAGCGGATATTGCCTTCATCATCTCTGTATCTCGAACTTTACACGTAGGTCATAAAATCCCTGAGAAAATAACCGTCTCGTTATTTTTGCATTTTACCGTTATTGGGAAATAAGTAATTTTGCCTTCTGGCACAACGTCCACCCAACAAATATCTCAGTAGCGGCTTCTGATGCTTGCCTACTGTAGCAAGTTCATCTCTCTTGTCAACATAACCCATTCTTTAGGTTACCCTTATAGTAGTGTTGTGCTGCTTCAATCGGGGCAGTCCATTTTCTATTAGAAACTTAACTAATTGCTCACGAAATTTATGGATTCTTTGGCAATTTTCATTATCGAAACTCGTTGAAGCGGTACTAAATTGAGATAGTTTCATCAAGACTATTTTTGACTCCCGTGTTTCCCTCTTTCCGGCGGCTGGGCTAGGAGGCGCATATCTTCCGATTATCGCCCTGCACGTATCAAACAATTGTCCCAAATCGCATACAAATATAACTCGACTTTTTCAACAACTCTCGTAGTCGCTTTGTAAGTGAGATATGTGAGAGGGCGGAGCTTCATTCATTTCACGAAGAGCGCTTGCCGGCGCGTGCCTGTTGTTTCCTCATCCAAATGATAATTCCGGTAACTGACAGCATCGCGATGACGAGACCTAGCGCGCATACGAAAATACGATACGATAGTCCAAAAATATTCGCCATATGCAAGGCATAAAGCCAGCTGGTCACAGTATTGCCGTTGTATTGACCGCTCGGCAATAAAACCAGCTTGAACTCACCTGTGTCAGCATCAAAAAACACACGTGTGCCGCCCCGTCTGTCCTGAATGTCGCGTGAACTCCGGGCGACATAATGATAGATACCACGCTCACGATCCAGTATTAATGCAACAACCCGTTCGACAGTGAAGTCATGAGCCTTTTCCTGTTCGGCCATTAGCTGCTCGCCAATCATTTGCGCCTGACGCCAACCTACTTTGGGTTCTTCCAATACTTTATTAAGTTTGGGAAACTCGGTCCAAGGCGCTTTGTAATCGAATACAGTACGGGTCGTCCAGGTATATACCGTGTCCCATAAATTCATATACACGCTAGACCAGGCAAAGATGAGTAAAACCAGCCAAAGCCACAAGCCGCTGGCACGGTGTAGATCGAAATTGAGTTTGTATCGACTCGATTTCCAGCGGATTTTCCAGGCTGGCTGCCAACGCAGCCAGATGTTTTTATTTTCCGCTCCTACTGGGAGAGAGGTCAGGGGGGAAGGTGGTTTACGCCTTTGGGGCAATGTCAGATAAAAGCCGATAAAACAATCGAGCGTCCAGATCAATGCGCAAGTACCAAGGATCCACATACCAAAATTGCCCAGTGCTAGGTTGTAGTGCATTTTGTAAATAAAGGGCATGAAGTTGATCATGCCTTCGGAAATCGCACCAAACTGACGCTTGCCTAACTCTTCTCCGGTATAAGGATCAACCAGCAGTTGATCAAATCCAAGTTCGCTCAATTGACCGCTGCTATCTGGCCGAGCATTCATGCTAATCACGGTAGATTCCTCATTGGCTTCCATTAAAACCGCGTTTACCTGGCCGTATGGAACCCGTTGTTGTGCTAATTCCGCGAGCGTAGCTATATCCAATTTGTTTTCCAAAACCTGCTTGGGATAGAGCTGAGGATTGATCAAGCGTTCCAGTTCAGGATAAAATGCCAGCAAACTCCCTGTTACTGCCACGATAATCAGAAATGCAGCCATACTCAGTCCTGCCCAACGGTGGATTTGAACCCAAAACTGGCGTGTCATTGCTTCTCCTGTACTAGAATTTCTTGATATATATCTACTATCTTTAAACAACCTAAACCGGACATGTTTTTTTATTTCTTGAGGCACCTGTCAGGTTAGTTGCGCAGAACATACAACCCTATGTCTTGATTTATACTGCCTATACTTCTGGCGTAGGTTGTGTCATCGAAGTAGGCGCATGGGTTACAAACTGATAGATCACTGTGTGAATTTAGTATTCGAGACGCAATGAACCCAGAACGGTTACAGGAGCGCCTGGATAGACACCCAGTCGAGGCCCGATGTTAGAAGCTGGATCGTTTGATTCGTAATATCGTTCATCAAGGACGTTCCGAGCATTGATTTGCGTTGTAAGACGCGTTGCACCCAACTTCGTGCTGTAGGCGGCAAATGCATCCAGACGGGCATAGCCTGGTAATTTAAATGTGTTCTGAATATCTCCCTCCCGCTCAGCAACGGCGAATACGCCTATCCCAAAACTAAAGCCATTGAGTGGATGGATTTTTTTCACGATATAGCGTAGCCATGCACTACCCGCATGTTTGGGAGCTTGCGGTAAACGATGGCCCTGAAAGCCCGAGTTATCGCGGATGATCTCAGCATCGGTGTAGGCATAACTGCCGATTACACTCAATTCCTCCGTGACTTGTCCGGAAATATCCAGTTCGATCCCTTTGCTCCGTTGCTTGCCAACCGCAATACTGTCAAGCGGATCCGGCGCACTCAGATCTCGGGTTAGAATGTTTTCCCTGGTTAAGTAATAAAAGGCCAAAGTTGTGATTAACCGTTCCTTAAAAAGCGCGGTCTTGATTCCTGCTTCAAATTGCTCGCCTATTTGCGGATCAAAACTAGCACCGGTTGCTGACACTCCGTTATTGGCAGCGAAAGAAGTTGTCCAGTTGCTAAACAAACTGACTTGCGTTAGCAATTGGTAGAGTATTCCGACTCTTGGATTGAAGGCTTCATCCTTGCGTCTTAGGACATTTTTCTCAGCCTCCGAGAATGAAGCCGGACTGAAGCTACGACCCGCAGATACCCAGTCATACCGTCCACCAGCAAGTATATGCAGTTTATTCCAAAGCGTGATCCTATCCTGAAAATACACCCCGGCCCATTCATCCTGGAAGGCGTTGTAACGATTGTTCTCCTGCAGCGTTTGCCTGATTATTGAGGGATCGGTAGCCGTGATCATCGGATTGAAAATATCAACTGTCAGCGCGGGAGCGGGAGTGCTGAATTCTCCGGCCATGAAGTAATTGGTTTGAGAGTGTAGATAATCGAAACCGAGCAATACCTCGTGAAGGGTCGATCCAAGACCGAAATTTCCGTTCAAATCCAGATTAGTCGCATATGACTGCAGATGGTGCCGTTGACGGAAGATATTGCGATCAAGAAAGCGGTTGTCGCGCAATGCATCCCCAAAAGCCGGTGCGGGGTTGAAGAATGTCTGATTCTGATCTATATCCGTCATCAGAAAACGATTCCGGACGAGCCAGTTGGAATTAAACCGATGCGTAAATTCGGTTCCCACATGAACTTTGGCATCCGTATCAACTGGATCATTGCGATCACCAAAGGTTCGACTGATCGGTATTTGCGCTGGTCGGCTGCCTATGACCGGTATACCAAAATCTACCTGCCCTTTCTGATGGATCCCTTCCACTTCCAATGTCAATTCGGTTGCTTGAGTAGGACGCCAAGTCAAACTGCCACTCACCATGATGCGATCCCTAAAAATGGCCTCGCGGAAGGATTCGCTATTTAGGTAAGAACCATTGAAACGGTAAAGTAAAGAGCCATCCTTGGTGACAGGCCCGGTTGCATCCCACTGCGTACGATAAAGATCGTAAGATCCGGACTGTTGCTCCAATGAGTAGTAAGGTATAGCGAGCGGTCGTTTAGTCGTGATATTGACCATCCCTCCCGGCTCTATACGTCCAAAAAGAATCGAAGCTGGCCCCTTGAGTACCTCGATGGATTGCAGATTGGCGGTGTCAAAGGCTGTCGGAAAATTGGCATTCCCTCCATTGGCAATCAATCCATTCCGGTAATTACTATCGTTTCTGAATCCGCGGATATTAAATCCTGTGTCATTGCCAAGTGTAGGTGTTGCTTGCACCCCACTGACATTTTGCAAAGCATCTTTTAGCGTGAGCGATTTTTGGTCGTCCAATACTGCTCTGGGTACCACCTGAATTGATACGGGTATCTCTATGACCGGCGTGTTTGTTTTAGTTGCAGCGGTGGCTTTGGAGCGGAGATAACTCGTATTGTAGGGTGAATTACTATCCAATAAACTGGTCACTGTGATCTCAGGTAACCGTACCCGGTCTGGATTATTTTTGCTCTGCGGGTCCGCTGGTGCCAATTCCACGATGTAGCGGCCGGATGCAGTTTCAACTGCTATAAGTCCACTGCCGCTTAGGAGTCGCACTATTGCTTGAGCCGGAGTATATCGCCCTTTTAATGCAGCAGCTTGTTTGTCTGCAATCAGACTGGCATCCATCCCGATCAACAAACCCGTCTGCGTGGCAAGTTGCGTGATCGCTTGACCGAGTGGTTGTGGGGCAATATTGATTTCAATGGCTTGCTCGTTTTCTGATTGCCCGTACGAAGCATTTACTGATACAACCAAACATATGAATAGAACAGGTTTTAGGAAAACGGTGCTATTGCTATATATTGAAGCTATTTTATTTTTTAGTGCCATGGGATTTCCTATTATTGAATAGAAATTAATATTTCTATTACCCATGACAAGCGAGCCGACAATTCGGGTAGCTTTTATAAAATTTTTTTCGGTAGATGGTTTCGAGAAGCAAAAAATACCATCTCCCCGCAGTCGACTGCGGGGAGATGGATGTCAGAAAGAGAGAACAGTTATTTGGTTAGAAAGGGATTTTGTTCTGGAAACTTAAGAATTATAGCCGAAGCCTATTTGTAATTTACTTTTGCAAATCAATCCAGACCAGCCATCTGCCATACTGTTTGATGTGAATCGGTAATGCGTCTTTTAGAATAATCAATGCTGCTTCCGCATCGTCAGCGGGTAAAACTCCCGTGAATCGGAGTTGACCTGCTTGTTCATTGATTTTAATCACACCCATTTGGTAGCGCGCAAGATCGCTGATGATCTGATCCAGTGAGGCATCTTGATAAATCAGCCTGGTTTGCGTCCAGCTGGTGGCAGAGGTGGAGGTAGTTTCAGGCTGATAAAGCTGCCTTCTATCTAGGCGTATGCTTTGTCCGGCCTGCAAGGTAATCGGCTGATGTGGCCGGGCGTGGCTTGCGATGTCAACCCGCGACTCGATGACGTTGACGATGCTGTCATAGTCTGATTGTTCAACGGTATAGATCGTTCCTAATGCCTGAGCGGTGCCATCGCGGGTTTCTACTATGAAAGGCCGCTGACTGAGGGAGAAATCCGGTGCCACTTCCGCTAGCAGACGGCCTCGGCGCAGGATGATACGTCGTTGTTGCGTATCGAATGCAATATCTGCCGCGCTGTTGCTATCGAGCGTGATATGACTGCCATCTGTCAGAGCAATGCGACGGATTTCACCAATACTGGTGTGCTCATCTGCTAACCATTCAGAAAGTGGAAGCCCATGAAGACCGCACAGAAGTAGAACAATACTTAAAACGAGCTTGATGCCTTTTCGCGATTGACGTTTCTGGGGAGTTAAGCTTTGCCAAAGATGATCAACCTGCTCGTACGCTTCCCTGTGACGCGAATCTTGTGCTAGCCAGGTTTCAAAATCAGTGCGCAGCTCATGGCTGATTTCACCGTCAGATAAAAGAATGACCCATTCAGCGGCTTGTTCACTCAGAGACGTGCTGTTCGTTCCATCTACTTTAGACATACATCTCTGCTTTAAATTGATATAGGCGCTGATGACAGTAAGCAAGGGCCTTGACGAGATGTTGTTTAACCCGGCTTTCAGATACTTTCATGACCCGAGCAATCTCGGCATAAGTCATTCCGTCAATACGCGCCATCACAAAGGCTTGTCGTGATCGTTCATCAAGTTCTTCAATAAGCATGAGTAGAGTCCGTTCTAGCAACTGGCGTACAGCGAAAACATAGGCTACATCTTGGCAGGTTTGCTCAAATGTTAGGGTGAACAAACAGCGTAGGGTTTCTTGCTCGACTTTATGTTTTCGGTTCAAATTAATCATCAGTCGATTAGCAGTAACCAGCAGATAGGCTCGAGGCTCAAGCAGATGGGGCAATTGCTGCAGTGAAAGCAATCGTACGAAAGTGTCATGGGAAAGATCGGAAGCCTGATGTGGACAACCTACTTTTTTCCTTAACCAATTAACCAACCAACTATGATGCTCGCGGTAATATGCATCAATTACTGCCGTACTGATAGTCGTGGTTGAAGGCGTTTTCATGAAAATGTTTTGATAATCAAAAAACTATGAATGATAGTAAGGAAAAATTAACCCGGCGATTAATAATGCAAACTATTATCCTTGCGATGAAGGATTTTAAACATGTGACATATTGCCGCAGTACGATAGTTTTGTTTCTGGGCTTAAATAAATTTTAAGGCGATCAAAATACAGATATTAGAAATCCAGCTTAAGTATTTTTTTCAGAGATCGTGAATAGTCTCTAAGCCAGCCAATTAATCGCGCATGCGAGCTGCCAAAAGCTGATCATGCAGCTGAGCGCCACCACTATCCTAAACGCATCAAAATATCAAATTAGTGGCGCAATAAAGCCCACTAAATAGGAAGGAGCGTACGGTATGAAGATTACATCGATAGGCATTGATTTGGCTAAAGAAGTGTTTCAGATTCATGGAGTGGATATGCACGGTAAGACCGTTCTGCATAAGTGGTTGCCGAAGCGAGATGGCGAATATTTTGCTAATCTGGAGTCCTGTTTGATTGGTATGTTAGCATGCGGTAGTTCACATTATTGGGTGCTACTCTTGCAACAATTCGTCGAGGCGATTAAATCGCGCTACCCACATGTTTTCATATGTGACAAGTACTGCTGCGACACTGCTTATGGTTTTAACATTTGCTTGCACAATTTGCTCTCTCCCATGCCGCGCTTTGTGCACAAGATGTGCACGTGCAAGCACGTTAACGTGCTTGGCAACTGCCGCAAAACTCATGTGATAGCTCTCTGAGAGTTCTGAAATAGTACAGTCGGAGCCTAGTGTGCGGCACACAATGTCGCGCCGTGTTTTATCAGCTAGTGCTTGAAAAACCATATCGTAATTTAGTGAATATTCAACCATATAGTTAAAAATAGCCAGTTATATAAGATAGATGACGTAATATACAAGTGAATCTCATCGAGATTGTTCTACCTATCCTTTGTGCGCACACATCTTCATCATTATTAGACAAAGCGAACGAGATTCAGGAAATTCTTAGGTACCTGTCGCTCTATTGTGTCAATGCTGATTGCATGATGAGTGTTTCAGCACCTGTTTGCTTTTATTGGCGGCTCTGGAGATTCCCAGAGCATCAAAACAACCACCCTTTCTTAAGATGCGCACCAGTTGCAACAATTCCTTCAAGATCACGAGCGACATCAGCCACTTTCTTTATAGCTTCAAAAAGCTCTTCTGTATGTTCAGGCTTGGAGTAATGGATACTAAGTGTCAGGAAACGCATAATTCATGTATTTTTTATTGGCTGATAATAAAGCGCGACAGCACCATTGGTAAATGCCCTGGATTTTGATAGCTGTAAATCTACAGGATCCTTATAATTCAAAAACAATGGCTTGCCGCCTCCAAGAATAATGGGCTCAAGCATGATCTGATATTCGTCTATTAAATCAAGGGCTGCGAGGTTTTGAATCAGATTGGCGCTACCTATGATGACAATGTCTTTGCCAGGCTCTTTTTTTAATTTGTTAATTTCTTCCAAGGTGTTACCGTTGATGATATCCGCAGCTTTGTATTGTCCCCAAGGTGCAAATGTGAGGGTTTTTGAAAAGACAATTTTCTTGACTTGGTTAATGTGTTTTGCGAAAGGATCTGTATTAGGTTCTTCCGGCCAGATATCAGCAAAGAATTTATATGTTGTTTCTCCCAACAGCACCGTGTCCTGTTGTGCACGCTGACTAAGCAATTCTTCACCTATTTCGTCGTTGAAATTTTTAGTGAACAATCCATTTCGTCTTTTGGGCCCGCTATATAGCCGTCTAAGCTCATGAATATTGAGGTAACAAGTCTTCGCATATAATTTATATTTTATTATTTATTAAGTTTTCTCCCTTAAGCTAGTCGAGAGTTTTTCAAGTGAACTCGTCCATCCTTCGTTCTTATACTGATTACGCTGGCTCTTAACAGCTGCTTCCCGTTCAATTTTGTGTTGTCATTGCTTAAACACACAAAATACGCAAAGTTTGGCCTCACCTAATTTAAGTTTCCTGTTTGTTTATTTTTACTTCTTCTCACTACAATTGAACATCCACTGCACGCCGAATTTATCAGTTAAAGAGCCGTAGTAATCACCCCAAAACATTTCTTGCAGTGGCATTCCGATTTTTCCATCTTCTGAAAGAAGAGCAAAAAGTTTGTCGGTCTCTGCTCGTGTATCCGGTAGTAAACTGATATAAACATTATTACCTTGAACTAGCTTAAAGCCCATTGACTCTGAAGCATCTGTTCCCATTAGCAAAAAGCCACCCAAGATTGGTAAGGCCACATGCATCACCAAATTTTTATCAGCTTCGGCTAGTGGTGGCGCTCCATCTTGTGATGGAACATCACCCATACGAGCAATATTGCCCATAAATTCTGTCCCAAAAACTGATTTATAAAAGTTAAAGGCTTCTTCGGTAGTGCGATTGAAATTTAGATAGATACTGACAGTTGACATAATATTTTAAAATTAATTGGTTATATGATTGCTTAATAATAAGACTTCATCTTGAATGGATTGTTAGGCAGCAACATACGTTGCGAATCGCAAACGATTACCGTCCGGGTCTGTTACCACCATTTCTCGAGATTCCCACGGAGTGTCATGGGGCGATTCAATAGTGGTGATGCCACGATTAGTGAATTCATGATAGCAATCTTCAACATCCGGAACCACGAAGTAGATGGCACCACCTACCTGACAGTCCCCAGTATGCTCCGTAAGAAAAATAGTCTGATCTTTTCTGGTTAATTGCACAAATAGAGGGAATCCCGGCTCGAACTGATGCTTCCAATCAACAACGAAGCCCAAACCGTCGACGTAAAACGACAGGCTAGCTGCCGCATTCGTTATCCGCAGCTGCGGTATGACTGTCTGATTCAATACGTGTTCTCCTTTGTCGCCGAATGTTAAGCCGCGGGACCCGCCGGGTTGAACACCTAAAACTTCATCAAGATTACTCAGTCCCAGTGAAAATCCTGCTTCAAAGCCCATTGCAATAATTTTTTCCATATCATCTATGGTATTAAAAGTAATCGTCACAAGAACTGTTGTAGCCTCACCATTATCTCTAAATTCATTTTTCCAATGCATTCTAGGCATTTCTTCATTTAGTTTACCCTTGTCATCACAAAAAACATCTTGTGCGGTAAAACTATTTTCTGGTTCAATAGACTCAAACTCCATCCACGCCCATATCTTCTCACCCCCTGGACCAGACATACAATAATGCCAATGCCCACCCTCGCTAAAGTCAAAAGACTTGGTTATAGCAGTCCAAGGTTTTGGGGCCCACCATTTATCAAGCCATGCACTATCTGTCCACGCCTTCCACACTCGGTTTTTGGGGGCGACAAAAACTCGTTCCACAGTAATAATCTTGTTAACAATATCTTTTTTTATTATTGGCGTATTCATATTTGTTTAGCACTCCTTTATGAGTTAAGCCTGCTGCGACACTGCTAATGGTTTTTAACATTCGCTTACGCTACTTGGTCTCTAATGCCGTTTTTATCAATCAGCGCCTGAAAAACCGTATCGTAATCTAATAAACATTAAACCATATGGTTTAATAATATGCCAACTATAAATGATGTCAAACCTTGACGTGTTTATTTTTTAATCTCTGTGGGTTCGATTCCTCATATCCACCAATACCATAGTATCCAAGGGCGACAGGATTTTCATTTGCTTGCTTTGATGGATCGATACGTGCCCAGCCACCGCTAGGAAACTTACCTATCGCTTCTTTCTTCTGACTACCCCCGATAATCCAAGTTACACCACCGTGTCTCAGATTAACTGGTTAAAACAGAATCGCAGGAAATAGTATGGCTACTGCTAAATTTGGCTAACGGCCATTAAAATAACAGGATACACCAGGCTCCGAGTAGGAGCCTTTAGCGAAGATACTCACCGGATCGTTCTGGTTGATATGTGACTTCTTCAATGTGCACTTGCAACACTCCGCCGCCAGGCTTCGGCCACTCAATTTCATCACCTTGGGAAAGACCAAGCAGCGCACTTCCTACCGGCGCAAGTATAGAAATTGTACCACCCCTGGTATTAACATCTTTTGGGTATACCAGAGTTAAATAAAACTCTTGGGAAGTAGATTCGATTCTGAATCTTACGGTTGAATTCATTGTCACCACGGTTGACGGAATCTCCTTAGGATCTACCACTTCAGCACGGGCAAGTTCAGCCTCCAAATCGTCTTTGTCTGGGAATGTGGAATCGGGCAATGCGTCCATAAGCTTTTCCAGTCTTATTGCATCGAGCGACGAAATTATAATCTTTGGTTTTATAGCCATTTTATTTCCTAAATGAGGGTTGTTATGAATTGTCGTAATTAGGCTTGAGACGAATATTGCAGTGACACCGCCTTGCTCTGACTCAGCTCAAGGCAGCCTGTTATCGAAATCTACAGGCGACAATTTCTCTATACCGAAGAGCGTTGAGAACACTCAAAAATTTGATTCATGCAGGAATGTTATCTTTACCATCGGCATCCCATCCGCTTTGCCAATTTTGGTTTCAGTGTATTAATCATCAGTCTTCAATGCAAAAAATACTTCTTCTCCAATATCTAACAATGCATTGCTCGTGCGATACGTAGCATTGAGATGCGCGCTAATGCGGATTTAAATCTTCAATCATTATTTAATTTTAATCAAGCAACTGAAATTTAGTTACATTATCGTAAATAAAAAAGAGAATCATAATAAATATTAAGGCGTTCGCAATTTTTGTGCTGATACCATTGACATTCCCGACTTTAAGTTTATGCTGACTGTAATGAAGAGAAAGTTGAATGGTCTCGGGTATTGACCAAAGTACAGCAATCAATCACTGAGCACGCACAAAGCGGCGAAGTTTTAAAAGTGGAGAGGAAACAGAAAGAAGTATTGTCATTTATGAAGCTGACGGCAAGAAAATTGAGATAAAAGTCGATGAAAATGACAAGCTGGTTGAAATCTTTGACGATTAAATTCTTAAATCAATAGTGATCTCACCTCTGGTCTGATCAAATATTCAGTCAATATAGAACTGCATGATTAGATTTGGATGATTAGGTACCGGTAAGGAAAATTAAATGCCCAAGGTTTTTATTGCCTTGGGCATTTTGAAAACGCTCTGCTTTGAATCAAATATTCCTACTGCGGTTCTTTATCTTGTTAAATACAAAGTCAAAGTCAATTTTTTAGGTGTTTACAAATTGTTAACATCAGAATTTAGCTCGGTTTCGCTTGCATGATCGCCGAGTTGGCCAAGTGCTGCTGTCGACTTTGCATATTCGCATTGTAACAATTCTGCCGCTATCTTTCGATGAAAATGAGCCTGTTTTTGTGCTTCTTGTGCAACTTGCTTATAATAGCGTAAATTGGCCGTGGCATGTGATTGGAAATCCTGTCCTCCTCTTCCATGGTGTATTGACTCTTATCTTCATAGTGTTGTAAGGTTTTCTTTTTTTCTGTGGCTTTCGTGGTCATTTCTTTGATTGCGTTGTCATAATAATTAGCCAACTTATCATGATCGCTATAAAATATCTGGAAGATGGTTTCAGTCTTTCTACTACCTAACAGTCGTCTTTTTCTCACGAAATTATTTAATGACTTGCGCGTCAAATGGGTAGTGACGCGGTTTATGCTGAACGCTGATCCATTGATCAGTCGTGAATGCTGCGACAGCCCAGATACCATTGAAACGGCCGACGCCTGAGTTCTTTTCACCTCCGAATGGGTTATAAGGTAAATCGTTGACCGGTTGGTCATTGATATGCGCCATGCCGGATTCAAGTTGTTGTGCGAATCGAAGGCCGCGTTCGACATCTTGCGTAAACACCGCGGCAGCCAACCCAAGATCGGTGTCATTGGCGATACTCAATGCATCGGCTTCATTGTGTGCGCGTATCACTGGTGCAATAGGGCCGAATGATTCGGTTTGCGCCAGCGGCATCTGATTGGTGACTTGAGAAAATACATGCGGTGGAAGTACTAATCCTTGCGCTTCGCCGCCCACCATTTGATGCGCCCCTGCTGAAATGGCATCGTGAATCCGTTGTTGCAGGCCACTTAACTGGGATTTATTGATAATGGGTCCGATCATCGTATCAGGCGCATCCGGGTCACCTGCTTTCAATTGGCGCACACGATCGGCAAAGCGTTCGACGAACTCATCGTGAATCCGATCCTCGATAATGAAGCGGTTAACGCTCATACAGGTTTGGCCCTGGTGAAGAAATTTACCAAACACGGCAGCTTCCACAGCTTGCCCCAAGTCGGCATCATTCAATACCACGAACGGACCATTCCCGCCCAGCTCCAACTCAAGCCGCTTTAGCATGGGGCCTTCAGCTGCTAGCTTTGCGATATTGCGGCCAACGGGCGTCGAGCCGGTAAACGATATGACGCGAGGAATAGGGTGAGTGACAAAGGCATCGCCAATCTCGCTGCCTGCGCCCACGATAACGCTGAGTACACCTGGAGGTAATCCTGCTTCTTCAAGGATTTTTGCAAACAACAATCCGCCCGTTATCGGAGTATCGCTGGCTGGCTTGACCACGACAGCATTACCGACCGCGAGCGCGGGTGCTGCGGAACGAGCGGTGAGCTGGAATGGCCAATTCCAAGGGCTAATCACACCGACAACGCCGACGGGTTTACGGTACATGCGGCTTTCCTTGCCGGGAATATCGGCGGGCAGAATCCGGCCTTCCACCAAATAAGGCAGCGTGGCTGCCTCGAGCAGTACGCCATGCACGGCATTCCATTCCAGATTGGCTTTAATGCGCGTGCCACCGGACTCATGAATGATCCATGACACAATTTCTTCGCGCCGCGCTTCCATGATCTGCGCCGCGCGACGCATGATGGCTGCGCGCTCGCCCGGCAGTAATGCCGCCCATTCGTGCTGCGCCTTTGCGGCACCACGATAGGCTTCATCCATGTCATCGCGATTGGCATGTGGAATTTCGGCAAGAATAGTGCCATTGTATGGATTCAAATCGCTTAGAACCTTTGTTCCCCTGCCGTGCCGCCATTGACCGTTGATCAATAGCTGATCGAAATTTGAATAAGGCGGTGGAGATTCTTGTTTATTTTCCATAATGCATTCTTCCTGTTTGTTTTACCCAAAATCCAATTGAAGTTATTTGGAGGAAAGTTGGTAAATTTTACTGCAACCGGATAATCGGTTTAATCGTGATGCCTTTCTCGCTGTCTTCAGCGGCTTGATTGATTTGATCGAGGGAATAAAATTTCACCAGTTTGTCAAAAGGAAATCTTCCCTGCTGATAAAGCTCGACGAGCGCCGGAATGAAAAGATCGGGTTTGCTATCGCCTTCGATGATGCCGATAATGCGCTTCCCCGTCGTCATCACACTGTTCACATCGAAGTTCGCTTCGGTGCCCAACGCCGGCGCGCCGACAATGCCGCATGTTCCCCGGATCGCCAGCGCATCGATGGCCTGACGCAGCACAGTTGGGCGTCCGCTGGATTCCAACGCGAAATCAGCGCCACCGCCGGTAATTTTACGAACCGCTTCGACGGGATCGGTTTCCCGGCTGTTGATGGTGTGCGTGGCTCCGAGTTCCATCGCCAGAGCCAAGCGCGCAGGAACCACATCCGCCGAGATGATGGTGGTAGCACCGGCAGCCCGTGCCGCCATCACGGCACTTAGTCCCACTGCACCGCCGCCAAAAGCCGCGAAACTGCTGCCCGGACTCACCTTGAGTGCATTTATCACGGCTCCCGCGCCGGTCTGAATGCCGCAGCCCAACGGGCCGAGCAACTCCAGAGGTGCATCGTTGGGTACTTTGATGACGTTACGCTCATGCACCAGCGCAAAGGTGCCGAACGACGACTGCCCAAAGAAATGATCGTGAATGGGTTCCGCAGTGTTACCGGCTGTGAAAGTTGACGTGCTGCCATCTTCGCGTGCGCCATTGAAATTCAGGGCATAAAAATGCTCGCAATAAGTCAGATCATCATTCAAGCAAGGCTTGCAGTGACCGCACCACATATAAGTCAGCACCACGTGATCGCCAACGGCGACTTTCTTCACGTTGCTGCCAATTTGCTCGACTACCCCCGATCCTTCATGCCCAAGCACGATGGGAAGCGGCACTTTATAAAGCTGATCGCGCGCGACCATATCGGTATGGCACATTCCTGTTGCTACAATGCGCACGCGCACTTCATCAAAATGTGGCTCATCCTGTACCAGTTCTTCTATCTGGAAAGGCCCGCCTGGCTGGCGGACAACGGCTGCCTTTATTGTTTTCACGTGCACCTCCGCTTTGGGATCGTTATTTCATGATTGTTCAAGATAAAGTTAGCGAATGCCGGATTTTCCAGGTGCTATGATGCCGTTGGGATCCAGCGCTTTCTTGAGTGTTTTGTGTACTTTTCGTTGTACTGGACCATAGGTTTCTGCAACTTTATCCATAAAGGCCGTATTGACGCGATAGGTGCCATATCCCCGCGCGGAAAATTCCGTCAGCAGTTCGTCGAAACACTGATAAGCCGCTTTCGTTTGTTCGGGATCGGTCTTGTCGTACAACACGTCGACGATATGATGCATATCGCGCATGCCAACGATGAATTCGCCCGAATAATCCAGTCCGTATTTCGCCAGAATCTGCTTGGTCAGCGCCATTTGTTTCAGGGTTTCACTGCCACGTGCTTGCGAAACCGGCGCAAACCACATCGATCCGCCACCTCCGCGCCAGTTATATAGCGAAAATTCCGTCAACGTCATTTCTCCACGCATGAGCTTGGCGCGATAAGCAAATGCAGGATCATCCGCTGCTTCCTGCTCCGTCAGAATTTTTGCCTTGCCGGATTGACCGAATGCCTGTGTCACGATTTTCCAGTTCACATCGATTTGTTCCTGCGTGCCGTAGAGCGCCGCGTAGACATTCCAGATCCCCAGTTTATGATCTTTCATGATTCGGTAGACGGCTTCATCCGGGATTGAACCCGGCCCGGATACATAATCACTCCGCTTGGCTTTTACCGGCGCTTCATAGAGCGCATGGGCAATGACCACAGCGTTGGGAATGACCCCGCTGATGCGCAGCGGCCGGATCGTTTCTACGATTTCCACGATGTCTTCTTCGTGTTGGTATTGGATGACGAACGGCTTGAATGCCGGTGGCTCAGGCATCAGCCAAAAACCGAATTTAGTGACGATGCCATAGTTCGATTGCGTGAAAATGCCATCCAGGTAGGGGCCATAGCCCCATTTGAATACCTGCCAGGTGTTGGAATTGGGCATTGAGCCCATGCCGGTACGCAACACTTCTCCATTCGCCAGCACGACCTCCATGCCGCAAGCGAACAAAAAGTGCTCGCCATAAGGCGTGTAACCCACGCCCCGATCCAGTGTATTACCCACTGGCCCAGCAATGGCGGAAGGGGCGGGCATGGATAGCCATAAACCCAATTTGTGTTCTTTGATGTAATCGTAGAGTTGTTGATAAGTCACACCCGGTTCAACCAAGGCAAAGGCCAGATCCTTATCTACTTCAAGGATGCGGTTCATGCGCTTGAGATCAAGCACCACCTGACCCCGTTCTGCCGGAGCGGCCGAGCCGTAGCCCAGATTTTTCCCGGTGGAAATCATCCAGACCGGCACTTTGTATTGATTGCAAATTGCCACGATTTTCTGGATTTGCTCGACGGTGGTGGCCAGTAATGCTGCGGATGGCGTATGGTCGGCATCAGGAACCGGCATCATGGTCTTGATGTAGGGAGCAAGCTGTTCCGCGCTGGTGAGTACGGAAGTATCACCCAGGACCTTGCGAAAATCACGGATGGCCGCATCGAAGTTTTTTTCCGATACGCCTTTGGGCAATGCAATATATTGACTGGCCATGCTGTGTTCTCCCTACACGTCGATTACGAACGAAACAAAATGATTTCCCGCCAAGCCATCATGATCCAGATTGCGCTGACCGGATCGATATACAAATGCGCGGCTGGAACAAGATTCCTGATGCGTTCCCATACCTATTGCAGTGGCCACGACCGCGTAACCGGTAGCTTCTATCCAGTTGTCAAACCGGAGCTGCTCAATTGTTGCACCCGCCGTTGTTTTGTCTCGATCATTGGAAGATTCATCGCTCCGGGATGATACCGATTTCCAATTTTCCGATGTTTTCCAGCCAATCAGTTGACCTGCTTCCAGCGGAGATACTCCGGCGCAATGCAAATGAGTTGCGGGTTGCTTTGCCAACCAATAAGACGAAAATCCCGCTAACGATGAATCTTTCATTGCACGATCAACCACCGTTTGTTCAAGAAAATTTTCGACAATGGAGAAATCATGCTGATTTTGGTTGAGCAAGGAAGCCAGTAATCCCCCGGCGCTGTACGGCGGTGATGCGCTAGTCCACACGTGTCGTGTAGGAAAGGAAGCGTCATTGCCGGACGAAGACATGTGTGAGCCCAATGAAAGCAGGCGTCCTTCAAAATTCCTCACCAATTCAGTGAATATGGCTGCGCTGGCGTAATCCATGACGGCAATCCAACGCATATTGCGGGATTGCATCAATAAATCGACGATGCGTAGCGGGTTGGTTAATAGCGCGTCTTCTAATGGGAATGCCGGTAATGTACTTTGATGGTAATCGATGTAGCGGCTGCAAGCGGCTTGGGCACCTTTGGCAAATGCTTTATCGATGGAGGTGTTTCCCAGCAACAACTGGCAGTTGCGCGTGCTACCGGAGAGCGTTTGGCTGATGGATGCTGCTTGAGCGATGGTGGGAATACCGAAGGCCAGCATGGTTCCGCCAGTCACCATGCCCTTGATGAGGATACGCCGCTTTTCATCCATAAAATGTGACCTCCTTAATGCTGCGTTTCTTTTTTTGAAATGAAATCCGCCAGTTTGGCTAATGACTCATCATCGATTTCTGCAGCGCGAAAAGCTGGCATGGCCCGGTTCCCATTACGCACGATTGCGCGGATGTAGGCTGCGGGAAGTTCGCGATTGCGAATTTGCGGTCCTACATGGGCTTCATGACAATACGCACAAATTTTGGCGTAAATTTCCGCGCCATCCTTCCATGCAAATCCGGGATTGTTTTTCTCATCCTGTGCCGACCATGCGCTGCTTATCGTAACAATGATTGCAGCTAGACAGCTGAATATGCAATTTGCCAATTTTGTTTTTTTCATGTTAATTCTCCATTCCAGGATCCTACTGCCATAGCAAGCTCGTCACTTTCTTGCCCATAATCTGCTCATTAAATACAACTTTGGCCATGGAAGAACCGGCGCAAGCGACACCATAACAAACATGCAAGGGCAATAAGTGCTCTTCTCTCGGATGACAAAACCGGGCAAACGGAGCCTTTTCCCATTCGATCAATCGTTGTTCGCGCACTTCGGGTGAAATCGCTGGATCAGTGCATGTTTCAATCAGCCAGTGATCAAATCCTTCATTTTCTTTGCTGCTATCGATATTGTTAGAGAAAAACGTTTTCAAATTATGAAATGACATGCCTGAACCGATGATCAGAATATTTTTCTCTCGCAGCGATGCAATCGCTTCTCCAAGAGCGATATGCTTTCTCGGATCCAAATTTTTGAGTAACGATAGCTGAATGCATGGAATCCGGGCTTGCGGAAACATAAGCTTGAGCGGCACAAACAATCCATGATCAAAACCGCGTTGCTCATCAAGCCTCGCCGGTATACCGCTCGCCATTAACAATGCGTGAATTTCCTTCGCCAACCCGGGATTACCCGGTGCTGCATATTGAATGGTGTAGGCTTCGGCAGGAAATCCATAATAATCATAGATTATTTCGGGTTGGCTGTTGCTGGTTATCGTTGCTTGTTCCTCTTCCCAGTGTGCGCTAATGACTAAAATCGCTGCTGGCTCACCCAGCTCACTGGTGATTTCCTTTAGAAAAGAAACCATTTTTTCATGCCCTTTGTCACCGAGAACCGGTAATGGCCCGCCACCGTGCGGTAAAAACAGAACGGGCGAAAGCGCTGGCGATTTTGGGTTCATCGTTTGAAATTTCTACGATTGGAAAGTACGGGAGAGTGTGCGCATTCTCTTTCTCCAAACTTTCCGTCAGCGAGCTAGCTTGCTGGCTACTTGCGCAACGTGAGTGCCCTGAAAGCGCGCAATTTTTATTTCATTGTCTGATGGAAGACGCTTGCCATCGCCACCGGCCAGCGTACTAGCGCCATAGGGAGAGCCACCGGTGATTTCATTCATGTTCATGATTTCCTGACAGGAATAGGGAACGCCCACGATGATCATGCCGTGATGCAGCAAGGTAGTATGAAACGAGGTGATCGTGGTTTCCTGACCGCCATGCTGCGTACCGGTCGACGTAAACACGCTGCCCACTTTACCGATCAGCCCGCCGTTAAGCCATAATCGGCCTGTCTGATCCAGGAAATTGCGCATTTGCGCGCACATATTGCCGAAGCGTGTAGGCGTACCGAAGATAATGGCATCATAATTTGGGAGTTCATCAACCGTTGCAATCGGTGCTGGCTGATCCAGCTTGGCACCAACCCTTTGCGCCACTTCTTCCGACATCAGTTCGGGGACACGTTTGACGGCAACCTCGGTGTTTTCGACGTTGCGCGCACCTTCGGCCACTGCATTGGCCATAATTTCGATATGACCATACATGCTGTAGTAGAGAACGAGAACTTTTGCCATGACACACCTCCTGACTGTTGGGGTTGTGAACTAAAACTTTGCCAGAATTAGATAGTACTCGCTTTATATAATATATAAAATTAAAAATTCAGAAGCGTTGTTTTAGACTTTTCATACTTACTCCAGCTTGGTTGCGCGTAGCCGCAATGCATTGACGATCACGCTCACAGAAGATAACGACATCGCTGCTGCGGCAAAAACCGGCGATAGCAAAATACCGAAGAACGGATACAACACCCCGGCTGCGATCGGTATGCCAGCCGTATTGTAGATAAAGGCGAAGAACAGATTTTGGCGGATGTTACGCATGGTTGCTTCGGATAGGCGCCGTGCCCGGACAATGCCCAGCAGATCGCCGCGCAGCAAGGTTACCCCCGCGCTTTCAATGGCAACATCGGTGCCAGTACCCATGGCAATGCCAACATCGGCGGTGGCCAAAGCCGGAGCATCGTTGACACCATCCCCCGCCATGGCGACCACTCGCCCTTGTTCGCGCAATCGCATGACGATTGCCGCTTTCTGATCGGGTAACACTTCCGCTTCCACTTCGTCGATACCCAATTGCCGGGCGACTGCTTCAGCCGTAGTGCGGTTATCCCCGGTTAGCATGACGATGCGGATGCCATCGGCGTGTAAAGCTTTGATAGCGGCGGGTGTCGATTCCTTCACCGGATCGGCGATAGCGACAATACCGGCAGATGTTCCATCGACGGCCACGAAGATGACTGTCGCCCCATCCTGACGCAGTTCATCTGCTTTCGTTTCCAACACCCGGGTATCGATATTCAATTCTGCGAGAAATTTGCTGTTACCCAGCACAATCCGGTGACCATCGACGTTGCCGAGCACACCTTTGCCAACTGGTGAATCAAAGTTGACTGCCTTGACCAGCACGATTGAGCGTTCCTTCGCCGCGGCAACGATAGCGGCAGCCAAAGGGTGTTCGCTTCCTTGTTCCAGGCTAGCTGCAACGTGTAGCAGCTCGTTTTCGCCGATATTGTCCATAGTGTGAATTGCTGTGACCCTGGGTTTACCTTCAGTCAGCGTACCGGTCTTGTCAATAACGATCGTGTCGACCTTTTCCATGCGTTCCAATGCTTCGGCGTTCTTGATCAGGACGCCTTCGGTCGCACCTCGTCCGACACCCACCATGATCGACATCGGTGTCGCTAGACCCAGTGCGCATGGACAAGCGATGATCAGCACGCTGACGGCGGTAATAAGCGCATATGCCATGGCGGGCGGCGGTCCCCAGACCGACCAAGCGGCATAGGCCAAGATGGCAGTTACAATGACTAACGGCACAAACCAGCTGGCAACGATGTCCGCCAAGCGCTGAATCGGTGCGCGAGATCGTTGCGCTTCCGATACCATGCGGACGATTTGCGCTAGCATCGTTTCACGCCCGACTTTTTCCGCGCGCATCACGAAACTGCCCTGACCATTGATAGTCCCGCCGATTACCTGGTCTCCGGGTTGCTTGCGAACCGGCATGGATTCGCCCGTCACCATCGATTCATCGATATTCGAACTACCTTCGATCACTTTGCCATCGACCGGTACCCGGTCGCCGGGGCGAACTCTCAGCCGATCACCTGCTACTACCTGATCCAAGTTGATTTCCACTTCAACATCGCCATCGTCAAGACGGCGGGCCGTCGTCGGTGACAAATTGAGCAAGGCTTTAATCGCACCGGAAGTACGTTCACGTGCGCGTAATTCGAGCACTTGGCCCAATAACACCAGCACGGTGATAACCGCCGCAGCCTCGAAATACACTGCGACCGATCCATCGCTGCTGCGGAAGGCATCGGGAAAGAGATCGGGTGCAACGGTGGCGACGATGCTATAGATCCATGCCACACCGGTGCCCATCGCAATCAGTGTGAACATGTTCAGCGCGCGGTTTGTTATCGATTGCCAGCCGCGCACAAAGAACGGCCATCCTGACCACCACACGACTGGTGTTGCCAGCAGCAGTTGTAGCCAATTGGAAGTTTGAGGAGATAGTAAATGCGTCAGCCCGATCAGATGACCGCCCATTTCCAAGATAAAAACGGGTGCGGTCAATATGAGACCAATCCAGAAGCGGTGGCTCATGTCCGTAAGTTCCGCACTCGGTCCGGCACTGAGGGATACTTCCGCCGGTTCTAATGCCATGCCGCAAATCGGACAGCTGCCCGGACCGGCTTGCCGTATTTCCGGATGCATGGGGCAGGTATAAATATTGCCGGGCATGGATTCCCCGGTTGGGGACTTGCCGGTTAAATAGGTATTGGGTTCAGTAACGAATTTATCGTGACAGTGGGCAGAGCAGAAATAGTAAGCTTGATGATCATGTTCTGCACGGTATTTTGCTGTGGATGCATCGACCTGCATTCCGCAAACGGGATCGGCCGCTATAGCACGGTGATTCGTGTGATGATCGTGTTTATGCTGTATATCCTTGTGATGTTCGTAAGTCATAACTTGTAATCCTTATAGAACAAGCGTTATCGCACTTCAATACTTTTTCACCTAAAAATATAGGTCTCCAGAATGAAATAGTTTTCAAACTGTAAAAATCCAATCCAATATAGTAACTGGATACTTTAGAAAAAAATGAATTATTCTAAATGACCATATTTTATAAATACTAAGTATGAAGCGCTTGCATAATATGGTTTTCCCGTTGAAAAAGCTTTCAGGAACGATTAAATGCAATTTTCTTCTTGTCTGCCCTACTGATACAGTGCTTGAAACTTATTCATTATTGGTTTAACGTTTAAATCAATTGCCAATTAGTAAGCTGGATTGGGCATCCACCAGTCAAAAAAATCTAAGCAATATTCGACCGGTGTCAACATGCGAGAAATCTAAATGCATCAATTTACATCTTGCCGCAAAAGCGTTTAACAAATTTTATTTGACAATTAAGACAACCGGTCGTATTGTGTGCGTATGGCAAAATCGATCCAAAAAGAACTCAATAGAGAAAACCTCTTAAACCAAGGCGTCGCTTTATTTATTGAGCAAGGTTATCACGGTACCGGGTTGCAGGAAATTCTCGATGCGGTGAGCGTTCCAAAGGGTTCTTTCTATAATTATTTCGGCAGCAAAGAGGATTTTGGTGCTGAGGTCATTCAGCACTATATTGATCCTTTTATTGTGAGGTTGTCCACACATCTGAGCAAAACCGACACGGATGCGCTAAACGCAATCAGGAGATATTTTGACGAGCTAATTGTGGAACTCGAAAATAACCAATTTAAAGGCGGTTGCCTGCTGGGTAATCTGATGGGAGAAATCGGCAGCACCAACGATGTTTGTCAGCAATCCCTGCAATCGGCTATCAGGCGCTATCGAGATTTATTGCAGTCTGGATTGGCCAAGGCGCAACAGCAAGGAACAGTAAGGTCAGACAAATCGTCCGAAGCAATGGCTGATTTGCTGATCAATGCCTGGCAAGGAGCTTTACTGCGAATGCAAATAGAGAAATCATCTGCGCCGGTTAAGCAATGTTGTCAGGATTTGCTGGAAGATTATTTTAGGGCTTGATTATTTTTTATCGAATAAATAGACGACCGGTCATATTATTAATTCAATTTTAGAGGAGATAAAAATGCCAAAATATATTATTGAACGCGAAATTCCTGGAGCAGGTTCACTGACACAACAAGAGCTAAAAGCCATTTCGCAGAAATCATGCGGTATCTTAAACAGTATGGGGCCACGAATCCAGTGGCTGGAAAGTTATGTAACTGACGATAAAGTCTATTGCGTCTACATTGCCCCCGATGAGACCACCGTTAGAGCACATGCTGAACAAGGCGAGTTTCCAGCCAATCGTATTTCTCAAATCAGATCCGTGATTGATCCAAGTACGGCTGAATAGCATGCAAAAACTTTGCCGCTCATGAAAAATATTTTTCATCAAGGGAGTAATGATTATGCAACCCCATACTTTTCGCCTTGCAATACTAACTCTGACCCTGGTTGTCGCAAGTACTTTTGAATCATTTGCAGCAACTGAATCAGACGGACAGCTTATACCTAGACTGCAAAATCTGGGTACGCACACATTTCCAGTCAGTACACGCAATCCACTGGCACAGCAATATATCAACCAGGGCCTCAATCTAGCGTATGCATTCAATCATGCTGAGGCGCGCCGCGCATTTCGCGAAGCGGCAAGGCTTGACCCCGGACTTACGATGGCTTACTGGGGTCAGGCACTCGTACTCGGTCCTAATATCAACGCCATGATGGAGCCGAACGAAGAGCCGCAGGCTTTGGAAATTATGCAGCAAGCCAAGTCACTGATGATGAATGCTTCGCCAAAGGAACAAGCACTCATCAGCGCACTGGAAAAGCGCTATTCAGGAAAAACCGAACACAGAACAACGAATGATAAGGCTTACGCGGAGGCAATGCGGGAGGTGCATCAGCGTTTTCCGGATGATGCGGATATCGCGGTGCTGTATGTCGAGTCCATGATGGATTTGCGACCTTGGGGCTACTGGATGCTCGACGGTACTCCGTATGAAGGCACAGCCGAAATCGTCGCGCTTACTGAAGATGTATTACATCGCAATCCGCAACATCCTGGCGCGCTGCACATGTATATTCACCTGATTGAGCCGACCAGTACACCTGAGCGTGCAGAGAAGGCAGCCGATACCTTGCTGAACTTAATGCCGGAGGCAGGGCACATAATACACATGGCATCGCATATTTATCAGCGGATCGGACGCTACGCCGATTCCATGAAAAGCAATCAATTGGCAATCGCGGCAGACGAAAATTACATTACACAATGCCATGCCCAAGGGGTATACCCGATGGTCTATTATCCGCACAACATTCACTTTCTCTGGTTCGCAGCCACTATGGATGGTCAAAGCAAGATTGCAATCGAATCTGCCAAACAAGCTGCTGGCAAAATTGACGATGAAGTGCTAAAAGCGATTCCATTAGCGGCTATTTTCCGCGTGACACCTTATTGGGCATTAGCCAGGTTTGGACATTGGCAAGAAATTCTTGAACAACCTGCGCCACCGTCAACCAATCCATTCTTGACCGGGAGCTGGCATTATGTACGCGGTCTAGCATTTGTTGCGATGAGGCAACCGCTACAAGCTGAGCAGGAGTTAATAGCGCTGCGCAAGATCATGAAAAACCCGTCACTAGACAATTCGCTGTTGTCTAAAAATACTACCAGCACCATACTTAGTATCGCACCTGAAGTACTGGCAGGTGAAATTGCCGCTGCTCACGGTCAATTCGATCAGGCTATTGCATACCTTGAAAAAGCGGTTCGCCTAGAGGATGCCCTGGTATATACAGAGCCATCAGAATTTCATCTCCCGCCACGCTTGGCACTGGGTGCTATCTTGCTGGAAGCAGGTCAGCCGACTGAAGCGGAAACCGTTTACTGGGAAGACTTGCGGCGAAATCGTAACAATGGTTGGGCACTCTACGGACTGATACAGGCATTGCGCGCGCAAAAAAAGGATGATCAGGCAAGGCTTATCGAAGCGCGCTTCAAAAAAGCTTGGGAGCGTGCAGATGTCACCCTGCAGGCATCCCGCTTCGGGCGCCCGTTACGCTGAGCAAGCACATAGCCAAATGGTTCTGGCAACACTCAATCTCCAGCGCGGCTACTACTAGCTTGGATGAACTCGGCGAACCCAGCAAGAAAACTTCGGAGTTGCTCATGTGCTGCCTCATCTACCGTTTCACCCGATTCATTGAAGACGTGATGTGCTCGTGATATGAGCAACCGTCCACCGAACCATGGACGCATGCCTAATGCCCGTAGCACAGGGAGCCAGGCATTCTGAGACAGGACTGTGCCAAATCCGCCGGGCGATGCACCCATTAGTGCAACTGGACGATCGCCGAAAGTTCGTGCAATACTGCTTGGTGGCCGAGATAGCCAGTCATTCGCATTTTTGAGCACGCCCGGTATGGAATTATTGTATTCTGGGGTAGCCAGCAATAATCCATCCGCAGCAGCAATTTGTTCTTGCAGCACAATAACTGTTTGAGGAATACCTTCATTGACCTCGATATCTTCATCATAGAGCGGAATGCCTTTGAGTGTCGCGATCTCCAACTTGGCTTCGTTCGGCATTAGTCCTGCGGCCATACGTAGAGCAGTGCAGTATTGTACGAACCGCTACGTAGACTTCCTGTAATTCCGATGATTTGTATCATGATGTCTTACTGTTATGTTGATAAACCTGAAAATAGGCTATTTGCAACGGCACTGTGTAGCACAAGTGTATTGAGAGTAGCTGATGCAGTTCGTAACACACTTAAAGTACTCACTTTTATTTGCCTCCTGCATCATAATTTTTTCCCCATTCGTCCATCGCATACAGGATAGTTTTAAGTGAATGTCCTAACGGAGATAATGAATATTCTACGTGCGGGGGAATCTCGTTGAAATTATTCCTGATAATTAATTGGTCTGCTTCCATTTCTCGCAATTGTCGGCTGAGGGTACGGTGAGTAATTCCTGTTAAATCCCTTTGTAACTGATTAAATCGCATCGTACCGTTTAATAGGCTATGGATAATCAGAACTTTCCAACGCCCTCCAATCACTTTCAACGTCACTTCTACGGGACAACAGGCTTCTTTCTTTGACATTTGACATCCTTCGCGTGGCAGTATCCTTTTTGTGCGTACTTGTAATTTATCCTGACGGTATTAATCTATCACGTAAACACAAAATCTAGTTGGGGGATAATAAGCTATGCAGACATTAAAATCTGATCCATCCGTTAAGAAACTGTTACGTATCCAACGGAATACAGATCAGCACTGGGTTGGTGATGGTTTTCCTGTACGCACATTATTTTCCTATTCAATACTGGGCCCTATGACCAGTCCTTTTTTGCTGGTTGATTATGCTGGACCCATGGAATTCTCACCGACTGAGCAACGCCATGGTGTGGGCGAACATCCACACAGTCTTGTTTCTAAGTTGCAGTTCTTTTAGAAAGCGAAGAATTAGGAATAAAAATGACCTTGGAAGAAAAACTTAACGACTTAAATCGGATGATTTTAAATGGCGAGATATTGGAATCGATGGATAAGTATTACCATCCCGATTGCATCGTAGTCGAAAGAAATGATGTGGTGGCGAAAGGCTTGAAACAAGCCAAAGATCGAGAATCCGAATTATTCGAAGGTGTTGAAGTATGGCTCAAATCGGAAATTGTATCGACCGCCGTAGGAGAAAACGTCACGATGACCGAGTGGCATTATGAATACAAGCATAAAGATTTAGGCCACAAGAAGTTTGATCAAGTAGCGGTACAGCACTGGAAAGATGGCAAGATCATCAGTGACCGATTCTATGCGCTGTATTGAATAAAAATGCATAACAACAACCAATGAAAGGAGCACTACAATGAACAAGACTTTCAAATACAACCGGCTTTCTAAAGATGATGCTGTTTTGCTATTGGTGGATCATCAGGCAGGGTTGATTTCGCTGGTGCAGGATTTTTCACCGAATGAGTTCAAAAATAACGTATTAGCCATCACAGCTTGTGGTAAATATTTCAAGTTGCCCACCATCCTGACCACCAGCTTTGAAGGAGGCCCCAATGGGCCGCTGGTTCCGGAAATCAAGGAGATGCACCCTACTGCACCGTATATCGCTCGTCCCGGCAATATCAATGCCTGGGATAACGAAGATTTTGTCAATGCGATCAAAAAAACTGGCCGCAAGCAACTGATCATCGCCGGTGTAGTCACTGAAGTCTGCGTCGCTTTTCCAGCGTTATCTGCGATCGAAGAAGGTTATGAAGTATTCGTAGTTACCGATGCTTCCGGTACTTTTAATGAAATAACTCGTGACGCCGCTTGGGCACGCATGCAAGCTTCCGGTGTGCAACTGATGAGCTGGTTTGGCGTGGCTTGCGAATTGCACCGCGACTGGCGTAATGATATCGAAGGGTTGGGTGCTTTATTTTCCAGTTATCTGCCTAACTACCGTAACCTCATGACGAGCTACTTCGCCATTACCAAGAAATAAATAGTCAGGCTCCGAAAGGGATGAAACATGGGTGATAGCGCGGTAACCCTGCGCCGTCGGCGTATTTTGCAAGCAGCCGGAGCGTCGTTATTGTTTTTCGAAAACTGGCGTGCTTGCTGAAACTTCGCGAGGTGCATCAATGCAGAACCACAAAACCCAATTGATACTACACAACGGTCAATTCACGACGCTGGATCGCCAGAATCCGCAAGCCACGGCCGTTGCCATTGCGAAAGGCTGTTTCATTGCTGTGGGAAACGACGACGAGGTGATGTGCTTTGCCGATGACCATGCACAGGTAATTGATCTTAACCGCCGCCGCGTCATTCCCGGTCTGATCGATTCGCATCTGCATTTCATCCGCGGTGGACTCAATTACAATATGGAGTTGCGCTGGGACGGCATCCCCTCGTTGGCTGATGCCATGCGCCGCCTGAAAGAACAGGTAGCACGCACGCCCGCACCGCAATGGGTGCGCATCGTCGGCGGCTTTACAGAAATGCAGTTCGCTGAAAAACGCTTGCCGACACTTGACGAAATCAATGCAGTCGCACCGGATACCCCGGTTTTCATCTTGCATCTTTACGATCGCGCCCTGCTAAATCGCGCAGCACTGCGCGCCTGCGGCTACGATCGTGACACGCCTAATCCGCCAGGCGGTTTGATTGCCAAGGACGCCAACGGAGAACCGATAGGTCTGCTGCTGGCAGAGCCCAATGCGCTGATCCTGTATTCGGCGCTTGCCAAAGGTCCCAAGCTGCCTTACGAGTATCAGCTCAATTCCACGCGCCATTTCATGCGGGAAATGAACCGCCTGGGTATAACCAGCGTCATTGATGCCGGTGGCGGTTTTCAGAACTACCCAGACGATTACAAGATTATTGAAGAATTGCACCAAACGGGTGAGCTGACCCTACGTATCGCCTATAACCTGTTCACACAAAAAGCTGGAGAAGAGGTTGCCGACTTCACTAAGTGGACAAAGATGGGAAAACCTGGCGACGGTGATAGTTACTACCGGCATAACGGCGCAGGCGAAATGCTGGTCTTTTCTGCAGCAGATTTCGAGGATTTTCGCATGCCACGTCCGAATATGGTGCCGAATATGGAGAACGATCTGGAGGCGGTGGTGCGCATTCTTGTCAGTAATCACTGGCCATTCCGTCTGCACGCCACCTACAATGAGACCATCTCACGTGCGCTGGATGTATTCGAAAAGGTGAATCGGGATATTCCCTTTGACGGACTGCACTGGTTTTTTGATCATGCCGAAACCGTAACCGATGCCAATCTTGAGCGTATCGCCAAACTTGGCGGCGGTATCGCCATACAGCACCGCATGGCTTATCAGGGTGAATTTTTCGTGCAGCGCTACGGCCGCAAAGCTGCGGAGCGCACGCCGCCTTATCGGCGTATGCTGCAAATGGGCGTCAATGTCGGCGCTGGTACTGACGCCACTCGTGTGGCCAGCTACGATCCATGGAATGCCCTTTATTGGCTGACTAGTGGTAAAACTTTGGGCGGTCTCTCGCTGTACCCGGTAGCGAACCTTGTCGATCGCGAGACTGCGTTACGTCTGTACACGCAGGCAAATACCTGGTTTTCGAACGAGGAGGGTATCAAAGGTCAGATTAAAGTCGGTCAATACGCGGACCTCGCCGTACTGTCCGCCGACTACTCTAGCGTGCCGGAAGACGAAATTCGCAATCTTGTTTCGGTGCTGACGATCGTCGGCGGGCGCATTGTTTACGGTGATGACGAATTCAGCGCGCTTTCTCCACCCTTGCCACCAGCCATGCCAGATTGGTCTCCGGTGAATCACTACAGCGGCTATTTCAAGCCTGCGGCTAATGTGGCCGCATTAAATGCGTTTGCTCAGACAGCTTGCGGCTGCGGGATCAGTTGTTCCTTGCATGGACATGCTCATGGACGTGCGTATCAAGATGCTGTGAATATTGGTGACCAGCGTGGCTTCTGGGGTGTGCTCGGCTGTTCGTGCTGGGTAATATGATGCATATAAAACCTCGCTTGCTCAGTAAACCTCTATATGTGCCAACAGACGGCCAGAAAATATAAAACCAGTCTGATTACCGTTGTACTGTTTGCCATGTCATTGTCAGTGGCTGCATCCGAATATATGTCGCTACGATTCGAGGAGAACTGAGGGTCAAATTGCAACAAAATTACACCCAAATGCTGGCGTATCACCGAGGAAACTATTCTTACGCTCGGTTCTGACGCGCGCGTGCGCGCCCAAGGTTATTGGCCTCTGGATTTCGGTATCGGTAACACAATGAACAGCCATAGGGGTGACAGCTATACACTGTTTCGGGGCTTAATGCATGGCGACCTACGTGTCGGCAAGCATGCTCAGATGTTCATGCAGTTCGGGGCCTATGATGAATCTGGGCGCCGTGGGGGTGCAGAGAGCACCGATCAAAGCAATATCGACTTGCAGCAGGGTTTTCTGGCTTGGAACGGCGATAGATTTTCCCTCCGTGCGGGCAGACAGGAAGTTATTTTGGGCACCTCGCGCTTGATCGCGGTACGAGAGAGTCCCAGTATCCGTCTTGCTTTCGATGGCGCCGCGCCAGTTGGAAACAGGGGCCATATCGCATTGATGCTCTCGCCTTTCGTCCGGTTTTCAATAAACCGGAAGCTTTTGATGATGTGACTAGCAAGTCGCAGGCGCTGTACGGCTTATATGCCACATTCGCACCGGAAAGTATTGCGCCGCTCAAAATCGATCTCTACTGGCTAGGTTATTATGAAAGAGATCAAGGTCGGTTTGCAGCAGCGCAGGGACGGGAACACAGGCATTCTTTCGGCACACGGCTTTTCGGTTCTGCAAAGAATTGGGATTGGAACCTGGAAGCGGTGTTTCAGATTGGCCATGTCGGCAGTCAAGCTATCAGTGCCTGGACAGTTGCTTCTGATACAGGTTTTACCTTTACTGCGCAGTTGTGGTCACCCCGGCCCGGCTTGAAAGCGGACATTGCCAGCGGTGATAAAAATCCAAGCGATGGACGGCTCCCCGACCAGGGCTCGAACCTGGGACCTGCGGATTAATATGTGTTTTAACTAATTGTTTTCATTAATATTAACATCGCCAGTGCTCGCCAACACTCGCCAATAATTGTCAGATTTGTCACGTTTTATTCTTAGAGTTTTCTTAATAGCTGTACGCGAAAGTAAGAAAGTAGTAACTATACTAATATGCGACAATGATATTATAGTAGTGGCGAGCTTCAGTAGAAATTCCCTTCTAATATTAAATACTCTCTTACATAATCACGCTATTTTGTCCAGTCGGCGCTGACCAGGGCGCAAGCTAATGTTTTACATTGCAATCTGCAGCTAGCGGAGCTTTCATCTTGGCTTCCTGTTAAACCTTACTTAAATGTTTCTGCAGGAACTTAATGAAGTGCTGTGTTTTTGCGGGTAGTAACCGAGTTTCCGTAACGGCGTAGACGGATACTGGAGTCCCATGCCATTGAGGTAGTACGCGACACAATCGTCCACTGGCAAGATCATCAGCGACAATTTTTTCCCACATCATGATGATGCCCATATCGAGCGCTGCCAAGCGGCAAATCATCCCGACACTGTTGAGCTTGAATCGGCTACCAATAGAAACTTCGGTGGTGCGTGCCTCATTGTGTAGTGTCCACGTATTACTCTTCTTGATGCCCAGACACTCATGGTGCGCCAGATCGTCAGGCTCGGCAGGCTCTCCCGAGCGGTCAAGATAACGAGGCGAGGCGTATAGGTACACAGGGAGAACGCCCAATGGACGTGCGATCAATTGCGAGTTCTCCGGTTCTCCGATGCGGATTGCTACATCGAAAGGTTCGCTCACCAGATCGGCCCGTCGTGATGTTAGATCGAAATCGAAGACGATGCCCGGATAGAGCCTCGCAAATTCGGCGATCAATGGTGCCATATAGGTCACGGCAAAATCTACAGGTAACGAAGCGCGTAGCACGCCACTGGGCTGTTCGAGCATTTCGCCGAGTTGCTCGTGCGCGAGTTTGGCTTCATCAACGATACGTTTACAGCGCTCAAAATAAATCTGACCAGCCTCCGTTAATGTGATCCTGCGCGTTGTACGATGCAAAAGACGCAATCCGATCGTCTTCTCCAGCGCACTGATCCGACGCGATAGGGTTGAGTTCGGCATTCCGATAATATCGGCAGCCCCCCGAAAACTCCTGGCCTTGACAACTTCCACGAACAAGGCCATGTCATTCAGAAATTCCATAAGATTGCTCCATTATTAGAGCAATCTTATCCAAAAATCAGTCTTTATTCTATATAAGAAGCAGTAGACAATTCTACATCGAAAAATTTAGTGAAATCATCATGAATAATTGCATGAGAATATTAAAAAAATGGGAGAACATTGAGCCGATCGGCTTTATGTTGACCTTGTTGGAGTTTGCTCTATTACACCAGTACCAAGTCGGACTAAATCGGTCCTATCCAGCAGAAGGTTCGATACTTGCATCTATAACCTATTAATCCCATTCGATAAATTTATCTCTGACTGGCAAAAAGAAAGGTTTGTATAAAGTTTATATGGAGGTATTTTATGAAGCATATTATCAACGCAGTTACTATTGCTCTGTTAGTTATGCTGATAGCTGCGTGTGGTCGTCCTACGGTGACGATTAATGAAAGAGAAAGGGAAAATTATGAAAAAAAACTTGCTGGTAAAAAAATAGAGTGTCCATTCGGTCTGGATGCTAATGGATCATGCCTAGAAGAAGGTGATGATGGCATCTGGTAATTATGGCTGCTACCATTTCTGTAACAAAAAACCAGGATCTTTTTTTAGCTATATTTGAGCGCAAATACTTTAACAATCTGGGAATAGGTTTTTTTTAAGTTGAACTAAGAGCCACTATTATCTGATCTTTTGTGCTCACTTTTCTTAACCGCCTAGTAATAAATTGTGTAGCAGTAATTATTCAATGGTGACTCATATCAGGAAGTGGCAGAAATGTCACCTTGATCTATCTTAATGACGATCTATAGGCACACACTTTTTGTACTGGTAATAGTAAGTAAGACTGGTACAGCACTTGCTACTGAGGGCGGAGGCAGTATTTATCCGCTTGGGGCTGAGGAATATATCTGTTGTGCGTTACCTAAACCCGGGGTTTACGGGATGCTGTGGGGACGGCATTACAGTGCTGATAAAATTCGTGATAATGAGGGAGATGTTGTATCACACCCGTCTTTTAAGGTGACTGCCAGCGCTATTGTTCCTCGAATTGTATGGATCACACCGGTAAAAATTATAGGAGCCTCATTAGGTTTTCACACGATCATGCCTATTGTGAACCTCAATGTTAAGGTTGCTCCAGAAGTTTCTCAAAATAAAGCAGGTATCGGGGATATGACGGTAGGAGGAGTATTAGGCTGGCAGCTCAGTAATAAATTACATAGCGTGGTTGCACTTGATTTGTTTGCTCCAACTGGAAATTATCATAAGGATAACATTGCAAATATTGGCCGAAATTACTGGGCAATTCAACCTGTTCTTGGCATTACTCGTATTGATCCAATCGGCTTGAATATGGGTATCAAGGCGATGTGGACATATAATCTCCAAAATAAAGATACAAACTACCTATCCGGACAAGAGCTTATTATTGACTATACCCTAGGGAACCGCTGAACAAATCCCGAGGTTTGTTGAGATAATAGATTTATTAACGACCTTCTAAATACGCCATGCCACACCAAACGAGTTTTGCCGATCTTGATTACAG
>NZ_QPHG01000021.1:0-52089 GCF_040240425.1 Nitrosomonas sp. | reverse complement strand
CTGACGTGGAAGCGTTCCGCCAAGTGCGCTACCTTCCATAGCCGGGTTTGATAAAGCTGCCAGATTTCCTGACGATCCAATAATGTTAAGCGAGTGCGTTTGTGTATGTTCATCTACAGTATTCTCCTGAATACTGTAAACAACGCTAGGAATTCTTACACATACATGTATCCAGATCGATTCAGAATCTACACTGTCAACAAAGTCGCTTGTTGTCAAATAGAACAGCCCAATAGAACCATGAACGAACCCCATTTCACCGTCCTCATCGCCCAACACATCTGGGACACCAAATACCGCTACTATGAGCACGGTATCGCGTTGGACGCCTGCATCGAAGATACCTGGCAGCGTGTCGCGAAGGCGCTAGCCGCGCCGGAAAAGGATCCGACTGATTGGCAAGCGCGTTTTTACAGCATTCTGCGCGATTTTAAATTTCTCCCCGGCGGGCGGATTCAGGCCGGAGCTGGCACTGCGCACCAGGTGACGTTGTTCAATTGTTTCGTGATGGGAACGATCGCCGATTCGATGGATGGCATTTTTGATGCGCTCAAGGAAGGCGCGTTGACGATGCAGCAGGGTGGCGGGGTTGGTTATGATTTCTCGACGTTGCGGCCACGTGGTGTGCCAGCCGCCGGTGTGGGGTCGGTGGCTTCCGGGCCGGTTTCGTTCATGCGCATCTGGGACAGCATGTGCGCGACTATCCTGTCGACCGGCGCGCGGCGCGGTGCGATGATGGGCACGTTACGCTGCGATCATCCGGATATCGAGGAATTCATCGCCGCCAAGCAGGATCGCAGTCAGTTACGGCATTTTAATGTTTCCGTGCTTGTCAGCGATGCGTTCATGACCGCCGTCAGCCGCGACGAAGATTGGCCGCTGGTTTTCCCTGCGAACGAAGGTGAAACCGGTGGCGAGCTGCTCATGCGCGCCTGGTCAGGTTATGACGATGCGATGCCGTGCAGGGTGTACAAACGCATCCGGGCGCGTACGTTATGGCAGAAAATCATGCAGGCCAACTACGACTACGCCGAACCGGGTGTGTTGTTCATCGACCGCATCAACCGGCTGAATAATCTGTATTACTGCGAAACGATTCAAGCCACCAATCCGTGCGGCGAAGTGCCGCTGCCGTCGTACGGTGCTTGCAATCTGGGTTCGATCAACCTCACGCAATTCGTGCGCGATCCTTTTACCCCGCAAGCGCGGCTCGATCTGGAAGGCATCTGCGCGACAGCCGCAACTGCTGTGCGGCTGCTGGATAATGTCATCGACATTTCGCATTTTCCCTTACCCAATCAGGCTGAACAGGCGCATCGCTCTCGGCGGATCGGTTTGGGGCTGACGGGCTTGGCCGATGCGCTGATCATGCTGCAAATCCGCTACGGCAGCATCGAAGCAGTGCAAATCGCGCAGCTTGCCATGCAGCATATCTGTCACGCGGCTTATCAGGCTTCAATAAAACTGGCGCGGGAGAAGGGTGCGTTTCCGTTGTTCGATAAAGAAAAATACCTGGCCGGTGCTTTTGTGCGGACGTTGCCGGAATCCATCCGTGAAGGCATCGCGCAATACGGCATCCGCAACAGTCATCTGATCGCCATCGCTCCGGCGGGTACCATCAGCTTGCTGGCTAACAATGTTTCGAGTGGGCTTGAACCGGTATTTGACAGTGACTACGCGCGCCGAGTACTGAAGCGCGATGGCTGTTATGCGGATTATGCGGTGACTGATTATGCCGCTGCTTTATGGCGCAAAGACCGCACGCGTGTTGATTTGCCACCGGCTTTCGTTACGGCACACGAACTGACACCGGCCGAGCATTTGCGCATGCAAGCGGCGATTCAGCCGTGTGTTGATCAAGCGATTTCCAAGACGATCAATGTTCCAGCGGATTACGACTTCGCGGCTTTTCTCGATCTTTATCGACAAGCTTACGATCTCGGCTTGAAGGGATGCACCACGTTCCGGCCCAACGCGGTGACCGGTGAAATTTTGCATAAACCAGATACGGAACATGCAGCCCCGCATTGCTGCGGTCTGGAGCGGGAACCGGACTAAGCGCCCGATAACACTAAAAATCTGGATCGTCCGAAAAAATACCTGTCCGCGCAATACCATCGTTCCCGATGCTGCCGCGGAACATGCCGCTGGTATTGAAACGCATCGCAAAGCGGCCTTGCGCATCCAGTACGATCAAACCGCCGTCGCCGCCGAGCGCGGCGACTTCCGCGAGCGTACGGTCGGCAGCTTCGGCGAGTGGAATTTGCTGCAACCGCACCTGTGCCGCCGTATTAAACGCCGCTGCGGTTTGGATGAACATTTCGCCGCTGCCGGTTGCGGATACCGCGACCGAGCGATTGTCCGCGTAAGTGCCTGCGCCGATGATGGGTGAATCGCCGACGCGCCCGTAGCGCTTGTTCGTGAGTCCGCCGGTCGAAGTACCCGCGGCCAGATTGCCATATCGGTCTAGTGCCACGGCGCCGACAGTGCCGTGCTTCTCATCGCCATCGGGCAACAGTGTGCCGGAATCCATGTCGTGATCGCGCACCACCTGTTCTTTCGCGATGGCTTTTTTCAGCTGATCCCAGCGGTGCTGCGTATAGAAATAAGAAGGATCGACGATTTCCATGCCATGTTCGGCAGCGAAAGTCTCGGCGCCTTGGCCGATCAGCATCACATGTTTGCTTTGCGTCATGACCGTATGCGCGGCGCGGATCGGGTTGCGGATCGTGGTGACCCCGGCAATCGCGCCCGCCATGCGCGTAGCGCCGTCCATGATCGACGCATCCAGTTCGTTACGGCCTTCGTGACTGAACACCGCGCCTTTACCGGCATTGAACAACGGCGAATCCTCCATGACCACAACCGCGGCAATCACCGCATCAACGCTGCTGCCGCCCGCTTTGAGCACGGCATGACCGGCGGTTAGCGACTCTGCCAGCACTTGCCGGTAAGCCTGTTCGCGTTCCGTAGTCAGGCGATTGCGGTTGATCGCGCCCGCGCCGCCGTGAATGATGAGGCGGATGGGTGAATGATCGTCGGGTGTGCTGGATATTTGTGTTGTCATGAGTGACAGAATCGGGGACGCTATCGCCCCTGCCGTTTAACGTGTGATTTACGGGGGATGATGGCCGTTGCTATCGAACCCGGGTGGATTCCTCGTTCGCCATTTCCAATACATCGTTTGCCGTGAGCTGCCTGCTCATGTCGCCATCCCAGGTGGCATTGAACGGCAGGGTGTTCTGCACGCGCGTGGCGCGATCCAGATAGGCTTGCAGCGTCAGTTGCGGCTGCGTGACCGGCGTGGCGGTGGCGCGCGGCGTGCGGATCGTTTCATCCAGCAGAGCTTGATTGATTTTGGCCTGACGCCGCCCATCGCGTTTACCTTTCGGTGTTGCGCGCACCGCAGTTAACGATTTCTTGAACAGGTTGGCGTGATTGCGTTTGTCGTCTTCCAAGATGGAATACGCTTGCAGATACAGCTTGTTATCGCGCCAGCCGAGCAAACGCGGTTGATTGACGATGCGAACCGGCGTGCCGACGGGGACATTCTGGTAGATGTACACAATATCTTCCGGGTACATGCGCAGGCAACCGTGGCTTCCGCGCAGGCCGATGCTGGGCGGCTTATCGGTACCGTGAATGGCGTAGCTCGGCCAATCCAGTTTCAACACATGCGTACCCATCGGATTATCCGGCCCGGGCGGTACCACGGCCGGTAACGGGTCGCCATTTTTGGCGTGTTCCCGGCGGATGGAAGGCGTAGGAATCCAGCTCGGATTTTCGACTTTCGAAGCGACGCGCGTCATTCCCTCGGGTGTTTTCCATTCTACCCGGCCGATGCCGACCGGATGCGTGATCACCCGCTGCGATTTACCGGGCTTGGTTTTGGGGTAATAAAATAACCGCATCGCGGCGAGATTGATGACAATGCCTTGGCGCGGCGCATCCGGCAGCACGAATTGCGTGGGGATGATGATTTTCGTGCCCGCTTTCGGCAGCCACGGATCGACGCCGGGATTGGCGCTGACAATTTCTTCGTAACCCAGATTGAAACGCCGCGCGATGTCGGACAACGTGTCGTCTTTACCGGCGGTAATGACTTGCAAAGTGCCGACGACATCGTCGCGCGCGGCATCGAAACTGAATTCGTGACTAGCAACCGGAATGGGCAATGGCTTGATTGTTGGAGCCGGTGAAGCCGCTTGTTGCGTCGGTAGCGACTGGCAACCGCTCAGCAGCAAAAGACCGGCGCAAAAGCCGAAGACGAGGCTGACGCGGAGTAACGATATTGATTTTTTATTCATAGGAATCAACAGGATCATAAAGATTCGATGTGATCGATGACAGTCAATTTACAAGATTTCTCACGATGGCACAACCATTAATCATGTCAAATCAGAGTATTTCTACTGCAATTTAAAGTATCGAATGAAAGTCTGGGAATACGCTGATCGCTGCCAGAACTGTAAATTCATGCAGTAATTTTGAATTGTCATCCGCACATTTTTTGCCCGGCAAAATCGATTGCCAGTATGATTGCCGAATTAAAAAACAGTGGGGAGGGCGGATCAGCGCAACGTCATCCACCATCGGTTTGAAATTTTGACCAATCAACATTTATAAAAAATGACCACTATCGGTTTTATCGGTCTCGGCATCATGGGCAAGCCCATGGCGGGGCATTTGATCAAAGGCGGGCACCGCCTGTTTTTACACTCGCGCAGCGGCGTACCGACTGAGTTGGTCGAACTGGGCGGCAGTGCGTTATCGTCGCCCAATAAGGTCGCGCAGCATGCGGATATCGTCATCACGATGCTGCCGGATACGCCGGATGTGGAGAAGGTGTTGTTTGGCGAAGATGGCGTGACCGAGGGGTTGCAAGCCGATCCTGACCGGAAGCGGATCGTCGTTGACATGAGTTCGATTTCGCCGCTGGCGACGCGCGAATTTGCCGTGCGGCTGAATGCGCTCGGGCATGATTACGCCGATGCGCCGGTTTCCGGCGGCGATGTGGGGGCGCGGAATGCTACGCTGACGATCATGGCGGGTGCGAGTGCGGCGGTGTTTGAAACCATCAAACCAGTACTGGAATTGATGGGGAAAACGGTGACGCATATCGGCGATGTCGGTGCCGGGCAGGTGTGCAAAGTCGCCAACCAGATCGTGGTGTCCTCGGCAATCGAAGCGGTGGGCGAAGCGTTGTTGTTCGCGTCCAAAGCCGGGGTCGATCCGGCCAAGGTGCGGCAAGCGTTGCTGGGCGGTTTTGCCGCATCGAAAGCATTGGAAGTGCATGGGCAGCGTATGATCGAACGGCGTTTCGAGCCGGGATTTCGCATCGAACTGCATCACAAGGATTTGAACATCGCGTTGCAAAGCGCTGCGGAATTGGGCGTGAGCCTGCCGACAACGGCGGCGGTGCGCGAATTGTTTTCCGCTTGTCTCGCGCACGGCGGCGCAACATGGGATAATTCCGCCATCGTTAAGATGCTGGAAAAACTGGCCAACCACGAAATTAAAAAACACTCAGAATAATCGCATGTCTGCTCAACAACTTGTCAACCAACTACGGTCTTTTTTGCCGCCCGACGCGGTGTTGCATGAAGCCGAGGATTTGAAACCGTACGAATGTGACGGTTTGTCCGCTTACCGGCAATTGCCGATGATCGTTGTCTTGCCGCAAACGGAAGAACAAATCATCAAGGTCTTGCAACTTTGCTACGCGACTCAAACACCCGTGGTGGCGCGCGGCGCGGGCACCGGCTTATCGGGCGGCGCATTGCCGCATGCGCAAGGTGTTTTGTTGTCACTGGCGAAACTGAAGCAGATTATCGCCATTGATCCGCTGGCGCGCACAGCGCGCGTGCAGCCCGGCGTGCGCAATCTGGCGATCAGCGAAGCGGTGGCGGCGTATGGTTTGTACTATGCACCCGATCCTTCGTCGCAAATCGCTTGTTCAATCGGTGGCAACGTCGCGGAGAATTCCGGCGGCGTGCACTGCCTGAAATACGGCCTGACCGTGCACAATATTCTCAAATTGCGGGTACTGACGATCGACGGCGAGTGCCTGGAAATCGGCGGCGACAGTCTGGATAGCGCGGGCTATGATTTGCTGGCCTTGATGACCGGTTCCGAAGGCATGCTGGGTATCGTCACGGAGATCACCGTCAAGCTGATTCCCAAACCGGAAAAAGCACAATTGGTGATGGCGGCGTTCGATGATGTGCAGAAAGCGGGCAGTGCGGTGGCGAATGTCATCGGCGCGGGCATTATTCCTGCCGGTATGGAAATGATGGATAAGATCACGATCCATGCGGTGGAGGAATTTCTGCACGCCGGTTATGATTTGAATGCCGAGGCGATTTTATTATGCGAATCGGACGGCAGCACCGAGGAAGTGGCGGATGAGATCCGGCGAATTTATACCATCATGCAGCAAAGCGGCGCGACCAACATCAGTACGTCGAATAATGAAGCCGAGCGGCTCAAATTCTGGGCCGGGCGTAAAGCGGCGTTTCCTGCGGCGGGCCGGGTTTCGCCGGATTATTACTGCATGGACGGCACCATTCCGCGTAAGCGTCTGGCCGATGTGCTGCGCGGCATTGAAGAACTTTCACAAGAATATGGATTGCGCTGCATGAACGTTTTTCATGCCGGGGACGGCAATTTGCATCCGCTGATTTTGTACGATGCGAACAAGCCGGGTGAGTTGGAAAGAACCGAGGAATTCGGCGGCAAGATACTGGAAATGTGCATTCATGCCGGTGGCACGATTACCGGAGAGCATGGCGTGGGGATGGAGAAAATCAATCAGATGTGTTCACAATTCGGAGCCGGAGAACTGGCCATGTTCCATGCCGTGAAAGCGGCGTTCGATCCGGTGGGTTTGCTCAATCCGGGCAAGGCTGTGCCTGAATTACACCGTTGCGCGGAAATGGGCGCGATGCATGTGCATCGTGGTGAGCAAAAATTTGCAGAATTGCCGCGTTTTTGAATGCCATGCAGACCACGGTTGATCAATACCAGACAGTTATTCTCGCCGCGGCTGAATCTAAAACCCCGCTGCGAATACGCGGTGGCGGCACCAAGGATTTTTACGGTAATCCGGCAGCAGAACAAAACAGCATGTTGCTGGATATGAACGATTACAACGGCATCGTGGATTACGAGCCGACCGAACTGGTTATTACCGCACGCGCCGGAACGCGGCTGGCCGATCTGGAAGCCGAGCTTGACCGGCATGGCCAGATGCTGGCATTTGAACCACCGCATTTCGGTGCGACGGCTACCTTAGGCGGATGCGTTGCTGCGGGGCTATCTGGTCCGCGCCGTGCTGCGGCTGGTAGTGTGCGTGATTTTGTGTTGGGTGTGCGCATGCTTGATGGGAAAGGTGAGGATTTGCATTTTGGCGGACAGGTGATGAAAAATGTCGCCGGTTACGATGTTTCCCGGTTGATGGCGGGATCGATGGGCACGCTGGGCGTATTGCTCGAAGTTTCGCTGAAAGTCTTACCCAAACCCGCTGTTGAAGCGACGCTGTGCATGGCTATGGATGAAGCGGCTGCGATTGACAAAATGAACCAATGGGCGGGTAAACCGTTGCCGGTTTCCGCAACTTGTTTTACCGATGGTCAGTTATTTGTCAGACTTTCCGGCGCTGAACCGGCAGTACGCGCGGCCCAAGTGAAATTGGGTGGAGAAACGCTGGCAGATGATAAGATTTTTTGGCGATCGGTGCGTGAACATACGCACGGCTTTTTCCAGCCGGACAAACCGCTGTGGCGTTTATCGATCAAATCAACAACACCGCCTTTATTGTTGACAGGGAAAAAGTTGTTGGAATGGAATGGCGGCTTGCGCTGGCTGAGCACTGATGGCGGAGAAGACGCTGAAGCTATTCGTGCCGCCGCGAAAGAAGCGGGCGGTCATGCCACGTTGTTTCGCCATAATAAATCAGGTATTTCCGTATTCCATCCTTTACCTTCCGGCATGATGAAAATCCATCGCGCGCTGAAAGAGAAATTTGATCCATCAGGGATTTTCAATCCCGGGCGACTCTATTCCGAGATTTAAATGCAAACCAAGCTTGCTGATTTTATAAAAAATTCTCCACAAGGCCAGGAAGCCGATGCCATTTTGCGCAGTTGCGTGCATTGCGGTTTCTGCTTGGCAACCTGTCCGACGTATCAGATTCTGGGCGATGAGCTGGATAGTCCGCGCGGGCGTATTTATCTGATGAAACAGATGCTTGAAGGACAGCCGGTTACACAGAAAACCCAATTGCATCTGGACCGGTGTTTGACGTGCCGCGCGTGCGAGACGACGTGCCCGTCCGGTGTGCGCTATGGCGCTTTGATCGATATCGGCCGCGCTATGGTTGAACAACAAGTGAAACGCGACACGCAATCGGAAGTGTTGCGTTTTACGTTGCGTAAAGTGTTGCCCAATGCTTGGGTATTTAATACTTTGTTCAAGGCAGGTCAGCTTGTGCGGCCGTTTTTGCCGCAGAGTTTAAAAAGAAAAATTCCACCTAAACTCAGTTCCGCCAAAGCCTGGCCTGAGTCGCGTCATGCACGGAAAATGCTGGTGTTGGAGGGGTGTGTGCAACCGTCATTGGCGCCTAACATTAATGCCGCCACCGCGCGTGTACTGGATCATCTGGGCATTTCGTTAATGAAAGCTGAGAATGCCGGGTGCTGCGGCGCCGTGGCTTTCCATCTGAATGCGCAGCAGGACGGACTCGATTACATGCGCCGTAATATCGATGCCTGGTGGCCATGGGTGGAGCAGGGTGAAGTCGATGCAATTGTGGTCACTGCCAGCGGCTGCGGCGTGACCGTGAAAGAATACGGACATTTTTTGCAGCATGATCCGGTTTATGCCGGGAAAGCCGCTAAGGTTTCGGCGCTTGCCAAGGACATTGGTGAAATCGTTCATGCGGAATTGGATAAGATTGAGCAATTGCTCGCTCAGCAGCGTGTTGATGCTGGAAAGACTAAATTGTCGTTTCATTCTCCCTGTACGTTGCAGCACGGCATGCAGATTCGCGGCGTGGTCGAGAAAATTCTGCACAGCGCCGGTTTTGATTTGACGGCTGTGCCCAATGCGCATCTGTGCTGCGGCTCGGCGGGTACTTATTCAATCCTGCAACCGGAGCTGTCGCAGCAGCTGCTGAAAAATAAAGTGACAGCACTGGAATCGGGTAAACCCGATCAGATAGCCACTGCGAATATCGGTTGTTTGATGCATTTGCAGACCGGCACCACATTATCAGTCAAGCACTGGATTGAGCTTCTGGATGAGCGATTATCCGACAGCAGACCGGCGAAAAGTTTTCATTTCGATTAATATTCTAAATTTTTTGTTATACAATCCTTTGGCTAAGTTGTTCGGGCGAAATTTCTGGGCATACATAAATGAGTAACAGGCATATAGATAATCAATTGGAGAAAATATGAAGGTAGTTTCTAAAAGTAGTTGGGTAGCAAAATTTGGTGGTGCAGTATTGGCATCTTTTATAGCGCTACCGTCGTATGCGCAGTTAATGCTCGCTCACGAAGGTCATCACGATGCTGGCGGTTGTACGATCAAAACCGGTGAATTTCCGGTGACATTCAGCGCGTACGAAGTACCGGAAGGCGGCATACCACCGATGCATTCATTCTGCGAGAATCTGCCAAATACCGGCAAGGTGAATTTGACCATTGAATTACCACATGAAGCACGCGAAATTCCTTTGGCAGTTCGCTTGGTTAAGGATGGGCATGAAGGCCATGGTGCCAAGCCAGCTGCACCGGCGGAGCAAAAAGCAGCGGATGCCGGCGATCATGCAGGACACGAAGGAATGAATCATGACGAGCACGCAGGACATGCTGCTGCAGAACATGGTCTTGTTTATATGCCTGCTCAAAAGCATAGCTCCGGAATTATTGTGGTAGCTGCCAATATTCAGGAAGTAGGTCAGTACGCAGTACAACTGGAAAGAAAAGATGACGCAGGCAATGTCAAAACAATCGTTAAAATTCCATTAGGCGTTGGTAAAGGTGGCGGTCATGGCAGTCATGGCGGCGGTCTTGGCGTGATGGAAATTGCTGTATTAGTCCTAGTTGCTGGCGGCGGCGCTGCATTCTATTTTGTGCGTCGCAAAAAGGCATCTGAAGCTTCAGCGTAAACTGAGGTCAGGCTTTTTATTGGTGGAAGCCGGATTACGCTATTGCGCTGCTTAGGTTGTGGTTGAATCAAGCAGTGCAATTTGATTTTTTGAATCAAAATCAGCGGATAAGATTAATACCAATTATTCCTACGTTACCATGTCAGCTAAAATCCCTTGACAGTGGTGAGGTGACTAAGTAGTCTAGGGGAGGCTACCTGCCTGTGTTTTGGGAAGCTGTGCGGGCAGAGGGAACCGGATGGATTGAGGAAGTAAAAGCTCTGGGTGCTGGATGTATGAGGGGTATCCATAGCGGTAGAGAACAAGAAGAAGAGCAAAGTAAAGAAGAGGCAAGGAAGAAACTTATGGAAAACCAAAGGAGAGAGAGATGAAAGGCAAGCTATGGCCGAGGATAGTAGCGGTACTGTTAGGAGGGTTGCTGATAGGAGCGGCTCAAGCTGACATACCGAGCGTACCGAACGAACTGTATGAAGCGTTGAAACTGGACCGTGCGAAAGTAACGCCGAAGGAACTGCACGAAGCGCTCGTGAAGCGCTACAAAGATCCTGCGCAAGGAGCGGGACGCGGCACACTGGCGCAATACTGGGAACCGATTCCGTACGGAATTTACCTGGATCCGGCGACATTTTACAAATCACCAACCACGAACAAAGAAGTAGCAAGCCGCAAAGAATGCGTGGAATGCCACACCGACGAATCACCGGTATGGGTACAAGCATGGAAGAGAAGCAGCCATGCGAACCTGGACAAAGTGCGCAACCTGAAACCGGGCGAGCCTACTTTTTACAAGAAAGCCAAACTGGAAGAGGTCGAAAAGAACCTACGTTCGATGGGCAGACTGGCTGAAGGCGAGAACCTGAAAGAAGTTGGCTGTATAGACTGTCACGTAGACATTGGCGCGAAGAAAAAAGCCGACCACACCAAAGACATCAGAATGCCGACAGCCGACGTATGCGGCACCTGTCACTTGGCAGAATTTGCGGAACGTGAATCAGAACGCGACACGATGATCTGGCCGCACGACCAATGGCCGGATGGACGTCCATCGCACGCACTGGACTACAAAGCCAACGTAGAAACCACCGTATGGGCAGCGATGCCACAACGCGAAGTAGCCGAAGGCTGCTCGATGTGCCACACCAACCAAAACAAATGTGACTCATGCCACACTCGTCACGAATTCTCAGCAGCGGAATCCCGCAGACCGGAAGCTTGCGCAACCTGTCACAGCGGTGTAGACCACAACAACTGGGAAGCGTACTCGATGTCCAAGCACGGCAAGATGGTATCGATGCTGGGCAACCAATGGAACTGGGAAGCACCGCTGAAAGACGCCTATGCAGTAGGTGGACAAAACGCACCAACCTGCGCCGGCTGCCACATGGAATATGAAGGCGAATATAGCCACAACATGGTCAGGAAAATCCGCTGGGCGAACTACCCGTTTGTTCCTGGAATTGCGGAAAACATCAAAAGCGAATGGTCGGAAAAACGTCTGGACTCATGGGTAGTCACTTGTACCCAATGCCACTCGGAACGTTTTGCCCGCTCCTACCTCGACCTGATGGACAAAGGTACTTTGGAAGGACTGGCTAAATACCAAGAAGCTAATGCAATCGTACATCAACTGTACAAAGAAGGCCTGCTGACTGGTCAAAAAACCAACCGTCCTGCACCACCTGCACCGGAAAAAGAAGGCTACGCCTACTTTGCCCAACTGTTCTGGTCGAAAGGCAACAGCCCTGCAGCCATCGAACTGAAAGTGCTGGAAATGCATGAAAACGACCTGGCCAAGATGCACGTAGGCCTGGCGCACGTTAACCCGGGCGGCTGGACCTACACCGAAGGCTGGGGTCCGATCAACCGCGCTTATGTTGAAATTCAAGACGAAAACACCCGCATCCGTGAAATGGTTGCACTGCAAGAACGTGTTAAAAATCTTGAAAGCAAGAAAACCAGTCTACTCGACTTAGACGGCACAGCAGAGAAAATCTCTCTGGGCGGTTTAGGCGGTGGCATGCTGCTAGCCGGAACACTGGCACTGGCAGGCTGGCGCAAACGTAAACAAAGCGAAGCTTGATAAGCGCTAAAGCGGAAGATCGCACTGCCAAGGCAGTGCGATCGTCAGACAAGCTACTCCCGTCATTAGGAATCATCCTAGTGACGGGAGGTTTGCTTTTATTGGGCTGGTTTGCTTACTTATGGTTTAAACCGGTACCGGCCCCCTATCAATATCAACTCGTTGCGGAAGGCGACAGCCAAAAGTTCAGCAAAATGGACCTGTCGGGCTGGCCGGAACTAAAGCTAAGCCAATATAAAGTACAAGCGGACGGCGTAGCCAAACCCATCGCCGAATTCATCGTCGCAAGACAAAAAGATGAAGCACCGGTACTGATTTACTGGAAGAACAGCACCAACGAAATACTCTACAACTTTGACCGCAAACCATCGGAACTCAGCACCCTGGCTGCGGCGATAGCCAAGCACGCCCCGAAAGACGCCCTGATACTCTCATGGTGGGACACATCGCGGCAAATCAAGCTGCTCACCGGCAACGACACACTCTTTACCAGCCACCTGAACGAACCGCTGATGATACCGGTCCCCTGGCTAGAACAAAGCGAAGCAATCCAAGCCTATGAAAAACAATTCTGGGGAAGCAAAGCCAGTCAAAAAGAACGGGAACAATTCAAACGTTTCAGCGAAGCCCTGACCGCACCGGCGGAAGAAGGCGTGAAGCAACTGCGGGAACTGGTAGGCTCAGACCGGGAAACTTATGTCATCGTACACGTCACCGACCTGTACAAGGTAGGACTCATGTACCCCGACAGAATCGGCGTAGCGTTCCAGAACTTCCCGATGACCGGCAACATGCACGGCATGATCAACCAGATGAAAGTGCAACTGAAGGAAAACGACTTTGACACCTACACCTTGCAATCGGTCGCGGACGAAGAAATCAGAGTATTCTTCCTGAGTGACGAAAAGAGCAGCCAAACCCTACTGGCGAGGATGTTACCGTTTGTAGACAAAAAAGCCCCGACGGAACTGGACGTAGCGCAACTGATCTATCAACAAGGCGGCTACTGGGTATACCGGCTACCGTAAACGGAAACACCAGCGAAATAGCCATTTACACAAAGCGGCGATAGCGTACAATACGAGCCATCAAAAACTTGAATTAAAAGAGCATAAAGGAGGAAGGATGAAACACCCAATAACCTATATACTGGCTGTTCTGGCAACAGTCGCATTTTTTTCAGGCACGGCGATAGCGGACACCTTTGAAGGACGCGCGAAATGCAGCTCCTGCCACAAATCGCAAGCCAAATCCTGGAAAGACACCGCGCACGCCAAAGCGATGGAATCGCTAAAACCAGGCACACGCAAAGAAGCCAAAGTTAAAGCCAAACTGGATCCGGAAAAAGACTATACCCAAGACAAAGACTGTGTAGGCTGCCACGTAGACGGATTTGGCAAGAAAGGCGGCTACACCATAGAAACAGCCAAGAAACCCCTGGCGGCAGTAGGCTGCGAATCGTGCCACGGACCTGGCAAGAACTATCGAGGCGATCACCGCAAAGCCGGGCAAGCGTTTGAAAGCAAAGGCACCACCACACAACGCAAAGTGGTTGCCGACAAAGGCCAAGACTTCCACTTTGAAGAAGCCTGCGCAGCATGCCATTTGAACTACGAAGGTTCACCTTGGAAAGGCGCAAAAGCCCCTTACACCCCATTCACCCCGGCAGTAGACCCTAAATACACCTTTAACTTTGACAAGATGGTCAAAGACGTCAAAGCGATGCACGAACATTACAAACTGGACGGCACCTTCGTAGGCGAACCTAAATTCAAGTACCATGACGAATTCCAAGCCAGTGCAAAGGAAAAGACAGGGGACAAAAAAGATAAAGGAAAAGAGTAATGACAGGCATACAAAAAGGAGCGATAGGCACACTGCTGACAGGCGGCTTGCTGGGCATCGTACTGGTAGCGGTTGTATTTGGCGGGGAAGCAGCACTCTCGACCGAAGAATTCTGCACCAGCTGTCACTCGATGACCTATACGCAAACGGAACTAAGACAATCGACGCACTATGGCGCGTTGGGTGTTAATCCTAGTTGTAAAGATTGTCATATACCGCAAGGGTTCAAGAACTTCCACTTAGCGGTGTATAGCCACGCAGTAGATGGCGCGAGAGAATTGTACTTAGAACTGATGAATGATTACTCGACGCTGGAGAAGTTTAACGAACGCCGGTTGATCATGGCGCACGATGCGCGGATGAACCTGAAGAAATGGGACAGTATCACCTGCCGTGACTGCCATAAGAACCCGAATCCACCGGGAGCGGACGCGCAGGAAGCGCACAAGAAGATGAAGACGGAAGGTGCGACATGTATAGACTGCCATCAGAACCTGGTGCATGAAGAAGTACCGAAGACCGACTTGAATGCGAGCTTGAAAGCTGGCAAGCTGGTTTTGGTGAAGGAAGAAGATGACGGTGGTAGTGGAGAAGACGAAGACGAGGAAGAAGACGAGGGTGAAGGATCTGCTGGCGGTTCATCAGACAGCACAGAAGCCCAGAGTGAGGATGAAGATGAGGATGAAGAGTAATTATCGTCACACTTCGTTGAAGTAATAATAAACTATGTAAGGCATATCAAGGCGTTTGCAGATATATATTGGTAAGTACAAGCAAATGCCGCATATTTATGGAAATTCAGTAGCCCGCCTATGGCGGGCTTTTTGTTACAGTAAGGTTTTTTAAAAAGATGTTGAATCATTTTCCAAAACCAAATATTGATTATCCGCATCGAATTAGAGATTATTTTATTGCGGGTTTTACTTTCTTTTGTGTTGGAGTCAGTCTGGTGATTGACGGAAGCGCAAGTAAAGAAATGCAGAATTTGCTGGGTGTGATCGCCTGGATTTTTCTGTTTGGGCTGCTGATCGGTGAAAATAGAGAAGTAAGAATGCAGGTTGTCGTTGCAGTGGCGTTTGCAACTGCCGGAGAACACTTCGCATCGATTTATATGGAAGGCTATACCTATCGGTTTGGAAATGTGCCGTTTTATGTCCCACCTGGTCATGGCATGGTTTATCTGACAGCGGTTGCCCTTTCGCGCTCAAGATTTTTCCTGGTTAATGCCAGGAAGTTAGCGGTATTTGTAATCGCAATCGGTGGTCTATGGTCGTTGTGGGGAATCAGTGGTATTCCTGAACAAGGAGATCAGGTTGGTGCGTTTTTGTTTTGTATTTTTGTTATCTGTCTTTTCAAAGGGCGATCGCCGATGGTATATCTGGGTGCATTTTTCATTTGCACTTGGCTAGAAGTCGTGGGGACAGCAGCCGGTACATGGAAGTGGGCGTCCATAGAGCCGGTTTTTAATTGGACACAAGGGAATCCGCCGAGTGGTGTCGCTGCCTGGTATTGTCTTGTTGATGCGGTAGCAATCGGATTTTCGCCAAAAATTCTAAACGGATTGCAAAAAATGAATAGCTGGTATAAAACGTCATTTATAAAGTAGCCTGTTATCACAAAAAAACATGAATGAATTGAATGGTAGCAATTAAGACTGGATATTCAATAAATCATCTGATTACTTGGAAGGAATTTCTGTGACTGTTGTGCGTTTGCCAGATGGATCTGAGCGTAATTTTGATCAACCCGTAACGATATTAGACGTGGCTACGTCCATAGGGCCAGGCCTCGCTCGAGCGGCTATTGCTGGAAAAATTAATGGAAGGCTCGTCGATGTTTATAGTCAGATTAAAGATGATAGTGAACTCGCTATTATTACGGAGAAAGATGCTGAAGGATTGGAGATTATCAGGCACTCGTGTGCGCATTTACTCGCGCATGCGGTAAAAGAATTATTTCCAGACGCGCAGGTTACTATTGGCCCCGTGATTTCAGATGGTTTTTATTATGATTTTTCTTATAAACGGCCATTTACACCGGAAGATCTGCAAGCAATCGAGAAACGCATGTTGGAAATCAGTAAGCGCGATTTAAAGATAGAACGAAAAGTTTTAGAACGTACGGATGCGATCAATTTTTTCAAGGGTCAGGGGGAGCACTACAAAGCGCAAATCATTGAGTCGATACCAGGCAATGAGGATTTATCACTCTATTCTCAGGGCAATTTTACCGATTTGTGCCGAGGACCGCATGTTCCGGCTACATCGAAAATAAAAGTTTTTAAGCTGATGAAAGTCGCAGGTGCGTATTGGCGTGGTGATTCCAATAATGAAATGCTGCAGCGCATTTATGGAACTGCGTGGACCAATAAGGATGATCAGAAAGATTATTTGCATCGCTTGGAAGAAGCGGAAAAAAGAGATCATCGCAAAATTGGCAAACAGCTGGATTTGTTTCATACGCAAGATGAAGCGCCTGGCATGGTATTTTGGCATCCTAAAGGCTGGATGTTGTGGCAGCAGATTGAACAATATATGCGAAATATACTGAAGCAAAATGGCTATCAGGAAATTCGCACGCCACAAATTTTGGATAAGGATTTATGGGTTCGTTCAGGACATTGGGAAAACTTTCGCGAGAATATGTTTACCACTCATGCGGACGAACGTGATTTTGCTATCAAACCGATGAATTGCCCCGGTCATGTGCAAATATTTAATCAAGGCTTGCGGAGCTATCGAGAGCTTCCGATACGATTGGCGGAATTCGGTTCTTGTCATCGCAATGAAGCATCAGGAGCGTTGCACGGTATCATGAGAGTACGTTCGTTTACTCAAGACGATGCGCATATTTTTTGTACGGAAGATCAGATACAAGATGAAGTGGTGAGGTTTATCGATCTGCTAAAGGGTGTTTATGCTGATTTTGGCTTTAAAGGATTGATGGTTAAACTTTCGACCCGGCCGCAAAAGCGTGTCGGATCGGAAGCGCAATGGGATAAATCGGAAGCAGCACTGAAAGCGGCATTAACTGAAGCTAAGCTTGAATGGGAATTGCAGCCTGGCGAAGGTGCGTTTTATGGCCCGAAAATTGAGTTCTCGTTAAAAGATTGTATTGGACGGGTTTGGCAATGCGGTACACTGCAACTGGATTTTTCCATGCCGGATCGTCTAGGGGCAGAATACGTCGCAGAAGATAATTCAAGGCAGATACCTGTGATGTTGCATAGGGCCATTTTGGGATCCATGGAAAGATTTATCGGCATATTATTGGAGAATTACGCGGGTGCACTACCTTTGTGGCTTTCACCCGAACAAGTTGTCGTGCTCAATATTTCTCGTGCACAAACCGATTATGCCCAGGAAGTAGCTGCACAATTGGAGCGGCATGGCATTAGAGTCACCTTGGACTTGAGAAATGAGAAGATAACCTATAAAATCCGCGAGCATAGCTTGCAGAAGCTTCCCTATCAAATTATAGTCGGGGACGAAGAGGTACGCACGAATACAGTGGCAGTGCGCAATCGCGCAGGCGATAATTTGGGTCAGATGACGCTAGAAACATTGCTTGTGCATCTAAATGAAGAACTGTCTGCAAAAGTATAAATTTCTTTATAAATTACTCTTGGAGAATTTACCATAGCTCAGGAAAAATCAGTGCGCATCAACCAAGAAATTGATGTGCAAGAAGTTCGTTTGATTGGTGTGAATGCGGAGCAAATCGGTATTGTGACACTTGCTGAAGCAAATGCCTTGGCGGAAGAAGCGGGGGTTGATCTGGTTGAAATAGCGCCAACTGCGCAGCCGCCAGTGTGCCGCTTGATGGATTATGGTAAGTTTCGTTATCAAGAAAGTAAAAAGAAGCACGATGCGAAAATCAAGCAAAAGCAAGTGCAAATTAAAGAAATTAAGTTCAGACCGAATACGGATGAAGGGGATTACAATATAAAACTTAGGAACTTAATTAGCTTCTTGCATGAAGGAGATAAAGTTAAAGTGACATTGCGATTCCGCGGACGTGAAATGGCGCATCAGGAATTCGGTATGCGTTTGCTGGAACGTGTAAAAGGTGATCTGGAAGCATTTGCAATAGTGGAGCAATTTCCTAAGATGGAAGGGCGGCAAATGGTAATGGTATTGTCTCCTAAAAAGAAAGATACCAAAACCGATAAAGCAAAAGTATCAACGGAAGATTCGTCCGAAGTATCGTAGAGCAGTTGAGTGTAAAAATAAGTGATCTCCAGGTTGGTAAAGTTTCTCAATCGTGAGAACACCTGGTTTCATATCAAAGAGGAGTATTTATGCCTAAAATGAAAACTAAAAGTGGAGCGGCAAAACGCTTCAAGTTTAGAGCGAGCGGGAGTGTCAAACGCTCGCAAGCTTTTAAACGCCACATCTTGACTAAGAAAACCACCAAAAATAAGCGTCAACTGCGAGGTGTTGCTGCTGTGCATGCCACGAATGAAGCTTCGGTTCGCGCTATGATGCCGTACGCATAAAGGGAGAAGATCATGCCAAGAGTTAAACGTGGTGTAACCGCTCATGCGCGGCATAAGAAAATATTAGATTTAGCCAAAGGTTATCGCGGACGTCGTAAGAATGTTTATCGTATAGCCAAACAAGCGGTTATGAAGGCCGGCCAGTATGCTTACCGGGACCGCCGTCAACGTAAAAGACAGTTTCGTGCATTATGGATTGCGCGGATCAATGCAGCTGCTCGTGAATGCGGTTTGTCATACAGCGTATTTATGAATGGTCTTAAGAAAGCAAGTATTGCAGTTGATCGAAAAGTCCTGGCCGATTTGGCCGTATTCGATAAAAGCGCTTTTGAGAAAATTGCAGCACAAGCAAAAGCGAGTCTTACTACATAATTGGATGTAAACCAATAGATATTGGGAGGTCGGGTAAAACCTGAGCCTCCCTTTTTCTTGTGAATCTTGTGAAGTGGAACGATAGGGTAGTTGTTATTTAATCTTAATGCTCTTGTTGACATGAAAAACTTGGAAGAAATTATCACTGAAGCAATAAGCCAGATGGATAACATCGAAGACCCTGCCGAGCTGGAAAATGTTAAAGCGCGATATCTCGGTAAAAGCGGTGTGCTGACTGAGTTGCTCAAAGGATTGGGTAAGTTGCCTGCTGAAGAACGTCCCGCAATGGGAAGTCAGATCAATGAAGCAAAGAACCGGCTGGAAGCGACGCTTAAATTCCGCCGTCATGCAATTCAAGAGAAAGAGCTGGAAGCTAGATTAACCGAGGAAGCTCTGGATATTACCTTGCCAGGTAGAGGATGCGGAGTCAGCGGTTTACATCCGGTGACAAAAACGCTGCAGAGGATTGAAACATTATTCCACTCGATCGGATTTGATGTGGTTTCGGGGCCGGAAATAGAAACCGATTTCTATAACTTCACGGCGCTGAATATCCCTGAAAATCATCCCGCACGGGCAATGCACGACACATTCTACATCGATAATGGCAATTTGCTGCGCACGCATACGTCGCCAGTACAGATTCATTATATGCAGAATAACAAACCGCCAATTAAGGTGATCGCGCCAGGGCGTGTTTACCGGTGTGATTCCGATGTGACGCACACACCCATGTTTCACCAGGTGGAAGGTTTATGGATTGATGAAAATGCCAATTTTTCCGCTTTGAAAGGCGTTTTGGCAAATTTCATGGCGCAATTCTTTGAACGGGATGATTTACCCGTGCGCTTCCGTCCGTCCTTTTTTCCCTTTACCGAGCCTTCAGCGGAAATGGACATAGGTTGTGTGATGTGTAATGGAAAGGGGTGCCGTGTTTGTAGTCATACCGGCTGGCTGGAAGTGCTGGGATGCGGCATGGTTCATCCCAATGTATTAAAACATGTGGCAATTGATAGCGAGCAATATATCGGATTCGCCTTTGGTATGGGAGTCGAGCGATTGACAATGCTCAGATACGGTGTAAATGATTTGCGGTTGTTTTTTGAAAATGATTTGCGCTTTCTCAAACAATTCAATTGAATCTGATTGATTTACTCATCATCGTTAATAACAACTTAATCTTATGAAATTTTCCGAGAACTGGCTACGCAGTTTTGTTAATCCGCCGCTTTCCAGTACCGAGCTTGCACATGCACTGACCATGGCCGGCATCGAGGTGGAAAGTATTGAACCGGTAGGGGCCACCTTTGATAAGGTTATTGTGGCCGAGGTGCTGGCTGTCGAAAAACACCCGGAAGCTGATCGGCTCAAAGTCTGTAAAGTCAAAACTGGAAAAGCCGAGGAAGATGTATTGCAAATTGTGTGTGGTGCACCCAATGTAAGCGCCGGTGTAAAAGTCCCTTGCGCAATGATTGGCGCAACTTTGCCGGGTTTCACCATCAAAAAATCAAGGCTGCGCGGAATCGAATCAGCCGGCATGTTATGTTCGGCTAAGGAATTAGGCATCAGTGATGCTACGGATGGTTTGTTATTGCTTCCTGGTGACGCACCTGTGGGTATGGATTTTCGCGGTTATTATGAGCTTGACGACCATGTTTTCACGTTAAAGCTGACACCAAACAGGGCGGATTGTCTGGGTGTATTGGGCGTGGCGCGTGAGGTTGCGGCAATAACATCGGCCGAATTCTCCTTGCTGGAGAGAAAACCTAGTGCGGAAGAAATAAACGATACACTGGCTGTACAGGTCATGGCTTCCGGCGCGTGTCCGCTTTACTGCGGCCGCATTATGCGGGATATCAATCTCAATGCGCTAACGCCATTATGGCTGACTCAGCGTCTGGAACGCAGCGGGCTGCGGTCGATAAATCCCATCGTCGATATTACCAATTATGTATTGCTGGAAACCGGGCAGCCTATGCATGCCTTTGATCTTGCCAAAATTAAGGGGAACATCCAAGTCCGATATGCAGGTCGGGATGAGAAAATGCAATTACTGAATGGTAATCAAATTGACCTTGATTCTGGAATGTTACTAATTGCCGACGAACAAAGACCGCTGGCACTGGCTGGCATCATGGGCGGATTGGATAGCGGAGTAACCCAGGGCACGACGGATATTTTTCTGGAAAGCGCGTTTTTTAGCCCGGATACGATTAGCGGTAAATCTTTTCAATTGGGATTCAGCTCGGATTCGGCTTATCGGTTTGAGCGCGGAGTGGATTTTGCAGCCACGAGAGATGTGCTGGAATATGCGACTCATCTGATACAAACGATTTGTGGCGGTAGGGCGGGGCCGGTGACTGAGATCAAGCATGAACTGCCGCAGCGATCGCTTGTTCATGTACGTGTTGAACGAGTCAAACGAGTATTGGGTATTGATATCGGAAAACAGCAAGTCATTGATTATTTTAACCGCTTACGGTTTGAATTTTTAGTGAATGAAGATGCCTTTAATGTGACACCACCAAGTTATCGTTTCGATTTAGCGATTGAAGAGGACTTTATAGAGGAACTGGCGCGGATTTATGGTTATGACCAGATTCCGGTGCATTTCCCGTATGGTGGAATGGCGATGCTTCCGGCATCCGAAACAAAATATTCCACAATAGACATAAAACGGTCGTTAATAGCACGCGATTATCAGGAAGTTATTAATTATGCTTTTGTCGATGCCGATTGGGAACTTGACTTGGTCAATAACAGTAAACCAATCGCATTACAAAACCCAATTGCGAGTCAAATGAGCGTCATGCGGAGTAGCTTGATAGGCGGCTTGATTTCCAATTTGCAATTTAATTTGAACCGAAAGCAAGCTAGAGTACGTTTATTCGAGATTGGCTGCTGTTTTATCAGGGATGATGAAAGCGACTGTAAACAAGTGGAAAAGCTTGCCGGATTAAGCTATGGCGATATAGTGCCGGAACAGTGGGGAATAACGGCGAGAGGTGTCGATTTTTATGATGTCAAAGCAGATATAGAAGCTTTGTGCCAAGGTAAAGCTCTCTATTTTAGGAAATTTGCTCATCCGGCATTGCATCCGGGGAAATCCGCGCAAATCTTGGCTGATGATCAACCGATTGGATGGTTAGGCGAATTGCATCCGCGTTGGCAAAAGAAATATGGATTACAAAGAAACACTATACTATTTGAGATGGAATCAGGCAGTTTGATGTCTAAGTCGTTACCAGCGGTTAAAGAAATTTCTAAATTTCCACCTGTACGGCGCGATATTGCAATTATGGTCGATAATGACGTTACTGTGCATTCCCTGCTCGATGCGATAAATACGGGAAAATCAGCGATAGTGTCGGACTTTTCTTTGTTCGATATTTATCGCGGCAAGGGGATGGACGACAGCAAAAAAAGTCTTGCATTCCGGGTGTTGTTACAAGATACTGAGAAAACATTGACCGATGAAGAGGCTGACTCTGCGGTGGCAAGCATAGTAGAAATATTGAAGAATAAATTCTCAGCCACATTGCGCAATTGATGCATTTCTATTTCCTATGTGTCGATATTTTATTTGGTATTGATTGTTTATGGATCGATTCCGTAAAAACTGATTGTATGAGATAAGTTATTAATCTCTTTTTATTTAAAGTAAAAGTGTTACTGCTTAATAATTCTAATATAGATGAATTTATAGCTATAAAATTAATAACTAACTGGAGTGAAGTATGGCATTAACAAAGGCTGAATTAGCAGATTTATTGTTTGAAAATGTAGGGCTTAATAAACGTGAAGCCAAGGATATGGTCGAGTCTTTTTATGAAGAAGTACGTACCGCTTTACAAAATGGTGAGGGAGTAAAACTTTCAGGATTCGGTAATTTTCAATTACGGGCAAAACCTCAGCGTCCGGGAAGGAATCCAAAAACAGGGGAAGAAATTCCGATTACTGCCCGTCGTGTCGTCACATTTCATGCAAGCCAGAAGTTAAAAGCTTTGGTTGAGAAAAATTATCATGGAAAACAAAAAAGTAAGTAATACACCGCTGCCGATCCCTGCCAAACGATATTTTACTATCGGGGAGGTTGGTGTTCTTTGTGGTGTCAAACCGCACGTATTGCGCTATTGGGAACAGGAATTTGCGCAATTAAAGCCCGTAAAACGCCGTGGCAATCGCCGCTATTATCAGCATCAAGAAGTATTGCTCATACGGCGCATTAAAGAGCTACTGTATGATCAAGGATTCACAATCAGTGGTGCGCGTAACCGTTTGGAACACACTGAAGGCGAATTGATTTCACTGGAGGATATTACTGCCAGTTCGCAGCCTCCAATGACGGATTTAAGTTATATCCGGCGTGAAATTCAGAGTATTGTGTCGCAATTGCGTGCATGAGTGATAGTAAGTGATGTTTTCTCAGTAAGAGTTTCTGAAGTTCACGTGTATTGTTTGCTATAATTACCCGCTCGGGGCGTAGCGCAGCCTGGTAGCGTACTTGCATGGGGTGCAAGTGGTCGGAGGTTCAAATCCTCTCGCCCCGACCACTTGATTGGGCTTCCACTTAAATATGATAGATGCTGAGTTTGCTGTGCACGAATGTTCGTTTGATTATCCAGTGATTTTCATAACTTCATAAAAATGCGCATATTACTCAGTAACGATGATGGATATTTTGCTCCCGGTCTTGCTTGCCTTGCTGAATCACTCTCACAAATTGCAGAAATCATAGTCGTTGCACCCGAGAGAGATCGAAGCGGTTCCAGTAATTCTCTGACACTGGATCGTCCATTAAGTCTGCGTAAATCCCATAGCGGTTTCTATTATGTCAATGGCACACCGACTGACTGTGTCCATTTGGCAGTCACCGGCATGCTCGACATTATGCCGGACATGATTGTTTCCGGAATCAACAAGGGCGCTAACATGGGTGACGATACGATTTATTCAGGTACTGTTGCTGCGGCTACAGAAGGTTTTTTGCTGGGGATTCCTTCATTGGCTGTATCTCTGGTCGATGCGTCCAGAGGGAATTATTTGGCCGCCGCACGTGTTGCGGTAGATATGGTGGAACGTTTCAAAAAAAATGAAATTCAGAGTTCCGTTTTGTTGAATATTAATGTGCCGGATATCGAATATCAGCAACTGCAAGGAATCGAAGTGACTCGCTTGGGGCGACGGCACAAAGCGGAACCCGTTATTAAATCGCAAAATCCCCGTGGTGAAACCGTATATTGGGTGGGCGCGGCAGGTCCGGCGCAAGACGCTGGGAAAGGTACGGATTTTTATGCTGTTCAGCATCATCGGGTTTCGGTAACGCCGTTACAGATAGATCTCACCCGTTATGATCAGTTGGATCTGATAACAAGCTGGCTTAATAATTAAATGCTTGTTATGTCGAGAGAGTTGAAATTTTATAGGTACTGATTGGTGAATGTTCGTCATTCTGGAATAGGTATGACCTCGCAGCGTACACGCATGCGCATGATTGAACGTTTGCGTGCACAAGGAATCGCGGATGAGGTGGTTTTATCCGTGATGGGTAACATTCCTCGTCATATTTTTGTTGAAGAAGCCTTGGCAAGCCGAGCTTATGAAGATGTTGCCTTACCTATAAATTACGGACAAACGATATCCAGTCCTTGGATTGTGGCGCGCATGAGCGAGCTCTTACGCGCTAATTCAAGTTTAGGCAAGGTGCTGGAAATTGGCACCGGCTGTGGTTATCAGACTGCCGTGCTGGCACATATCGCGCAAAAGGTTTTTTCGATAGAACGGATTGGACCGCTGCTGACACGCACTCGTATCCGGCTGCAAGAATTGCAGATCCGGAATATCTATTTAAAACATGCGGATGGTTTGCTTGGGCTTGCCGAAGCAGGGCCTTTTGATGGTATTATCATGACGGCAGTGACGACGCACGTGCCACTTTCGTTATTGGAACAACTGGAAGTCGGCGGCAGGATGGTTTTCCCGAAGGGGACCCAAAAGCAGCATTTATGCATTATTGAACGGAATGCGCAAGGTTTTGCCGAGACGGTATTGGAAGAAGTGAATTTTGTACCTTTACTGGCAGGAGTCATAAAAAAATAGCGGCGCGAGGTATAAATGGCAAATCATGCAACGATCAAACTGATCAACACTACTGATATCTGCAAGTATATGGTTACGATATTTTCTTTACCGAAGCGGTCAAAGTTACCCACTAGCAATTTTTATTTGTTGTGCGGCGCCAGTCTTCTGTTGATTGGATGTAGTACGACACAGCCTCCCGTCCAGGTAGTCGATCGCGCAAAAAGCGATGTGGTACAACCTGTGAAGCCAGTCGAATCGAACAATGCGGATAATCAAGTCTATACGGTGCAGAAAGGGGATACGTTATACGGAATAGCGCTTAATCATGGCGTGGATTTCAAGAAATTGACGGAATGGAATAATATTACCGATCCAAATTCGATCAAACCGGGGCAAAAAATTTATTTGTCGATACCGGCAAAAAGCTCGCAACCGGCATTATTCGCCTTGCCGCAGCAACCGGAAACGGTAACGCTTGAACCGGCGCAGAATCCAGTTGACCGGGTTATTCCTATTCCTCCCGAAAGCAGTCCAGCAGTCAGTAGCGGCAAGGTAAAAAACAGTCCCAAAGCGTTAAAACTTCCTTTCTCAGAGCAGAATGTGGCGCGATTACAATATCCGGCCAATAGCCCTTCGCCCGCAATACTGCCTGCATCCGCGGTAGCAGAAAAAAATACCAAAATTGAAGTCGCTCCTCAGCCTGAATCATCAATATCCGATAAAGCGGTCAGTTTGGTTGCCGATTGGATCTGGCCGACAACAGGAAAATTATTGTCATCTTTTTCCAAGAATTCCAAAGGAGTAAAAATATCCGGCCAAGCAGGGCAACCGGTTCTTGCTTCTGCGGCGGGCGAAGTGGTTTATAGCGGTCATGGCCTGCGCGGCTATGGAAACCTGATCATCATCAAGCACGACAATACATTTCTGAGCGCTTATGCGCACAACAGTAAGCTGTTGGTCAAAGAAGGTGAGGCCGTGGTGAAAGGGCAGAAAATCGCGGAAATGGGTAATACCGATACAGATACGATCCAGCTGCATTTTGAAATCCGTAAGCATGGAAAACCGGTTGATCCGTTGCAATATTTACCAAATCAATCGTAATAGCCGGTAGTAAACCAGTTCGATAGAATAAAAAAGCGCATAACTCTAGAAGGTTATGCGCTTTTTCATTTCCGCTGTTTTTTTATTCAGCAACAGAATGCCGCAGGTGTTTCAACGCCTCGGCAGTATGTTTGGTCGCTTCCTCCGCATGATCTTGTTTCGCATGCGCAATCGCTTCTTCTAAATGCTTGATCGATTCGGTTATGTGTTGGTGTGCCTCAGCAGACTCTTTTTCGGCGGCTTTTGCATGGGTGAGGCTTTCTTGCGCATGATCCAGCAATGCTTTGCTATGTCCGGCTTTGCCGTGAATCTGCGCATCCTCCGCGTGTTTTATCGCTTCCGTTGTATGTTGGCGTGCATCCGCTGCAATGGCTTGTGAACTGAAGTAAAACAAAGCGCCGATTACAGTGATCGCTAAAGTTTGCTTGAGTTTCATACTACTACCCTCCGTGCTGGTTAAGAAATGATTGCCAGTATTCAATAGTGATCATGTTTGTACAAACGGGACTAAAGATTGATCAGGCTATTGAGTGTTTTATGATCGACCCATCCTTGCTCAAGGGCCACACCACCCATGTGCGTGAATGGCTGGGATGGTTCGCCCAGATCGGACAGAATAGTCACCGCACCGCTAAAATTTTGTGAACGGGTATAACCGCTGACGGTAATGAGGGTGGAAAGATTTGCTGCTCGTGCTGATTTCAAACCGTTCTCCGAATCTTCAATGGCGATGCATTGCGGCGCGGTTAGTTTGAGCTGATCGAGCACCCAGTGGTAAATATCCGGCGCTGGTTTTTTCAACGGTACAATGTCGCCGGCACCGATCACATCAAACCAGCCGATCGATTCTTCACCTAGTGTCGATTTAAGCAGCGCGGTGACATTTTCCATCGTCGTCGTGGTTGCGATCGCAAGCTTTACTTTTTCCCGGCGCAACTCGTGAATCAACCGGGCGACACCCGGACGTAACGGGATGTTGCCGGTTTCCATCAACGACTCAAAATGCTTGGTTTTGGTTTTGTGCAAACTGGCGATCCATTCGGTCAGATTACTTTTATCGAGCTCGGCGGGCGCGTATCTTTCCATGAAATAGCGAATCCGCTCCTTGCCACCGGTGATTTGCAGTAACTCACCATAAAGATCGATATCCCAATTCCAGTCGAGATGGAATTGTTTAAAGGCAGCATTGAAAGCCAGGCGATGACCGTCCTGTTCCGTGTCGGCAAGCGTGCCGTCAACATCAAATAGTACAGCTTGTAATTTATTATTTGTATTCATTGTATTAGTTGTAGTAAGTGTTGAATCAGTGATAGCTGGCGCGTTGCAAACGATCCGTGACGGCTAACCATCCCGGATGATCTGGCGGCGCCTCAACGAGCAGATAATCAAATGCTGCCCGGTCAAACTGCCGTAATCTGGCATACAGTTGCTGGCCATACGCGACAGGATCGGACGGCATGGCGAATTGTTCGATGGATTGACTCAAGGCGGGCCGTGACTGAGCGCTATGGGACCAGGTTATGACCAGTATGCGCAAATCTTGTTCCGCCAAAGCCACTGCGCGCTGCCATAGTTGCTCCGCAGGGTAAATTCTCAATGGCGTTGCCGGTGCATAATGCGCGGGTAAGGATCCAGAAGTACGGATGGTTTGCTGGCCATTGTGCGGCAGCAGAACCGGGCCTTCCAGCACCGTCTCAAGGGCGGATACCGCAATTCCTCCCGGTCTGAGTATTTGCGGTAAGTCATCGTGAAAACTAATGATGGTGCTTTCCAAACCGACGGCACACGCACCGCCATCCAGGATCATATCGACTTCCGGACCTAATTCTTGCTGCACGTGCGCGGCTGTGGTCGGACTGATACGCCCGAACCGGTTGGCCGATGGCGCCGCCAATGCTTTTTCCGGCCCCAATGCTTGCAGCAAAGCCAACGCGATGGGATGCGCTGGCATACGCAACCCTACAGTATTCTGTCCTCCCGTTACGCAATCGGGTATGCGCCGGTTGCGCTGCAGGATGATTGTCAAAGGCCCGGGCCAGAAGTGCTGCGCCAGCTTCCAAGCGGATTCCGGTATCGCTTGCGCCCAATAATGTAAATGAGTGATAGCGCCAATATGGACAATTAGTGGATGATCCGCAGGGCGTTGTTTTATCCGGTATATCTTGTGGATAGCGGAAGGATTGGTGACATCGGCACCCAGACCGTAGACAGTCTCAGTTGGAAACGCAACTGTTCCGCCTGCGCATAATATCTGCGCAGCAGCAGTAACCTGCTGTTGTTGCTCCGTGGTTAACCCGGACTGTGGTGTGGATAGCGTTGGTTCCATTGTTGTAACTTTCGATTCTCAATTTAAGGCAAACGCTCATGCTATGGAGCGGCGAAATGAATCACGGTGTATTGTCATGCCAGTCATACCCCAGTATGCCTTGCATCATCCGCACGATATGAAAGCTTAGCCAATTCACGATGTAGTTGCGCCATGAAAAGATACTTTTGCTGGCCGGTGTCACAGGGACCGATTGCTGCTCAATGGCCATTTTTAAACTGGTTCTTAAGGTAGCGGCAAATTCGCGATCTTCAATGACGACATTGGCCTCACGCGCGAGCAGCAAACTAAATGGGTCAATATTGGAAGAGCCGACTGTGGCCCAATGCTGATCAATGACTGCTACTTTTGCGTGTAAATAACTGCGATTATATTCATAAATTTTAATTCCCGCCCCCAAGAGATTTTCGTACAGGGCTTGGGTGGCATGATACTGCAAGCGGTATTCGATTTTACCTTGCAGCAAAAGTTCGACTTGCACGCCGCGCTGTGCGGCATTCTTCAGCGCGTTGCTGAATTTTCTTCCTGGCAGAAAATAGGCGTTGGCAATAATAATTTCGCTATGTGCCTGATTAATAGAATCCAAATAAGCGTGTTCGATATCGTGACGATGCCGCCAATTATCGCGTATTAGCAATGCGGCTTTTTGATTTCCGCATGGCTCCCCCGATGGTTTAATCGCGGCAGGATGAACCCAGCGCTTCTTAAAATGCGCCCAAGCGACGATCAGCCATAAATGCCGCGCCGCCTTATGGATTTGCATCAGTAACGGGCCGCGGATAATGACGGCATAATCGAAACGCGGGGTCAGATTTTCCGGGTTATGTTCGTCGTCGATGATATTGATTCCGCCGATAAAAGCGGTTTGTGCATCAATGATCACTAATTTGCGATGCATACGACGCAACCGGTAGCGGCGCGGTTTTGAGAAAATATATTCCGGCCGGAATATAAGTACTCTTATGCCCGCTTGCAGCATCCGCTGTATTTCTTCCCGGGGGAAATCCTGTGAACCGAAACCATCAAGCAGCAGAAATACCGCTACACCACGCTGAGCCGCGCGTTTTAAAGCATCGGTGATTTTTTGGCCAATCGCATCGTATTCAAAAATATATGTTTCGAGGTGGATTTCAGTGTGTGCTTTGTCGATTGCGGCTTCTAGTTCCGGAAAATACTCAGCGCCATTGTGCAATAAAGTGATTTGATTGTTCTCAGCAAAGTGAAAATTTCTCATGGAGAAAACAAAGGCTGTACCGGTGTGATAAGCGTGAACGCGCGATCAACCAGCCGATGGAAATCTTCCGGAATGTTGCAACACATGGTGGGCGGATTTCCCGACATGGATTGATGCGACGCGATTACGAGATGCTCAGCATTCTATCCAGCGCCACTTTTGCCAGTTTGGCTTCGTGTTCAGGCACTTTGATCTGATTGACCACATTGCCATTAACCAGATTTTCCAGTGCCCAAGCCAGATGCTGGGGATCGATCCGCGCCATGGTCGAACACATACACACCATCGGTGACATGAACTGGACAATCTTGTCCTGTGATTTGAATTCCTCGGCGATCCGGCTGACCAGATTCAATTCCGTGCCAACCAGCCAGCGTGTGCCGCTTTTCGCGGCTGCGATGGTTTTTATGATGTATTCCGTCGAACCGACATAGTCCGATGCCTTGCACACTTCAAAGCTGCATTCCGGGTGCGAAATGACAATGCCATCGGGGTGTTGATTGCGGAAACGGATAATATGCTGCGGCTGAAACATTTGATGTACGGAGCAATGACCTTTCCACAACAGAATTTTGGCTTTCTTGATTTGTTCGGGCGTCAATCCGCCCATCGGTTCGTCAAAATTCCATACCACCATTTCATCCAACGGAATGCCTAATTGATGCCCGCTCCAGCGGCCCAGATGCTGGTCAGGAAAAAACAGCACTTTTTCGCGCCGTTTGAACGACCATTCCAGAATTTTACCGGCATTGCTGGAGGTGCAGACGATGCCTTCGTGTTCCCCGCAGAACGCTTTCAGGTCGGCGGCGGAATTGATGTAGGTTACGGGGGTAATCACTTCATCGGGATTCAGTATTTCCGCAAGCTCACGCCAGGCGCGTTCGACGTTGGCGAGATTGGCCATGTCGGCCATGGAGCAGCCGGCCGCCATGTCGGGCAGAATAGCGATTTGCGCCGGACTGGAAAGCATATCTGCAACTTCCGCCATGAAGTGCACACCACAGAACACCAGATAATCAGCATCCGTCTGCGCGGCAAGATGGGAAAGCTTTAAGGAGTCACCGGTCAAGTCTGCGTGCCGGTATACATCGGCGCGTTGATAGTGATGAGCCAGAATGACGGCGCGCTTCCCCAACGCTTTTTTGGCGCTGATGATGCGTTGTGCACATATTTCATCCTGCAGTTGATCATACTGTTCAAATTCAAAGGCTTCTTGATGCATTGCGATCTTATTCTTCCCAATTTGTTGATTGAATGATGAACATTACTCTACTTTAAGATATAGATTCAAGCTGAAATTTAAAGGACTGCGGTGAAAATCTATTCACAAAATGAGAATTAGTGTTCTGTTATAATTCATGAAAGTGGAAATTTTAATCGGCAGTGGTCGTCCGATTCCAAATTGCCGCGGTTAGAGAAACGAATAAAATTTCCAGATGAGCGCTCGCCTACATATCAGATCTCCTTTGATTCTCATAGTTTTGTTGATCTTTTTGACTTTCTGGCTGGATCGTCTGACCCGGCCGCTGGAACAAATTAAGGATGATTATTTGTATCGCAATCCGGATTATATTGCGGAGAATTTATCCGGCATCCGGATAGAATACGAACATGCGGTTCAGCGTAAATTCACCGCGCAAAAATTATTTCATTATCTTGATGATAAGGTTACGGAATTGGAGCATGTCAATTTCACCAATATCGAGCCGGAAAAACCGTTGATACGTTTGTTTGCGGATCGGGCGGTCATAATCAGTAAAGGTAAGGATATTTATTTAACCGGAGATGTGACAGCCGTCAGAGGAGCGGATGATGATAAAAGCAAGATTACTTTAGCGACTAATTTCTTGCATCTTATTCCGGATGAAAGCTTGATTAAGTCAGATCAGGCCGTAGCCATTTCTAGATTCAAGACCACGGTTAATGCGAATGGACTGGAGTTCAATAACCGCACCGGGATAATACAGCTCCTATCCAATGTAAAAGCTGTTAATACAAAGTAATTGAATAAAATATGAAGATACTGTTCGTTATTGGTTTTACTAGTTTATTTTTTATCCAACCGGCAGTGGCTGAGCGAGCCGATCGTGAAAAACCGATCCGTCTGGAAGCGGATCACGCCACGGTGGAGGATGTGAATCGTAAGGAAGGCAGCCGGATTAGCACATTCACCGGAAATGTCGTACTGACGCAAGGAACGATGCGGATACTGGCTAATAAAGTGGTGATGAAGGAGGATATGCAAGGATTCCGGCATGCCACCGCAACGGGAGACTTGGTGAGTTTCCGGCAAAAGCGTGATCGTATGAATGAATACGTTGAAGGATGGAGCGAACGGGCGGAATACGATAGTAAAGCGGACAAGATTGAATTGTTCCGGCAAGCGCGGTTGAAGCGCGGTTCCGATGAAGTGCAGGGCGACTATATTTCCTATGACATGAACACCGAGTTTTTCAAGGTTGTCGGCAGCAAAGAGCGCGGCGTTGAAAGCGGTCCCGATAAACGGGTGCGCATCACCATTCAACCTAAAAACAGACCCGAAGAATGAATCACCGATTAAAGCGTGGAATAAATCTCATAAAATGAGTGAGTTAAGAGCGAATAATTTAAAAAAACGCTATAAATCACGTACGGTTGTGCAGGATGTTTCTTTTTCACTGAGCAGCGGTGAGGTGATTGGCTTACTGGGGCCCAATGGTGCCGGTAAGACGACCTGCTTTTACATGATTGTCGGCTTGGTGCCGCTGGATGGCGGCGGAATTTATCTGAACGATCAGGATTTAGGTCAGATGGCGATTCACCAGCGCGCAAAACTCGGATTAAGTTACCTGCCGCAAGAAGCTTCCATTTTCCGGCGGTTGACCGTTGAAGAAAATATTCTGGCGATACTGGAGTTGCAGCCTTTTGATGAAGACACGAAACAGCGGTATTTAGATGACTTATTACACGATTTGCACATCAGTCATTTGCGCGATAATGCCGCAATCAGTCTGTCCGGAGGTGAACGCCGCCGTGTTGAAATAGCGCGTGCATTGGCGTCCCAGCCGCGGTTTATTCTGTTGGATGAACCGTTTGCCGGCGTTGATCCGATTGCTGTCATCGATATTCAGAAAGTGATTTCCTTTCTAAAAGAAAGGGGGATTGGTGTTCTCATTACCGATCATAATGTGCGCGAGACTTTAGGAATCTGTGACAGGGCTTATATCATCAGCGAAGGCCACGTGCTGGCCCAAGGTAAACCTGAAGAGATCATCAATAATGAAAAAGTTAGAGAAGTCTATTTGGGGGAACACTTCCGGCTATAGCGTTCCGGGCGGACTGCAACTGAATCGATTGGCGATTATTGTTTTTTCAGGATTATGAAGCAGACACTCCAATTAAAGGTATCGCAGCAACTCAGACTGACTCCCCAGTTGCAGCAATCTATCCGGTTGTTGCAATTATCCACCGTTGAGCTGAATCAAGAAATTGAAAGAATGGTGCAAGAGAATCCATTGCTGGAATTGGGGGAAGAATGGGGCGCCCCGCCAGCGGTTGTCTCATCCGATAACCCGGAAACCGCTTCCGAATCAGCAGATTCTGACGCTATCTCAGCAGAAGTGGAATCGACCGAAGTTAAAGCGGAGCGCGAAGAAGATTTTGAGCATGATCCAGAATGGCAGCAGGACAATATTGTCTCTTATGGTGCTCCTGAAGATGATGATCTGGATGGACCGCAAATACCTGACAAGCCGTTAAGCTTGCGGGAGCACTTGAATTTTCAAACATGTCTGAGTCAGATTTCCGAGCGTGAAAAAATAATTATCGGGCTGCTAATCGACAGTCTGGACGATGATGGCTATCTGTTACAGGACTTAAACGAGTTGATGACTCTGCTGCCCTCGGAATTGAACATCGGTTCAGATGATTTGCAGAGTGCGCTGCAACGTTTGCAGCATTTTGATCCTGCGGGCGTGGGGGCGCGTAATTTGCAGGAATGCTTGTTATTGCAGCTACAGGCGATGCCAAGTAATGCCGGTCACCGTGATCAAGCGATCAAGGTGGTGCGAGATTATCTGGAAATTCTAGCTTCTCATGATTTCGGTCAAATAAAAAAGCTGTTGGCGTGTGATGATGAAAGCCTTCGTGCGGTCAACAAACTGATTACCAGTTTGAATCCTAAGCCGGGTGCTCAATTTGGTTCTCATAGCGAACGCTACATTGTGCCCGATATTACGGTGACGAAAAGAGGCGGCGTATGGGTTGCGCATCTTAATGCGAATGCGATTCCGCGCCTCAATATAAACCATCTCTATGCTAACATACTCAAACAGGAGCATCATTCCGCGCGTCAATTAGTCAGTCAGCTGAATGAGGCCAAATGGTTAATAAAAAATATACAACAACGCTTCAATACCATTCTGAAAGTAGCCAATGCCATCGTGGAGCGGCAGCAGCAATTTTTTGAACACGGTGCGATTGCTATGCGCCCGCTGGTGCTGCGCGAGATTGCGGAAACTTTGGATCTGCATGAGTCCACAGTATCACGGGTAACGACACAAAAATTTATGTATACTCCGCGAGGTATTTTTGAGCTCAAATATTTTTTTGGCAGCCATGTTGCCACAGATTCAGGCGGTGCTTGTTCAGCCACGGCGATTCGTGCGTTGATCAAACAATTGGTACAGGAAGAAAATCCAAGGAAGCCGCTGAGCGATAATAAAATTTCAAGTATTCTTGAGCAACAGGGTATTGTTGTTGCGCGTCGAACCATTGCGAAGTACCGGGAATCGCTACAGATTCCCGCGGCAAATCTTCGCAAGTCCATTTAATCAAATTAGAGGAAGGATATGAACCTTAAACTTACCGGTAACCATGTAGAGATTACTGATGCCATGCGTGATTATGTCACTTCAAAAATCAGTAAAATTAAACGCCATTTTGATCATGTCATTGATGTCAGCGTCATTCTCTCGGTTGAAAAGCTTAAGCAAAAGGCTGAAGCTAATGTTCATATACGCGGTAAAGATATTTTTGTCGAAGCCGACAGCGAAGACATGTACGCATCGATTGATAGTCTGGTAGACAAACTGGACCGGCAAATCCTCAAACACAAGGAAAAAAATCTTGAACGGCGCAATCATGGCGCGTTGAAAGATCAAGAGCTTGAACAATAATAAGATGCCGCGAGTCATGCGGTTTCAGCATGATTCGCGGCATTATCATTTAGAAGAAAGTATTCCATTTTCCATGAATCAAATTTCGCAATTGCTGCCATTGACGAATGTCATTGTCGATCTTGATGTCAGCAGCAAAAAACGTGTTTTTGAACAAGCCGGATTGTTATTTGAAAATACGAATCAAATTGCGCGCAGCCAGGTTTTCGATAGCCTGTTTGCGCGTGAGAAACTCGGCTCAACCGGATTAGGGCAGGGTGTCGCTATCCCGCATGGCCGGATCAAGGGATTGCGCGAAGCGATCGCTGCGCTGGTGACCATGAAGGAGGCGATACCGTTTGATGCGCCTGACGGTCAACCGGTTAATATTGCCTGCATTCTGCTGGTTCCGGAAAAAGCCACTGACAAGCATTTGCAGATTCTAAGCGAGCTGGCGCAGATGTTCAGTGATAAGCAGTTTCGTGAAAGCATCCTGAAATGCAAGGACGCTGCGGAGATCCATAAGCTCATTACCGACTGGGAACCCAATGTCGCGAATTAGTATTGCACAGCTTTTCGAGGATAAAAAAGACAAACTCAAACTGACCTGGATCACGGGTCAGGCCGGCGCCGCCATCGAGCTGAGCGATGAAGAGATCGCGCAATCGGGGCAGGGTATGATCGGTCACTTGAATTTCATTCATCCGGACTGGATTCAAGTCATCAGCAGTGATGAAATTCATTATTTGAACAAGCTGGAAGCCGCTTCACTGGAGAAAAAGATCAATCAGCTCACGCAGATTAATCTGGCCTGCATCATTGTCGCGGATAACGCCGAAGTGCCGCCGCCGATCTTTAATATGGCGAGCGCAAACAATATTCCGTTGCTGCATTCGCCTTATCCCGGCTTGGAGGTGATCTGGTTGATCCGCACCTATCTGAGCACCGCGCTGGCGCCATCGTGCAGCTTGCATGGCGTGCTTTTGGATGTGCTCGGCATGGGGGTGATGATAACCGGCGAAAGCGGGGTCGGTAAAAGTGAATTAGCGCTGGAATTGATCAGCCGCGGTCATGGCTTGGTTGCAGATGATGTAGTGGAATTACGGCGTATCGCACCGGAAACATTGGAAGGTCTCTGTCCACCGATGCTCCGGGACTATCTGGAAGTGCGCGGTCTTGGCATGCTGAACATCCGCACCATTTTCGGTGAAACGGCGGTGCGGCGGCGCAAAAACATGAAATTGATCGTGCATTTGCAAAATGGCGGCGGATCCAGCTCAGGTCAGTTGGAGCGCCTGCCGATCAGCGATCTGACCGAGAACATTATGAGTGTCGATATCCGCAAGGTTGTTATTCCCGTCGCGGCTGGCCGTAATTTGGCTGTTTTGGTGGAAGCGGCGGTACGGAATTACGTGTTGCAATTGCGCGGCATTGATGGCACGAAGGAATTCATTGAACGCCACGAACGTGAGATGAATAACGAATTAACCGATAAGAATTAATCCCGGCGCGGATAAATTCTTGCGTGTTTATTTTTCTCAGTCTTTCCGGGAGCGATCTCCAGGTCAACACGGATGTTATGAACAATCCTCAAACAATTACCTTGGCGTTGACGGGCGCATCGGGCATGCCGTACGGTATTCGTTTGCTGGAAATGTTGTTGCGGGAAGGCAAACAAGTCTACCTGCTGTATTCAAAAGTAGCGCAGATTGTTGCGCAACAGGAAATGAATCTGGCGTTGCCATCCAGCGCCAAGGAAACGGAAGCATTCTTTAGCCGCCGGTACCAGGCGCCGGATGGACAATTGCGGGTGTTCGGACGCGAGGAATGGTTTGCGCCGGTTGCTTCCGGTTCTAACCCGGCCGATGCGATGGTGATCTGCCCATGCACCATGGGTACCATGGCTGCGGTCGCTGCCGGTCTGAGTCAGAATTTGATTGAGCGCGCAGCCGATGTCATGTTAAAGGAACACCGGCCGCTCATTATCGTCCCAAGAGAAACGCCGTTTTCTGTCATTCATCTGGAAAATATGCTCAAACTGGCGCGAAGCGGTGCAATCATTCTTCCAGCCAATCCCGGTTTTTATCATCATCCACATGCGGTGCAGGATCTGGTGGATTTCGTCGCAGCTCGCATTCTGGATCACTTGGGTGTCAAGCATGATCTGATTGCGCGCTGGGGAACGGATAACTGACGCTCGTTTTATTCTCCGGTTGTGTTACTGAGGCGTATCTTGCAGTATCGAAGCAGGCATGAGCTGATGATCCTTAGTGCGAAAAATTCCAGCTTCGGTTACCACATAGTGCATCGAGATATCGTGTGCTTGCGGATAAATACTGTCGAGCCGTTGCAGCTCAAAAGCCACACCGATGGTCAGCGGCTGGCGTTCGTAAGTAGCCAAGGTGCGGTCAAAGTAACCGCTGCCGTAACCTAACCGGTAGCCATGTTGATCAAAACCGACCATCGGTATAATCAGAGCATCCAACCGGACAATCGGAGTTTCCAGCGGGACTGGAATACCGTAAGCGCCGCTTTTCATCGGTGTATCCGGCGACCATTCTCGGAAACAAAGCGGCTCGTTTTTGCTGGTTATTTCCGGCAAAGCAAGGATGGCGCCCTGTTGCAAAAAATACTGGGCGATCGGGCGCGGATCGTATTCGCCGCGAAATGGCCAATAAATCCCGATGATCATTTTCTGCGGTTGTTGCAAACCTTGCTTGAGAAAGCCGGAAATGGCCCGGCTCCATTGTTGATGGATTTCCGCCGGGATGGCTTCGCGGGCTGCGATTAAATGCTTGCGCTGCTGTTTCTTCCATTCCGGTAAATTGTCCATGAGTCTTAATTTAAACGCGGTGAATGGCGTTGTCAGATAAAAAATTTTGTTTTAACAGTTTTCTGACCGGCGCCGGAATACCTTGTTCAAGCGCATCAACCGGGTTGATCCAGATTGATTCTGGTTTTGTAATCCCAGAGTCCGGCACAACATGGAGCAAGCGCGGATGAATGCGCAGCTTGAAATGTGTGAATTGATGATCCAGAACCGGTAACTCAAGCGGTGAGTGAACCTTGACGCCAAGCTGATGCTGGCAATAATGAATCGCATCGGTACCGGTTTCGATTTCCGGAGGGCACCACAATGCTCCCCAGATACCCGAAGAAGCTCTTTTTTGCAAAAGCAATTTCTGCTGCCACATTAGCAATAAAAATACGGTTTCTTTTTGTGGCAGCGCCTTACGGGGTTTGGCGGACGGCAATTGATTCACACGTTGTTGCTGGAATGCAGCGCACTGTGACTGCAGCGGGCAGACTTCACAGCGCGGAGTTTTGCGTATGCAAACGGTAGCGCCCAGGTCCATGAGCGCCTGCGTATAGGTTTCAATTGCACCGTCGCTGTAGTCAACGGGCAGTGATTCTTCCGCTTTCTCCCACAGCAGGCTCTGAACCCTGGTTTCTCCGGGATAACCGCTAATGCCGAAATAACGCGTCAAGATTCGCTTAACGTTGCCGTCCAGGATCGCTTCGCGTTGGCCAAAAGAAAAGACGGCGATAGCGGCGGCGGTGGATCGCCCGATTCCTGGCAGTTGCTGAATAATTTCCCGGGCGGCGGGAAATTGGCCTTGATGATCCTGCATAATCCTTTGAGCCGTCCGGTGCAGATTGCGCGCGCGTGAGTAGTAGCCAAGTCCGCTCCACAAAGCCAATACCGCATCGAGTGGTGCTTGTGCCAAACTAGCAACGGTTGGGAATGTCTGCATAAACCGGGTGTAATAAGGAATGACCGTATTGACTTGCGTTTGCTGCAACATAATTTCAGATAGCCAAATCGCATAGGGATCGCGACTCCGTTGCCAAGGCAAGTGGTGACGGCCATGGTCGGAATGCCAATGGATAAGCCGGGATGCTATAAACGACATGAAAGCTCAAATGCGCCGGAGCAGGTGACCTGGAAAAACTGTCATGATTGCTATATTGCGATCACTCTTTGGCAAGATTTACGGGAAAATGACTTCACTGAATTTGGCATTGGGTGTTAGCACTTCCATTTTGGCGAGACGGATTAATTCGACTTGCTGCCGCGTATCGCTATCGATCACCAGGCATTCATTTTTCTCGGGTGAATTGACAATATCGATGGCTTTTCCTTCGATAATTTGATCGTTTTTTAAGATGAGTTTCAGCTGGTAGCCGTACATGCAAGCAACCTCCACAAAATCATGAAGATCGCATGAAATTGCGTCTTGAGTCATGGTGATGAATCCTTAAATGATAGTATGAGGGCATAATATACACGATACTAAAGCTGCAAAATCAAATTATGGAAATTCTAAAAACACTGGGTTTATTTACCGTTACTGCGCTCGCTGAAATAATCGGTTGTTATCTGCCGTACCTCTATTTGAAAGGAGGCAAGCCGTTCTGGTTGCTTTTCCCCGCAGCGGTCAGTTTGGTAATATTTGTTTGGTTGTTGACACTGCATCCGCAAGCGGCTGGCCGTGTTTATGCCGCTTATGGCGGTGTTTATATCTGTGTGGCGCTGATGTGGTTGTGGGCGGTCGATGCTATCCGCCCGGCAATGACGGATTGGATTGGAGTAAGTATCTGCCTGATCGGGGTAATCGTGATTATGTACGGAAGACAACTGGACCGGTATTTATAGCAAAACTGACTGGCGTATTCCGGTGTTACAAGTTGTTTTCCGAACAGTTATTTGATTTTTCTTATCTGTTCCTGCTTGATAATATAGCGTTGAATCATCGCTTCCATGCTGGCTGCCAGTTCTATGAATTGACATCCTGCGCGCATGCAGTTCTGTCCGTTACGCAACGTGATTTCGTAGGTATTTTTTACCTGAATGGTGACCGTGATGGTTCCGATTTCCGGAAGGGCGATTACGCAATCGCTATAGATCATGCCTGGATCAAAATCAATGATTGGATGGTGATCAATCACGGCGATTCCGCCGCAGCTGATATCGAGTAATGCCACTTCAGCTTTTGTGGATGCGTCCTTTCCTGGAATTGGAATGACGCATTTAAGCGGTTTGGCGATGGGAGTGGTAATGCGGAAATGATTTCTTCTTTGTATGCGTAACAGTGATTTAGGAATATTGACTGCGAAAGCATCTTTACCGTCATACTGAATTTTTCTGATTTGATCGCAAACAAATTCAATTTTTACTCTATTTTGCGTGGTTACAAAGACCAGTGCTTTGGAATGCAGTGCTTTCTGGCAATGTTTGTCATCGATGCCATAATCAATCACCATTTCTTTTTTGTTCGTGTCGATCGCGAGGATTGAAGTTAAAATAAAATCACTGGCGTAATCGGGATAGAGAGTGATTAATGAATTTGTTTGCATAATCCCTCGAAGAATAAAGAGAATATCGATTTCCGAATGGATGCGGAAATTCTCGCTCATTTCTTCTCGAGAGAATTGAGTGGGTGTAAATACGGTAGGCTCTTCAGTGACTTGGTCGGATGTATGCAACATTATTAATTCTCCAGAATTTTCTGTGTAATCTTTTTGTTCAGGCTATTTGCGGTTAAAGTTGCTTTGCCTTGCTCCAATTTGTAAAGCCATGCTAATAACTCCGCCACAGCGAGGTAAAGTTGGGGCGGAATTCGATCGTCAAGGTTCACTTGCATGAGTAGCGCGACCAGTTCACTCGATTCATGAACATAGATTCCGGTTTCTTTGGCGCGTTTAATAATCTCTTGGGCAATCAGACCGCGGCCTTTGGCAACGACTTTAGGGGCAATTTGCCCTTCGCGATAAGCGAGTGCAACTGCAGTAAGGTAAGACTCATCCTCCATCATACTCGACCTCTACCGCGCGAATATTTAACCCTGCGGATTGCATGCCGGTGGCGAGTGGTAGTTGATTACCTTTCAATAAACCGGCAGTTTCTAATTGCGCGGCGTTCAGTTTGATGCTGATGCCATTTGCACTCAGCGCAATGTTGGCGGTAATATCACCCAGCTGAGGCATCGATAAACGAAGCTGTGTGCGCCACTGCGCTGCTTGATCGAGCTCATTTTCCTGCGCCTTTTCGTCTGCGGGCTGTTCATGAATATCCCATTCCATCGACTGACCTTGCCAGACTTCTCCGCGCCAAAGCAGATGACCGGTTTCCAAGGTGGTCAGCTGTTGTTGCACTAGCGGGATTGCTTGAGTGTGCACCGGCATCTCCGGACTTAACGAAGCCGCTGCAGCCACTTTGGCAGTAGACAAATCAGCCGTGACCAGCATTAATTTTCCTTGAGGCTCTTGCTGCAAGTTTTCAAGTGTATTTTCTCCATTAACCCATTGCGCTTGGTGTGATTCATAGAATAAACCACTTTGCACAATTGCTTTTTGCAATAAACTGGGTAAATCAGTGCTATTTATTGGCGCACTGGTCAGAATAGGAGCGGAGCTGCTGAGTGATTGCGTGGCTGGGGTATCCGGCGCATTTGCTGGCGCTTGCTTCAGGATATTTTGCATCAGCGCTCCCAAGAAACGCCCAGTGGTGCTTATGGATGTATTATTTGTTTCATTATCTGATGGTGTATCGCTCAAGGCCAGAAACTCAAGCTTTGGTTCATTCGAGATGAAAACGAGTTGCAGTTTGTTACCCGGTTGAAAATTTTCAGGCAGACGCATTTGTAATGACCTGCCTGCAACCAATACCCGTGAATCACCATTCAATAAGCGCGATTCAACTAGTGCTTGATACTTTTGACCTTGTATGAATTCTGCGGGAGAGGTTTGTGAATCGAGTATCGCCGTTACGGGCGTAACGGGGGCGGTTGGCTTGATTTGATTTGAAATTGCAGCTACATCTGTTTTAATTATGGTCGGAATCACGACAACTCATCTTAAATCTAAATAATGAATTGGAAAAATTCTGAGTGTGGCATATTGTTTCTAATGTGTATTTATAGATTGCTAACGGGTTGATAAGCTAGTTGAAGATTACGTGTACGGCTATTCGTGTAGAGCATATCTTGCAGTTTCATCATCCATGGCTCTGTGATCGCTCTGATTTGCGCATCATCAGCTAATATTTGATGGATAATTTTTACTTTCTTTTGAAGTAATTCTTCGTCTAATATGGGCTCCTGGTCGTTCTTAATAAGTACTTCGGTTAACTGCCTGCATTCCTGTTCCAATTGTATTAATTGATCCCATTCGCTATTTTGAGCTGCCGCCAGCATTTTTCCAGTAGTTGCTAAAATAGCATTGTATGTTTTCAGTGTTTGTACACTATCCATTTATCTTTGTACCCTTATTTTTATTCAGAATTGTGAGCTAGACTGCGACTGCTTTGATTGTGGTTTGTGTTTCACCGGTTTGCCCAATTTCTTTCCAAGCGCCATGCAACTCAGATAGCAATTTGCTGACCTCGTTGACAATTTCAAGATTATTCTGGATATTGGCAACCAGAAGTCGATATGCCATGTAATCGTAGAGTGCTTGAAGCTTAACTGCTAGATCACCACCGGCATTCATATCCAGACTTGCTTTTAGGCCGTGATCAATGATCATGATAGCTTTTGAGATCATTTGCCCTTTCTCGGCAATTTCATTGTGGTGCATATGCATTTTGGCTTTTGCCAAAGCTTCTTGCGCACCTTCGAATAGCATCAAAATGAGCTTGTGCGGATCGGCCGACTCAATTCCTGTTTCAACACCAACACGTTGGTAAGCGGATATCGCACTGTTCATGGCTGTATACATTTTGTACTCCTTTATTTATTGACGAGACTGGTTGCTGGTTATTCTGATTTTGGCAATCTGGATAATTGCTGTTGTAAAAAATTGCTGGTTTGAGTCATGCTGGCAATGGTTGTATCCAATGCGGTAAATTGAGCGCGTATTCGTTTTTCTGTATCAGCAAGGCGCTGAGTTAAAGTTTCTCGTTGTGTTCCTATATCTTTGATAGACGAATTTATACCATCAATGCGACTGTCAATTAGCTGGCCGTTCAGCATTCCTCCCACCAATTTATTCAATTTTGCTGCAAAACCATGCGCGAAATCTATATCCCCTCTTGCACCTGTGCTGCCTCCAGTTATTTTGAGTACGAGTCCGCTGCTATCAGCGGCACCGGTTAGAGTCTGGCCAGAACCTGTTGCAGTGACGCCATTTATCGTGCCAGCTACGTTTGCTCCTGCAGTTTCAACGGGTGTGCCAAATAAATCCGATTTGCCATTTCCACCTGTAATGGATACGGTTGAGGCAGAGCCATAACGATCTGAGGTAATAGCTAGATTTCCAGCAGACTGACTCACTGCTACTTTGACACCTGCAGAGGAAATTGCAGATGTGCCATTAATTCTTGATTGAATCTCAGCTGCCAGAGAGGTTGCCGTATAAGTACCGGCTGCAAGGGTTATACTGGCATTAACGCCATCAATGGTGAGATTCAGTGAATCATTAACCCCCGTATTGATGGTTAATGCTGCCGCGGTGCTACCAATTGCGGTACCTTGTGTTGCAATTTGGCTGATATTCAGTGCATATTTGCCATTGACGGTTTCGGGTTTGGCGCTGGTAAATGAGACGAGACTGTCGCTGGTTTTTCCAACAGAAGCAAATAGAGTTGAGATATCTTTGGTTGGATCATTCAGTGCCTTTGATAGCTTAGCTGAATCCAATTTAAGTGTTCCATCCGACTGAAAGGAAATGCCGGTCTCTGATAATAAGCTTAAACCTCCACCCGCAGTAGTCAATGGATCAGAAATTGCACTACGTATTCGTGTTTGAATTGATCTAACTGTTGAATCCCCAGTTAAAATTGATGCTTGCTTTGTTGCTGCATCATATTTCGATAGATCAACAATTGTCTTGTTCAAATCGTTAAAGGATTTTACAAATGATGACACAACGTTTTGAATGCCTGCTGTATCTCGCGATAAATTTAAGGTAGATGTGGTGCCAGGATTTGCTTTTAATAAATTTAATGTGACGCCCTCAATAGCATCCGTGATATTGTTTGACGCTTTGCTGATTGAGATACCATCGATAACCAGTGTGGCATTACTAGCGGCCATCGTTTGAGTCAGGTTGGTCGTGCCACCAGTCGATGCATCATAAACAAGCTGGGAGAGTCCGGCATTATCGATGTTGTTACCATCGGTATCAGTCGCAGTTATTTTCAGAGCATTACTTAAACCAGTATCTTGAGATGCAACAACTAAGCGATTGCCTGTTCCATCATTGACTATACTGGCGTTTACTCCCGCATTCGCTTGATTAATTGCGTCACGAATACCAGATAGCGATGAATTGCTTGGGGAAATGATAATAGACTGTGCAGCTTTATCCGGATTAAGCGTAAATGTACCGCTATTGTATGTGCCAAACTGAATCGTTAAAGTGCCGCTACCGACTGTGGCACTGGTGTTTGCAAAGTTAGCCGATTTTAATTTCTGAGCTTGAGCGAGTGTTTGGATTTCTACAGAATGACTTCCAGTGACTGCTGACGATGATGCGCTTGCACTGGCCAATGTTGTATCAGAAAAATTAGCCGTGACGGCGGTAAATTTTGCCGGGTCGGACAGTGCCACAAGGTTGCTCTGAAATGAAGATAATGCCCCCTTCAAAGTACCAAAAGCAGTTAACCGGGTTTGCTGTTTAGCTTCTTTTGCATCAAGAGCGGTAAGTGGCTGGCTTTCCGCCGCCATTAACTTACTGACTATGCCATTGACATCTAAGCCTGATCCGATTCCTGGAGATGAAAGCATTTCTGAGCTCTATCCAATATGATTGTAATTATGCTTTTCCGTTGAATAACAATCCTTGGACTTTGTCTAAGGTGCGGGCTATTTCAACAGCTTCTTCTGATGGAATCTGGCGGATAATTTCTTCGGTATGCACATCCATTACTTTAATAATTGTTTTCCCAGTATCCTCATCAATTGAAAATCGCAAGTTGTGTGCCAGATTATCCACAGTACCTTGAATTTTTTGAACAGCCTCGTTAACTTGATCCTCGGATCTCGGGCTGCTATTAACTCTAGGGTCTGCGGTTGAGACGGGTGATGCAACTACATCTGCATTAGATATGGATAATTTTCGAGATGTCGACAATGGTGGCGAAGACGGTGGAAGTGCGCCGATAGTATTTATTTGATTTATAGTCATGTTGTAACTCCTTAAAGTTGAGAGAAACGCGGAATATTTCTTGAATTCCGCGTTCTATCAGCTTTATTTAATACGAAATATCATCTGTTACGATCTACTTAACGTAATAGTGATAAAACGTTATTGGGTAGTGAATTTGCTTGCGCCAGAATCGCTACACCAGCTTGTTGCAGAATTTGTCCGCGCGTTAGGTTGGCAGATTCTGCGGCAAAGTCAGCATCTTGAATCCGGCTGCGAGAAGCAGACAGATTTTCCGACGCTGTTTGCAGGTTTGCGATGGTCGAACTGAAACGATTCTGAATTGCACCCAAATCACCACGTGAGCTATTGATGGCTTTTAAAGCTTCATCCAATGTTTTAATTGCTGTCTGTGCGTTGGTTCCGGTAGAGATATCCAAAGTGGCAACAGAGTTAAAAGAACTAGAGGTAGCTCCAAATTCCGTGGCGTTACTTCCCGCTGCAGTGATCTGTCCGAAGGCGCTCGAAAGTTCAATGGTACCTGTGACGGTTGTTGAGTCGTTACCACCACTGGTTAGCGTTCTTGTAGTTGAGCCGGCAGTGACATCTGCGGTGATGGCGCCATTGGTGAAATCTGCCAATACAATGTCTCTACCGTCTGAGGTTGACAGTGTAATTACCGATTTGTCCGTCGAAGAAGCGAATGAGGCGGTGACGCCGGTAGTGGATTGCAATCCATTAATAGCGGAAGCCAAACCGCTTAGATCGGCGGCATCGGTGATTGTGGCAGAAACTGTGCTGCCATTGATTGTCAGCGCAGTAGTGCCAGTTCCCGACAAATTGCCTAGTGTGGCACTGTTGGATGCGGTTGCAGTAATACCGATACCGGAGGCCGCCGTATTAATGGCGGCGGCAATGGTTTTAGCATCATCACCTGCTGCATAGCTAATGTTACCGGTGACGCCTTTGTTATTGGCTAGCGTTAAGCCCGCTTCAACCGCAACACCATTGGCGGCAGATGCAGCGGCAGCAGCGGTTGCTGTACCCATTGCCGTACCATTGGTGGTTAAAATGTGGCTGCCTAATGCAGTAGCGCGTGCATCTGAGATTGAAGAAATATTAATGGTTTGGTTTGCATTAGCCCCGACCTGGAAGCTTTGGTTAAGGAAAGAGCCATCCAGCAAGTTCAGACCGTTAAATTGAGTCTGACTGGCGACACGGGTTACCTCAGCACTTAATTGAGCGGCTTCAGCTTGTAGTGAGGCGCGATCACTGGCACTATTGGTTGCATTGGCGGATTGTACTGCCAGTTCGCGAATACGTTGCAAGTTGTTGCCGATTTCACCCAGTGCACCTTCGGCGGTTTGCGACAGAGAGATGCCATCGTTCGCGTTACGCACTGCTTGGTTTAAACCGCGAATTTGTGAAGTCATTCTTTCTGAAATTGCGAGACCGGCAGCATCGTCTTTTGCGCTATTAATACGTAAACCAGATGATAAACGTGTCAATGAAGTATTTAATGCATTTTGTGAAGTGTTCAGGTTACGTTGCGCATTTAATGAGGCTACATTAGAGTTAATGATTTGTGGCATTTGGGTTCTCCTTTTTGATAACTATTTGTTTTGGCATAATTGCCATTTACGACGTTGGCTGCCCTGCAATCCAAGAGGGTGTGTAACCACCGTTGATTGCAGTTATCGGAAATCAATTTGAAAAGTTTAGGATTTTACTTTCATGGTTTTTGTCCAATTGATTGGTTAATATGAGCTATTCATGGTATAAAATGATTTTCTCTCGTAAAATTATCTTGTAAAATTGGGAATATATTCAGTCAGTTAATTTGACAAGTTAAGAGAAGTTATATGTTATATCGACTTCAACCGGTAATATGCTGAGATGATTAATGAAGAGAAACTGAACATACTGATGGTCGAGGATTCCGAGAAGGATATCGATCGGGCGTTGCAAATACTTTCGCAAGGCGGTTTTAAGACTGATTGCCTGTGTGTTAGTACGGCTGAAGCTTTGCATGATGCCCTAATGACTCGGGATTGGAATGTGGTGCTATCGGATTATGATTTACCTCGACTGAGTGCTCAGGAAGTTTTGCAAGTCATAAAAAGCAAAGAGCTCGATATACCGCTGATTATCATATCCAGTCACGTAGGTGAAGAAGCAGCCGAACATATCATGGCTTTAGGTGCTTATGATTTCATAATGAAATCAAATCTGGCCCGATTGGTACCGGCAATCCGGCGCAGCTTGCATGAAGTTGAGAATTATCAGCGTTTTATCACCACACAGACTGCGCTACAGAAGAGCGAAGCGCTTTTTCAAGTGATCACCTCCAACCTTCCTGGTGTCGTATTTCAATTTTTATTATCGGGTAATCATCAGGCAAGCTTTCCGTATGTGAGTGATGCCAGTGAGACATTATTGGGATTGTCGCCCCAGATGCTGATGGATAGACCGGAACTGTTTCCGGAGTTGATCTTGCAAGAAGACAAAAAAACTTACCATCAGTTAATGGTTACCTCCGCGGAGCAGCTATCAACTTGGAACTGGGAAGGCTGTATTCAGGTGAAAGGTGACAGTGATATCAAATGGATCAGCCTGCGTGCTACGCCTAGGAGAGTGTCGGATAATGCAACACTCTGGGATGGCATCATGATTAACATTACGCGAAATAAGCTGGCGGAGAGAGAAATCGCGCGCTCCCGTGAACAACTGGCGGAATTATCGTCTTATCTGCAAAGAGTGAAGGAACAAGAGCGTGCGCGTATTGCGCGCGAAATTCATGACGATATCGGGGGAACATTAACTGCTATTAAATGCGAGTTGTTTCCCTGCATGGACTCAACGGCGAGAAAGCAGGAGTTTTATCAACAAAAAGCAAAATCGATTGAGTCGCTTGTGGATCGGGTGATTGATAGTACCCGGCGGATTTCTCTTGATTTGCGTCCGGGTATTTTGGATTGCGGCATAGTAGCGGCTGTTCAATGGCAAGCAAAAGAATTCAGTGACCGGAATGGTATTGCTTGTAAAGTTTCGTGTGAAGAAGATGAAATATCGCTAGACTCGGATTTGGCGATAGCGATTTTCCGTGTTTTTCAGGAAACGCTGACGAATATTTCCAAGCATGCCAACGCTTCCCGGATACAAGTAAAGCTCATTGAACTAGAAGGACTGGTTTTACTTGAAGTGATTGATAATGGCCGTGGTATTACCGATATCGATATGGAAAAGCAGGATTCATTCGGAATAAGAGGCATGCGTGAGCGTTGTCAGCAATTGAAGGGCAATTTTCATATATCCGGAGATAAGGGAAAAGGAACGAAAGTGACTATTCTCATACCTACAGGTAACCTGGAATATCAGTCCGGACATGTGAATGGACTGGAGAGTGAATTGGAACGGCCGGTACCGCTAGAAGCAGTGAAGAAAAAAAAGAAGGTTTCTCGGCTCTAGAAGCCGGAGGTATCCATGATAAGTGTGATGATTGCTGATGATCATGCAATTGTTCGTCAAGGTCTAAAACAGATACTGAGCGAAACCGATGACATCAAAGTAACCGGTGAAGCAGAGACGGGATTCCAAGCAATCAAGATTGCACGGCAGCAAGATTTCGATGTCATGCTACTGGATATTTCTTTGCCAGACAGAAATGGTATTGAAATTTTGAAGCAGATAAAGAAAGACAGACCCAGTCTGGCCGTTCTCATGCTCAGCATGCATAACGAACACGAATTTGCAATTCGTGCACTCAAAGCGGGTGCATCCGGTTATCTCAATAAACAAAGCGCGCCCGCTCAACTGGTAGTGGCAATCCGGCAAGTAGCCGCTGGTGATAAGTACGTGAGTCCGGTGGTAGCGCAAGAACTTGCGAATATCATCAACACGGATGTCGACAAACCCCTTCACACCACGTTATCCGACCGGGAATATCAAACCTTATGTTTTATTGCCGCGGGTAAAACATTGTCGGAGATATCGGCCGAGATGTTCCTAAGCCCCAAGACAGTCAGCGTGTATCGGGCTCGCTTGCTGGAAAAACTCAAGCTAACTAATAATTCGGAGCTTATACGCTATGCGATTAAAAATAGATTGGTCGACTGATTTTTCATTGCTGTTGCGGAGAGTCAATTTTTAATCCATTTTTCTGGCTTTCTCATCGGATCATGATCAAGATTTGTGCCGCTTGGCCGATACTTTTGAACTCTATGAACTGCTGCTAATGCAGTAATAAATTCTGGCCAATTTTATGAAGCAATTAAAAGACTCCAACCCAACCATCATAGCCCGTGAAACTCTGCGGCAGCTTGCAACGCTTAGAATTCCTCCGACCCCTGATAATTACCATAGGTTGTATAACCAGATTTCAGGTAACTCAGAAGAAAATACCAATTCAGCGATTGCGAGTTCAGTAAGTCTCGAATCTCCCATAGAGAATACAATCATTGATACCGTTCCAGCCTGGGGAGAGACAATAGAAACGCTGTTGAAACAATTGGAAAGCAAGCACGGCACGCTGACAACCGCGAAGAAAAAAGAGGGTGTCAATCGGGTTCTGACCAAGTTTTCGAAAGATTCAAAACAGTTGCACAATAAGCTAAAGGCGCTGATCGATTCGTGGGGTGCATTGGCTGCTGCGTCCCAAGAATCAAGTGCTGCGATCGAAGTAGAAGATGCGATTGCACAAACCGGTGCGGACCTGGAAGGTGCGCGACCCAAGACATTCGCGGTAGAGTCAAGCTCTTCGGTCAGCCATGTTACTGATCAACTGCTGGAGCTGCTGGCGCAAGTGCTAGAGCAAGTTATTGCCGTGCAAGTAAATGATACTGGGCTGGCGGATGAAGCCAAGGTGCTGGCTCATCAAGTCCGCAAGATTGAAGAGATGGCCGAAATGGAGCGGTTTGCCGGGGAGTTCAAGCAATTTTGCGGTAGGTTTGATGAGTACGGCGAGAGCGGCCGGAAATTGCAGCAGGGGTTGCTCAATTTGCTCAATATGCTGATGAAGAGTACGGGCGAATTGCTGGCCGAAGACCAATGGGTTGGCGCGCAGATCAATAAACTACGCGAAACGATATCCGGACCGTTGGATCTTCAAGTCATCGAACAAGCCGAGCATTATCTGGAAGAGATCACACAGAGGCAGGAAATTATCCGGCGCAACTTGAGTGAAGCCAAGCTGACCCTGAAAAAGATGGTGACTTCACTGATTACCAATATCGAAGAACTCAGCGATACGACCGGAGGGTATCAGGAAAAGCTTGAACAATATTCCGAGATAATCAGTAAAACGGATGATATAAAAGAACTGAATCAACTGCTGGTGCAGATCATGGAAGAAACCAAGCAGATGCAAAAAAGCGCACTCAATTACCGTAATGATTTTCTGGCGGCGCGTGCCGAAGTGAGTCTGGCGCAGGATAAGATCAATCAACTCGAGACCGAGTTGCAGGAAATGGGCGAAAAGGTTCATGAAGACCATTTGACCGGGATACTGAACCGGCGTGGCTTGGATACTGCTTTTGAGCGAGAGACCTCCCGGTCAATACGCCATGAGACGCCATTGTGTTTTGCGTTGCTAGATATTGATAATTTCAAACTGTTGAATGACACCCATGGTCACAAAGTGGGGGATGATGCCTTGGTTTATCTGGTTGAATCCGTTAAGGACACGACACGTCCCGAAGATGTCGTGTCACGCTATGGCGGTGAAGAATTTGTGATCTTGCTGCCGAACACAAGTCTTGAAGAGGCGACTCAGATTCTATCCAGAATCCGGCGCAATCTAACCAAAAAGTTCTTCCTGCATGAGAATAAGCGTTTGCTCATCACTTTTAGCGCCGGTATTGCGCAGTTGCAAGCGGGCGAATCTCAGGAAAGTGTTTTCAAGCGAGCAGATGAAGCTTTATATCGTGCAAAGAAAGGTGGTAAGAATCAAATCATCATCGCTGATTAATTTTTAACATTCTGTTAGTTATAGTATTTATTCTTTCTGTCGGTAAATAGCACCGATTTCCCTTTTTATTCATTCAATCCATTCACGGACTGCTCTGTTAACGTTACTGACATGGCAGTCTATACCGGAGTGGGTTCTCCTTCGCAATCCAACGAATTATCCCCCGAACTGGCGTAGTCTGGCACTTAATGATGTTAATTGAGGAGGATAGCCATGCAAGAAGCTACTAAACAGAAAAGAATGCTGAGATTGGTTAAATCAACAAATGCTATTAAAAGTGAGCAGAAACCTATGATTGATTCTGAGGACTATTACAAGCAAGTAGAACGATATGCCGAGCAGATTCGTAAAACAAATAACGCTGATGAGATCATCGGGATTCTTGACATTGTATTATCAGAAACCCGGGGGTTGAGATTTAGTGATGAAGTTTTCACCGCGCAGGAGCAAGTAAAGCGCGCGGAACAGAAGATTGAATCTCTGAAGAGTGAGCTGGAACAGTTAAGAGGGCTTGTGCAAACGGATCAAATGACAGGTGCATTCAATCGCCGTGGCTTAGAGGATATTTTTAAGCGCGAAGCCGCTCGGGCAGACCGGAATGCGCAATCATTGGGGGTCGTATTGGTTGATTTGGATAACTTTAAACAAATCAATGACAACCTTGGCCATCAATATGGCGATAGTGTGCTGATCAATTTTGTTACTGTAGCCAAAGAAACACTTCGGCCTTCCGATATTGTGGCGCGTTTTGGCGGAGAAGAATTTATCATCTTGTTGCCCGATGTTGAGATGCAAGATGCGCTGACTGTTATTCAGCGGATACAAAATAACTTGACAAAGAATTACTCAATCCAAGCGGATAACCAAGCATTGCCGATAACGTTTAGTGCCGGTGTCGCGCTACGTTCGTTCGGCGAACATCAAAACTCAGTCATAAGTCGAGCGGATAAAGCGCTTTATCAAGCGAAGCGCACAGGAAAAAATCGCGCTATTCCTGCATTGATCTGACGAACACAAACAAAATTTTCATGAGTGAGAGTTTTGCTGTGACCAAGCCGGGATTCTGATCAACAGTGTGCATGAATAATAAAAAAAGGGTCTTAGGAAGTTAAAGCGGGTTTAAACGTAACAATTTAAGAATTTCATGATAGAGATTATCACGGCGATGATTAAAACGAAATTCGGTTTCTTTCAA
>NZ_QPHG01000020.1:0-66767 GCF_040240425.1 Nitrosomonas sp. | reverse complement strand
AGAAAGCCACAATCACTAAAATTCTTGACCATCTTGGTTTGCCTGCCCGGGCGCCGCCTAGAGCACCTGCACAAATCTTTGATCCTTTCGAGCCAACCTGATCCCGTGCTCGCTCCTTTCAATCCTCTTCATCACTGGGCTGACCTTTACCCCTGGGCGTCTTTCGCCTGAAGCGCCAAAACGCGGCAAAATCTTTGACTTTTTGTGACAACTGAATCGGAATACAGTCATTTTTCAATCGATTATCACCGTGTTTGACAATTGAGCCAGCTTTCAGTACATTCAAAACTTATGGAAAACTTATGGAAAAGGTGGTTTATTTTTCCTATACCCAAGAAAAATTGCGGAGGAATTTACGAATGAAGTCGGCGGCACACTGACTATCGCCACAACACACACGCAAGCGCGCTATGCGCTACCCCCTACCCCCTACCCCCTGTGATCAAGCGCTTTACCGAACGTTACCAAAGAGTCAAATTAATTCTGCGGCAAGGCAGTCCGATGCAAATTTCTGCTTTAGTGACTTCGGGAGAAGCGGATATTGCGATTGCCACCGAAGCCTTTGAGCAATTTCCAGAACTCATATTGCTGCCGTGTTATCAATGGAATCGATGTGTCGTTGTGCCGTCCAAGCACCCGCTTCTAAAGTTAAAAGAACTCACATTGGAAGCGATTAATCAATATCCTATCATTACTTATGATTTTGCTTTTACCGGTCGCTCAAAAATCAACCAGGCATTTGCTAGCCGGGGACTGGAACCCAATGTGATACTGACGGCCATTGACTCGGATGTGATCAAAACTTATGTAGAATTGGGGCTAGGTGTTGGTATACTGGCAAACATGGCGTTTGATCCCAAACGAGACAAAAATCTCAGATCCATTGATGCTAGCCATCTGTTTGAACCCAGCACGACACGCATCGGCATAAGCCGTAACAGTTATATACGTGGTTATGTCTTCGATTTTATCGAAATGTTTGCGCCGCACCTTGATCACGCCAGTATTCAAACCAAACTGGAAGGCAACGTAGAAGGATGATTTAAAGAATGAACGCAATAATATCTATAAGTACTTCGTGCCAAAGTAGCACTCACAGATTCTAATAAACATGCTATAAGAACCTCCTAAGGCACAAACGTCTCCCTCCAATTGCTTTAGGAAAATCTTAAGTGATCTGCATTCCTTAAATCTAATTTTCACGGAGTATGCAAATGAATAATCAAGCATCAAGCATCAAGCATCAAGCATCAAGCATCAAATAATATTAAATCTTTTCTCAGTATTTTTTCTATCCGCAGTATCAATTTCTCTGTCATTAGCAGCACAGTATGATGCCAGCGATTACGAGAACCTTCTTAATGAAGCCAATTCGAAAGGCTTTGCTCGAGTATTAATTACCTTGGACGACACGGTAACAATCGAAGATATGGTAAGCAAGGGGGCTTCATTAAGTGCCGTAATGAAAAACAAGGCCCAAAACGTTCTTACCGAACTAGATCAACATGCACTGAAATCGGGCTACTGGAACAACGGAATCGGCCAAATGGGTGCCTACGTGAACGAAATCGGTCTTCGCGTCCTGGCTGGCAGTAATAATGCAATCTCATTTACCCGTGATGTGACCACGCAATATCGTATTAAAGCGGTTGACGATGACGGTAGCCTTGAAGCAATTGAAACCGCGATCCAGAACAATGGCAGCGCAAATGTTGATATATTTCTGAATACAGACGCCGTTGATTATGAATTAGACAGTCTTGGCAATACCTTATTCAAACCATCGCCAGCGATGTCAGAACAAGCACAGAATATACTGACCAATATAAACAATGAGCATTTCGCAAAAGGGATCAACATCACGGAAATAGGCGAGGGTCGCCCAGTCATCCTGGCAAGTATTGACAGAAATGCATTTTATGCACTCATTGAAAGAGATGATATAAGAGCCATTCGTCCTGTCGGCTATACCGATCCCAGAAAAGCACAATGGCCGGAAGAAGTATTGGAAGCCGCCAAAGAGCATGGTGAAGCGGAAATTATGATGACATTACGCGGCGGTGATTTTTCTTCAGCAAAAACAGGTTACATGTCGTCGGCCGCAATCAAAGCCCAAGCCAATGCCAATCACCGCGCTTTTGATGACATTCTTACCAAAATTGGCGCATCAGCTCTTTCCACAGACACATCAACGAGTACGGAAATTGGTGTGTTGCACATAAAGCTTCCCTTTGATGCACTAGCAAAATTGTACGGCAATGCTGATGCGAGAATTCTGAGTGTCGAGCTGAACAAGCCTGTTGCCTGGACAACACTGACTAACAGCACCGTATTACTCAATATGGCGTCAGCCTGGAGCGCAGGGTTTCGGGCAGCCGGTCAAAATATTGTTATCTTAGATAGCGGTATCCGTAAAAATCATGCATTTCTAACACCAAGGGTTACTTTTGAAGCATGTTTTGGTACCAACGGAACCAACGGTGGGATTACTTATTCAACAATCTGTCCCAGCCCAAACGCTACTACTGGCGACAGTCCGCTGGGGCTCGTCAATTCGGGAGAACCTTTATCCTTTACCAATATGGCGGCTTGTAATGCGCTGGCGGGTGGCTGCTATCACGGCACCCATGTGGCCGGGATTGCTGCAGGCAGACAAAGTGCCAGCATCTCTCCTTCGAATCTACAGGGTATTGGACCAGACGCTTCTATAATATCAGCTCAGGTTTTTTCATATAAAACCACCTCTCCTCAATCAATGACAGCATTTGGTGCGGATATTTTTCAAGCCCTAGTCAGTGTGTTATCTGCTACGACGGCAAGCACAATTAACAATCCTTATACCGTTAACATGAGTATAGCTGGAGGGCTTGCATCAACAAATTGCAACACTTCCTCATTTAGTATTAATAGCACTGTATCTAGCCTAATTAGTAGAGGAGTTCCTGTTGTAGCAGCTACTGGAAATAACGGGATTTCCCCTGGCGTTGGAAGCAAAACGCAGATTACTTGGCCATCTTGCGTACCACAAGTTATCAAGGTAAGTTCAGTCAGAAATGATTCAACAGGAATAACTTTATCTAGTTTTGCAAATATTGCGAATCAGTCCAATTATACTGGACCAATTCTGCTGGCCCCAGGAGGTGGGGACGGTACAAATATCCGTTCTGCATTTCCTACTTCAACAACTGCTACTGGATTACTGTCAGGTACATCGCAAGCATCACCTCATGTAGCTGGTATATATGCTGCTGTCAAAGCGGCCAATCCACTTGGAGTTTCAGTAGCAGATGTCACGGCATGGATCGTTTCCACAGGAAGCATTCCAGTGACTATTAACTTACCTGCTCCTACTGGCAACCAAGTTTTCCGTCGCGTGAGAGTTCCTTAATCTCGACGAGTTTAATCCCCACCCCTCGTGTGTGATGAAAGCTGGTGATTTAAGAGTGTAACTAATACCCCGCTGCTTGCGGCAGGGTGCTTTATTTAACAAGTATGGAGGTATTCCCATGAAATTCTTTATTCAGAAATTCTTGCTTGCAAGTGCTTTATTACTAAGTGCGTTATCCTCACAAGCGGATATCGTTAAATTCTCTGCACCCGCAGAGTATTGCTTCCCACAAACATCGGTTAGAAGCGAGTTAGGAAAATTCGATAAAGTCATTCTCGATCATAATTTAATCGTAAATGAACAGGATCATTTTAAATCCGGAGACATTTTTGTCGGTTTCCGGCGTAAAAGCCAGCCTGATATTCTATGGCTAACTAACGGCACTTCATGGCTGAATGCTGCCGATAATAGTGATACCACACCCAAAGCCTACTCAATTATTTTACCAAATGGAGACGGCAAGCTCCAACCCATCATGCCTATTACTCTTTCCAACGAACCCATTGATGTCAGTGCATATGTTGGAGATGGCGAAGTATGGGTAGGTTACGGTCTAAGAGCAGGAGGGGAAACCTGGGAAAAATCATACGAAGAGATGATAAGTAATCGACGATTCAATAAAATATGGGAGATTACTGGGTCGACTCCAACTTCTGGATTACCAGGTGATTTACTCACAATTTGCTTAATGGCAACCGAGATGAAAACCACTATTAATACAATAGGCTTTGACTTACCAGGCGAAGTTGTTCTGGATATTGATGCTGTCGGAATTGCAACTAAATAGTAATTTTCATTACGCGCAAAATTATGGCCCAGTTAAATGAGTAAGAAGTATCCAGCGCATTTGGCTGGTTCAATAAATAGATCGCTCTGAAACAATACTAAGCTTTCTATTAGGAATAGCTGAGCAAGTTCATAATAGCCACTACATCAAAATAACCTGTGTAGTGGCTTTCCTCTCCTGAAGAATGCAAATTGCTTCTAATTGAAATTAAACGTAGTATAAGCATACGCCATCTATTTCTCATTAACTGCGAGTATCAGACGGTACGGCCACGATGAGGCCATCACGTCCTCAAAATGCTTTTCCACCCAATCGTATTGAGACAGCCGAGCATTTATCCAAGCTGACCGGACAAACCACGGTCATCAAGGAGCAGATTACGACCAGTGGTAGGCGGGTAGGGGTGATGCACGGCAACGTGACGCGAACCATGCAGGAAACACAGCGTCCTTTACTAACACCTGACGAGTGTTTACGCATGACTTCACCAGAAAAAGATGCTGAAGGCAAGATTACCAAGCCGGGTGACATGATCATTTATGTGGCGGGTTATCCTGCTATATATGGCAAGCAGCCTTTGTACTTTCAGGATTCTGTGTTTTCTGCGCGGGCTGCTGTTCCTGCACCGGCTTACAGCGACAAAATAATCCAATCATCATGAGAAAAACACGCAATATTCTGGCAGGCATTGTTTTGTCTGTCAGTGCCGGTACATTTCTGTTGAGTATTGTTTTTCGTGTCAGCGGTATTTATTACAATAATACGCCGAGTTTTCCGGTGGGGTTTTACAAGATTGTTGATGAACCAGTAGGGAAGGGCGCATACGTCTCTTTCTGCCCACCACAAGACGAGGTTTTTGATATGGCCGTGGCACGAAATTACATCAATACAGGCAACTGTCCGGGCGGTTATGGCATGTTGCTGAAACGTGTCTTTGCACAGGTAGGAGACACTGTTTCTATCGGTGGGGCAGGGATTAAGGTTAACGGTGAACTGTTGCGCAAATAGTGCGCAGATCAGCGCGGATATTGATGATCATGAAATGCCGCAATATCGTTTGAGAGAGAGGATGCTGGGTGATTCTGAATATCTGTTTATGTCCGATGTGAATCCGAATTCTTTTGATGCGCGGTATTTTGGGCTGATTGCGGGTTTGCAGATTCAACATGTGGTTGAGCCGTTTTTTACTTGGGGTAAGTGAGAGGTGTGGTTTGCCTAATTACATCATAGCTGTCATACGGTGCCAAATTTAACTGTAAGTATAGGTTCTTCTGCATAAACAGAGCGTCACCTACCTTTATATGATTCGTCTACTAAGTAGTTGGTTTACTTTTCTTCTTTAAAGAAATAAACTGATATGATGGTAGTAAGTGTTATCTTATCTTCCTCTTTCATCCTTATCACTAATGTAACGATAGTATTACTGATAGTATCAAACAATCCTTTCACATTTAAGGAATTAATTGTAATGAATATTTCTTGCAGACGTCTTATAAAATATATAGTACCAATCTTGTTTCTTTGTTTCATTAATTTCCAGGCGCAGGCGAATCGGGATCACGTAAATTATAAAATTGAACAAGCAATTAGTAATGGGGAAAAATTAGTAGAAGGTTCTTATATTGGCATTGTTAAATCTATATAGTTATTAACTTTCAACTAATTGAATGTAATATAAATAAAACCTGTTTTCTATACTTAATTAACAATACCCTTATATTATTGGTTTTAAAAAACCATCCGCTTTTCTTAATAATAAAGAAGACCCTTTAATTCAACCACCTGATGAGTCAAAAAGGGATAGTGGAACGGTTCCTTTTGGAGAACATAGTACTGGTCAGAATAAAGAAGAGTTAGTTAACAAATTAGGGCTTCGAGGAGAAATAGTATCTATATTTGACACTATTAACGCAATCCACGTATTAATGGATGAAACTGAAGCAGAAAGATGGAGAAAGGATGGACGTGTAGAATACGTTGAGCAAGATATGATCTTAACCAGTGGTACCACCCAGAGCAATCCAGGGTGGGGACTGGATAGGTTAGATGAGACATCAGTTACTCTTGATAATACGTATGTTTATACAAATACAGGAGCTGGTCGCGAAATCTATATTCTCGATTCTGGCTTGGATTTATCGAATCCAACAGTCGCCGCTCAATTTGGTGGACGGGCATCTGTACTTTGGGACGTGAATGGTGGAACTGGTGCAGATTGTAATGGTCATGGCACCCAAGTTAGTAGTGCTGCTGCTGGAAGCACCAAAGGCATTGCTAAAGGGGCTACGGTGATAATGGCCAAAATTACATCAGGTTGCACTGGAGGCTCATCTATATCTACTTCGGTTCTCGTACGGGGTCAAATATTTCTGCCTTTGCTCCAGGGGAATCTGTGGCACTATTGAATTTCAATGGAACATCCGTCACAAATAATGGAACATCATTCTCTGCACCTTATATTGCTGGTATTTTTGCAGTGGCGTGCCAAGCTGCGGGTACTTTATGTAATACTGCGACAAATGCAACAACGCTTTATGATGCACTCAGGAACACAGGTGTAATTGGCACTGTTACCAATACTAACGGCACTCCGTTAACCGGCGCAACGTCTCGATTTATAGTGCAGCAATGGTAAGCAACTGTTTACAAAATAAATATTCAAAAGTGGATAGGCGTTTAGGTTTCATAGCGTCCTGTCTGCTTTATAGGAGCTACTGTATGATTAAGGAAAGATATTTAGCTACAACATTGATTTTGTGCAGCTGTATTACTATGGCAATGGCCGATAATGTAATAGCGGAAAGCACAAGTTTTTCGAATAACAATGTACCTAGTTATGAAAACGGTGTTTTGACGATTCCCCGTGTCGACACGCCGGATCAGATTGGGAATTATCAGGATGCAACGCTTAAGTTTGATCCACAGTTAAACACCTGGATTCTACAACAAGTTAATCCAGCGAAATTCAATTCTTCCAACCCAAAAATTAAATCAGTCCACGTTTTCACCATAGATGATTCTTTTCCAACGCAAATCTTCTTACAAGTTGTGGGAGATTTCACATGCGGTGAGTTTGGACAAATTAATACGCGCAGGAAAGATAATCTGTTCGAGGTTCAAATATCTGTAATTCCGACACCGCCAGGACAGACATGTACTGCAAACATTACGGAATTTGTTAGAGTTATCCAGCTAGATGTATATCGTCTAGATGCTGGGGATTATCAATATAGTATCAATGGTGATAATTTAGGTACGTTCAGTCTAACTGAGGCTAATAAATTTGGTGAATGCGGTGGTACAAGAAATCCAGAGGAAATTTGTGAGATCGAAGTAGTAACAGCAAATTGATGACATCACTGTAGATATACGGTTTGTAAACACGCCACCGGCAGTTAGTCGGTGGTTTTTTCCTTCCACATGACTCCATCAAGATCGCTCTTCGCGGGTGAGTCCAATGATCTGGCGTCGCCTCCGGATTCCAGATCGAACGTCATTAGCTGACTTTCACCACGTGATTCAAATCGTTTTTGGCTGGGACGATGAGCATTTGCATCGATTCCACATTTATGGGTAAATTCCAACAAAGGTACGTAATGCGTCATTAGTCTTACAAAGTCTTGTCGTATATGGCAGTTTTCACAGCTATGAGGTAACTACCCGCAGTGCGCAACGCGACAAATTGTACTTTGGGTAAAAGAGCCCCATTAGGTGCCAGGTTGTTCAAAAGAGATCTTGAGGTGTGTGCCAGTGGCTTGTGCAATACGTTGTAGCGTTTTTATCGTTGTGTTGTCTGCTCCACTCTCAAGGCGTGCAACCAGTGATTGTTTAGCTTTCAACCGCTTAGCTAACTCAGATTGTGTCAATCCTGCCAGATTCCTGGCCTCAATAATTGCAGAAGCAATTTCAAATTCCTCAGTGATTGCCTCAAAATCAGCTTTGTAACTTGGATCATTAAGCCACTTCCTGTGGAGTTCATTTACTTTAGTCATTGCTCAATCTCCTTTGCTCTTTTTAGGGCTAGCTTGATTTCTCCGCGAGGCGTTTTTTGCGTTTTCTTTACAAAAACACGCACCACGACTACTCGCTCGGGCTTGACTGTTGCATACAGTGCACGAGAAATTCCATCTTTGCCTTTCATACGGATCTCCCATAAAACATCTTCAACATGTTTTATGTAAGGCTCGCGCACATTTTGTAAACCATGTATCTCAATCAGTTGACTGACCCAAACAAATCTCGCCCTCATATCAGAAGGCAAGGCTTCAAGCTCTTCATCAACGATTTGATCTAATGTTTCAACAGTCCATACCATGATTTAATATAACATATATGTTATAGACTGCAAAAGATTCTTTAATCGCGACTGACATATTGGTCAGTCGCGAGGATTCCTTCATCAATGGGTAATAGAGCAATCAATAAGCAACCTTAAACGTTGGACTATCCTCTGGCCGGGTTTTGCGATGATCATAAATTCTTGTGGTAGCAATATTGGCATGGCCCAACCATTCTTGCACTTTCGCAATATCTGCTTGATGATCGAGTGCATTGGTGGCTGCCGTTGCGCGTAACGAATGTGCGCCGATCTTGAACCCCAGTTTTTCAGAGTATCTCTGTACCAACTTATAAACACCGTCTGGCGTAATTGGTTTTTGTGATTCCTTATCTCGATTATTACTGGCTGAACGGAATAATGCCCCCGTATCTTCCAGGCCATGCCCAGCTGCATCGAGATAATCATGGATTAAGCTACTGGCGGCAGGATGCAATGGTAAATATCGTGTTTTGCCCCCTTTGCCGGATATTTTCATATGTGGCACACCACGCCGCTCCTGCTTAAAATCCTTGACTTTCAATCGGCACAATTCATCACGCCGCAGTGCGTGATAGAGTAGGGTGGCCAGTATCGCACGATCGCGCTTGCCCTTAAGTGAGCTACCATCCGGCGCATCGAGCAATTCACGTGCCTGATGATCGCCGATTGCCGGAGTTTTTCCTTCATAACTTTCTACCGCTGGTCGCTTTACACCCTTGACTGGATTATGCGTAACTGTATTTTTCTCACACAGGTACTCAAATAAAGAAGATATTGCCGCCAAACGGTGCCGAATGCTCATGCTACTTAATGTTCGACTCAACAAATCATCGCGCCAGGCAATAATATGAGCACGAGTTACAATTCTGAATTCTTCCGGATTCTGAATGCCCGTGAAATTCATAAAATCCTTTAAGGCATTTTCATAGGCACGCCGAGTCTCGACGTTACCTAAGTTGGCAAACCATTCAACTTCAGGTGGAACATCTGCAAGGCCCTGAAATTCTTTTGCAGTAAGTGCGCGATTGACTGTAGTAATAAGATCTGTCATGTTATTTGTCTAGCTCAGCATTTTTATACGGCGTTTCACTACCCATAATTGCTTCATAATCTCTACCACCATAAAAGATATTAAGAATGGTGACGCTTTGTTTATTCTCATTAACCTCAAAAGCTGCAATCGCGTTTTTATCAATGGCAACGATTCTGAGATTCTTGCGCAAATCATCGCGCTGTTGTCCAATCAAAGGTGTTGTTTTAAGGTCATGACACTTTTGGCGTAATTTCTCTATATATGCCCACGCGACTTCAGGAAGTCCGCTCTTTGCAGCTATATATTCATAAATATTAGTCAGGTCTTGTATCGCATCGGGTGTCAAGTACACTTCATAGCTTTTCATGGCCTGGTGCGTTTATCCGTTGTTGATGAAATTGCTCTAGCTTTTCAAACGCAGCATCCAGCAAAACAGGTTCACCACTGTGTGCGGATTGTTCCAGACGCGCTCGAATGGAAGCAATTCTCGCATGATGTTCTTCTTCCTGCCTTTGCCATAAACGCATCGCTTCACGAATAACCTCACTTGTGGAAGCGTAAGCGCCATCCTTCACTTTTTCTCTAATAATATTCAGCATATCCGGTGGAAGTGTAATGCTGATTTTTTCTGCTTTATCGGTGCGTTTCATTTTTTGTTTCCTATGTATGTTTCTAACACCTTTCAATGGTAGGATAATATCCTACTCAATGAAATTTAATAAAGCAAAATTATTTCAACCTTCCTTGATGTCATATCTACTTTACTATTGATAACATATTTTATCAATAGTAAGATACTTTCCATGAACCCAGATAATTTACCTGCCATCGAGCACTCCTCACATCGACTCTTAGACGTGGCCGATTTTTATCGGCTAGCAGAAGTTCCCCCCGAGATCGAGTGGTTTGCCAATCTAGAAAATTTTTGCACGCGGCGCGCTTATAAAAATGCGCTGCAGGATTTTATGCAATTTACCGGTATCTCTCACCCAGAAGAATTTCGGCAAATTACTCGCGCACATATCATTGCGTTCCGGGATGAGCTCAGAAATCGTGATTTGTCGGGTGCCACCATCCGTCATAGCCTGGCAGCCCTTTCCTCATTGTTTGAAAACTTGTGCGAACAGAATGCGGTCACACACAATCCGGTCAAGGGGGTGAAGCGCCCTAGCGTGGAAAGCTATGAGGGCAAATCTCCGGCACTGGGCGATCATCAGGCGCGCGCGCTACTCGATGCGCCTGATAGTGTCTCGCTTAAAGGAAAACGGGATCGCGCCATCTTCGCCATATTGCTTTACCATGCGCTGCGCCGCGATGAACTGTGCAAATTAAAGGTGAAGGACGTCAAACAGGAACGACGTGGGGTACTGCACATGAAAGTATCCGGCAAGGGTGGCAAGACCCGCTACTTACCAATCCATCCTCAGGTAGGCGGATGGTTGCATGATTATCTAGAGGCGGCAGGCCATAGAGAAGATGATAATGGCCCTTTATTTCGATCGCTGAGCAATAACCGACATAAGGGTGCACAGAAAGCCATTACCCCAGATGCCGTCTATAAGATCGTGCAGGCCTACTCGGAAAGACTGGGATTCAGGATCGGGGCACATTCGCTCCGTGCCACGGCTGCGACCAATGCGCTCGATCATCAGGCAGATATTGCCAAGGTGCAGGAGTGGTTAGGACACGCCAATATTGCTACTACTCGTATTTACGATCACCGCAAAACTAGGCCAGAGGATAGCCCGACGTTCAAGGTGAATTATTGAATGGCGGATTCGGAACTTATTGCTGGCTACGCGGCGATAATAAAAAAGGAATTTCTTTCATTCTGGGTTTCGATAAATCCCATTGACCAATCCTTACCATCAGATGCACTTCCAAAATACGAAACATATAGCCTTCTACGAATTGCTAAATGAAAGAACCGTGGAAAAATATCTTTTATAAAGTCAAATACGAATAAGCAGAACTCATAATTCCTTGGTCGTAGGTTCAAGCCCTACCATACTCACCAATAAAATAATATGCCTCTATACTATTTTCAGTTTGATCTGAGTGTGCGTCAGGCAAGCATTGAGAAGGCGTAGCGGTAACTCGGCCTCCCACATACGCCGGTTGAAACGGTAGCAGAACTCATTGAGATACTCTTGCAGATATTTGGACGATACACCGTGATAAGTGCCCAACAGAAATGCCTTGAGGTTGCCGATGGCAATATGCACCCAGGGCAGCCATTCGCCCGCCATATCAGGCGGCGACACCCGTGCGGCATGATGCTGGGTTTTGCCAATTTCCGCCAGGGAAGCCAGCGCATCGCTACGCACCAACTGACTGGGCGGGAGATGACATTGAACAAACTTTGCTACTGTTTCATGAGTAACAGCAGAGACCTGTTGCATGGCGATAAATCCGGCACACTTGCTTCGGTTCTCAATTGCCACCAGTATTGGGGTTTTACCTTCGGCACCACGACCTCGCTTTCCACTGCGGCGACCACCCACCAAGGCATCGTCAATCTCAATCAGATCGTGCAGCCGATAGATGCTATCCCTGTGTCCCATAGCAATGCGAATCTTGCGCAATATCCGGCAAGCCGTAACCCAGGAAACCTGGATTTGTTTAGAAAGACGTACGGCAGAAATGCCACCCTTGTCCGAGGCAGACAGGTAAATCGCCCAGAACCATTTAGTCAGCGACAGATTGGTGGAGTGAAACAGTGTTCCCGCCGTAAGCGAGGTTTGGTAATGACACTTGGAGCACTCGTAGGAGTGGCGTGTGCTGATGACATAACCATGATCATGCCCGCAGCGCGGGCAACGGAACCCTTCCGGCCAGCGTTGCTGCGTCAGCGCCTGCGCACAAGCTTCTTCCGTTCCATACCGTTTCTGCCAATCCAGCAAATTAGTTTCCAGTTCTCTCATGATTCAACTCCCTATATCGTTGATCTAAAAGCATTTGGCAGAAATTACTGAAAACAGTTCAGAGGCATATAAAATAAAGCATGGTGCTACACCAGTGCCACGCGATAAAAAGATATAGGCTAGAATTGCTTATCTTTTTTCAGAAATGATTCACATGTCCTGGTAATCGGGTACTACAGTAATGTAATGCGCTGATTCGTAATCAGTAGGTCAGAGGTTCGACTCCTCTCAACAGCACCATAAAATCAATTAGTTTCAGATGTGATACGTGTTGTCAAAGTCGGAGCTGAATATTTTCGAAAGAGGATACTCTGCGCCGCTGATTTTTTTGTTCATTCATGTCTCCTTATTCTTAATCATCTTCTTGAAATTTCAGCTCCGCTAGACAGATCCGTTACGACAACATCCAGGACCGGATATCTGGCTCCTGCCTCCAGTTTGAGGCGTTACCTGGATCTGGGTGCTAATCCGCTCCTTTAGGGCTGGTACGTGCGAAATAACACCGATTAGCTTACCGTCCTGCTGCAGACCCGCAAGGGTTTCCAGAGCGGTGTCGAGGGCTTCCTCGTCCAGCGTGCCGAAGCCTTCATCCAGAAATAGTGAATCCACACGGACATTCTTGCTGGCCATGTGGGACAACCCCAGTGCCAGCGATAGGCTGACGATAAAGCTCTCACCACCGGAAAGGTTCTTCGTGGACCGAATCTCACCCGCTTGGTAATTGTCAACCACGTTGAGTTCCAGCGGCTGTGCATCATCACGGACCAGCAAGTAGCGGTCGGTCATTTTCTGCAGTTGCCGGTTGGCATGGCCAATCATCATTTCGAAAGTCAGCCCTTGGGCAAAATTGCGGTATTTCTTTCCGTCTGCGGAGCCGATCAATTCGTGCAGATTTTCCCATCGATGGCACTCTTTTTTCTGGGCCTCAATAGCCGTTTGCTTTGCTTTTATCCGCTCTTTGGCTGCTGTATTTTCACTCAGCTTGTGCTTGAGACCGGCAATGATATTCCGCAGATCTTTCAGAGAATCTTCGTACTTTTTGAATTGCGGTTCCATCTCCTCAAGAGATTTGTTGGTAACCATTTTGGCAATTTCTGTGGCCAAACGTGTTTCTCTATCTTTTTGTCTGGCCTTGAGATCTGTTTGGTTGTCGTCCAGTTTCTTTGCTTTCGTAGACAGCTCATCCCTCTGCTCAGCGGTCAGTCTGGCCTCCAAAAACTGTACCTCATCTGAAAAGCCCGCAGGCGCAAGCGCTGTGGAAAATTCAATTTCCAACTTTCTCAGTTCTGGTTCTCTCTGGTCGATGCGCTTTTTCAAAGATTCAATATGGGTCTTTGCGGTGTTCCATCTTTGGTGCAGTTCATTGTGCCGATCTCTGGCTTTCTTTTCGGCATCTTCGGCATCAGAAACGGTCTTGTTCAAGCGGAGCTCCTCATTGTCGGGATTTTTATCACCGTACAATGCTTTCCGCTCGTCACTCCCGATGGTGTGATCCTTTTTCAAGGTCTCTAGGCGTTCCCGCTTTTCGGCCAGGGTGGTACTTTGGGTTTCAATGACCGCATCTAGACGCTTCATCTCACTGTCGAGATCTGCAATCTGTTTCTCGATTTCAGCTTTTTTCTTAACCTGGGCCTGCCATGCATTCAGCCGTGCTCTGAGTGACTCAAGCAGTGATGAAACTTGCATCTCGGGGATTTCCGTGATGCCAAGCAGCAGGAGTTTGGCAGAGACGGCCTGCCTGCGTGCGGTAAAATCAGCACGGAGTTTTTCCAGACCTTCCTTCACCTCGGCAAAGGATTTCTCGGCAGCCTTCTTGTCATTAGCCGCTGCTGTCTCCTGCTTTTCACCCTCCGTCAGATTCTTACGGGCCGTGACCTCAGCTTCTTCAAGTTTCTTGATAGCGGCTTCCTGATCCTCAGCCTTGCTGATCAGTTTGGTGAGTGCTTTAATCTTCTGTTCGGTTTCATCGGGAACGGGAACATTGCCTTCCGCGAATGGGTGCTCTGTCGCACCACAGAGTGGACAGGGTTTGCCATCTTCCAATTTGGCCCGGTGGTCTTCAAGCTCCGCTATTTTCGTCAGGAAGGCCATTTCACGAAGCAGAGTTTCTTTCTCGGTGCGGTATTCACGCAACAGCCGATCCCCCAGCAACTGGCTTAATGCATCTTTACCTTGCTGAAGCCTTATTGATGCGTCGTCCAGCTCCTGCTTCCGAGTGCGGCATTGCTTCTGGCAGTCATCAAGTGATTTTGTCACCCGTTCCAGAGTCGTCACGGCTTTTTCTTGATTGGCCTCTTCTTGAACGATTTCTTTTTGCTTGGAAAGCAGGCCATCCAATTGTTCTTCAACACCGGCCAGACCGCTGATCAGCCATTCATCCTGTGCATGCTCCTTGAGATAACTGTCAACAAGTTCCAGAGTTTTTTGGGCCTCGGAACGTTTTTCTTGCACTTTAAGAAGCTGTCTGGTAAAATATTAGACGCATTTTGCAAGTGTTATTTTCATCATGGCGATTCGAATCATGTTTTCGGCAGTAGCCGGCAAGATTTCGAAATCCTTGGATAAACGGCGAAAGTTACCAAGCCAGGAAAACGTGCGCTCGACCACCCACCGCTTCGGTAAAACAGCCCATTTACCTTCGATTTTCTCTGAAATGTGCAAAGCCAGGCCTAGCCCATTAACTACGAAATCAACTGCTGTACCTCGATAACCGGCATCCCCTGAGAATGCTTTGAGTGAAGGGTATTTATCGATGACACCTTCCAGCACTGTACAAGCGCTTTTGGTATCGCTCACATTGGCAGCATGAACTTTGACGTGGAGTAAATTACCGAGAATGTCTACCACGATATGCCGCTTGTGACCTTTAACTTTTTTGCCACCATCAATTCCTCGTTCTTCGCTGGCGTACTGAGTTTTCACGCTTTGTGCATCAATGATGCCATAACTGGGTACGGCACAGCGTCCAGCTTTTTGACGAGAAAAGAGCGTCAACTTATCCAGGCATTCCTCCCAGACACCACGCTTGTTCCACCGGCTAAAATGATCGTAAACAGTCTGCCAGGGAGGAAAATCGTTCGGCATCAGCCGCCACTGGATACCGCCTTTGACAACATACAGAATGGCATTCACAATGGTTCTTTTGCTATGTTTGTGACTATTGCCACGTTTGCTGACAGGATCAAACTCTTTTTTATCAAGTTCCATTCCTCATTATTTATATCCGTTTTGTATGACATCTCTTAGCTTGTTATCAAAATCCTTGATTCTAATGGAAATCGTTTTGCCAGACAGCTTCTAAAGAGTAGTGGGTGACGTAGTCAACAAATTCCAGGAACACCAATTAAGCAATTTTTCTCATTTTACTGCCTCTGCTTCATATTGATTTGAGCTTTTGTATCGCAATATCGGGGTCAGGTCGCGAATCAAGAAAAATAAGAGTAACGATTGAGGTTATTGTTTGCAAGAATCCCAATCACCGCTTTTATTTTTCTTTATTCTCGACCTGATGTTTCGTTCAGTCTCGCACTGGCGCCTTCTTTGATCATCACACCACCGAAAAACTCAACCGACCATGCTGCCTTTCTTCATAGCTCATCAACACACCTCGCGCGCCTCAGGTTTCTAATTTTCTAGGCTATCCATCTGTTTTAGAAGAGGATTTAAAAAGAGAACGATCGGTATACTTTTTGCGATAAGTGTGCTAGAATGACAATCAGTAAAATATTTTTATCAGGCAGATAAGGGGAATTCATTTCCACCACCTGCGCTCATCATGGAGACTTAGCTATGATTAATTCAACCACCGACATTATCGTGAATGGACTCGACCTGAAACGGATACGGGCAGCGCTCGATTCGATCAAAGCAAATGACAAAGGCGATATCGCTAACCCTGGCTACCGGGCGACAGTTGAGTGGGACAGCGGCTTTCATAGCACCACGCACACCACCGATGGCCAAGTGGTGCTTTCCGATGAACCCAAACGCTATGGCGGGGAAGAAATGGGCGCCACACCGGAAGATTTACTGCTGGCAGCTGTGGGTGCTTGCCTGGTCAATACTTATATCGCCGCTTTATCAGCCGCCCGCATCCATGTGGAATCCCTGCGCATGAACGTTTCGGGCCGAGTCAATTTCCGGACAGCCTTTGGTCTGGAGGCAGGCACGCCTGGTTACGAAAATATCAAAATCGTTGTCGATATCCAGACCGATGCCCCGGAAGAAAAGGTCATCGCGCTAATGGAAAAAGTATTTCCAACCGCGCCCATCCCGGACACGATCATGCGACCGGTGCCGATCGATGTCGAGATTGTTCACCACGCTGAAGCAACCGCAACGCATGCTTCCTGAGTACTTCATCCGCGCATCGGGATTTATGGCAGCCAGTCGCGTGCATTTTTGAGCATGAATAACTGCATACCAAACAAGGTGAACTATGAAAAATAATGATATTCACGATGTAGCCGTGGTCGGCGCAGGCCCGGCAGGATTGTCAGCCGCCTATGAGCTGGCCAGAGCGGGCCTGGAACCGCTGGTACTGGAACGCACCGCTGCGGTGGGGGATGTCTGGCGCAATCACTATGATGGCGTACGCCTGAATTCCGGCCGCTATTTCTCGGCCTTGTCAGGCAGCAAATTTCCCCTCTCCGCCGGCTCCTGGCCTTCGCGCGAGGAAGTGGTGCGCCTGCTGGAGACCTTCCCTGAGCGGGGAGGATTTACAGTACAAACAAACATCGATATCAAACAGGTCAATTACGATCCCGACCGCGACCTGTGGATCATCACCAGCATTGATGGCAAACGTTTTGAATCACGCGCTGTGGTCATGGCCATTGGCGGGTGCCGCATTCCAGTCATACCCAAATGGGAAGGCATGGAAACTTTCCCCGGCGAGATCATTCACTCCTCGAAATTCAAGAACGCTCAAGATTTTTCCGGCAAGCATGTGCTGGTCATCGGCACCGGCAATTCTGCCGCCGAAATTGCCAGCAGGCTGACCGAACACGCCAGTCATGTCACCGTATCGGGCAGAACGCCCCCGCATATCCTGCCTAAAAGCGTTTATGGCATTCCACTGATCGGTATTGGCGTATGGACCCGCTACTGGCCCGGTACTATCGTGGATCGCATATTGAGCTTCCTGCAGCGCAGCATGATCGGCAACCTGAGCGCGCATGGTCTTCCCTATCCGACCCTGCCACTCTCCAAACAATACGCCATCAACAATGTCGTACCCATTCTCTATCGTCCTTTCGTGGACGATGTCCGGGCCGGCCGGATCAGAATCGTTGGTCCGATCCAGAAAATCACCGGGCGAACCGTACATGTCCTGCGCACGCTGACAACCGATCCCGGCAGCACCCATTCACTCACGACGCTGGAGCCCGATGTCATCATCGCGGGCACAGGTTTTCGCACCGGAATTTCCAAACTGGTTCAAGTGCCAGGCATCACCGACGAGAATGACAGATCGGTTATTTCGGGCGACCAGGAGTTCAAGGACGCCCCCCGCCTCTACTTCATCGGGCAAGTAAACCCATTAAGTGGTCTGCTACGGGAAATCCGTCTCGAGGCTGGCAGAATCGCAAAAAAAATCAAACAACAATTGGCGGCGGGACGATAATGGAAATTTTCAATCAAGCTTCGCTGCCGCTCTGAAGGCGAAGTACCCAATCGATCATTGCTATGTTAGACACCGGAACGCAGGCACGACCCAGACATCATTCACGGAAAGAAACCAATAAAAGAAAATTGCTGCAGACGGCCTGCCGCCTGTTTTGCAAGGAAGGCATACATGCCACGGGCATCGCCAGAATTATCGAAGAATCAGGCGTATCCCGCCGCACGCTGTATCTGCATTTCGGCTCGAAAGAAAACTTGCTCAAGGCAGTATTCGAGGCTGAAGCAAGTATCTGGTTTCGCTGGTTCGATCGGGATTTGCCGCAAATGCATTGCTCTCCCGTTGAGCGTATCCTGGCCTTGTTTGATCTGATGCAGAACTGGTTCAAAAGCGAGGATTTTTACGGCTGCGTGTTCATCAATGCGGTCGCCGAGCACGATAAGGGTAACAGTTGGATACAGGAAATTGCCAACCGGCACGGCGAAAAAATCAATGCCAGGCTGCAAGCAATGGTTGCGCAAAGTGGTATACAGGATCCCGAATTGGTCACGAAGAAATTGAGCCTCCTGATCGATGGCACCATCGTAACCGCGATGGTGACCGGCAATGGCGAAGTCGCCCATATCGGACGACTGACTGCAGAGGACATCCTGCGCAGCGCCCCTTGCACCAACAATCAGGCAACAAAGATGCACTCAATTTAAAAGAGGAACACCACCTTGAACTGGTCATTAAATTTGGACAAGAGGATACCCACACCTCTACGCATTTTGCTGAGGGGTGCCGGACAGGTCGTTTTCTGTAACAACGCCGTCACAGGATTGATCGTACTGGCGGCATTCTACGCAGGCGGAACGATCACAGGGCTGGCTGCAACCGTTGGCTTGATCAGCAGCACTGTGACTGCTCATGCCTGCAGATTCTGCAAAGCCGATATCGAAGCAGGATTATATGGCTTCAACGGTGTGCTGTCAGGCGCCTGCCTCTCAATATTTCTTGAACATACGCCCCAGCTCTGGCTCTATATTGTATTGGCATCCATGCTGTCGAGCCTCATGTGGGCAGTTCTGACCAGAATGCTCCAGCTCTTTAACATGCCAGCCGCAACTTCACCATTTGTCCTGGTCAGCTGGGTATTTCTGGTAACGATCTACGCCTTCGACAGCTACGCACTTGGCCCAGCGTTACCCGCAGCAAGCATGCAGTTAGCCGTCATGGATATAGGTACCCTCCCTCTGGAAACATGGTTCACTGCACTGGCAAGAGGCATAGGCCAGGTTATCTTTACCGACAATACGCTTGCCGGCGGCATGCTTCTTACCGGAATTGCCATCGCCTCCCTGCGCGGCGCGCTGATGGTGATTGGCGGCGCTTTCATCGGGGTTGTCGTACCCGCAATACTCGGCGTCCATGCAAGTGCTATCGAGGCGGGACTCTATGGATTCAATCCGGCCCTGGTCATGATTGCAATCGGCTGGGTTTTTCTCGAGCCCAGTGCCAAAAGCGCCTTGCTGGCGATCCTGGCCGGTATTCTGGCCGTGCTGTGCCAGGCAGTATTATCTAGTCTACTGACACCCATGGGCCTGCCTGTTCTGGCATCTCCCTTTATTCTTACCTTATGGGTAGTCCTGTTTATTGCGAGTAAATCCAGATACTGGTTTTCGGCAGCAATGAGTTAAGCAAATTATCCCCTTTTCGATCCCAGCAAACATTTCCAAGGAGGAGTTTATGACTGCAATCTGGCAAAATTTATCGATACATACCCGGCGTCTTATGATTGCTATCAGTACGCTAATGGTCATTATTCTGATTGGAATGCAGTTCCACGTAAGTTCTCAAGGCGACATGTCGGAAACATACCCAAAAGGGTTTCGTGGTGGTACTTGCACAATTGAGTCTGATACATTGTTAATTGGTTATTCTGCCTATTTTATTCCTAAAGACTATGAAATACCGCAGGATGCCTTAAGTGCAATGTCTGTTCCCATTTTATGTGGAAAAGTACCCAGCCCAGGCATACTCAGTATCACCATTGACTTACTGTATCCTGTTTCCGTACGTGAGCGATCGGTGGCACTCAGCCTGTTCAGGGAGGCTGATGGCAAATTGGGGAAAGCGCTTTTTTCAATTCCCGCAAAAAATTATCATTCAGGCAGTATTTCTCTTGAGATTCACGTTGATGAACCGGGAGAATACGTGCTTCATCTTTCTGGCGTAGATGAGAATCAGCTGGATTTTAGATTAGTAATTCCGATCACCGTAGGTTCGCGATGGTACGAAGGCATCGTTCAGTTCTGGCCTTTACTTCTGCTTTGCGCAGCAGCTGTCTCTTTTTATAATTTTAGACGAATAATTGATTAATCTCCTTTTGCTGCCAACTTATGTTAGCAGGGTGTGTAGAAGAAATTATTTCTTTTTTCGATTTAGCACCCTGCAAGCTTCCGTATCAATAAAACCAGCCATATACTGGTAGATCAAGCGCTGGTATTGTGCGGCATATCGATGTCTTGAGTGGGCAACAATCCAGTTCGGTCCGCCGTGACCCTGCAGTGTGGCTTATCGTTTGCAATATCGAAATCATTATTCCAGTGAAATGGCTGCAGGTTTTCCAGGGAATCTGGACTGCCTGGCTTAACATTTACGATCTTCCAACCATATTCTGACTTCACATTATTATATTGTTGCCGGTTTATCCACGCGCCACATTGGTCCTTGCGCCACTCGGATGTATCTTGCTCCAGCATCCCTCGTCCTTTTTCCCAGACTGCCTGTACCAGATTCTCATCAATGGGTAAATTCCAACAAAGGTACGTAATGCGTCATTCACTGTTTGCCTCCTTTTTTACTTTACCTCTGCTTCAAGTGCTAGTTTTGGCATTTGAATACCTACCGTATCTTGCAGTTTTTCCTCTGAGAAATCGTATACTCCCAGCAAATTAATATGTAACCAAGTAATAATAGAACCGTTTGCCAGTGCCTCTTGCAGCGCGGTTTTATACGCAGGATCATTCGTGTCAGATAGTTTCTGAATTAAGTACAGATAATTCCAGCAAATGATGCAGTTTTTAATCAACCGCTTGCAACTTTCTGCGACTTCTTGCTCTTGCTTCTCAGTCTCAATCAGCTCTCGAGGATTGCCTACCGATACTGCACGGGTGAATTTGTGAGAATGCTCGATCTTGTTCAGCTGTTTCTCAATGGCTTGGCGTAGAGCTACATCATCAATGTATCGCAAGATGAACAGCGATTTAATGATCTGACCAAATGCTTTGAGTGCTTTGTACAAGGTGTGTTGCTTGGAATAGGAATTTAGTCGTCTGAATATGTCTGATGCAGTAGTTTCTTTGAGTTTAATTGTTGTAATCATTCGTAAAATATCATCCCAATGGCGGATAATCAGATCAGTATCAATATAGCCTGATGGTTGAATCTTCCAGTTTGAACGATCAATGTGCCGATGATTTTTAAACAGATACAGCTGCTGTTTCTTCAGGTTCTTGATTCTCGGAGCATAAGAAAATTCCAGCAAATGTGTTGCGCCAAAAATAACCTCGCTGTAACCATGAGTATCAGTAGAATGAATATCACTTTTAATGACATCATTGTGCATCAAACCGTCGATAACAAAAGCACTTTCCCGCTCAGCGGCACTGAATACGGTGGAATACCATAAGATATTACGCTCATCAATAAAGCTATAGACACTGCTGGCTAGATCTTTTCCGGCATACTTGAATGAATAGCTGGCATTCAAAGAATCATTTAAAACCTCAAATTTCTGGCCATCACTGGACGTATGCAGCTGATCGGGAGTACGTCGATAACAATTGGGTAATCCCATCTGATCAATCAATGCCACAACACGATCATTGGCAGCACGAGTACCCTCAAGTGAGAAAAACCAATTAACTGTGCGCTCCAGCTCCGATTCATTGATCGCCTGTGAGATGCGGGCCATTTTCGGTGTGCCAATCTCGCAACCCAGACCGATGATACCGGCAAAAAAAGTCTGCTTTTTTGGACGCTGATGGTGATAGCGCTGTTGCCAATGTTGGAATTCGTTCAAAAAACCACTATAACGATCGACAGTAGCCATTACTTCCAGTAATGACACATATTGTCGTTCAGGAAAAAAATTGCGTAGCGGCTCTGCATCTGCACCATGTGATTCTTTTTGTGGCGTTTTTAACTGAAAACGTCCCTTAGCATCGAAACTGACCAAAGTATTGTCACCGGTTGCGATATGCTGATTAGTCACTTGGTATTGCTGCAATAGCGCTTCATCTAATTGCTTCAGTACTTGCTCAGAATCAACAAAATCTAGTAGTCCCGCTCGTTCCAGCAGAATGTATTTCTCTTGTTGCCAGCGACCCTTGCTGATCAAATAATCGTCCAGTGGACGATATTTATAAGAATGATGTAAATTTACAGTGCCGGATTTTATGCCATTTTGCACATGTAGAAACAAAAATGCTTTGTATAACGACACGCGAAAGCGCTCACCAGTTGTGACTGCTGTATATTCCTCCTCAGTCAGAAATGAAACCGGTGCAGTTTTATCAATGCGGCCGTCATTGTTTCTAAAGTGATTCAAGGCTGCCAGCAATCCTTGCGCTGCCGGTTCGCACTGAAATGTGAGCACTTTGAGAATCGGACTGACACGGTTTTGCAAACGCAGAGAACGCGCTTCAAGAATTTGGTAATAGTCATCCTCATTTAACTGTGTTACCAACTTATCCCGTAGATTTATCAAGTCTTGTTGATCTTTGGGTAATAATGCTTCGATCCGATTCACTTTTTCCGCATCGGTCAGCGCTTCATCCTGTATGACGGTCTGAATCTCTGATACTAAGCTCAGCCAATTGCTATTGATGTAGCGCAGCAATTTATTTACCACCTGATTGCGCTCTACCCGTTGTGCATAACGCTGTTCTTTATGCTCACGCTGAGCGCCGTTTTGATAGCTCTTAATGCTGTTTAGTAACACATCAACTAGATTATCTTGCAGACGATAATACTGGTGAGCAATAAACGCCAACAAATGCAAATAACGGTCTTCATCACGCCGTCGGGTGATCTGAAAGATTTCTGATTTCAACACACTATTGGCGTAATAACGGATTCCATCACGGTTTAAGTCCAGTGCTCGCAGGGTCGATTGGAACTGGCCATACAATTCTCCAATCAACACCAAGTCAACAACGCGTTCTTTGATTTTTGCTGGACGTGCTGATTGCGACAATTTTTTTAGCAGAGTCAGTCGATAAGCCGAAGTTGCTCCTGGGTGTTGTTCACCGAATACAGGGGTTTGCTCAAACAGGGCTTCCAATGCTTGTTTAGCTTCTGAGGATAGTTGTTGTTGAATGATGTTTACTAATTGATCTTTACGTCGATTGATCACTGCTGTAATTAAATCAGTCAAAGTGAAACAACCCGGCAACTGCACCTTTTCCCGTATCAGCAAATCAATGCAGCGCCAGAAGATCAAACGAGGCTTTAACTGAGAACGTACCATAATATTAATTTCTTCGTTTAAAAATGCTTTGGCTTGGCTGCTAAAAGCTTGATAACCGTAATACTTGAGTATGGTCTGTTGATGTTTCTGACGAGTACGATCATTGTATTCATGCAAATTAACCAATACATCTGGCAATCCCAGTTTTTGGGTAACATATTCAACATCAACCGCTCTAAACTCGTTAGCTGCAAAAAATTTTTTAGTCGCTAGAAAATAACCGCAGCTAATCAGAAATCCGACCTGATGTGCCGGCGATCGCAAGCCTGATACCATGTGATAAAGAGTGTCAGAGAAATAAAAGTACTTTTTACGTTGAAGGGAGTTAAATGTCGGTGGAAAATCAAAATCGTACCGTTCAACAGTATTGAGAATACGCATTCGCGGCATGATGACCTCCTTGCTGAGGTAAAGAAAACGGTGGTTTGTTTTACTTGCTCAAAAAATCATTATTTGTTTCCTAAATAGCGGGATTTTAGGTAATATACCCGGTAAAGAAATCAAGGTAAACAATAATGTGCTATATAATGAGTTTCTTTACTTATTTGCCATGCTGATCGGTTATGCACGAGTATCGACGGATGATCAAAAGTCTGATTTACAGGAAGATGCCCTCAAAGCGGCAGGGTGTGAGAAAATAATTGTAGATAAGGTTAGTGGAGTTAAAACTGAACGCTCTGGTCTGACACAGCTCAGTGAATTACTACGTAAAGGTGATACATTGGTAGTTTGGCGATTAGATCGTTTGGGTCGTTCTCTGAAAGATTTAATTGAATGGGTTAATCGTCTGGAGCAATGGGGTGTAAGCTTTCGGAGCCTTGAAGAATCAATCGATACTCGATCAAGTAGCGGAAAGTTAATCTTTCACATCTTTGGTGCTTTAGCAGAGTTTGAGCGTAATCTGATCGAAGATCGTACGCGTGCAGGGCTTGCAGCAGCTCGTGCTAGGGGCCGCAAAGGCGGTCGACCTAAATCGCTAGATACCACTAAACGCCAGTTGACGGTTGAACTGTATCAAGAAAAGAAGCTACCGATCAAAACAATCTGCGAAATGATGAATATCTCGAAACCAACACTTTATGCGTATGTGAAGGATTCTAACGAGAAAAATAAGCAATCTTAAGAACGAATGACGCATTACGTACCTTTGTTGGAATTTACCCATCTTCCATTTTTTCTGCCTAAAGGCAACATCATTACAAACTTTTGGAAACTAAATCAGTTGAACAGCATAGTGTTCCATATTGATTTAAAAGGTTTATATCACTTAACGGATATAAGGATATTCAGCGAAATGTGAATAAATAGGAAGGAATGTTGAGGGAAGTTCTACTGGATATAATCTTATGAAATTTTTTCCTTTGATGATTGAGAATATATCCTATTTTACATAATGTGAATTATCGGCAATAGATAAATTTATTTCAACCTGTTGATTAATAATATTTATAAATAAATAACCTATTCCTGATGTAACGAAATCATGGATGTTACTCATTCACGCAGGAATCCTTACGATACCCCGGTCAAAAAAGTATATAGGTAAGGAACAAACAAAACCCTCGCTCGTTCACAGACGTAAAGATTAATTTTGAACTGCATTTTAAGAATCTGAATGGCCCTGTAAAAATTAACCTGATGAACTTGCCAAGGAACTATGGCAGCTCATCAGATATTATTAATCTCTGCTAGTCTAGAGCATTATGGCCTTTCGACTGACGGAACAATTGCTGTGTCTTGAATTAGATTAAATTTAGGACCTTGATCTGAATTTAAATCATCACTTAATACAACACGCTCCCCTGTCTTTGGATTTATTCGGAAAAGGACATGATTATCTTCTGATAACTGACCAGAAGCGATTATTTTGCCAGATTTCTCTATCGCTACCCCCACGATATTTTGCGCTAAAGGGCCTTGTTTAGGATCATCGAAATTACTCAAAATAACGCGCTGACCTGTTTTTGGATTTATTCGTAAAAGAAAATTTCCTGTACCACCATTTGGTCCTGGACTTGATAAAGCTAAAATTTTTCTTGATTTCTCAATCGCTAAGCCGCCGGGGTTATATAACAAATCGGAAGAAGGTCCTTGTGCGCCATTAGTAAAATCACTCAAAATCGTGCGTTTGCCAGTTTTTGGATTAACTCTATAAATCGCTGCACCGAGACCATTCACATTGGATGTACCGGTCAAGATTTCTCCAGATGGCTCTATAATTAAATCGGAAATAAGCCAATCTTGAACAACTGTTCCCTGGTCAAGGTTAGTGAAATCACTAAGTATAATTCGCATGTCGGATTCAGGATTTATACGAACTATTGCAGGGTTAAGATTATCATTATCTGGAATTAATCTAAATATATTAGTTAGTATCTGTCCTTTTTCATTCACTGCTAGGCCAGGATATAAAGGCCCTCGAATATTGCCCTGACCGAAGTTGCTGACTAAAGTGCGATCGCCAGTGCTAGAATCGATTTTAAATATAGCACCACCTTCCCCTCCTGCAAAAATATCCGATACAAAAATCTGCAATAACTCATCCTTTGCGCATTCAGAATGTGGTTTGTTTTGAGAATTAAAATTATTATGCTTATCAGAATTACATTTAAATACCACTACGCTTGAAGCAATTAATCCAAGCTCACCTTGTGCAGTATTACCAAAGTCACTGAGTATAGTACGCTGACCAGATTTTGGATTTACTACATATAATGCACCGCGCCCATCTGACCCGCCCGCTATATCCAGGACTAAAATATCACCTGAATTAACTTCAGCTTGGACAGAATGTGCAGTAAGCAACAACCCAGTTATTAATAAAATGCAGCAGTAAAAATAAAGGAAATTAAAAAAATTAAAAGCTGATATTGATCTATTGAAAATAAAACAGGAGTGATTGAGAGGCGTTACACGATTAAAAGTACAAAAATATTTTTTCATAACATTTTCCTTCATTATTGATGAAATATTTAATAGCAATTTCAATAAAAAATAAGAGTATTTAAACTTTCCCAAGTCCTCTAAGAATAGAATAATAAAAATTTACAATAAAACTAATAATCTCAATTATTATTGCAAGGATGATTTAAGCATATAAAACCAATAGTTGATAGTGATCATATAAATTTCGCACAAGAGCCTGTAGTTATTACAGAGCTGTTTACTGTATATGTTTCCACTTTGAAATAATAAGCAAAAATGAGCTTCCCCCGAAAAATAGTCTTCCAAGGGTGACGTACAATTAACGTTACTACTGAGAGGAAGACGATGAAGAAGATACCGAAGCAGGAATACACGACCGAGTTCAAGGAGCAAGCGGTCAAGCAAGTGAGGATGGGAAAGTCGATTGTTCTGGTAGCGAAGGAACTGGGATTGGTAGAACAAACACTGCGCAACTGGGTAAAGTTGGCAGAGGCAGGCAAACTTAACGGTAAAGGTACCAAGGCTGTCACACCGGAACAAATGGATCTATCCCGGTTACGTGCTGAGAACGTAAGGCTGAAACGGGAGTGTGAGATCCTAAAAAAAGCAACTGGAGATTCAACCGGTCATTGCAACACTACTGAAATTTTCTGTGATGGCGATAAAAAATTCAACGTTTTTCTTGGCCGATCATTTAACTCTTCTGCCATCATGTCGAGTTGCTCCTGTGAATAAACGGATAGATCGATCTTTTTAGGCATATATTGACGGAGTAGTTTATTAGTATTCTCATTGGTTCCTTTTTGCCAAGGTGACTTAGGATCACAGAAATAGACTTTGATATCGGTATCAATAGTGAACAGTTTGTGCTGCGCCAATTCCATCCCTCGATCCCAGGTCAATGATTTTTTTAGTTGCTGGGGCAGCTCAAAGACTTTCTGGGTGATAGCGCTAACCACAGTATGAGTATCGTTTCCAGTTAATTTAACCAGCGGGAGCTTCGTTCGACTAAGGTTGCGATATACGACTTTTGGGTGCCGCAGATTAAATCGCCTTCCCAGTGTCCCGGGATGATTCGATCGTTATAGGATTACCTGATCAATGCCCGTTTTTGCTTGATTTCCTGCTGCTTAGGTTCAATAGGGACTTGTAACTTCAATAAGCTGTCCTGTTTAACCTGCTGAGATATTTTTTCAACAACCGTTCCAACCTGACGTTTGACTGCTTCAATACCCAGAGTGCTCTTATTCGCCAGATCATTAAAATCACTAAGTTTCAGTGACACTTGCTCATCGGGTGCAAATGTCGGAAAAACTAACCCACCATTCACCAGCTTTGCGGCTTCGATAGCTTTTTCCCGGCCTGGATTGATGCCATTAACTGATTCTTGTATGAAATCATCATCACCTGCGATTACAATGGGTTTCTGAGGGTATTTTTCATGCAAAACTTGAGCAACTTTGGACAAATTGCCAGAATCAAATGCAGCCACAACCGGACAATTTAAGGCTTGCGATAAGGTATCTGCAGTTGCATAGCCTTCTGCGATCACAATCGCCTTAACATTGTCGAGTGCAGCCAATCCCCGATATTCACTATCAACCACATGAAAATTGCTTTCTTTTTTGCTACCTGTTACAAAAAACTTGGCACCACCCGGTTGTATCGTTTGCACTGTCCAGGTTTGCCCATTGATGTCTTCTGCCGGTAGCAACAAATCACCGGCTGTTAAAACGATGCTGCCTGGGCTTTCTTCACGTAATGCCTTGGCTTCCTTCCAGTCTTTACCAATTTTAATCATAGAATCAGCGGGCAAAGCATCTGCATTCTCAGGTACGACTCTCAAATCACCTGGCCGTGCATTCTTATCCAACAGGTAAGGATGTTCAGAATCTGCAAGTGGTGCGATTGCCAGTAATTCCTTGATAGCTTCCGCAACTTTCAATTGCTGCTGGTGTTGCTCGGCTTTTCTACTTTGCTGCTTGATGGCGGCCTTTGTCACAAGCGCCGTTTTTTGCTCGTCAGTTAAGGAATATCCTTTGGCCTTCCAGCGTGTCTCAAGCCCTGACCGATTATTCTTGAAATATCCGGCAGGATGCCCATCCAGATGTGCCACATAAAACCCGGATTTTTCACCGGGCTTGTCACCGATAACCTTGACTCTGTGTTTGCTGCCATCCATTAGCGGATGATTGTCGTCAACAACGCAACCGTGAGAGCGCAGTAAGTCGGCAAATTCAGCTTCAGGCGACATAGCGGGATCCTGCTGTCCGGAAACATTCTCAGGCAGCCAACGCTGCAAGGTGCGAATATCCGCTTCTGGCCCTACATACCAGGCTTTGGCCGTGTTATCCCAGCAAGCACCGGCGGCTTTCGCCAGATCTTTTTCTGCATAAGGAACAAATAGGTATTTACGTGAGTCTGCATCATTATTCTGCTGGCTGGTCTGATCCATCGTGATTTCCTCCTGATCAACAATTTCCTGTTGCTTTGAGAATGATAGTACGTAATCCTTGATTTTTTCAGCATCAGCCGCCGCTCTAAAAATCTCTTTCGGGTCTTCTTCCAATACCTTGATCCATGAACCCACATAAGCAGCATGTTGTTCTGGATCATGACCAATGCCCAATTCTCCCCCTAGCAACATACTGGCAATCTCAGCACGTAATTCTTCTTTTGCGTAACCTTCGCTACCGAATGGATGTGAGAGATCACGATTCAAACGTGCCTCCGATCCACTCCAATGTCCCAGTTCATGTAGTGCCGTTGCGTAATAGTGTTCCGGTGCTGAAAACTGGTGCTTGTGCGGCAAATGAATGCTGTCCGTTGATGGCCGGTAAAATGCGCGGTCATTTTCACCATGATGGATGACGGCATTGGATTGTTGCAATATTTGTTCGGCACGATCCAGCGGCTCCCAATCGGGGGCTTTAATATCAAGCTTGGGCAAGTTATCAATCTGTTCAGCATTGAATACGGATGCATAAAACACTCTCGGACGCTCAAGTTTTACCTGTTCTTTAATTTGCCTACCCTCGCTATCCAGAACAGGATTGCCGTTGTCATCTTTTTTGATGCGCTCATCCGCAAATTTCCAATGCTGCACCAGTGTGCTTTTTTCACCTTTACGAACCTGTGCGCCAAAGTTTACTGCCTGTTTGTACGTCAGCCAGCGCGGATCAGTGCGCCCCTGACACATCAATTGCAACACATTAATGCCCTTGTAGTTTTTACCCGTTGTTGGGTTATTCGGTAATGTTAGAAGTGGATCTCCTGGCTGCCACGGCTTTTGCCAAGGTGCAGTGCCCTTCTTTAGTTGCTCAATCAAATTTTCGGCTATTTGCTCATGAAAAGTCTTTTTGATTTTTTCCATCACGCATTAACCCCTATGCTTGTTGATCTATCACGCTATCCAGTGCATCTTGTTCGCTCAGAGCATCTTCCTCAAAGGCCCCAATCCTTTCAGCTTCCATCGGATCAAATTCAGCTTGAAAGCCTGGTATTTCAGCGTCCTGAAGCTTCGCATCTATGATCTCGTCCATGATCTTCAGGTCTTCCACCGACATCCCATTTATCCCATTTTTTGTCTTATTCATTTCACTTACTCCTGTAAGAAATCTATAGGCAATGATTTTCTAAGGTTAGCTTTAATTGGGTATTGTCGTACCGAATAGAAACATTCTTGCCAATGGTTGGTTTGGTTTTAAATGGTTTCAGTTTGTGTGTGATAAATTCTTTATCTACTTTTTGATAAACAATTTCTTTTTCTTTGTCTATATAAAGAATGATTCCTTCATAAACGGTACTGTTTGCTTCAGCTTCTTTTGACAAAAACAGGTTATAAACACCTGCCACAATACCCTTCTCAACCTTCTTTATTGTGCCCACAGTTTCCCATCCCTGGCCATTGTGGCTTTGCAAAATTCGAAACCCATTCATTACGATCATTCTTTGTTTCATTCCTTGTCTATTCCCACAAAGGATCATAGGATTTTGCATGTCATTTATGCAGGGCTAAATAACATTACCGTTGCGTGACATAGATCGGTTATTCACAGTTCTATCCACGGAATTTGTTAGTAACTTATTTTTTCTGGTTTGTGTCCGCTGTCATGAAACGATTTTCTAGCCAATCCGCCCATTTAGCGGCTTTAGCCATCAAGTCCGCCTGATACTTTGTATTAACTTTTGGAGTACGCGAATGATAATTGGCCGCTTTTGTCCACAAATCGCCTTTATCCTGCTTGATATGCAAACGTATTCTCCAAGCTGCCAGATCATAGGGATAGCAACCGGGTTGTGCGACATCATTGGATGTGATCCCGTATCGGGCTAAATCGCCCAGGTAGGCCGTATTGAATTGCATTGAACCCACATCATGCGTTCCATTGCGGTTACTCACCCATTGCCCCGGTTTGCCCCCTTCTTTTTCCGCAACGGCCAAAAGTATATTGGCCGGTATTTCATACTTTATGGCCGCTGTGATTGAGCACACGATTCTTTCTTGCTGATCGGGTGGCAAATCCATCATGGTTTAATATGCCGGTTTTTGAATATAAGGTTGCTGTTCTTGGGGCTGGGTCTGTTGTTGTGATTGCGGCTCTTTTACAAAAATTTCTACCCGACGATTTTTTGCTCTATTTTCAGGTGAGGTATTGGCCACCACCGGTTCTGAAGCACCTCGACCATCAATACTGATACGATTGATTGCAATACCTTGGCTTGCTAGATACGCACGTGTACTGGCAGCACGGTTCACCGATAAAGGGTTATTAATGGAATCATTGCCGGTGTCATCGGTATAACCAATAATGGTTACCTGGGAATTTGGATTACTTATTATTCCTTTGGCCAGGCTATTGAGTACTGGATGCATTTCAGGTTTTATGGTGGATTGTCCCGTATCGAATGAAATGTCGCTGGGAACATTGAGTTTTAATTGATTGTCGGCGGTTTGAGTAACTGATACTTTTGTGCCTTCGGTAGCCACTTCCATTTTCTTTTTTTGTTCTTCCATCCGGTTAGACCAGATATATCCACCCACTGCCCCGACACCCGCACCAATTCCTGCACCAAGAGCCGGATCTCCTGCTATGGCGCCGATAATGGCACCCACCGCAGCACCCGCGCCGGTACCCATTGCAGTACCTTTGGCTGTGCCTTGCTGTGATTCGCTCATACTGGCACAGCCAGCAAGTATAAATACAAGCATGATGACAGAAAGAATTGATTTGTTATCCATAACAGCCTCCTTATTAAGTTTATTCATTACTTGGGTTTTCTTGTAAGATGATCATCAGGTACTTCCCATGGATCATGAGATACCGTTTGTGCGCTACCATCGGAATTCGGTGTAGCAAAGGGTGTTCCGCCGGATGTATTGATAGACTTTGCCGCATCGGCAGCAGTTGATGAAGCAGCAGCCATTTGACGCGCGCCTTCCGCTAAATAAGTAGCGCCCATACTGGCAACAGCCATGGTAGCGGCGGCTGCACCTACTACTTGTCCCCCACTGTAATTTCCAACCCCTCCTGCATTAATACTGCTACCCGTAATAATTCCGGCTATCATTGGCGGTAGTTTTGATACCAGGAAATAAAAAGCAACAGCAAAAATTAACATCACGCCCAATTCTTCAAAGTTCATGATGGTTTTACTCATTTTTCCATAATAATTGGTCAGAAAATCGCCACCAATCCCAACAATCAACGTCATGGCCAACAGCTGAATACCAATGCCTAATACTGTCTTGTAATAGTTGATCGCGAAATCAGTTGTCCAACGCGCCCCGCCGAAACCCAAAAAGAAAATGCCCGCATACAGAAGCACCCATGACGAAATCAGCAGCAATAACATGTTGACTGCGACGACCGTCAGAATGATTACAATAATGAGTGAAAGGACGAAGGCAATAAGGCTGTCAATGGGGTTCCAGACAGATGCATTCTGGAGGAATTTTTCCCATATCTGGAAGGCTATGTTCATAATATTACCGTGACCCGTACCAGTCCCTCCCGAAGCCTTATTGCCCAACATCTGCATGGATTCGATAATTGATCCGGCAATGTTTTGTCCTGAAACAGCGTTGGTTAATAACCAGAAGAAAAAACCTGTGAATATGATGAAACGGGTGAATTCAGCAAAAAAATCACCAATGTCCGCTTTGCGTAATACCATCATGCCAAACGTCCACACCATGGAAATTAACACCAGCGTCCAAAACAAACGTATAGCTGCGCCCTCTAAAATGGCGTGCCAGCCTTTGGCTTTAATTAAAAACTTTTGCGCAACCTGATCAAATATACTTTGATTGGTTACTGGATCAATATAAGCCAACTCAGCAAATGCAGCAGTTGAGAGCAGCATCAGACCCAAGGCACTAAACAAAAGACATAGATTTGATTTATTCACAGGCTTGATCCTCTAATCAATTCGATTTTGAATTGCTACTCTACTCTTTCAAGTACGATAGGATTACCTGATGCATCAACTGGGCCATTCACAGTCCAATTCATAGCAGGAGTCATTTCACTCACGGGCTTCATTGGCTCTTTAAGCTCCAAATATCCCTTGGGTTCCTGACATCCAGCCAAAGTTAAAAGTAATACCGCAGTCATCGCAATAATGATTGTTTGATTGGTTTTCATAATTGTGTCCTTTGGTTTAAGTTAAAATGCGTCTCTGACATTCCAGATTTTTGCTGCGGGAAAGTTAACCGGGCTAAGCCGTTTGGTTGCGGCCTGATGTGCAGCTTGATTTATCGCTTCTTTGTCTACAAGCGCCTGATTTTTGGCATTCTCTGCGTTAAATTGTGCAATCATCATGGTTCGCAATTGTAAAAGTTGGTTTGATTGGTAAGCAGCCAGTTGATTGGCGTACTGAATCGCCTCCAGCTGCCCTCCTGCTGTTTCTGCCCGTGATTGCAGCAATTGCAAATGCGCGGCATCGAGGGGCGCCCCATCTTGATGTATTTCCAAGCCCCGTAATGACGCATCATTGGCGCTTTTTTGCGCGTTTGTGCTGGTGTTCTGCCCTTGTTTTATCAAATCCCAGGCTGTATCTGTGCAGTTACCGCCCAAATTAAAACAAGGAGAACCACTGTAATAACTGGCGTTCCTGTACCTGTTTAAATAGTTCTCTACGCCGCCCTGGTCTTGATAATATTTAAGTGTATTGGATGCTTGAACTAATCGATTCATCGTATATTCCGCTTTTGCCCAGACATAAGCTGCTGGCGCTACCGTGTTGCGGAGCATGTTTTCATATTGCTGCAATTGCGTCCGATACTGATCAATCTGTTTGAGGCGCATCTCTACATTTTCATAAGCGGTAATCGAAGTCTGTTTAATATTCGCCATATCAATAACAGCCATACCCCCTGCTCTAATGTTTGATGAATGACCGGCACTCCCCATTACGAACAGGATTGCTATCCACAGGGCGGTTAGATTTCTTCTGTTTATCATGTTAGATCACTCCTTTCGTTAATAATCAAATGATTGATACGGTTTAGAAAAGACCATGTCTTTGGTAACAATGACATTGAATCTAAAACCTGGGCGTATCTCTAGTGTTGGCGCAATATTCAGATTTTTCATCATTAGCCGCGTGGTCGCTTGCCCAAGTTGCTGGCCTAGCGACTGACTCAATATGCTACCGGCATTTTGCCGCCCGAATACGCCCCCTCCCCCGGCATCGCGCTGGCTGTAGGTGGCGCCTGCTATCACAGCTGACATCAATAATGCCGATCCGAATATGCGTAAATAATGATTATTCACTTGATCCTTGAATCCTGCTTGACCGATACCATCCGCTCCCGGCATCGCACCAATATCCATTGTTTTACCATCGGGAAAAATAATTCTTTGCCATGCAACCAGCACACGCGATTGACCATAGGCAACTTCGCTGGAATAACTCCCGACCAGACGAGCGCCTTGAGGTATCAAGCGCCATTTGCCAACAGGTGTGTCATAAATGTCCTGACTGACTTGCGCCATGATTTGGCCGGGCAGTTCTGAATTAATACCGGAGATAAGCACTGCCGGAATTACAAATCCGCTCAGTAGGCTATACGGTGTTTCGGGTGCTGCTGGCTTGCTGTCCAGTTTCCAACGACTCCCCTGCCCTGTTGCATCAAAGTTTGCATAATTGTTACTAGGTCTTTTTGAATCCACATCAATTAATTCTGCCGCTGAATCATCCAAACCATCACGGCCCCCGATAAGCCTACTGTCCTGGATTTGTTGTAATCGCGCAAGATAGGTAGCAGCAGGATCATCGTTGACTTGTGCATCGACTTGTTGCCTGACTGCTGCTATTCGTGCCAATGCTTCTTTCCTGCTGGGTGTTACGCCAGAAGGAGCATAGCTGGCGGATGGTGGTGAAGATGAACCAACACCAGCACTTCTTGGTGCTTCCATAGCCACATTGGTTTTTGCTTTGACCGCTTGCTCGAATAATTGCATTTTCATCATGCGTATATGCTCTAAATCCGGGTTAACTTCGTGCATGCTAACCGGTGGCAAGGGCGGTAAATCCAAAGTATCAGGATTCCCAGGGCGTGCAATAATGATTTGGGGCGGCAATTCCAGTGTAGATTCCATGGCTGCCGGTCTTTCAGCTTCAATAAAGCCTTTCTTGTATTCGCCCGTAATAAACGCGGCCAGCATATTGCTTGATCCAGCTTTTTTGCTTTCTTCGGCATTGTTTGAGTCTTGTGGTTCTGAGCGATTTATTGCCACAACCATCATGATTAATAAAAAAGCCAGCATGATACCGACAACAATATAAATCGGAAGGTTGTTGACCCGGCGCACGCCAGATGACGATATGGTTTCAGGAGATGCGTCAGCAGACATACTCATAACTTACTCCTTACGAACCCAGTAACCTGCCGGGTTTATTGTGCTCTCATTGAAAATATACGCGCGAGTTAGAACATGCTGATCAACAAAGACTGTGAGACGGTATAAGCCATCCATTTGGTCAAAAACATATCCAAGCGTCATACCATCCGATGTAGGTGTATCCGTTGACTTGCTAAGGTTTGATTTTTTATGTTCATGGATGGCATAGCCACCAGCTCGCAAATTATCTACTAAAGCATCACCAAATGAATCTACCGTTGGATGTTGCATATTAAATTGAGTGCTGGCCGGTGGATAAAGCTGTATTAGTTGCCCTGTCACATCACTGGCTATCCTTTTGTTGTGAGCCTCATCGTTATGCGCCACAAAATTGCCAAATTGTGTTGTTGCACAACCAGTCAGAATGAATATCAAAACAAGAATTGATAACCGGAACATATTAATTTCCTTGTGTTTTGGTGATCGTCACGCGGCTTTGATCGCTGCCTACACCCGCAATCAGATACGCTTTATCAAAAACCGCATCAACGATGTACCGGTCATGCTGCAAGCGGTAATTAACCATTACCTCTGTGTCTTGTGAGAACAAGCCGCCTTCTTTACGCACCACCATCAAAACCGGCGCTTCCTGTTGCGAAAAAGTTGTCGGCATCTGAATAATTGTTTTCTTGCCATCGTTATAGACGCGCAGTGGCTTCCAGGCTGCGGATCCAGACACGCTATACAAAAAATCCAGATCGCCTAAATACTCTCCCGTCGAGGGTATTGTTCGAGATGATTTAATCTCCATTGCGTGGTTCTCTCTCATTTTGACGGCATCCCATTTTGCCTGCGCATCTTCGGGATAAATAAAGGCAACGCGCGGCATAAATTCCTGCCGGTGGGATCTGAGCCGCATATGATAAGTACGCCGGTCGGTAGTCACAACCAGTGAGGTTTCCAGCCCGACATCGAGGGGTTTCACAATCAAATGTTGTACCTCGAGCGCGGCACGGCCTGTTATTGCCGGTTCGACTTGCCAACGCACTTGATCACCCAAGTGAATAGAATTCACTTGTTCGCCGGGTTGTAATTGAATATCGCAAACCTGCAATACCGCGCAGACAATGCTGGGTTGTTGCGCACCAAACAAAAACCGGATAGTGCCATCGGGTCCAGCGACCGGCTTGATTCCCGTGGCGCTGGATTGTTGCCATTTCTTGGCTATTTCAATTGAAGCCCTTTCCTGTGGCGTGAGTGTTGGATTGTCTTTTGCAAAATAAGAATCAGGAAAATTACTGCCTACCCCTAAAACAACAGAAGGAAGCAAACTAATAGAGAGAGTAATAAGTGCATATCGAGCGTATTTCATTATCATTCCTTTTTATATTTGCTTTGCCCAAGAATAATCCCGTACATAAATGCCGAGCGGGTTATTGCGAATTTGTTCCTCAGTTGTATTTGCAGTTGAATCAATGCTATAGATAGTCAAAAGCGCGCGCATTATGAAGGGGGGTTCTTTGGGATGTCCTTGACGGTCATAAACCGATTCTCTCCAGATCACCTGCCAGGTTTCAGGGCTTTGCGGAATAACCGAGACAATCTCAATATTCACTGTCTCATTCGCGGCGCGTTTGAATGGGCTGCTCGTATCCGTACCGTTTAGCCAAACGTTGGTTTTGGCGGTTGCCGGATCATCCGATGAGAGCATGGCGTATGCCCGAAAAATTGCGCGGCGCTGTAGGGCAATATCAGGCGTTACCATCCGCAAATCATTAATAAATGCGGCGACCGATGCGTGAATAACCCGAGGATCAGCCGGTGCCGCCATGTCTGCCCGTGACACGGCTATCGCCTCCCCCAGGTTATCAATTTGTACCACGTAGGGAATAAACTTCGACTGGCTGCCGATATGGATAATCCCCCCAACGGCTGCTAGTGTGATCATCAGTGAAAGTATTGCCAGTATCTGCCACATATTGCGCGATGCAGCCACAGATTCCATGTGATCATTCCACGAGCGCCGCCCGGATAAATAAGGATTCTCATTTTCCCCTTCGCGGCGGCCACCTTCTATGAATTCATCAGTTAATCGTGCATTTTTGGGATTAAGATTGAGTAATGCTTGTATTGACTTCATGACATGGCCTCATTATTTAATTTAAGTCCTTTAATATCCAGCCATTCCTTGACCCATTTGTCGCCATGTTTTGCGACCAACTGCTTGATTGTGGCAATTGATTCTTTATCTGATGAGCCGACAAATGCTAGAGCTAGTTTGCCTAATGCCAAGTCGTAGAGCCTTCTGCCATCTTCTGATACATAATAATATTGGCGCTTAGCAACCGCCGATGCGATGATTCCAATCTGGCGGGTATTCAGTCCCATGCGTCGATATAACGCCGCAGTATCCTGATCACGTGCGTGTACGTTCGGTAGGAATATCTTCGTTGCGGTGGATTCGACAATCACATCTAGAATGCCGCTGTTGGCTGCATCGGATAAGCTTTGCGTTGCCATCAGCACGAAACAATTTGCTTTGCGCATGACTTTTAGCCATTCACGGATTTTTTCACGAAACGCGGCATGACCCAACATAAGCCAAGCTTCATCCAGTATGATTGCCGCCGGTTGGCCGTGTAAATCACGTTCAATGCGTCTAAACAGATACAAAAGGGTTGGCAATGCATATTTCTGACCCAGGTTCATTAGTTCCTCGATCTCGAACGTTGTGAATGACGACAGGGTCAAACCGTCATTTTCTGCATCCAGCAAATGACCCATCATGCCATCGATCGTGTACTGCGCCAGTACATCACGGATGGAATCATCCTGAATCGTTACCACAAACTCAGACAATGTTTTTGCGCCACTTCTGTGCATGCTGGTGATGGCGTTACTGATTTCATTACGTTGCGCTGGTGTAATCGTACTGTTGTTCAGTTCGATGATGGTGCTAATCCATTCCAGCGCCCATGCACGATCACCTTTTGTTTCCAGAAATTGAAGGGGGCAAAACGCCAGAGAGTCATCATCTGCAGCAACGGAAAAATGCTTTCCGCCAACTGCCTTGGTCAGCGGATACATTGACATGCCCTTATCAAAACAATAGATGGACATGCCCTCGTAGCGCCGCAGTTGCGCAGCTATGAGGGCCAAATGCGTTGATTTACCCGCACCGGTTGGGCCAAACATGAAGGTATGACCCAAATCTCGCACATGCAGGTTTAACCGAAACGGCGTAGCCCCTTGGGTAGTACAGTGCATGAGTGGCGGAGCCATGGGCGGATACATCGGACAAGGCGCTTCATTCTTTCCCGGCCATACTGTATTGCTCGGCATCAAATCAGCCAGATTCATTGTGTTTAAAAGCGGGCGGCGTACATTCTCAACACCATGTCCAGGCAAACTGCCCAAGTACGCATCTATCGTGTTGATTGTTTCAATTCGAGCGGCAAATCCCAAATGATTAATTGCTTTGGCCACTTGTCGTGCGGACGCCTCTAAATCCCCTCGGCTCTCACTCATCAACACAACCACACTGGTATAGTAACCTTGTGCCACTTCGCCGCTATTTGTCTCAGCAATGGCCGCTTGTGCGTCACTGACCATATTCATGGCGTTTTGATCGACATGACTGCTATGCGAATTAAATACCTGGTCAAAGAAACTGCGAATCTTTTGTTTCCATTTTTTACTGAACTTCTCCAGGTGGCCGACCGCCTCGTGTGTATCCATGAAAATGAAGCGAGTTGACCAACGGTATAAACAAGGCAGATCAGCTAGCGAGTTAATTAGCCCTGGCGAAGATGCAAGCGGAAAACCCTCAATGGATACGACTTGTATGAAATTCTGTCCGATTTTAGGTACTACCCCACCCCAAAACTCCTGACCACTTAATAGCGCATCCAGATAAATTGGATTTTTGGGTAGAATCACTGGATGATCAAGGCCGCTTATGCAAAATTGTATCCAGCGTAGAAAAGCATCATAATTAACAGACGAATTATCTTCTTTGGTTATCGTTTTACCCTTCAACCGCTTCATTCTGAAAACACTGGATAGGTGTGATTCAATATTCGCGCATTCGCGCTTAAAATGGCTAAGCAAGGCTATTGTTCTGGTTTTGGAATCAACCGGCACACCCTCATCATCAAACATCAGTTCAACAAACTTCTGTTGCGCCAGTAGCGGCGGTAAATAGGTGGCTGTTATCACATAATTACTTTCGTATAACGTTCCCACACGCTCAAAAAATTCACGCCGCTCTTCATCAATGGCTGCTGAGACAGGATCCGGGAAATGCGAATCATCTTTGGCGCAATAACCGGGGGCGGGTTTACGAACAGCATCAATATGGATCATCCAACCGGAACCCATACGTGATAAAGCATGGTTAATTTGTAAGGATACTTGGTCGCGTTCAGCTTCCGTGCTGCTATTCGAGTCTACGCCCTGATAGGCCCACGCCGCCATGAGCGACCCATCTTTGCCGACAATCACACCATCATCAACTACAGACGCATAAATAAGCAGGTCAACAAAACCGGGTTCTTTAGAGCGGTGCTTAACTAATTTTGATTTGCTCCCGACTACGTTAATCCGCATAAACAAAATGAATAACATCACCATCCCGCTGCCGGAGAAAAAGAAAATTACGCTCTCTATCATCGGTATTGTTTCCCTTGTGTATTGGTGTTTTCGTAGAAAGGCGTACTACGTGCCGGATAATAGGTTCTGTATTTACGGTGCCGCAAATACACCTTGCGTAACAGCGGGTCATTCTTTGCCATCAGGCGCAATGCAAATAAGGCAAAAACCCATAAGGTGGTTCCAAATACAAATGCCTTGAATTCAAATGCACTGAATATCAACGCAAAAGCCAACAATCCGGAGAACATGACAAGTTCCCTATCACCGCCCATAAAAAGATTGGGGCGATTCGCGGATTGCCTGATCTGCGTTAAGCGCAAGGACATAGCTATCCCCTGCCCTCACTTGTGTTACTTTCTGGCGTAATCAATTCGTCAGTCGATTCTGGCGTGAGTTGTAATACCTCGCCGCCAGATGAAATGACAGCACCACCAAACAGATTGGTCATTATATTTTGCGCGCCGATCAATAGCGCCATGACCAGGACAATAAAAATCAATGTTCTGAAAAATGCGTTTAGTTCGCCACCAAAGATCAAAATACCACCGGCAACAACAATGCCGACAATGGAGAGCGTAAAAGCAACGGGGCCGGTGACTGAGTTTCTCAAACTCACAAGCCAAGTTTCATACGGTAATGCACCGCCGCCACCCACTGATGCAAGCGCTAGCTCCGGAACGAGCAGCAGAAAAGGAATTAATACGATTAATGAGTTTTTGAGAACAGAAGCTTTCGAGTCTTCCAGTGCCATTGCATATTTCATTGAATACCTCTTCTTTGATTTAGAATTTTTTGATGCGGAAACTACCCCGCCTGTGACCATCAACTTCTATGATTTCCTGAATACGACGTCCCGTTGGTGTGCGCAATATATGCACGACCAAATGCACAACTTCTCCGATTAGTGCATCAATATCCGCCGGTGCTGATTTGTTACGTGTAATTAATGAATTTAATCTTGTTAGTCCTGAAAGTGCATCATTGGCGTGTAGTGTGGCCGCACCACCTTCATGGCCTGTATTCCAGGCATCGAGTAAATCCAGTGCTTCCTCACCCCTCACCTCCCCTACCAGTATTCGATCTGGCCGCATGCGCAGCGTTGTTTTGAGTAGTTGGGTCATCGAAACATCTAATGACGTGTGGTATTGCACAAAATTCTCTGCAGCACATTGAATCTCCCCGGTATCTTCAATGATGAAAATCCGCTCAGTCGGATCATGGTTGACCATTTCATTGATGATTGCATTAACCAGTGTGGTTTTACCGGAGCCGGTGCCACCCACAACAAGGATGTTGCGATGTTCTGCAACGGCAGATTTGATTTTCTGGCATTGCTTAACCGTCATCATTCTTTGTTCAACGTATTGTTCTAGCGTGAATATCGCAACTGCTTTTTTGCGGATAGCGAATGTTGGGGATGAGACTATGGGGGGAAGTTGTCCGGCGAAACGAGAACCATCGAGTGGAAACTCGCCTTCAATAATGGGTTTTAGCTTGGTGACTTCTTTGCTGTGGTATCCAGCAACTGTTTTGATAATGGCTTCGGCCTGGGCTGGCCGCAGATCACCGATACACGCCATTGTCTTACCCAGTTTTTCAAGCCATACGCGACCATCGGCGTTGACCATTAATTCGACCGTTTGGGGATCATTCAGCGCATTGATTAGTAATGGTCCCATGTCTCGATCCAGCTTCCGCTTGGCTCTGTCTTTCAGCGTCGCGCAACTATCTTCAGAATCCAACATGGATATATCCCGTTTATTTGTTAAACTTAATTAACAATATAACGAGATACTAATTAATGCAACTACTATTTTACTTTTCTTTTTTTACGGGTTAATACCTGTTTCTTATTCTCTTCATTCCAAAGGGATACCTGATATGCCTGAAAATCAGTAAGCAGCGCACTCACGTGAACATACCCTTCTGGCAATCTTGATTGGGGCTTGCCTTTCATGAGTTCATCCACGACTTCTTTATCAATATTTGTCAGCTCCAGAAGTGCTGGAAGTGGTGTTTCCAAAGCATCGGCAATGGATTCCATGATTCTAAGTGATGGATTGGCTTTATCATGCGTAAGATCAGACATAAAAGATGTTGATACACCTGATCTTTCAGACAGTTCTTTTTTATTGATGCCCAGTTCTTCGATTAGACGTAATATGTTTGTTAGAAGAATTTTATTGTACAAGTTATCGATCCATTTAATAAATGTAGTCTGTTTCTTTATCTGGTAAAGTCAACCCATTGTTTGAGAACAACTTTAAACTTAAAAATATGACCAGGTGCGACAATATGTCGCACATAAACATTAACTTACACCATGAGCCCGCCACTGTATACCAAAAAAAACTGATAATAAAGAATGTTAAATTACCGAACTGGTTATGTATAAATAAAATTACGTAATATAAATTACTTACAAAAGTCATGAAGAAAACAGCTGGAACATTAAAAACAACTCAAAAAGATAAAATCAGCACAGTAGCCTCACTAGAACTGGCCTTGGATTTAATTGAAGAAGACCCTAATCAGCCTCGTAATGAATTTGACCCCGTTACCTTACAGGAGCTTGCAGATACTATTCGTCTGCGTGGAGTAAAAACACCCATTTCTGTGCATCCCAATTTACAAAAGGATGGGTATTTCATCATTAATCATGGGGCACGTCGTTTTCGTGCCTCTATTCTTGCCGGGAAAGAATCAATCCCTGCATTCATTGATTCAGATTATACGCAATCAGATCAATTGATTGAGAACCTGCAACGAGACAATTTAACGCCAAGAGAAATAGCCGATTTTATCGGTCGGCAGGTATCCAAAGGGTTAAAGAGCGTGGAAGTTGCCAACGAAATTGGAAAATCGGAAGCGTTTGTGTCACAACATCTCAATTTACTGAATTTACCTGACCCAATCGCGAAATTATTCAATTCAGGGGAAATTCGTGATGTAATCGTTATTAACGATCTCTTAAGAGCTTATAAGCAGGATCAAGCAAGATTAACTAAATGGTTAAATAATCCCGATCAAGAGATAACTCGCAGTTCAATTAGACTTTTCCGTGAATTTATAAAAAATAAAGACACTCATTATCAAGAATCAAATGATATTACTCATGAAGATGTAACTGCTGTAACTATGAATCCTAATCCGGCGACTAAATCAATTCCTCCAATGGCTACAATGGTAAAATTGATCGATGAGTTTTATGTAATTATAAATAATAAAAACAGTGTTCTGGATAAAACACTGACGCTGTTAAGTAAAGAAGAAAAAAATCAATTGGCCTATTTACTCAACAAGCTCGTTACGTTTGGAAAAACAATTAAAGGTGATTAATTTAAGAAACAGGCACAAAAATAAACGGAATAATGGTTGTATTATTTAGCAAATATTCTTTATACTGGAATTTGGCAAAGAAGGGTTTAACTGAAAAAAAACCTTCTAATCCATTTTTAGGGTTTATAAAGGGAGTTTGCTTTTAATGAAAAATGTGCCCGTTTTAATAAACACAATCAAACAAATGAAAAAGCCACCCAAAGATCCTATAAAAAGCTTACAGCTTGATTTATTTTCTCAATTTGTAACCAATGATCAAAGTCAGGTTTCTAACACGATTGAGCTTTGGGAGCGAATACCAAAGTATTTCTTTACAGCTAAACAAGTCGAAAAGCTGCGTACTATTGATGGGCTAGCAGAACCGTACGAATGGGCCTATACGGAAAATGGAAACGAATACACAGTTTCGATTCAACCGGCATTGATTAAACAAAAAGATAGAAAATACAAAGCTTTTTTTCCAGGCGTCACAGAAGAACTTGTAGAAGAGGCGCTAAAAAAGATATTTAGTGATCAGCAATATGCTATTCATGACCCTGAAAAAACAGAAAGTTGGATTAAATTCACATTAGGAATGATACAAAAAGCACTTAAAACAAAGGGACGATCAAGAAGCATTGATGAAATCAAGCAAGCTATAGAGGTCATGAACAAATGTAATATCGCCCTATATAAGAATAAAAAAGAAATATGGAGCGGCGCCATTCTACAAGATCTTGTAACCGTTGGTCGCGAGGAATACCTCGCTTCTACCGATACACATCACATCGCAAGATTACCTCTCTTCATCAGCCACAGTATAAACAACCTTGATTATAGACAATTTAACTATGATCGCTTGATGAGTTGTGATGAGCAACTAACCCGATGGCTATACAAACGACTAATCAACCGCTTTACCCAAGCCAGCCACATCACAGAATATTCATGTATGTATTCAGATATAAAACAGGCAAGTGGACTATTACAACAGAATAAAGAAGGAAACAATCGAAGCAAAATTCTATCAGCCTTTAATGAATTAAAAGAAAAAGGCGTGATTCTTAGCTGTAAAATTAACGAACGTAAAATTGGACGAGCTATAACAGATATAAAATATACAATTAAAGCAACACCACAATTCATTAAAGAACAAATAGCTTCTAACAAACGAACAACTGATATAAGAACAATAGCGCAAAAATCAGGCATACGAGTTATCAAAAAAACATAGTGGTAGGTTTAACCAGCAAATGTTATAGGTTTAACCAGCAGATAAGCTGAGAAGTTATAGGTTTAACCAGCAAATGTTATAGGTTTGACCAGCTAATAGTTATAGGTTTATCCAGCAGATAATAAATATGTTATAGGTATGACCAGCAGTTAAACTAAGAAGTTATAGGTTTAACCAGCGGAAAAGCTAAGAAGTTATAGGTTTAACCGGAAGATGATATAGGTTTAACCAGCAGATAAACTAAGAAGATATAGGTTTAACCAGCAGTTTAAAGCTGGGATATAGGTTTGACCAGCAGTTAAACCAGTTTTTTTCACACAAGTAATTGATAATATATACTATTCTACCTGTGGATAACTTTCTATTCTTTTCTTCTTTTAATCATATAAAAACATTCTGAACTTTATTGTAATATGTCTTTATAACCACCTAGATTATATTTAAAATACTTCCAAATTATACACATCAAGAACAATAGTAAAATAAAAGGTACATCAAAGAAATAAAAGCTTCATTCAACTACTTTAAGGCACATCTAAGACGATATAACAATAATACATAAGGTATTGCATCAACTTATATTTTAATAACCTGAAATCAAACTTAAATCAATTTCATTTCATTTGAACCTAAATACTATTTATTGTAAAAAACAAACTAAAAAAATTAACTCCAAGAAAAAAACAGAAAACAAAACTTTGAGTAATTGACTTAATCGCGTTTGATAATTAAAGATATTAGCAACTATGAAGAAACGTTTACTTGTAATGAACGGACAAAAATTAGTTCAAAACGATTTTACTGGCGAGTGGAAAACAGAGAAAGTAAGCAAAGCTGAGGGCATCAAACCTGGCCTATATAACTTATACAACGCTGTTAATGCAGACCAATCAAAAGACAATATTGGAGAAGTAATCCATATCGACAAAAAAGAAAATGTGCTTTATCAAAAGAATGGATCTCAATATATTAAGCATGATTTAAGCTGTTTCGACCAAATCCCCGAAACAGGCCACATGATGAATATTAAGTACGAAAACAACAAAACAAGTACAACTGAAGTTTCTAATAAACTTATTCAAAAAATCAAATTATAACCGATGATTTAAGGATAAAAATGTTACAAAGAAAAAGTATACAAGTACCTTTTATCATCCATTACGACAGTAATTTTATTGCACTCTTCTCTAATGATTAATTATTACGTTTTAACGTACAAATACTTGTACGTTAAAAGTTATAGATAATCATTTATATCCTTTCCTCGCTTTTCTAAAACCAATTTAATACCTTCGTCAATTAATGCAGTAAGACTAGAATTTTCATGGATAGCTAATAATTTCAGTTCCTTTTTTAGAATCTCGCTCTTTGGGTACCAAGGAACATTACTAACCACCCTACTCTTTGTTTTTACTTTTGGTCCTGTTTCATTGGGAATGCTACTTATTTTTTTTTCGTTTGTACGTACATGTGTTTGTACGTTCATATCTTCAGCGAGAGAAGCAAGAGCATTTATTCTTTTTTTATTAACCATTTTCAGAAACTCCTTTTTCTAAATCTATTAAAAGAGGATTTATAGCAATCTTTTTCTCTAGCCATTTAAACAAAACCTTTATTTCTTCTGCAGCCTTACTTTTAGGATCATACTCAAGAACCGAAAGACTACATATTGCAGCGTCCTTATACACCTTTAGATTCGTAGTTTGTTGCTCAGGACTACCAAAACCAAGTCCCGATAATATAATTCGAGTTTCTTTTGCTTCTTGTCCTCTTGCTTGAGCTTTCGTGATAATAAAAGCACCATTTTTCCCTAATCGTCTAATTACAGATGCAGTGGTACGTTGAGCAGGTACATCAAAACCACCAGAACCACAAGGTATAAGACAAAAATCAGAACGTGAAATCGCATCATTCACAAGAGGAGTATCAGCGCCTTGAGTATCAATAAAAACTCTATCTACCCCCTTTTCTTCTGCTAATTCTAGTAATTTAAAAAGCATATTTTGATCTGATGCTTCCATAACAAGTGGATTATTCTGATCCTCTCGTTTTTGAAACCATTCAAGGGCTGTTTTTTGTCCGGCATCCGCATCAATTAACAATGTGATTTTATTAGCCATTGCACTTGCAACTGCTAAATTTGTAGCAAGAGTTGTTTTTCCTGCCCCCCCTTTCTGCGTGGCTATAGTAATGATTTTCATGAAGCCCTTAAACGTTGTTGTATATTAACGCACAAATGTACCAATATTAAAATACATTTATATTATAACGTTAATATATCACAACGTATGTACGTTAATTGAATTTTCACAAAATATTTAACGTGAATACGTATTAATGTATTAACATGTGTACGCATGTATATTTGTACGTTCATACTAGAATCTTTGTAAGATATCCTGATCTAGTACGCAAATGAGCCATATTTTATGAGGCCCAGATAACGTCAATACATAATAACGTACAATCGTACAATCGTACAATCGTACATATACGGTGATACCTTTATATAGTTACGTTAATATATCATAACATTTGTACGTTAAATGAATTTTCACGTAATGTCTAACGTTAATACGTATTGATGTATTAACATATATACGTATGTATAGTTGTACGTTAATACTAGAATCTTTATAAGATGTCCTGATTGAGAACGCAAAAGAATCATGTTTTTATGAGGTCAATATAACGTCAGGACGTAATAACGTACATTCGTACATACAAGATGAAACTTTTGTATAGTTGCTTTAATATATCACGTACGTTTGTACGTACAATGGATTTTTCTCTAATAGTTTACGTTAAAATATATGTACGTATGTATAGTAGTACGTTAAATATTAATATAATTTAGGGTTTTAGTCTCTTACAAGTTAAATGATGTCAAGAAAATATGTCTCCAGAAAATCCTGGGGGATTAAGTAAATGATTTAAAAAATGGTAAATGCTGTTATTTTTTAACAGGTTGCGACAGCTGCTCGACCATTACGCGTTAGATAGTATCGGTAGGTTTTAGCGACACGTTTGAGGTATCGAGAGAGCTATCCGACGGAAACATAAAGAAGATAATTTTTCAGATCGGAACGACGAAGACCGCAAATATTGTATTCCGGTCGTTGGATAGCGAGTAATAAAGCATGTTCCCGAACAACAGAAAGGGCTAGGATCCTGGCTAATTCCGTCAAAAATCGACCGATATTTTTATTTTGTAGTGTAGATAACAAATAAACTGTCCCGATTATCTTTAGCGTAAGGAGGGTTGTATAAGCCCTATAGAAAAATAAACGTAGAGAAATCGGCACAACGCAGTCGCAGAAAGGAATTTGTTGATTAATATAGGGGTAGTTATTACATATTAAAACGCCTCTCGCACAGTAAGGTGGTTAAATGGCACCATGCGTTTGTGCAATACGCCGAATACAACCAATTGTTGCTCATACACAACGTAGTAAATGACATGACTTGAGCAGGGAAAACTTAATACGTTCGGTCCAACATCTGGCCTTGATTTACCGAGAGAAGGTGTTTCAGCCAGCAATCGAATCGTTTGCTGAAGTTCTGATAAATATTTTTGCGACTGCGCTTTGCTCCATTGTCTGATCGTAAAACGGCGTATTTCAATAAGGTCGGTCTGAGCATCTGGGGTTAAACGAAAACCAGGCATTAGTCGTACTGATCAGTTTCTAATGTACCAAAAAAAGAATCGCCATCAACGATGTTGCCCGCCTTGATATCCATTTGGGCTTGGACGGCTCTCGATTGCAAAAATCGAAGCTTGAGCGCCTCAATGCTTTCGTATTCATCCATCGAGATGACTACAGCAACTGGTTTCCCGTTTTTGTTAATTTGAATTGGGGCACGCTGCGCTTTTAACAGCATGTCGCCAAATTGAGTTTTTGCTTCATTGGCAGAAAGTGCATCCATTATTGTGACCTTATTAATATCGTTCGAATCGTTCATTATAATCGAATCGTGCCAATTAGGTCAAAATCTAGTCTCTTCCAATATGAAATTAGTCTGAAGGGGTTTGCGCATTTCCAAGGAAAAAATAGTCAAAACAAATTGGTCATTATGTGAGGCATGGTGATCGACATGGATGAGTAATCGTTTTATATGAGTACCAGCTTCTTTTTGCCTTGTAATCGATCTAGCCAGAACAATGCAGCTTGTCCCCGATTTCTGGTGCTCAAGGTCAGCATGCCGTCCTTTCTTACGGTGATGTCTGTCTTCATACAACGTCCGCGTAAGTAATCGGATGAAAATCGTAATTCTCCGCTGACAAAGCGTAGGCACTCGAACAAATCGCTTACTGTAAATTCGTCGCCATCGACCAAATCTTGATCTGATAAGCCCCGTGGTCGAGCATCTGCAAAAGACAAAACAGCCAGAGCGAAAATGAGTCCAAAAGACGCCCATTCAGCGATATCGGCGGATTCTTCCTCGTCAGCGACTCCCAACATCAGATCAATCTGGAGGAAGATATTTTCCCCGTCAGTACAGGTTTGAATAAGTGGTTTGCCGATTCTGAATTCGACCAGCGAGGCTGATTCCAGGAGTTGGTAACCGGCGCTGCGGTCATGATGCTTCATGATATTTCTTCAGCTTGCGATAGGGTAGAGTAGCTTCTTCTGGTGTTACCTTTTATTTTGTTAGAAAAATAGTCAAAATAATTCCAGCAGAAATTAAAGTAATAAATGAAGCAATAATATTCAATATTGCAGTTTGTCTTGAAGTTGTCATTGTTTTGCAGGCTTCATTGAATTCAGTTTGCAAATCAGCTTTCCAGCGCTCAATAATAATATGGGATTGTTCTTCCATCACTCGCGCAATTTCATTTTTGCTTGTCGTTATTGTTGTATTGAGAATTCGGTCAGAATGGTTTTTAGCTTGAAGTGATAATTCAGAAACAGTCACTTCAAGTTCACTTCGGAAATTATCCAACAATTCCTGCTGTGCAGCCTTGCTATCCGAAATGAGGCGATCATTCATGGTATGCAATATCATGATGGGATCATCTTTTGATACGGCTATGCCATGTACGGAAGCAATCTCCTGAATGGCTTCATCAATCTTTTCATCGATCGTACTCATGCTAATACGGCTTGTGCCCCTTCTAATTGCTCAAAGAGTTGGCTTTTAACTATTTTAAGCCGTTGGCGCATCATAATTGTTAATTCTGGTTTATCTATCGCATCATCAAAAGTCAGTTTAGCTTGTAACATTTCACTTAAATCACGACCGAAAGTTTCAGCCTTATAGTCTGGTATTTTGATAATAGCTGATACGCGACTTTTGTTATCCAAGTAAACTTTCATTGATTCGAAACTCTTTCCATTGGATTCTATCTTTCCCCAGAAAGGGTTAATCCACACGACAAAAGTAATATCACTCGAGAACTGTTTAATCATTAAGTCAAACCCATTTAATGTATCTGATAGTGCCTGACCGCCAGTAATTACGGTATGCACGATCAACTCATGTCCCATTTCTTTAAGCAGGGCAGGTATGTGGTTACTAATTAAATAATGGGATAAGGCCACGAAGGTGCTGGCGCCGTTATCAATCACTACATCTGATTTACTTTTGGAGATTAATTCAACCAAATTATCAAATTTACGAGGATCAATTTCATCACCTTCCATTAAATCCAGTTTTTTAACATTTAATTTCTTAAACCCAAGGAAAGTGGCATTCACCGGATCGGTATCAATACAAAGCGTATCTTTTTTCTTGGCGTAACAATGTTGTGCAATGATTGATGCGATGAAAGATTTACCAACGCCTCCCTTGCCTTGCAATACCATATGTATTTTAGCCATTATGAATAATCCTTTGAGTTAAATTATGGAGAAATAATACTTCTGACATCATTGGATGAATCTAAAACAATTTTATAGTCATCCAACAAGATCATCTAAATTGGATTCATTATTCCATTCAAAACCTTCCGCTTTACCTGCATCCTTCGCTAATTTCTGTGTTTCTTTTGCTTCAGTTTTTGGTTCTAGTTCATTTTCTTTACTTATTTTTTTACCACTTCCTTTTCTTTTAAAAGCCGTGTATTCGGTGTGTTTTTTAACCAGCCTCAAGAACACTTGATAGCTAATTAAAATCTTTTTTTCTTCATGCAATAACTGCCAGATATCCTTAACCGACCACCCAGTATTGATTGCTGAATTTATTTCATCGCGCAAAACAAAGAAAATCGCAAGATTTCGTTTTGCATGTTGAGAATCACTATGCGCTAACTTTTCAGCAAGACGCGCAGAAATATCCTTTTTCATAGCACTTATAGAGCCCAGTACAGTATTAGTAATAATTATTGACTATAAGTTGTATTGAATGAACACACAAGCATTACCATTCAATCAAGAGCATTAAGAAGTAACTCTGAAGTAATTAAGAGTAATTACTAACATACATACTATACGCGTAATTCGTTAAAATAGACTACACTTAAATAAGTTACAACAATAATGTTATACTCAATCAAGGACAATTACTACAAAATAGGGCAGGATATGTGATGTTAGCTAACAAGTAAACTTGTCATCCAACATCACAAGCTCTTATTCGCACGGTGTGCTCAACGATAATCCTGCTCTGCGAGGCAAGGGTAAAAGCAGAAGCAAAAGCAGACGCAAAGCAAATTCAAAGTCCGAAGTAGAGGCAACACCCAATAAATGAAATAAGAAACACAAAAGCAATCGAGAAAACGAAGAACCAACCAAAGCAATGAGTGAGACAAACCCAAAGAATAAAAGAAAATACAAACTCCATCTCAGGGTTCCAGTTGAACCGGAAGAAGGAAAAATCATCAGGGAGCAAGCCGAAAAATGCGGCCTGAGTATTTCAGAATATTTAAAAAAACTAGGCTTAGGTTATGAGCCAACCAGCATCATGGATAACCAAAAAGTAAATGAACTGGCAAAAATAAACGGTGATCTAGGCAGGCTAGGGGGGCTTTTAAAATTATGGTTAAGCGATGATCGGCGTGCAGCCCATTTTGACAAGAAAACAATTAATGGTCTGTTAAAAGACATTGAAGAAACCCGCACACAAATGACGGGCATCATGATGAAAATCATCAATTCAAAAAAATAAAAACCTAAGAGAACTCGATTAAATAATCATGATAGCCAAACACATCCCAATCAATTCAGTTAAGAAAAGCAACTTTGCCGGACTGGTGAATTATATTGTTGACCCACAAAACAAGACTGAGCGCATCGGCTTAATCCGAGCAGTTAATTGTTACTCGGATCGTCCGGATTGTGTGGTTGCAGAAGTGCTTAATACGCAGCAGATGAATCAACGCGCGACTTCTGACAAAACCTATCACCTGGTGGTTAGTTTTCGTGATGATGAACTATCCGAAGCTACTTTGCAGCAAATAGAGGACCAACTCTGTGATGGCCTAGGCTTTGGTGAACACCAACGACTCAGTGTGGTGCATCATGACACTGATCATCTGCATATGCATATTGCGATCAACAAAATTCATCCAGAAAGGCTTACGATCCATAACCCCCATTATGACTATAAAGTCATTGGTGAGCTCTGTGAAAAGTTGGAGCAAGAGTACGGATTAACACCGGATAATCACGAAACAATCAAACGCGGTGCGCAGGGTAGGGCGTCCAATATTGAGTTCAAGGCTGGATCGGAGAGTCTTATAGGTTGGATGCAGCAAGAATGCCTGGCGCAGATTCAAGCTGCGACAAGCTGGACTGAATTACACCAAGTATTAAAGGATCATGGCCTCGAATTGCGTGAGCGCGGTAATGGTTTTGTATTTGTTTCCGGTAATGGGATTGGTGTTAAAGCCAGTTCTATTGACAGAGCCTTATCAAAGGCCAATTTGGTTAAGAGGCTCGGTGATTATGTCGGGGTTGATGACGATACAACAACAAAAAAACAATATTCAAAGCAATATGAACCCAGGCCACTTCGTAACAAAATTGATACATCAAAACTATATGCGCAATACACAAAAGAGCAGAATGAGGCGGCAATACAGGGAAAAAACCAATGGAATAAACTGCGTGATAAAAAGAATCAGGCCATAGAAGCAGTCAAAACCAAAGCCAAGTTAAAACGACTACTGATCAAAAATGTTACTGCGGGTAGGCTGTCCAAAAAAATAATGGCTGCGTCTGTTTATAGTGAATTGAAAACAAGGATCGACGCGATTAATAAAGATTTTAAGGAAGGATATCAAGCCTCAAAAGCAAGGCATAAAAGAATGGACTGGTTGAGTTGGCTGGTGAAGGAATCCCGGCAGGGAAATCAGGAAGCACTGGACATATTGCGAGCCAGAAAAGATTATAGCGCGCAGACAAATAATGTCTCTGGTACACAGACTAATGACGATTCTCTAAAGAATAAGGATTTTATAGAGACGATTACTAGAACGGGCACGATTATTTGTAATATCGGATCAATCGCCATTCGTGATGGCGGCAATCGGTTGGTCATTATGGCTGGTGCGGCCAAAGATAAAATATCAGGAATATTACAAGAGGCTAAGATTAAGTACGGTAAGAAATTGACTATCAATGGGTCGGATGATTTCCGTGAAAAAGTTGTTCAAGTCGCTGTAGATACAAATCTTGATGTTACATTTGATGATGAAGCATTAGAACAACGCCGATTAGATTTAATCAATAACAGAACGGGTCAAGGATTAGAGGGTCGCGATGCGAATGGTTTAGATAAGCAAGAGAATCCATTGCAGCAGAAAGTGTCCAGAATCAGTATCAAATCACCTCGAAAAGGACGATCAAAATGAACCATTCAAACCAAAATTCGGGAAATCCTATAATAAAGAACGAAGGATTGGTTAAAACCAGGCTTACTCAGATTATGGCGATTTTCTTTATGTTGGGTGGGGTTCAGGTTGCAACGCAATATTTTGCCTATAGATTCCAATATCAACCGCAGCTTGGTGTTCACTTTAACCAGTTATACCCGCCTTGGTCGATTTTTGAGTGGGCTAATAAATGGTATGGCCAGCATCCGGATATTATTGAGCTATCCGGAAGTATGGGTGTTTTATTTGCAGGAGCGGGGCTGATTCTGACACTGATTGTAAAAATGGTTGCGGATAATTCATCGCGTCCGAACTCAAGTTTACATGGGTCAGCGCGCTGGGCGGATGAAATAGACATCCAAGCGGCAAGGCTGCTTCCTTTAAGACAATCCTTCTTCAAAAGATTAACCTCGAAAAAGATTCCACAAAATGATTATGTATATGTAGGTGCCTGGCAGGATAAAAAAGGCAAAACCCATTACCTTAAACATAACGGCCTCGAACATGTTTTATGTTATGCGCCGACTCGGTCGGGTAAAGGTGTTGGTTTGGTTATTCCAACCTTGCTTTCATGGGGGCATAGTGCGGTTATTACTGATCTGAAAGGCGAACTATGGTCTGTAACAGCCGGTTGGCGGAAGGTTCATGCCGGTAATAAAGTCATTCGCTTTGATCCTGCCTCACCCAAAGGGAGTGCTTGTTGGAATCCGTTGGATGAAATCAGGATGCATGATGGGCTTGAAGTCGGTGATGTGCAAAATCTCGCTACTTTAATTGTTGATCCAGATGGGAAGGGGCTAAGAGACCACTGGCAGAAAACCAGTCAGGCGCTTCTTGTTGGTGTGATTTTGCATGTTTTATATAAATCAGGAAATGAAGGTGCTGAAGGGACTGAGGCCACATTGCCGCTTGTTGATTCAATGCTATCCGATCCTGAACGGGATATTGGTGAACTATGGATGGAAATGGCTACCTATCCGCATGTTAATGGAGCAAACCATCCGGTGGTAGGCGCCTCCGCACGAGATATGCTGGATCGTCCCTCTGAGGAAGCAGGGTCAGTTTTATCTACAGCTAAATCATATCTATCCTTATACCGTGATCCACTGGTTGCAAAGAATATTAGCCGCTCGGATTTTGCAATTCGTGATTTGATGCACAACGCTAACCCTGTGAGTTTATACATTGTGACACAGCCTAACGATAAGACTCGTTTGCGGCCACTGGTGCGCATCATGATGAATATGATTGTGCGGACACTGGCAGACAGGCTTGATTTTAAGGATGGTCAGCCGGTTGCGAACTATAAGCACCGGCTTTTGTTGATGCTCGATGAATTTCCCAGTCTGGGTAAACTGGAAATCTTTCAGGAGTCCTTGGCGTTTATTGCTGGCTACGGTATTAAAGCCTATTTGATCTGCCAAGATATCAACCAACTTAAAAGCCGCGAGACGGGATACGGCCACGATGAGGCGATCACGTCCAATTGTCATATTCAAAATGCCTTTCCACCCAACCGGATTGAAACCGCCGAGCATTTATCCAAGCTGACCGGACAAACCACGGTCATCAAGGAGCAGATTACGACCAGTGGTAGGCGGGTAGGGGTGATGCACGGCAACGTGACGCGAACCATGCAGGAAACACAGCGTCCTTTACTAACACCTGACGAGTGTTTACGCATGACTTCACCAGAAAAAGATGCTGAAGGCAAGATTACCAAGCCAGGTGACATGATTATTTATGTGGCGGGTTATCCTGCTATATATGGCAAGCAGCCTTTGTACTTTCAAGATTCTGTGTTTTCTGCGCGGGCTGCTGTTCCTGCACCGGCTTACAGCGACAAAATAATCCAATCATCATGAGAAAAATACGCAATATTCTGGCAGGCATTGTTTTGTCTGTCAGTGCCGGTATATTTCTATTGAGTATTGTTTTTCGACTCACGGGTATTTATTACAATAATACGCCGAGTTTTCCGGTGGGGTTTTACAAGATTGTTGATGAACCAGTAGGGAAGGGCGCATACGTTTCTTTCTGCCCACCACAAGGCGAAGTTTTTGATATGGCTGTGGCACGACATTACATTAGTAGGGGTAATTGTCCGGGCGGTTATGGCATGTTGCTGAAACGTGTTTTTGCTCAGGGAGGGGATACTGCTTCTATTAATGAGGCAGGCATTACTGTAAATGCTGGCTTACTGCCTAACAGTGCCCAGTTAAAAACAGATATTGATGGTTCTGTATTGCCGCAATATCGTTTGGGGGAGAAGATGCTGGGTGATTCTGAATATCTGCTTATGTCTGATGTGAATCCGAATTCTTTTGATGCGCGGTATTTTGGACTGATTGCGGGTTTGCAGATTCAACATGTTGTTGAGCCGTTTTTTACTTGGGGTTATTAAGTGGGGTTCTTCTGCAATACCCATATAAAGGGTACTGTCCTAGCGTATATTTACGGATGAAGATGCACAGTACCCTAAGTTAAGGTAAAACGAGCGAATGTTTTTATCATGATTTACACGAATCTTAATCCAGAAAAAGCGCTGATCTGGCGCATCGTCCATCGCGACAATCTGCCTTGGATTCTGGATAATGGGCTGCATTGTGCGAGCTCGCCAACGCAGGCATCCGCCTACGTAGCAATTGGGAATACAGACCTTATCTCTCGGCGTACACACCGAGAAGTTCCAATTGAGCCTGGCGGCACTTTGGCAGACTACGTACCATTTTATTTCACGCCGTTTTCGCCTATGATGTACAACATATACACGGGGCGAGGCGAGGTGCCTAAGCGTAGTAATGAAGAAATCTGTATATTGGTCTCCAGCTTGTCGCGTGTGAACGTCATGGGATTGCGTTTTGTATTTACTGATCGTCATGCGTATTCTGCTTTGGCAAGATATTTTAATGATACGGCACTGTTGAACGAGATCGACTGGACATTGCTGCAGGCAAGAAATTTTAAGCGAAACCCGGATGACCCGGCACAGATCGAGCGTTATCAAGCAGAAGCGCTGGTTTATGGGCATCTGCCTACTGCGGCGTTGCTGGGTGTCGTTTGTTATACGGAGGCAGTAAAATTAATGCTTGAGAGTCAAGTGCAGGCCAGAGGTTTAACGCTGGATATTAAAGCCATACCGGGGTGGTATTTCTGATGATTACGTTTACACAAGGCAACCTTCTTGAAGCCCGTGCCGAGGCGCTGGTGAACACGGTCAACACCGTTGGGGTAATGGGCAAAGGCATCGCGTTGATGTTCAAGGAGCGCTTTGCCGATAACATGCGCCTTTATGCTATCGCATGCAAAGCCAAGCAAGTGCAGACCGGCAAGATGTTTGTCACCGAGGTACATGAACTCGACGGTCCGCGCTGGATCGTGAATTTCCCCACCAAGCAGCATTGGAAAGCGCCTTCACAGATGGCATGGGTGGAGGAAGGCTTGCAGGATTTGCGCCGTTTTCTTATCGAAAAGCAGGTTAAATCTATTGCCATCCCACCTTTGGGCGCAGGGAACGGCGGCTTGGAATGGACTGAGGTACGCGAACAAATTGAGATCGCTCTGGGTGACTTGCCAAATATCGAGATTGTGGTGTTCGAGCCCACCCAGCAGTATCAGAACGTAGCCAAATGCGCTGGAGTGGGGAGGCTAACACCGGCTCGCGCGCTGATTGCTGAACTAGTGCGCCGCTACTGGATACTTGGCATGGAGTGCAGTCTGCTGGAGATTCAGAAATTGGCGTGGTTTCTGGAGCGTGCCATTGAGCAGTTTTCTCCTGAGGACAATCCGCTCAAGCTGCAATTTGTTGCACACAAGTACGGGCCTTATGCCAATAAGCTCGATCATCTTCTCAACAATCTGGATGGCAGTTATCTGCATTGCGATAAGCGTATCAGTGACGCTGGGCCGCTGGATATAATTTGGTTCGACGATGAGCACAAGGCTTTGGTGCAAACTTATATCAAGACCGAGGCCAAGGCTTATGAGCAAGCGCTGGAATACACCGCCGCCTTGATCGACGGCTTTGAGTCTCCTTTCGGCATGGAGCTTCTGGCTACTGTCGATTGGTTGCTGAGTAAAGAAGGCGTACAACCTACGGTTCAGGCTGTACGCGAAGGGTTACGGCAATGGCCTGCGGGTGCCACCGAGCGTAAGACTCGTTTGTTTGATGATAGGGCAATTGGCATTGCGTTGGATCGCCTGACTGCACATATTATTTTGGACTGATTTACGGTTTGCAGATTCAACATGTTATTGAACCGTTTTTTACGTGGGTTGATTAAATTGTTGAGGGAATAGTGAGGAGAAAATAAATTCTTTGCGTGCAAAATTACATGAATCTGGCTACTAGGAGTCTGTCGGACTTAGCGAATAGACACCATATCAATCCCACCGGATTCATGTAAAATGCCATTTAATGAAATTAAAAAACCACTTTAATCACTATTTATCATTCAATATGCCAGTAATTATCCATTCGAGCGATCGAAACAATGCCTATCCGACAGACTCCTAGGGTCTGTTGACATTTCACATAGGTAGCCACAGATATCCACAAGCCATGACTACCATACTCTTAAAATTTCTTTTCAATTTGTCATATCGTGTTGCCACTGCGCGATACTGCTTTAATCGCGCAAAAGCGTTTTCTACCAAATGCCGATATTTATACAAGCCCCAATCCATGCCTGCATTACCTTTCAATGAATTGCAAGGAACGAGCATTAAGTGCAGGTACTGTGGGCTTATCCCACCTTGTTCTGTTTGGCCTTGGTTTTGGCTATTGTAATAAGCTCGGTCTGTAGTTTCTTATAATCAGCTCGCATGCGATCCAGTTCGTTATCACGGTCTGAAAGGCGCGTTTCGAGAGCAGTCTTTTGAGTGGCCAGTTCTGAAATCTGAGTCATAGCGGTGGAAAGGCGCTTTCCGGTTTCTGCAGTGATATTTTGGCTTTGTTCTAATTCTTTTTCCAGGCGCGTAATTTCTCCCACATATTCTGATAACTCAATCTTGGCTTTATCTATACCTTCCACTGCTTCCTTCCGGATGCGGTCAATTTCATCGCTCGCCAGGCTGGACGCAGCGTCCCAAATAACAGTAACAGCTTTGTGCATGGCGGTTTTAACCGTTTCTGGCATCTCAATTGCTGGTGCAGTTTTTAAGGCTTGTTCCGCCTTCCAATTCTTGACCATTGCGCCTACGGTGGAAAAGGAACCTCCTGTCATCGCAGTGATAGCGTTTACAGTGACGTTTTTACCGGATTCCATGAGTTCATCACATGCATCGGTTACAGCATCTTGCGTCACTTTCGCTTTACGTTCCATAGGATCACCTGATTGAATATAATAGTAGATAGTAGTAGCAGATGTTGATTAACACCCCATTTCAAAGCGAATCTCCAGCCGCTGGAATTGTGGCTGAAAAGATTCGGAAACATTGGGTAGAACGCCAAACACGGCATCCGCCACAGCTTTCACGAGATTTTTGCAGGATTTGTCGCTGTCCCACGGCAAAAACGGCAACATTCTGAACGCCCAAGTCATGCAACTGATGGGTAACATCAAAACCATGCAGCGCATGGCCTGCGCCCATGACACCAACAACCAGCTGTTTTTCCATCGAGGCGACCAACATCTGGCGAAATCACTCAAGGCCTAGCCCGAGAAGTCGATACTTTGAGAACGAAAACATTCGTTCTCAAAGATCATGTCGACGGCCACACCCCGCGCCCAATTCCACCAAAAGAACCTGCGCCAACCAGCTCAACACGCAGCGGTTGAAAATCAGCTCCACTATGAACGGCACCGACCGGAAGAAACCACTCTGTATCGGTTGGTGCAAGAGCACATCGGAACTTTCTTTGCACAGGTTGAGACGGAAACCGGTTCAGGGTTACCTGACTTTGTTAAAGACGAATTTGAGGCATTTCTTGAATGTGGCATTCTGGCCCATGGGTTCTTACGCCTGCGTTGTGCCAACTGCGCCCATGAGAAACTGGTAGCCTTTTCCTGCAAGCGGCGTGGATTTTGTCCCTCGTGCGGTGGGCGGCGCATGGCGCAGACGGCTGCTCACCTGGTTGATCACATCATTCCCCGAGTGCCGGTGCGCCAATGGGTGCTCTCACTGCCGATCCCGCTACGCTACCTGTTAGCCGCTCATCCGCGCTTAATCACACCGGTATTGCAGGTGATTCACCGTGCCATCTCTACTTCTCTGATCAAACAGGCCGGATTGAAACGATCCGAAGCACAGACCGGTGCGATTACGCTTATTCAACGTTTCGGTTCGGCGGCTAATCTCAATATTCATCTGCATTGCCTAGTGCTTGACGGCGTTTACCGCATCCAAAATGGTGTGGCGGAATTCCACAGCGCACGGTCACCGACGACTGAGCAGTTGCAAAGACTGCTTAGCCAGATCATCCAGCGCATCATGAAAGCATTGACCCGTAACGGCGCGCTTATTGAGGAAGAGGGGATGAGCTACTTAGCTGAAATGGAAACGGACGCGGCGCTGAGTCCACTGCAATCGGCGGCCTGCACCTACCGGATAGCACTCGGTCGCCGGGCAGGGCAGAAGGTGCTGACGTTAAAAACCATTTCCACACAAAATACGCAACCACAGGAAAACAAAAAATACTGTGTCAATGCACATGGCTTTAGCCTGCATGCCGGGGTGCGTTGCGCCATGAATCAGCGTAAGGAATTGGAACATCTGTGCCGTTACATCACGCGACCGGCGATTGCTAATGAACGACTGACACGCAATAAAGATGGGCAAATAGTGTTAAAGCTGAAGACACCTTATCGGGATGGCACGACCCACATCATCATGTCGCCACTGGAATTCATGCAACGGCTGGCTGCGCTGGTTCCCCGGCCAAGGCTCAACCTCATTCGTTTCCATGGCGTGCTTGCGCCGAACGCCAAACTGCGCGCTGAGATTATTCCTGGCAGCAAGAAAAACAAAAGTAATGCATCCGATACGAATGACGATGTGCCGCCTTCCCCGGCTTCCGTGCGCATCAGTTGGGCACGTTTGCTCAAGCGGGTGTTTGAGATCGACATTGAGCGCTGCCCGCATTGTGGCGGGAATATGAAAATCATCGCCGCCCTCTTGGAGAAAGCCACAATCACTAAAATTCTTGACCATCTTGGTTTGCCTGTCCGGGCGCCGCCTAGAGCACCTGCACAAATCTTTGATCCTTTCGAGCCAACCTGATCCCGTGCTCGCTCCTTTCAATCCTCTTCATCACTGGGCTGACCTTTACCCCTGGGCGTCTTTCGCCTGAAGCGCCAAAACGCGGCAAAATCTTTGAATTTTTGTGCTAACTGAACCGGAATACAGTAATTTTTCAATCGATTATCACCGTGTTTGACAATTGAGCCAGCTTTCAGTACATTCAAAACTTATGGAAAAGGTGGTTTAGAAAAGGTGGTTTATTTTTCCTATACCCAATCCGTCTAGCTTTATATATAGTTCTGCTATAGAATTTCTATCTCGTTGTAATTTATTAAAGGGAATTCAGATATCAATACTTACACAGTTGACCTGGAGCAAATAATTTTTTTCATTGACAAGATGGCAAAGCCGCTAGAAGATGGTGGTGTCTACTTCAGACCATCCCTAGATCAGGTAGCGCCAGATTTCTTGCCTGCAACCATTACGGCTTGAAGCCATCTGTTAGATCAAGTTCAAGTCGGGATAATTTAGTCTTTCTCCGATGCATTCTTTCTCGGAAATCCTCTACTAGGAATATTTGAGACCTCTGCCTAACTGGTTTTTTGGATAATTTGTCATTTTTAAACGATTGATTTTAAAAATTACCGCATGAGCAAAAAACCTTAATGACATAGGTATGCAGAGGTTTCATTTAGAATGATTGAGTCTTACGACCCTCCCCGCCAGAAATTTTTCATGATTTAACATATGTACAGCTCAACCCCACGCCAACGGTGCGCATTTACAATTCTTATTGCGCTCTCGGCAATCTTCCTCATCGGATGCAATACCGGATCCAACACTCCAGTCGAATCACCACCGCTCGATGTTGCGGTTGCGAACGTACTGGTGCGTTCAGTGCAAACTTGGGATGAATTTAATGGCCGTGTCCATGCAATCCCGACTGTAGAATTGCGTCCTCGCGTGAGTGGTTACATCAATCGTGTTGCCTATAAAGAGGATAGCGAGGTCAAACCTGGCGACCTTCTCTTCGTCATTGATCCTCGGCCGTACCGCAATGCACTCCATAGTGCGCAGGCGCAGCTCGAACGTGCCCGGTCGACCGCGAATCTTGCGCAAATCAAGACTGAGCACGCGCAGGCGCTGTTCGAAACACGGGCCATGTCACGCGAAGATTTCCACGGTAGACAAACGGAGTTGAACCAAACGGCTGCCGAGATTCGTGCGGCTGAAGCTGCTGTAGCCACCGCCAAGCTCAACCTCGATTTCACCGAGGTTCGAGCGCCAATCGCAGGCCGCGTGGGGCGAGCATACCTAACCGTCGGCAATCTTGCCCAGGCTGACCAATCAATTCTGACAACCTTGGTCTCGCAGGATCCCATGTATGTATACTTCGATTGCGATGAGCATAGCTTCCTGCGCTACAAGGAATTCGCTCGCAGGAACGATCGCGGGAACAATGCATATCTGGTCCGCATCCGTCTGGCTAATGAGGAAGGCTTCCCGCACCATGGGACTGTAGATTTCTTCGACAATCAGGTTAATCCCACAACGGGCACAATTCGTGCTCGCGCTGTCGTCTCCAATACCGACCGTTTCCTGACACCGGGGCTTTTCGCCCGTGTACAGCTGCAAGGCGATGAGTTACTTGCACTTTTGATAGACACCAAGGCCATTCTGACCGACCAGCATCACAAATATATTTATGTGCTAGGAGAAGGAAACAAGGCACTACGCAAAAATATCACATTGGGTCGTCAAATCGATGACCTATACATCGTGCAGTCCGGCCTCGACAAGACAGACATGGTCATTGTCACCGGCGCACAGAAGATCATTCGTGAAGGAATGATTGTAAGGCCTGAGTATGTCGCTATGGAAGCACGAGAGGCTATCTCCCCCCTTCCGGTTCAATAAGAGCCGCGGAATAAGAGCGCGATCATGGATTTTTCCAAGTTCTTCATCGACCGCCCCATATTTGCAATTGTTCTTTCGATCGTTATTTTCGCGGGGGGACTTATCGCCATTCCGCTCCTACCCGCGGGCGAGTACCCAGAGGTGGTGCCGCCTAGTGTCGTTGTGCGAGCAATATACCCCGGCGCCAATCCCAAAGAAATGGCGGATTCAATCGCCGTTCCGTTGGAAGAAGCGATCAACGCCGTCGAAGGCATCATGTACATGAAGTCCGTTGCGGGTTCCGACGGAAGCCTGCAAGTGACAGTCACCTTCACCCCTGGCATCGATCCCGATACCGCAACTGTCCGTGTACAGAATCGCGTCGCCCAGGCCCTGTCGCGTCTGCCCCCCGATGTGCGTCTGTACGGCGTAACCACGCAGAAGCAATCCCCCACTCCGCTCATGTTTGTGAGTCTGACTTCACCAGACAATCGCTACGATGGGGTCTATCTACGCAACTACCTGACCCTGAATATCAAGGATCAGCTCTCGCGCCTGCAGGGTGTTGGCAACGTCGGATTGTACGGAGAAGGCGACTATGCAATGCGCTTGTGGCTGAACCCGGGCAAGCTTGCCACACGCGGGCTTACAGCCAGTGATGTGATCAATGCCGTTCGAGAGCAGAACGTCCAGGTATCCGCGGGTCAGCTGGGCGCGCAACCGTCACCCAAGAGTACGGATTTCCTCGTTCCGATAAATGTGCGCGGGCGGCTTCGCAGCGAACAGGAATTCAGCGATATCGTGCTGAAAAGCGGCGACCATGGCCAACTGGTTCGCTTATCCGACGTGGGACGCGTTGAGCTCGGATCCGGGGATTATACGCTGCACGCCATGATTGATGGAAAGAACGGCGCCAGCGCGGGCATTTTCCTCACTCCCAACGCAAACTCCCTGGCAGTAGCCAGAGCGGTCTACGCCAAGTTTGAAGAACTTTCAGCAAACTTCCCTGCGGGCGTGACGTATCGAATAGTGTGGGACCCTACCGTATTTGTCCGGGAATCCATCCGGGCGGTGGGTCAAACCCTGATCGAAGCGGTTTTCCTGGTCGTGCTGGTGGTCATCCTGTTTCTGCAGACCTGGCGTGCATCCATCATTCCTCTGATCGCGGTACCGGTCTCGATTGTCGGTACCTTCGCTTGGCTGTACCTTCTCGGATATTCCATCAATACGCTAACATTGTTTGGACTGGTGTTGGCAGTCGGCATTGTCGTCGACGATGCCATCGTCGTCGTCGAGAACGTCGAGCGCTACATCGAGGAAGGCCTGGATCCTCTTGCAGCAGCCCACCAGGCCATGAAGGAAGTCTCCGGCCCCATTATTGCCATAGCCCTGGTGCTTTGCGCCGTGTTTGTGCCCATGGCGTTCCTAAGCGGTGTCACCGGCGAATTCTACAAGCAATTTGCTATCACCATCGCCATATCCACCATCATTTCCACAATCAATTCACTGACATTGTCGCCGGCCCTGGCGGCAAAACTGCTCAAAAGACATGATGCTCCGAAGGATGCGCTGACACGGTTGCTCGAGCGTATGTTGGGGTGGCTGTTCCATCCGTTCAACCGGCTATTTCTTCGCAGCTCCCATAAATATCATAATACCGTGGCTCGCACGCTGGGCCGTCGTGGCATAGCGTTCACCGTCTATGCAGGGCTATTGCTCTCGACCGCAATACTGTTCCATATCGTACCGACCGGCTTTATTCCCAACCAGGATAAACTCTACCTTTTCGCGGGAGCCAAATTGCCGGAGGGCGCTTCGCTTGCCCGAACTAATGCTGTCACACATCAACTGAACAAAATTGCCAGCACTATCGAAGGCGTAGACATAACCGAAAGCTATGTGGGCTTGAATGCCTTGCAATCCGTCAATACTCCCAATCAGGTCACCTCCTATATCATCCTCAAACCTTTCGATCAGCGCCAGCGTTCTGCGGAATCCATCACCGCCGAACTGAATGCCAAGCTTGTGGAGGTCAAGGACGGGCAGGCTTATGCATTACTGCCCCCGCCTATTCAAGGACTGGGTAATGGGTCGGGCTATTCTCTTTATTTAGTTGATCGCGCCGGCTTGGGATATGGAGCTTTACAAGAGGCATTAACGACTTTCCAAAACGCAATCGCCCAAACGCCAGGCATGACCTTTCCTGTCAGCTCATATCAAGCCAATATCCCGCAACTCGAGGTCAATATAGATCGAGTTAAAGTATTAGCCCAAGGAGTATTATTGTCAGATCTATTTAATACCCTGCAGATTTATCTAGGTTCTATCTATATTAACGATTTCAACTTATTCGGTCGGGTCTATCGAGTGTTGGCTCAGGCGGACTCAGTTTTTCGCCAGAAGACCGAAGACATCAGCAATCTGTACACGCGCAACGTTCAAGGGGAAATGGTTCCGCTAGGGTCGATGGTGACGATTCAACCTTCATTTGGCCCGGATCCAGTCATCCGCTACAACGGCTATCCCGCCGCTGACCTTATCGGCGATGCTGATCCGCGCGTACTTTCCTCGGGGCAGGTCATCACCAAGCTCTCGAGCGTTGCCGCAGAGGTGTTGCCCCGCGGCATTACGCTGGAGTGGACCGATCTTAGCTACCAACAGGTAACGCAGGGCAACGCGGCGGTCATCGTATTCCCATTATCGATTATGCTGGTCTTTCTGGTGCTAGCCGCCCTCTACGAAAGCTGGACATTACCTTTGGCGGTCATCCTTATCGTGCCGGTATGTATGTGCGCTGCGCTTTTCGGTATTTGGCTCACTGGCGGCGAGAACAATATATTCGTTCAGGTGGGACTGGTCGTGCTGATGGGCCTGGCATGCAAGAATGCCATCCTGATCGTTGAGTTCGCACGGGAGTTGGAGATCCAGGGCAAGAGTACTGTCGAAGCCGCACTGGAAGCCTGCCGTCTTCGACTTCGACCGATCATAATGACCTCAATCGCTTTCATCGCGGGATCTGTTCCCTTAGTGCTCAGCTACGGTGCAGGCAGTGAGGTGCGCTACGCAACAGGTATAACCGTTTTTTCCGGGATGATCGGCGTGACGCTATTCGGATTGTTCCTTACCCCTGTCTTCTATGTCGCTTTGCGCAAGCTGGCTCGTCTCAAACCTTAGGGGCGAATTAGCCTCAGATCAATATCCAAAACTTCCGCACATCATGTGAAACCGACTTTCTATCACTGTGATGAATCAATCCTGAGGTTCCCCGCCGTGCCCATAGCGCCTGTTCCAATGCATCCAGTATCAGTTCCGTTCGCAATGAACGACTCACTCGCCAGCCAACAATATACCGGGCAAAAACATCGGTGATAAAAGCCACATAAACAAATCCTGTCCATGTCGCTACAAATGTAATATCCGCCACCCACAATTGATTGGGCCGGGCAGCTACAAATTGCCGGTTAACCTTGTCCGTTGGCCGGTCAAGCAAATCGTCCGAAATGGTTGTCCAACACTTTTTGCCGCGTCGAACACCTTGTATTCCAAGCTTCTTCATTAACCGCTCGACCGTACAACGAGCAACACCAATACCTTCTCGCAGCAACTGCCGCCATACTTTGCGAGCACCATAAACTCGGAAATTGTCTTTCCATACCCGCTGTATATCAAGTTCTAGTCTCATATCCCGCTTGATGCGGTCAGGCAATCGATCGGGATCTCGCGCGCGCGCTTTGTGTTCGTAGTAGCTCGACGGGGCAATCCAGATTTCATTGCAGATTGGCTCGACCCCGTATTCCGCTTTGTTGCTATCGACAAATGTCACCATCATTTCGGTCGGCGGTCGAGCTCCGCCTGCGCGAAATAGGCCGATGCCTTACGTAATATCTCGTTAGCTCGCTTTAATTCCCGATTCTCCTGTTCCAATTCCTTGAGCCGCTCACGATCCGCAGTCGACAGGCCGCCTCGAATTCCCTGATCAATCTCTGTTCGTCTTACCCAGGTGCGCAACGTCTCCGCTGTACAGCCAATCTTTGATGCGATCGACTTGATCGCCGCCCATTGCGATTCATGCTCCTTTTGTTGCTCGAATACCAATCTTACTGCTCGTTCTCGTACTTCCGGTGAATAACTGATTTGGTTTTTCATCTCTTCCTCCTCTCAAACCATTTTATCTCCGGAAATACCGGGACGATTCTGACACGCAATAAAGATGGGCAAATAGTGTTAAAGCTGAAGACACCTTATCGGGATGGCACGACCCACATCATCATGTCGCCACTGGAATTCATGCAACGGCTGGCTGCGCT
>NZ_QPHG01000001.1:0-174345 GCF_040240425.1 Nitrosomonas sp. | reverse complement strand
AGAAGTACCGAAGACCGACTTGAATGCGAGCTTGAAAGCTGGCAAGCTGGTTTTGGTGAAGGAAGAAGATGACGGTGGTAGTGGAGAAGACGAAGACGAGGAAGAAGACGAGGGTGAAGGAGCGGCTGGTGGTACATCTGGCAGCACAGAAGCCCAGAGTGATGATGAAGATGAGGATGAAGAGTAATTTAACTTTTTACGCTCAGTTTTTACTTATTTTCAGAGTGCTTTAAAATTCTGAATAAGGCTAATGATGTAACTAGAAAAGAACCCGCACAAAATAATTTGTGCGGGTTCTTTTATTTGTTGAAATCGTATAACTATCATTAAAATAATGAATCTTTTTTTCTCGAAAACTTCAATGATGAATTATGAATATAGCAAATAAATCAGGAAATTTTCAGGAGCAGTAAATATGTCATTCGAGCAACTCGGTTTATCTGCCGAATTATTGCGCGCTATCTCTGATCAGGGATATATCAATCCGACACCGATACAAGAACAAGCAATACCAGTTATTTTAGAAAAAAAAGACGTGATGGGAGGGGCTCAAACGGGTACCGGTAAAACGGCGAGCTTTACCCTTCCCATGTTACAGAGGCTGGAGATTCATGCGAACACCAGCATGTCACCCGCACGGCACCCCATCCGTGCATTAATTTTAGTTCCAACGCGAGAACTTGCTGTGCAAGTGCATGATAGTGTCAAAACATATGGAAAGCACTTGGCACTCAGATCGACAGTTATTTATGGCGGGGTGAATATCGATTCTCAGATCGATATTGTACGTTCCGGTATAGAGATATTAGTAGCAACACCGGGACGATTGCTGGACCATATCCAACAAAAAACCTTGACGCTGACAAAAGTTGAGATATTGGTTTTGGATGAGGCTGATCGAATGCTGGATATGGGATTCATGCCCGATATCAAACAGATTATTCAATTGCTTCCTGAGCAGCGTCAAAATTTGATGTTTTCGGCAACTTTCTCGGAAGATATCAAGAAACTTGCAGGCAAGATATTACAGAACCCGGTACTGATCGAAGTTGCCAAACAAAACTCAGTGAGTGAATTAATAACCCATGTCGTTTATCCGGTTGATGCTACTCGAAAGCAAGAGTTACTTATTCAACTGATTAAACAAAAAGATTTGCAGCAAGTATTGGTATTTACGCGTACCAAACAAGGCGCGGATCGTTTAGCGCAGCGGCTCAATAAGCATGATATTTCAAGCGAAGCGATACATGGCGATCGAAATCAGCTGCAGCGTACCAAAGCATTGGATAATTTTAAACAGGGACTGATTCGTGTACTGGTTGCAACTGACGTTGCTGCACGGGGTCTTGATATCGACGAACTGTCTCATGTGATTAATTTTGAATTACCCAATAATCCCGAAGATTACGTGCACCGCATCGGCAGAACGGGGCGCGCCGGAACAAAAGGATTCGCCATTTCGTTAACCAGCAAGGAAGAAAATAATGCATTGGCTGATATCGAGAAATTATTGGGAATCAAAATTAATACAGAACAAATCGAAGGATTTGAATCAAAAGAACCACAGGTTCGCGATACCAATAAAAAGTCAATAACCGGTGAGCAGAGATCCAAGCATGGCGGATCAATCAAGCAAAATAAGAAACCCAATTCATGGGTGAAAAGCGATGAGAAAGTTGTTCACTTTGGTAAAGAAATAACCCCCCAACATACCCGACGTGCCAAGAAGACCGAAGATCCGCTATTTACCCAGCCTTATGTTTCTAAATATTCCGATGCGAATGCCTTGGCGGCGGATTCCAGTGGATCACATAAGAAAGCAATGCACCGGCATCATGCGAATAAACCAATTCCAGCTTTGTTTATTACTCCCGCAGCCAATAAAGAGAAATAGTACAAATTCCGGAAATTCGTGCGCTGTTTCTTTCGGGTATAAATGCTAGAAAACCAAATTCGCACGAGAGGCATAGTGTATTTCCAGTGCGGAAGTGTGGGGATAACATATATAATGCTGAGATCAATTTGATCGGAAAATTACAGTATTGCAAGGCTTGGGGTTTGGTTTCTTATTCCATCTCAACAGATTCCGTTGCTTATCATGCGTCCAATTTTAAAATCCAGTAAATTAACCAATGTCTGTTATGACATTCGCGGCCCTGTGCTTGAGCGGGCGCGGCAAATGGAAGAAGAAGGGCATCACATTATCAAGCTGAATATTGGCAATCCTGCTACGTTCGGTTTCGATGTGCCCGAAGAGATTCTGCAAGATGTCATCCGGAATTTATCCGATGCTTCCGGCTATTGCGATTCCAAAGGATTGTTTGCTGCGCGCAAAGCGATCATGCATTACACCCAACAAAAGCAAATTCCCAATGTGCAATTGGACGACATCTTTATTGGCAACGGTGTATCCGAGCTGGTTGTATTGACGATGCAGGCATTGCTGGATAATGGCGATGAAGTGCTGATTCCGATGCCGGATTATCCATTATGGACTGCTGCGGTGGTCCTGTCGGGCGGTATTGCGAAGCATTATCTATGTGATGAAGCATCGGGCTGGTTGCCGGACCTGGACGATATCCGTGCGAAAATCAGCTCCAGAACTCGTGCTATTGTCATCATCAATCCGAACAATCCAACCGGTGCGCTATATCCCAAGGAACTGCTGCTTGAGATCATTGAAATTGCCCGTCAGCATCAATTAATCGTTTATGCTGACGAAATTTACGACAAGATCTTGTACGAGCATGCCGAGCATACGTCGATTGCCTCATTGGCCGACGATGTCTTGTTTGTGACCTTCAATGGCCTGTCAAAAAATTACCGCGCCGCCGGATTTCGTTCCGGCTGGGCAGTGGTTTCCGGCGAGAAGAGTCATGCGCGCGATTATATCGCCGGGCTTAATATGCTGGCTTCGATGCGGTTATGCGCCAATGTACCGTCGCAATTCGGCATTCAGACCGCGTTGGGCGGGTATCAAAGTATTTATGATCTGACATTACCGACCGGCCGGCTGATGCGGCAACGCGATGTTGCTTGGAATTTATTGACAGAAATCCCCGGCGTGAGTTGTTTTAAACCGCAGGCTGCGCTGTATTTGTTTCCGCGTTTGGATCCGGAGATTTATCCGATCGAAGATGATCAGAAATTTGCGCTGGATCTGTTATTGGAAGAGAAGGTTTTATTGGTTCAAGGTACCGGTTTTAACTGGAAACGTCCGGATCATTTTCGCGTGGTATTTTTGCCCAATGTCGACGATTTGACCGAGGCAATGGGACGCATTGCAAATTTTTTGCATCGCTATCGCAAACGCCTGGGCACTAATTGATAGTTACTCGAATTGACACTATTCGTAGCTTGTACTGTGTTCTTTATTGCGCTAATTGCCGGTAAATTTTAGGTAGTACTTGAGAGAGTCGGTCTGGCCGGGCGACAATGGCATAATCGCCTCGACCGAATAGATAGGGAAAGTAATCTTGCGCTTGATGATCTATCGTAATTCCAAACACCGATAACCCTGCATGGCGGGCTTCAAAGATAGCTTGACGAGTATCTTCGATACCGTAACGGCCCTCATAATAATCCAGATCGTTCGGTTTGCCGTCGGTTATCAGCAAGATCAGGCGATGGCGCTCCGTGCGCTGATTTAGAAGCTTGCTGATATGACGTAAAGCTGCACCCATGCGCGTGTAATACCCGGAACGTAATGATGCGATACGCCGAAGTACCCGAGCATCAAACGCATCATTAAAGTCTTTTACTTCGGAGATGCGCACATAATCCCGCTTGCGTGATGTAAATGTGTAAATGGCGAATCTATCCCGGCATGTAGCGAGGCCTGTCGCAAGGGTAATTAATGCTTCTTTTTCGATATCAAGAATACGTTTTCCACCTATCCAACTGTCTGTAGACAATGAAACATCCATCAGAATCGCTACGCTTAAATCGCGGGATTGTTGCCGGGTATCGAGGTAGACCCGGTCGGAGCACGTGCCGGTTGCGTGCAGATCGCATCGTGCGCGCACGAAGGCATCCATATCGAGTTCATTTCCATCCAGTTGGCGACGCAACTTTTCGCGTTTTGGCTGCAATGCCTCAAATTGCCTGCGAATTTTACGAAAACGTTTTTTCGCGTGAGAATCCGGTTCCCAGCGGTCGCTATCTTCAAGCGCGTTCTGGAAAATAATCCGGCATTGCCGGGTGTGATATTGTTTGCGCTTGAAATCCCATTCCGGATAAGCCAGTTCGGCAATCAATATCTCCGGATTGACATCATCCGGAGAAAGATCCAAGTCAAACTTCAATCGAGTGGCAGCGCGTTGTTCATGCGGACTAAGCGTAATTTCTTCAAGTGCCTCGGCAGCATCTTTGGCGGCATCCACTTCGTCGTCTTGCACTGCCCGATTGACATTGACCATTTCCGACCAGCTCATCAATTTTTCAAAACGATTCAATAACAACGGATCATCCCGAGCGCTTTGATCTTGTTTTTCCCGCCGGCTTTTCTTTTTGCGGTGTCTTTCATCGGCTTCAGAATTATTGCCGGCACCGTCATCCAGAACATCCGGTCCGGCATTTGTGGATTCCGGATAAAAATTCACTCTGCCCCACAGCGGGACTGGCAGAAAGGGACGATAATTCCGGGCTGCGCGCCATTGCGTGAAATCGGGCGCCAGTTGCAAGACAGCTTGCAGAAAGACTTCTCCTGCAGAATCTATACACAATTGATTACCCAGCATTGTTTGAATAACGCTTTCGATACCCTGTTCTTGCGCCGTCAGTGAACGGCGCGGCCGTTGTTCCTGGAGGGCCGCGCAAAGCCTGCGGTAGCTCTGCGCCAAGCCTGGGTAGTGCTCAGTGATATCTCTACTTATCCAATAAGCTCGATGCAAAAATGCAAGATCGGTTTGTAAAGGATCCTGGAACTTAAGGGGCAGTGAAGATCGGTAATTACCCGCCGTGGCGAAGAATGCCGCGAGCCAGAAATAATGTTGTCGGTTCAGGTCGTTATCGGGGAAAAAATCCAGCGCTTGCGGCAGCAATACGCGTTCCGCATTGCATTCAACCGGAATCAGCGATTCTTTCATCAGGCCGAGGCGCTGCCGCATTGTCAGCCGGTGTTCCGAGGATTGTGGCGTTCCTGCAACGATACCTACGCCTGGAGCTCCGCCTAGTCCGCGGAAAAAAATTCCGAGTGCAGTGCGCACATCATCCAGTGATACCGCCGCTTCCGGATAATGCGGGTAACTGGAAGGTGCGCCAACCATGCGGTGCCATAAACGGCCCGTTTGTTCTTCCAATTCGGTCAATTCAAGCCAATTCATGGCTGGCCGAAGGTTGCGTTGATGAGTTCGAGCAACCCTTGTTTAACTTCCGGGTCGTCGCATAAAGGCTCGACGAGCGCCGCTTCGGCAGCTTGTTGGGGATCCAAGCCATTCTTCAGTAGCGTGGCACAGTAAATCAGTAAACGCGTAGATACTACCTCTTCAAGATCAACATCTTTCAAGGTGCGCAGCCGTTGCGCCAGCGTAGCGAGAGGGATGCATTGCGGCTCGGGCAAACCGCTTTCGGCTGCAATGATTTCAGCCTCGATAGCCGGTGACGGGAAATCGAAGCTGATGGAAACGAAGCGCTGGCGCGTGCTGGGTTTCAGGGATTTCAAAATATTCTGATAACCCGGATTGTAGGATACTACCAGCATGAATTGCTGCGGAGCCTCGAGCAATTCTCCGGAGCGTTCCAATGGCAAAATCCGCCGGTCATCTGTCAAGGGATGCAGCACCACGGTCACATCTTTGCGAGCTTCCACAATTTCGTCCAGATAACAAATGCCACCTTCGCGCACCGCGCGCGTCAACGGTCCATCCATCCACTTAGTTTCGCCGCCTTGCAGCAAATAACGTCCGGTCAAATCCGCCGCTGTCAAGTCATCGTGGCAGGACACCGTGTGCAATGGCCGTCCCAGACGGGCGGCCATGTGCATGACAAAACGGGTTTTGCCGCAACCGGTCGGTCCTTTGATGAGCAGCGGCAGGCCTTCACGATAGGCGGTTTCGAACAGTGCGCATTCATTACCGGTTGGCCGGTAAAATGGAACGAGTGCCGCTCCGGCAGATTGTTGCACGGTACTGTGATTGATCATCAAGCGTTAATGCGCGTAGCTTGATGACAAAGCTTTCTCGCGCGCGGGCCCTAATGCCGAATAGATGAACAGTAATGCGCCAATGATGAAAAATACTCCCGAACCGAGGCGCAACCAATAAAACAATTCAATTTGCGATTGCACTTGCATGTATCCCATTTCCAGCACGCGTTGCAGATGCGTTTGCAGGATACCCGCAAATATCAGTGCAAACGTAATGCCGATCATCGCCGCATTCATGAGCCAGAAACTCCAAATATTCAAGGCTTGGTTAAACGGCTGCAACTTACGCAATGCCGGTAGCGCGTAAGTGAAGAACGCCAGGTTTAGCATCACGTAGGCGCCGTAAAAGGCCAAGTGGCCATGCGCAGCGGTCAATTGCGTGCCATGCGTATAGAAATTAATCGACGGGAAGCTGTGCATCAGGCCGAGCAATCCGGCGCCGACGAAGGCCATTACCGGGCAACCCAGACTCCAGAGAATCGCGGCTTTGTTCGGATGGTTACGGCCGCTTTTCTTGACCAGGTAAAAAGCCCACAGCATCATGGCAAAAAATGGAACGACTTCGAGGAAAGAAAATATGATTCCGATCCAGTGCCAATATTCCGGTGCGCCAATCCAGTAGTAATGATGGCCGGTGCCAAGCAAACCACTGAATAGCGAAAAACCGACAATCACATACAGCCACTTCTCAATCACTTCGCGATCGACACCGGTCAGCTTAATCAGCAGGAACGCCAGCATGGCTGCCATAATCAATTCCCACACACCTTCCACCCATACATGCACGACCCACCACCAGTACAATTTATCGACAGCCAGATTGTCGGGATTGTAAAAAGCGAACATGAAGAAAATGGCTGCACCCCATAAACCCAGCAGCAACACGATCGATACCACCGTTTTGCGCCCTTTGAGCACGGTCATGGTGATATTGTAAATAAATATCACGAAAGCGATAACCATCAAGATTTTGACCCAAAAAGGCTGTTCCAAAAATTCCCGTCCTTCGTGTACGCCTGACAGGTAACTGCCGACCGCAGCCAATGCGGCAAAGACAAAAACACCCAATTGTAGCCATGCGAGTTTGGGGCTGTGAATTTCCCTTTCGCTTTCTTCGGGAATCAGAAAATAACTGGCACCGAAATAACCTAACAATAACCAAACCAGCAACGCGTTCGTGTGTATCATCCGGATAATATGGAAAGGCGCCGTTTCAGAAAGAAAATTAGGAAACACATAAATGGCGCCTGCCAGCAGACCGGCCAGAACTTGAACCAGAAACAATGCCAAAGCAGCGACAAAATAGGGAAAAGCAAGTCCCTGCGTATGATATTTCATTGCTATGCCTCCATAAAACGTCTTGATGAATGAATTTGCCTGAAAGATCGCGGAGGATTATCCGGAAATTCCGGGAGGCCAGCCAAGGGTATTGATACGGCTTGTCCATTCCAGAAAATCGACTAAATCATCCAGTTCCTGCTCGGTTAAATTGAATTGAGGCATCTGCCGACGCCCTTCGATACGGGTCGGTTGCGCGCGCATCCAAGCTTTGAGTCCTAGCCGGGCGCCTTCCGGGCTTTGTTTGCCGCCGTAACGAATCCAAACATTGCCTAACTCGGGCGCAAAATAAGCGCCTTCTCCAAGCAGTGAATGGCAATTGATGCAGGAATGGCGTTCCCACACATGCTTACCCCGCGCAACCGATTCTGTCAGCGTGGACTCATCGGTGGCTACATTCACCATATAGAAATGGGTGTGAATGGTTAATGCCGTAAAAACGGCCAGAAAAAAAATAGAACCGCCATAGAAAATATTGCGAGCGGCTGATTTGGTTAAATACTCGGCCATAATGCGCGACTCCTCTTTGACAAACAGTGAGAGACCCTTTTGTTAAAAAGGCATATTATCCATAATTATCAAATGGATATATTATTTTCCTAGAATCTTTATCGATTTTAGCCTAAATCATCCAGAATGAGAAGCCGTGTCAGAAAATAGGTAACAAATAAGGAACGGTTTTGCGCTTGACGGAGAACTTTACCAGGGGCTTGCTTGAAACGAGGAAGAGCAAACAATTAAGTCGCTGTAATCCCGGTGAGTGTTCACACGGACAGAGCCGTCAAGCGCCGGATTGCTATTATCGTATATAATCGCGTTCATTCCATAACTTGTTTTTATTCTTAAATTTATGAAACCCATACAAATTGGCTTATTAGGTATCGGTACGGTGGGAGGCGGCACCTACACTGTTCTGAAACGTAACCGCGAAGAAATTGCCCGTCGCGCAGGCCGTGAAATTATCGTCACAATGATCGCTGATAAGGATCTGGAGAAAGCGCGTGCACTGGCGGATAGCAATGTGATTGTCACCGGCAATGCGCATGAGATCACAACCAACCCCGACATCGATATTGTCGTCGAGCTGATCGGTGGACAAACCATCGCCAAGGACTTGATCCTGGAAGCACTGGCGCACGGTAAACATGTCGTGACAGCCAATAAAGCGCTGCTGGCCAACCATGGCACGGAAATATTCGCAGCTGCTCGTGCTAAGGGCGTGATTATCGCGTTTGAAGCTGCGGTAGCTGGCGGTATCCCCATCATTAAAGCGTTGCGCGAGGGGTTGACGGCCAACCGCATTACTTGGATTGCCGGGATTATCAACGGCACTTCGAATTTTATTTTGTCGGAAATGCGTGAGAAAGGACTGTCCTTCGAGCAAGTGTTAGCGGAAGCGCAAAAGCTGGGGTATGCGGAAGCTGATCCGACCTATGATATCGAGGGCATCGATGCCGCGCACAAAATCACCCTGATGTCGGCGATTGCGTTTGGGATTCCAGTGCAATTCAGCAAAGTGTATACCGAAGGCATTACCAAGTTGACCGGCGAAGATATCCGTTACGCCGAACAGCTCGGTTACCGCATCAAACTGCTCGGAATTACCAAGCGGGTGGAAAAAGGTATCGAATTGCGCGTGCATCCCACGCTTATTCCGGTGCGGCGCTTGATCGCCAATGTCGAAGGCGTGATGAATGCCATTGTGGTCAAAGGTGATGCCGTGGGAGCCACGCTCTACTACGGCGCCGGCGCTGGTGCGGAACCAACTGCCAGCTCGGTGATCGCTGATCTGGTCGATGTGACGCGTTTGCACACTGCCGATCCGATGTATCGTGTGCCGCCGTTGTCATTCCAACCGGATTTACTGTCCGATACGCCGGTGATTCCGATGGAGGAAGTGGAAACCTCGTATTACTTGCGCATACAAGTCATCGATAAACCCGGCGTGATGGCGGAAATTACCCGCATCGTGGCAGATAATCATATTTCCATCAGCGCCTTGCTGCAGAAAGAAGCCAGCGACGAGTCAGATCAAGTCAGTGTCATCATGCTGACGCATTTGACGGTCGAGAAAAATATCAATGCAGCGATAGCCCGCATTGAAGCACTGTCGGTGGTCAGCGGCAAAGTATTCCGCTTGCGTATTGAAGAACTGAACAACTAAAGCGATGACCGGTTCGGAGAAGGCGGACTGCTTTGCGGGCGTCTGCCGTGTCCCCGGTCTCTCGCTGTTGCATAACCTAAAGAAACCAGCCATGCGTTATATTTCTACCCGCGGCGGTATGCCGCCCAAAACTTTCTCTGAAATTCTGTTGAGCGGTCTGTCGCCGGACGGCGGACTGGCCATTCCGGAGGCCTACCCAAAAATCACGGCAGCGGAACTTGCGGCCTGGCGCAATTTAAGTTATCCGGCGCTCGCGTTCGAGATCCTGTCGCGCTTCGTCGACGACATTCCGGCGGACGATTTGCGCAGTATCATTCATCAAACTTACACCGCCGAAGTGTTCGGCACCCCGGATATTACGCCGCTGAAAACACTGGAACCGGGTCTGCATATTTTGGGATTGTCCAACGGGCCGACACTGGCGTTCAAAGACATCGCGATGCAGCTACTCGGCAACCTGTTTCAATATCAACTGGCCAAAACCGGCGACGAATTGAACATCCTTGGCGCAACCTCGGGCGATACCGGCTCCAGCGCCGAATACGCGATGCGCGGCAAGCACGGTATTCGTGTGTTCATGCTGTCGCCGCTCGGCAAAATGAGCCGCTTCCAGACCGCGCAAATGTTCTCGCTGCAAGACAAGAATATTTTTAACATCGCCATTCGCGGCGTGTTTGATGATTGCCAGGACATCGTCAAAGCGGTCAGCAACGATCATGCTTATAAAGAAGCGCACCGCATCGGTACGGTCAATTCGATCAACTGGGCGCGCATCGTCGCGCAAGTGGTGTATTACTTCAAAGGCTATTTCGCCGCTACCAAAAGCAACGACGAGCAAGTGTCTTTCGCCGTGCCATCCGGCAATTTCGGCAACATCTGTGCTGGACATGTCGCCCGGATGATGGGATTGCCGATCAAGCATCTGATCTTAGCCACCAACGAAAACGACGTGCTCGATGAATTTTTCCGCACTGGCGTGTACCGCCCGCGTGCCACCACCGAAACCCAGCATACCAGCAGCCCGTCGATGGATATTTCTAAAGCCTCCAACTTCGAGCGCTTTATCTTTGACCTGACCGGCCGCAACGCGCAACAAGTCAAGGAACTCTGGTCGGCGGTCGATCAAGGTAAACCTTTCGACTTATCGCAAACACCGTTATTCGCCAAAATCAAAGATTACGGTTTTGTCTCCGGCAGCAGCAATCACGCTACCCGTATCAGTACCATTCGTGACATCCACCAGCGCTACCACGTGCTGGTTGACACGCACACTGCTGACGGCCTCAAAGTCGGCCAAGCACACCGCGAAACCGGCGTGCCGCTGATTTGCCTGGAAACCGCATTACCAGCGAAATTCGCCGAAAGCATCGTTGAGGCCATCGGCCATGAACCGGAACGCCCAGCAGGTTTTGAGAATCTGGAAGATTTACCGCAACGGTTTGTGGTTAAGGATGCGGATGTGAAGATGGTAAAGGATTATATTGATGAGCAGTGCAAGGTGCTCTAGTAAATTGTTCCTATCTGTTTGGCTTAAATGAATCATTGTAGGATACCGTGCTCATGCCTAGAAAAAAGGGAGAGTCGTGAGTTTTCTGGGAATAGGGTTATCTTTAACTTAGCTATTTTGCTACTTAGAAATTCTAATTGGAGTTAGATTACTTGAAAAAGCTGAGGTACGTGTGGATTGGCGAAATATAGAAACCATTTACTCTCGGTCTTATGTTTGCGGTCACTGCAGCAATCGTGTTGGCTCGAATAAAGGTTATTGCACTAATAACCATTCACCTGAAATTTTATCGGTGCATGTCTGTCCACATTGCTCGCTTCCATCCGTCTTTCAGGGGGAGACGCAATACCCAGGTGTTTTACCAGGCGGTCTAGTATCCCATCTGCCTACTGATATTGAGTCTCTGTATAACGAAGCGCGTTCCGCATTCGCTGCCGGAGCATTTACCGCAGCAGTTCTTGCATGCCGGAAGCTCCTTATGAATATCGCCGTCGCACAGGGCGCACCTGCAGGACTGGCTTTCATTGCCTATGTTCAACATTTATCAGATACGGGTTATATACCTCCAAACGGTAAGGCGTGGGTCGATCACATTCGTAAACGGGGTAACGAAGCGACGCACGAGATTAGTTTAATGAGCGATGACGATGCTCAAGAACTAGTTTTGTTTTCGGAAATGTTGTTACGCTTTATCTTTGAATTTCCGAAGCGTGTACCATCACCAAAATAGTTAGTTTTTTGTTGTAGCCGACGCATTTTAGCAAAGTTGTGTGTAATCCCTATCGCACCAAATATAAATTTGCAATGCGCTTCGCTCATTGGCACTTTACTTGTTCCAGATAATTTATTCATGATTGTTTTCCACTTCGTTTCTTCCGAATTCGCCCTCAAAGCCCTGCGTGACCGCCGGTTGAAAATTGCGTGCATCAATGAACTGAACGATCCTCTTCAATTTTGTGCTACCGATTTTTTCGATAGCGATACTCAAACACGATCCGGCGCTGTGGAATCACTATGAAATTCCTTCTGCTGGTCTGGCGGCTTTTTCAAATTAAAAGAGCAAAAGAATAATGTTTGCAGAATCTTTAAAAAACTGGCTCAAGTCATTTTTCTCTGGCAGCGATGAAACTGTGGCGCCAATCAAGGCATCTTTTTCTCCGCTTGTTTACCGGCTGGAGTCTCCAAAATATCAATTATTTAATTTGCACGGTGAAAACTGGATAAGTGGCTGGGTATTTTATTTCGGAGACAAAGTGGTCTCAGAGCTGGCCGTAACGGCTGATAAGACTTTTGTGGGTAGTTTTCCCGTCAACTTACCGCGTCCGGATATCAGTGCCTATGTTCCTTTTGTCCCAGCAGCGAAAACCTGCGGTTTTAACTTCAAGTTACCTGCTCCATCGTCAACACTCAAAAAAATTCAAATCGATGTTGTTTTCAGCGATCAAACACGGGCGGATTTTTTGACTTATGATGTCGATGAAGTGCGACTTCAAGCGGCCAAATTTGCTGAATATCAAAAGAAATTGCAACAAATTCCGGTACCGGATGGAGCGCTGGTTTTTCTGACGCAGGGGCATTCTCAAACGGAGGAATATCAAAATGGCATTATTCCAGCCGTGCTGACGATGCAATCGTATTTGCAAAAATCCAGGGTAGATATAGGGCAGATAAAGACTTTACTTGATTTTGGCTGTGGTTCCGGGCGTTTGCTGGCTGGTTGGCATGTCATCACGCCACAGATCCGGCTTCATGGTTGTGACCTGAATCCGCAGTTGATAGAGTGGGCGCAACAGCATTTGCCTCAACCCATTGATTGCCAGTTAAGCCATTTGAATCCTCCTTTGCCATATCAAGATCATCAATTTGATTTTATCTATTTGATTTCTGTTTTTACGCATTTGTCACTGGATACACAAAAGCAATGGATACAGGAGTTTAAGCGCATTCTCCGCAAGGGCGGATACCTGATGGTGACGCTGCATGGAGAACTTTATGTGAGAAATTCTTTCGATCAACAGCACGTGCATTTTCTAGCATTTGATAGGGCGGGTTATGCCGAGGAAGGACAGGCATCTGTTGAAGGAGAAAATTTCTACAGGTCCTTTCATCGCTTCGATTTCGTTATGGAATTATTTGCAGGCTTTGCAATCAAGGGATACTTTCCAAACGGAAACGATAAACACCGCAATACGCTATTCCAAGTTGCGCAATCGCAAGATGTTTATGTGATGCAATATTTAGGGGAATAAATACCCACGGCGCACCGGATTGTTAAGATTTAAATCCGCTGATGTTTCAGGTTATTCATGATGTTAAACGATTTACTCAAGTAGTGTGTTCATGATTGTCTATCACTTTATTTCTTCAGAATTTGCCCTTAGAGCCTTGCGCGACCGCCGTTTGAAAATTGCGCGCATCGATGAACTGAACGATCCGTTTGAATTTTGTGCTACGGATTTTTCTGATAACGATACCCAAAGCAAACTGGAAACATTCAAAAATCAGGTGAATGAACGATACGGCGTGATTTGTTTCTGCGAAAACTATCACGATCCAGTGCTGTGGAGTCATTATGCCGATAGTCATCGCGGTGTTGTGTTGGTGTTTGAAATTCCGGACGACATGGCGATACGCATCGATTATCAGCCCGAGCGCTTCAAGCTGGATGTTGAAGCCGCGATCCAGCGCGGCAGTTTTGATGAATCCGATTTGAATCAATTAATCTCGACCAAATTCTCAAGCTGGGGTTACGAAAAAGAGATTCGGATGATGTGCCGCCTGAACGATCATTTTTGTCAGATGGATTCTAAAGGCAAAAAAGTCTATTTTGAATCGTTAAGCCTGGAATCGTATGGTGTGGATGCGTTGAAGCTTATCGGTTTGATTCGCGGCGTTCGCTGCGATTTAAAACCTGCCGATATCGCGAGCGAATTGCTGGCGGTCGACACGTTGCCAGTTCAAGATGCTCGATTGGATGTGTCGTCATTTCAAGTTATTGCCGGTGAAACTTACTTGGTCAATGGCGTGCGATCCTTTTCCGCTTGCTGCTTTAGGGTTTGATGAGGGTGGGGCTGGAATAATCGCCCCTATTGGTTGATTTCGCAGAACTCAGTCTACTGGAGAGGATGAACGAGTATGTCAGCAATAAAATTAGCATCGCGAGATTATAACTTCCAAAGTTTTTCACAACGATTAAGATTCGGGGCGTTGGTGTTTTGTGTGATGTTCTCTTCCTGGGCGCACGCTGAAATTTGGCACAGTACACCGGTCAGCGCAATGAGAGACGTTGCTGTTGCCCCCAATGGCATCATTTGGCTGACCGGAAAAGACGGAGCTGTTTGGGTGTCGGATAATATTTATGGCTCCTCCTTCACGCAGATTCCAGGGCATGATTTCAGCCGCATTGCTGTAGGCTTGGATGGTACAGCGTGGGTGATTAAGTCCGATGGCACGTTGTGGAAGTATGCGAATACCTGGGTGCAAACAACGGCAAGCGCAATGCAAGATGTGGTTGTCGCGCCAGATGGCAACGTTTGGCTTGTGGGTGAAAATGGCGCTATCTGGGTGAGTAACGATCAGGGCAAGCAGTTTGCGCAGATAGAGAATAACGGTTTCAGCCGCGTATCGGCCGGGATGGAAGGAATGGTATGGGCGGTCAAGTCCGATGGCACAGTGTGGAAGTATGCGAATGCCTGGGTGCAAACAGAGGCAAGAGCGATGCAAGATATTGCTGTCGCGCCTAACGGTTTGATATGGCTTGTTGGCAAGAACGGCGCAATATGGAGTTCAGCAGATGACGGTACTACTTTCAGTCAAGACGAACATGCCAAGGACATTGAAAATATAGCTGCTGGAAGAGGCGGTGCATGGGCGGTCGGGTCAAATGGCACGCTTTGGCGCAAACTTTCTTCCCCTCAGTTTTGAACATGCCAATGTCTGTGTCGGGTCTCATGATAATGCTCCGGATTTATTCATAAATTAAGTTTCCCCATACACTGCCATTGGCTACATCGCGTTGCGTTTAACGGCATCCTGTGTATTAATCGCATTGCCACGATACACACGATACTTTTTTAATATTCTGTTAGGATGCCTGGTCAGAAAGACAGATCAAACACTGTTAATCTGACTTCAAATCTGTATACTTTGCAGTGTTCTGAGTTGTTTCTATCGATTTAAGCCGTATTCAAACCATCCGGAGCCAGCCCATGAAGTTTTCGATTTACCGCTACGATCCCGATAAAGATGAAAAACCTTACATGCAGGATTACGATATCCAGCTGGCGGCGACCGATAAGATGTTGCTGGATGCGTTACTGCGCATTAAATCGATCGATGACAGTTTGAGTCTGCGCCGTTCCTGCCGCGAGGGGGTGTGCGGTTCGGATGCGATGAATATCAACGGGCGCAATGGGTTGGCGTGCATTACGCCGATCCGCAGTTTGAAAGAGCCGGTGGAAATACGGCCGTTGCCCGGATTGCCGGTGATTCGCGATTTGATCGTGGATATGACGCAATTTTTTCAACAGTACCATTCGATCAAACCTTATTTGATCAATAACGATCCGCCGCCTGAAACGGAGCGGTTGCAGTCGCCGGAAGAAAGAGCGGCGCTGGACGGCGTTTATGAGTGCATTTTATGCGCGTGCTGTACCACGTCCTGTCCGTCGTTCTGGTGGAATCCGGATAAATTCGTCGGTCCGGCGGGGTTGCTTCAGGCGTACCGGTTTTTGGCCGATAGCCGTGATCAAGCGACCGCTGAACGGCTGGATAATCTGGAAGACCCTTACCGGCTGTTTCGCTGCCATTCCATCATGAATTGCGCCGATGCCTGTCCTAAAGGCTTGAATCCTACCGAGGCAATCGGCAAAATCAAGGACATGATGGTCAAGAGAACGGTATGAAGGAATTCGAACGCGCCCGCTGGCGCTGCCGGCGCGGCCTGCTCGAATTGGATATTATTTTGCAGCGTTTTATGGATCAGCATTACGCGCAATTGGATCAGCAAGGACTGGCGCAATTTGAACGATTACTGTCCTTACCGGATAATGACCTGTGGGATTTGATCGCAGCTAAACAAATCAACCGCGATAGTGACTTGCAGGCAGTTTTGGAATTACTACAAAAGAGTTAGGTTTCCGATGGTATTCTGGCAGCTCTGGAACCTGATAACAGTGCATACTCATCAAATCATACGCAACAAAAGTGGAGAAGTCATATGGCACAAAAAGGCACAGCGACTCTGAATCTGAATAACGGTAGCGCGCCAATCGAGCTGCCGGTTTTATCCGGAACTATGGGCCCGGATGTGATCGATATCCGTAAGCTGCACGCACAGAGTGGCTTGTTTACTTATGATCCCGGTTTTTTGTCGACCGCGAGCAATAGCTCGACGATTACCTTCATCGACGGCGACAAGGGCATATTGCTGTATCGCGGCTATCCAATTGAACAGTTGGCGCTGCATTGTGATTTTATCGATGTTTGCTATTTATTGCTGCATGGCGAATTACCGGCGCCTGAACAGAAGAAAACCTTTGATGCCGCGATCAAGAACCATTCGATGTTGCACGAACAGCTGGTGCGGTTTTATAGCGGATTCCGCCGTGACGCTCATCCGATGGCAGTGATGGTCGGCGTGGTCGGTGCGCTGTCGGCGTTTTATCATGACGCATTGAATATTTCCGATCCGTCGCACCGCGAACAATCGGCATTCCGCTTGATTGCCAAATTGCCGACGATTACCGCAATGGCGTACAAATACAATATCGGGCAACCATATGTTTATCCGCAGAATAGCCTGAGTTACGCGGAGAATTTCCTGCACATGATGTTTTCCGTGCCGACGGAAAAATACGAAGCCAATCCCGTCATTGTGCGCGCATTGGACCGGATTCTGATTTTGCACGCCGATCACGAGCAAAATGCATCCACTTCGACTGTGCGTCTGGCGGGTTCCAGTGGCGCCAATCCATTTGCCTGCATCTCCGCCGGTATTTCCTGCCTGTGGGGGCCTGCGCATGGCGGTGCGAACGAAGCTTGCCTGCATATGCTGGAGGAAATCGGCGATGTGTCGCGCATCGATGAATTCATCCGGCGCGCTAAAAACAAAGAGGATAATTACCGGCTCATGGGATTTGGTCACCGTGTTTATAAGAACATGGACCCGCGCGCGAAACTGATGCGCGAAACCTGCCATGAAGTATTGAATGAGCTTGGGTTACAAAACGACCGCTTGTTCAAACTGGCGTTGCAACTGGAAAAAATCGCCCTGGAAGACGATTATTTCATTTCGCGCAAGCTCTATCCGAACGTCGATTTTTATTCCGGTATTGTGCAACGCGCATTAGGCATTCCGACCAGCATGTTTACCGCGATTTTCGCGATGGCGCGTACCGTTGGCTGGGTGGCGCAATGGAGTGAAATGGTGTCCGATCCGGATTATAAAATCGGGCGTCCGCGTCAGCTCTATACGGGTACGACGATGCGCGATGTGCCCAGTTCGTACATTAAAAAATAGCCGTTCATTTATTCGAGGCTGCTGACCTTATGAACAAGCCGTTGTTGGATGATACGCTCTTGTCCGGCGCGAATGCCGCGTTTGTCGAGGCGGTTTATGACGAGTATCTGCATAATCCCAATTCGGTCGCGCTCGCCTGGCGTGAATACTTTGACCAGCTCGCGAAACAGCCAGAAGCTGCCGCTGCGCGGCAAACACAAGCGCAGGTAGGTGGTGCGACGGCTGCCGCTCCCACTCCCACCGCGAAACCTTCCGGTAGAGAAACACAAACCGTATTACCGGAAGCGGTGGCCGCGGATACGGACGATCGCAAGCAAGTTGCCGTGCTGCAACTGATCAACATGCACCGCTATCTGGGTTTGAATCAAGCCAAACTGGATCCGCTTGGACTGAAACAGCAAGCAGATGTGCCCGAACTGAATCCGGCGCATTACGGTTTTACCGAAGCGGATATGGATAAGGTATTCAACACCGGTTCACTGGTCGGCCCCGAACATGCCCAGTTGCGCGAAATATTGCAGATTTTGCGGGAAACCTACTGCGGTTCCGTCGGTGCCGAATACATGTATATTTCTTCGGTGGAGCAGAAACGCTGGATTCAGGCGCGGCTGGAAGGTCAGCGATCGAATCCGGATTATTCTGCGGATTATAAGCGCCATATTCTTGAGCGGCTCAATGCCGCAGAAGGGCTGGAAAAGTATCTGCACACCCGCTATGTCGGGCAAAAACGCTTCTCCGGCGAAGGCAATGAAAGCCTGATTCCGTTGTTGGACAATCTGATTCATAGAGCGGGTAAAACCGGTGTGCAGCAGATCATCATGGGCATGGCGCATCGCGCCCGGCTCAATGTACTGGTCAATACGCTGGGGAAAATGCCCGCCGATCTGTTTCGCGAGTTTGAAGGAAAACAGCCGGAAGCGCTACCATCCGGCGACGTGAAATATCATCAAGGGTTTTCATCCGCGATTAAAACTGCCGATGGCATCGTGCGCTTGGCGCTGGCGTTCAATCCGTCACACCTCGAGATTGTCAATCCGGTGGTCGAAGGTTCGGTGCGCGCGCGCCAGCATCTGCTGAACGACAAATTGGGCGACCGCGTGCTGCCGGTGTTGATCCACGGCGACGCGGCTTTTGCCGGGCAAGGCGTGGTGATGGAAACGCTGAATTTATCGCAAACCCGCGGTTACGGCACTGGCGGCACGGTGCATATCATCATCAATAACCAAATCGGTTTTACTACATCCGATCCGCGCGACAGCCGTTCGACCTTGTACTGCACCGATGTCGCCAAAATGATCGAAGCGCCAATTTTCCACGTTAATGGTGACGATCCGGAGGCGGTGGTGATGGTAGCCGAATTGGCGCTGGATTTCCGTATGCGCTTTCATAAGGATGTCGTGATCGATATGGTGTGCTTCCGCCGCCTTGGTCACAATGAGCAAGATGAACCGATGGTGACGCAACCGCGTATGTATCAGATCATCAACCAGCATCCCGGTACCCGCAAACGCTATGCCGATAAGTTGATTGGCGAAGGCGTGATCAAACCGGAAGACGCGGATCAGCTGGTGCAAGCGTACCGCGAAGCGATGGACGAAGGCGTCAATCCGAACAAGACGGTGTGCTATGACTATAAGTCACCGTATGCCATCAATTGGGAGCCTTTTGTTCAACCCTGCAAATGGAACAAGAAGGTTAAAACCGGTGTTGCGCTGCAAACGTTGAAACAGCTTGCATTGCGGCTGACGGATATTCCCGAAGGTTTCAAACTGCATTCACGGGTGGAGAAAATCATTGCCGACCGGCGCTCGATGGGTAATGGCGAATTGCCCCTGGATTGGGGTATGGCGGAGAATCTGGCTTACGCATCCTTGTTGAAGGAAGGATATCCGGTCAGACTGTCGGGGCAGGATTCGGGCCGCGGCACATTTTTTCACCGTCATGCGGTATTGCATGACCAAGTGGCCGCCGATCAGAACGAACGTATTTATGTGCCGTTACGCCATTTGTATCCCGAGCAACCGGATTTTGTCGTCATCGATTCGATGCTGTCGGAAGAAGCGGTGCTGGGTTTTGAATACGGTTACGCTACCACGCAACCGACCGAATTGGTGATCTGGGAAGCGCAGTTTGGCGATTTTGCCAACGGCGCGCAGGTGGTGATCGATCAGTTCATTGCCTCGGGTGAAGCCAAATGGGGCCGTCTGTGCGGCTTGGTAATGATGTTGCCGCATGGTTACGAAGGGCAAGGGCCCGAACACTCTTCCGCGCGTCTGGAGCGCTATTTGCAATTATGCGCGGATTACAATATTCAGGTATGCGTGCCGTCGACCCCGGCGCAAATGTTTCATGTGTTGCGGCGGCAGATGATCCGCCCGATCCGCAAGCCGCTGATCATCATGAGTCCGAAAAGCATGTTGCGGCATAAAGAATCGGTGTCCAGTCTGGACGAATTGGCGCACGGGCATTTTTATCCGGTCATTTCTGAAACTGAGAATCTGGATTCCAATCAAGTAAAACGTATTATCGCTTGCAGCGGGAAGATTTATTACGAGCTCATGGCGTACCGCAAAGAACAGCAGATCTCAAATATGGCAATTATCCGCTTGGAACAGCTTTACCCGTTCCCGCACGAGGAATTTCAAGCCGAAATCGATCGCTTCAGCAACGCCAGGGAAGTGGTGTGGTGCCAGGAAGAACCAGGCAATCAAGGCGCATGGCATCGCATTCAACACTATTTATTGCGCCATATGAAACCGGATCAGGTGCTGGGCTATGCGCTGCGCGCGTCTTCGGCTTCCCCGGCAGTCGGTTACACGGCAAGACACAAATTTACACAGAATGAGTTAATCGTCGCAGCATTCCGAGAAAAAATTTAGCACGAGGGCGCCATGCTAGTTGAAGTCAAAGTTCCCGCATTATCCGAATCCGTAGCGGAAGCTACGTTAATCTCCTGGCACAAGAAAGCGGGAGACTACGTTAACCGGTCGGAAAATCTGATCGACATCGAAACCGACAAAGTCGTGCTGGAATTGCCCGCACCCAGTGCCGGTGTGTTGGCTAAAGTGCTGAAAGGGGATGGCGCAACCGTAGCCAGCGGCGAAGTGATCGCGATGATTGAAACCGAAGCAACCGTTCAGCCGGAAAATGAAGTTAAACCGGCTCCCGCTGCAAGTAAGCAGGCGCAAGCCCCTGTTGCGGTAAACGCAGAAAAGGTGAGCAGTGAAGCCGTCGATACCGCAATCCCGATGCTGATGCCGGCAGCACGCAAACTGGCGGAAGAAAATAATCTGAAAGCGACGGAAACATCGGCGATCAAAGGTACCGGCCTCGGCGGGCGCATTACCAAAGAGGATGTGCAAGCGTATATGACGAGCAAGTCTGGCGCGGCTGCGAAAGTTGAGATTGAATCCACGACAACGGGCAAACCAGCAACAGGAACCCGCACCGAACGCCGGGTGGCCATGTCGCGCTTGCGTCAGCGTATTGCGGAGCGTTTGGTCGAATCACAATCGACCGCCGCGATTCTGACCACGTTCAACGAAGTCAATATGCAAGCGATCATCGATCTGCGCACGCGCTATAAAACCGAGTTTGAAAAGGAGCACGGCGTCAAGCTGGGCTTCATGTCGTTCTTCGTCAAAGCGGTGATTGCCGCATTAAAGAAATATCCGATCGTCAACGCTTCGGTGGAAGGTAACGAAATTGTCTACCACGATTACTACGACATCGGTATCGCCGTCGGCAGCCCGCGCGGACTGGTCGTGCCGGTTATCCGTGACGCGGATAGATTGTCGCTGGCGGAAATCGAACTGCAAATCGCCGATTTTGCCAAACGCGCGCAAGACGGCAAACTGACCATAGAAGAACTCAGTGGCGGCACCTTCTCGATCACCAACGGCGGCGTGTTCGGCTCGATGCTGTCAACACCAATCATCAATCCGCCGCAAAGCGCCATTCTCGGCATTCACGCCACCAAGGAACGAGCGGTGGTCGAGAACGGCCAAATCGTCATCCGCCCGATGAATTATCTGGCGCTATCGTATGATCATAGAATCATTGATGGCCGCGAAGCGGTACTGTCGCTGGTGGCGATGAAAGAAGCGTTGGAGTATCCGATGAGTCCGTTGCTGGAAAAGTGAGAAGAGAATGGATCGATGATTGATCCATTCCCGCTTGAGACTCGTGTTTTTTTCAAGCCTAAAATCCAGAGTTGAATTTTTCCAATGATTTGTTTTTTCTTCGCGCAATCAAACTCATGAATCAGGATTGCCGGATTTAAGTAATGTGCCGGTTAGGTTTAGCGCTGCTGGTAACTCCGGCGACTCCTGCAGCGGTAAGCTGTGAAGTAGTATTTTGAATTCATATCCCGGGATCCTCATGGAATTATTCCGCCCAACCAATCTCTTCTTTTGTTTCATACTTCTGTTATCCGCCTGCCAAGATGGTAACAACCCGATAGCTCCTCACGAGCAAGTGCCAGCGCCAGTTGCATTACCTGCGGCTGTGGAAAGACCCGTTTCGTATCATGCAGAAATCCGTCCGATTCTGGAAGCCAAGTGCTTGTCGTGTCATAGTTGTTACGATGCGCCGTGCCAGCTCAAGCTGGAGAGTTCCGAAGGATTGCTGCGCGGCGCTTTTCGCGAATCGATTTATGTAGGAGCGCGCAAAGAAGCCATGCCGCCCACCCGGATCGGAATCGATGAGTTGACCGTTTCGGGATGGCGTGAGCGCGGTTTTCATTCGGTGCTACAAGCCCACGATGATCAATCCGAGCCTCTGATCGCGGGAATGATATCGCTGGCGAAACAGTATCCGTTTCCGCCGAATAGCAAAATACCAGACTCGATCGAGCTGGGTATTAACCGGAAAAATCAGTGTGTCTCCAGTGAGAAATTTTCCGATTATGCGCACGAGAATCCGCGCAGCGGTATGCCGTTTGCCGTTACCGGACTCAGCGATCAGGAATATGCGCTGCTGGCCGGCTGGGTCAAACAAGGCGCGGTAGTCACCGATGAACCGATAATGCTGACCAAGGGTGAGAAAGCGTCCATTCAGCAATGGGAGACGTTTTTTAATCGCGCTGATGCTCGTGGCAAACTGGTGATGCGTTGGTTGTACGAACACCTGTTTATGGCGACGCTGTATTTTCCCGATCTGGATGGGGAGTTGCGGTTTTTTGAGTTAATCCGCTCATCGACACCACCCGGCAGGAATATCATCCCGATCTCCACCGTATTTCCCAATGACGATCCCGAACAACCATTTTTCTATCGCATACGTCCGATTTCCGGCAGCATTCTGCACAAACGGCGGATTCCGTATCCACTGAATCAGGCTAAACAGCACCGCATCAACGAATTATTTTTCAGTCAGGAATGGCCGATGGGTGATTTGCCGGGGTATAGCTATGCGGAACGGGTGAATCCGTTCGCAACGTTTGCAGCTATTCCGGCTTACGCTCGTTACCGGTTCATGTTGGACAACGCCGAGTACTATGTGCGCAATGTTATCCACGGGCCGGTATGCCGTGGTCAGATCGCCACTGATGTGCTGCGCGACCGTTTCTGGGTTTTATTCCAGAATCCAAGAACCGATTCTTTCATCACAAATAACGCCTATCAGCATCAAGCCATTCCGTTGTTGGAAATGCCCGGGCAAAACGACGATCTGCTGGCGATGGGCGAGGAATGGCTCCGGTATCTCGGTCATCATAACGATTATCTGGCGCAACGCCGCAGTCAGTATGTCATGCAATTCCCCGGCGGTGCATCGCTGGATCATGTCTGGGACGGCGACGGCCGGAATAGTGATGCTTTGCTGACCATCGCCCGCCACTACGATAGCGCCTCGGTTGCCAGGGGATTGATCGGCGATATTCCACAGACGTTGTGGCTGATGGACTATCCGTTGCTGGAGCGTACTTACTACATACTGGTAGTGAATTACAACGTGTTCGGTAATGTCGCGCATCAACTGTTGACTCGGCTATATTTCGATCTAATCCGCAATAGCTCGGAGCATAACTTCCTGCGCTTAATGCCGGAGGGCCAACGCTCGGTCATACTACACGATTGGTATCAGCACTCGGGCAAACTGAAATACGGAATTTTTTACGAAAAAATCGACGATGTATCGCCCTCGGCGGAGAGCTTTACAAGCGAAGATCCGAAACAAGAGCTTGCTTTGCGGATCCTCCAGCATTTTGAATCCGTTAATGCGATGGCGAACGATCCGGTCAATCGCTGCCAGGTGGAGAAGTGCGCTCGCCCGGATCAGCCGCTGTGGGTACAAAAAGCGGATCGGACATTATCCACCATCGCCGCCCGTCCGGCGGCCGAGCTGGCTGGTATCAACCGCTTGCCGGAAGTGACCTTCGTGCGAGTCAAGCACGGCCAGGAGAATCGCACGGTGTATACCTTGTTGCGGGATCGTGCGCATAGCAACGTTGCATTTATATTGGGTGAGGAATTGCGCTATCAACCTGAAAAAGACCGCCTGACCGTATATCCCGGCATTACCGGCAGTTATCCGAATTTCATTTTCGATGTACCGGATTCGGATATCGAACAGTTTGCAATGCTACTGGGCGCAGCTGAAAAGGAAGAACACTTCGAACACATTGTGAACAGATGGGGAGTGCGGCGCACGCACCCGCAGTTCTGGGAAATTCTGCACGATATCACGGCCTGGCAAAAAGAGCGGGAACCGCTGATCGCCGGTATCTTCGATATCAACCGCTATGAGAATTTTTAGGATTATGCGTTGGGATTCATGCGATCCATGAACTATCCGGTGCTTCCTGCGGCCATCGCATTATCCATCGCCGCGGAGCGGTGTTGAAGCTGATGGCATGCAGGAAGCAATGGTCACTTGCTATTTCGGTCTATACCAGGGAAACTCTAAAAAAGGTAGCGAGCAATGGCCAAACTCAGTAGTTTTTCAGAGCTTTCCTGGGGAATCGTCGATTGGTATCAACGGGAATCGGCTCTTGCTTGAAGGGAAGTTGCTTCAAATTCTTTGATATTTTCCAAAACCCGAGAGAAAACCTTTTGCCAGATCGGCTCTCCTTTATACCAAGGATCGTCTTCAGAAATTGCGATGTGATCTCCATCGAAGGTTTCAACATACGTACCGTAGGCTGCAGCAGATTCCACCGGTACTAGACCATCGTTTTCTAGTTGTCCGTAATCATTGACGAGCATATCGTGCCAGCATGCCAGGACTTCAGAAAGAGGTTTCTTTCTATCATGAAACTCGGATCTGCATGCAGCATCACAATTCAAATTGGCGCCGAAGCTAAAGGTACGCCCTTTCATACTCGGATCGTCTGCAATTTCGAGTGCCTTGGAGTCTGTTTTTAAATCATTACCTGCAGCCTTGAATCCATAACCATCTGTACGAGAGAACAATTTTCCGACTGGAGAGAAGAAAAGTGTGAATATCTTTCCTGTCATTGTGCAGGTTTTTCCTTCCATGAGCATATCGGCGATCGGCGAGCCTTGATGCGGCGTTGAAATGGTTGTGAATGTAATGACTTGATTGGATAAGTGCGTATTGTTTTTGGCAGTATCCGCCAAAGCCTTCCGAACCGCAAGCCCTCCCATACTTTTCGCAACGATATGAAATTTCCTGCCTTGATCAGCGGGAAACTCTTTTCTTATATATTCTATGAGCGCTTTTGATAATTGATCCACTGATGCCATCGCAGGAATTTCCGCAACTTTGAGGTTGAACCCTTTTTCATTGAATAGACGATTGAATTCTTCCCACTCCCGGTAATTCTCCGATTCAGACTTTGTGGGCATTATTGATGCCCACAATCCCATCCCCATGCCGGGCACAAAAAGTACATCGGTAGGTTGTTCATTGGTAATCAAGCTTTCATCCTTTTGAGATTTAAGAGGGTTTATGCTGCATCCGGATAGAATCAGTATTGATAATACGATTATTTTAAACATCATGGAGTTACCTGTTTTTTGATGGTATTAAGCAGATCGGACAGTTCTTTTTCTTTGTTTACAGCGTCAATTGCTTTCGATGAATAATTGAATTTTAGCTGCAAGAAATTGGTTAGCGCATTGATATACCCTTCGGCAACTCTGGCTGGCAGATTGGCAAGCGCTAATGCAGAGCTAGGCTGGTTCGTATCGTAAGAAACCAGCATACCATTTTCAAATGCTGCATTATTCTTGGTGGTGACTAATGAAAGATACTCAAATGGTACTAGCGTCACGGGACTCAAGTTCGGCATGGAAATTTGCTCACTTGCAATTATTGTTTCTTTATCTTTAAGATTTACTAAATAGGTTGCGTCTCTTCTGTAAAGGATTCCATAATGGCCTTTTAGTGGATAAGAACCTCCCTTCAATCCCTCATCAGCATTATAAATAGATTCTAATTTTGCTGTTTTGGAGGAATCGATGCCTATCATTATCTTTAGATCTGGTACTGCATACTTTTTATTATTTTCAGCCTTCTTTTCTTTGACTAAGATACCCCGGTTGTCCTTAAAGTTGATAGGAATCGAATTATTAATAGCTGAACTAAGATCGACAATTTCATCATGTTTCATAATGGATGAATAGCATACTGTTCCTTCTTCCGGCTGAGCTGGAGACGAATAAGTTTGGGGAACAATCTTAGTATGGATTGGGAATCCACCCATTCCGAACATAGCCACAGCTTTTGCGATTTCTACCGCAATATCACCGGTTCTATCCGAACTGATAGCATCGGTGCTCGTCAATAACCCGGATTGGGTGGTTTTTATTTTGAGTTCATCGTCTCTTAACGGGGAATTATTGAGCTTCAATAGAAATGGATATTGGGTATCCGGTTCAAGCGCGAGAGGAGTAATACTCATCTCAATATAATAATTGCATTGCTTAGAATCTTTTTCAGCTTTGACTTGATCGTATCGGTTCTTTGCCGTATTCATAGCAATTGTTGCTTGATCGGCAATTTTTTTAGCCGCTAAAAAAATACCTTCGGCTGTTTGAGCCGCTTCCACTGCTTGCTTTTTGGCTTTTCCATCTCCGGGCGTATTGGCAGCGGTAGATTTAAGATTCTTCATTTTAGCTTCTAGCTGCTTTGCCTCTTTATTGGCAGTAACAAAATTTTCTTCTGCTTCTTTAAACTTCTTAAGCTCTTCTTCGGCATTAAGATTCTCAGCAGTGACTATCAGGCGGTGCATCCTTTTAGGGAGATAATATGAAATACCCGTGTTGATGCTATCGTAACTCGCATGCTTAGTTTGTATAAAACTTGCACAACCGGTTAACGTGCTTGTCGTGACAAGCAAGACAAAAAGAAGCTTTTTCATTTTATTCCCCCTATATAAATTTATTCGCAGCAAGCAGATTTGCTTGCTGCATAATTTTTTGCACTTATTGTGTAAATCTACCACCTGTTGACCTTACATTCCGGTTGGCAGCTTTATTACTCGACGATAGAAACATCAATCTGCGCAATCTGTTCTCTATCCGAGTAAATTTCAACCGAGGTGTAATCTGAAGCGCCTGGAGGCATTACCCTGTCAAACCGTGCCGGGGTGCACGTCATTACTTGAGGCCACACTCCCGGTTGTTGAACTAAGTGAAGATCTAGCATCAAAATTGCCGGATTAATTCCCTGAGGAACACGCATGGTCAGCGTCGGTTGCACTCCTGGATTGCTAACCATAACATCCCCGGTCACATGAAGCTCATCGGGTTTCGGCGGCATTTTGTCCAACCAAGCTTGCCAGTCTTTACATTGAGTAACCATCATTTATATCCTCCTTAGTTGATTGCGAATGAATGAACAAATATAAACAGCACTAGGAATTTCACGTATCAACGATTCCAAAAATCTGGTGATTTGTTATTAAACCTAAACCTTATACTTAAGGCGAAATCATTCTCTCAATACTATGATATGCTTGGCATCATCAATTCTGATGTTGTGCTGCTGGAAAATTTGTGATAGGGGAGTCACGATGAATAACAACAGGCCTACGCATGATGTACTGGTGGATGCTATTTATGAATCGGCACTTAATCCGGTCAAATGGAAAGAGACGCTCAACCGGTTGAGCGTTTATCTCAACGCCAGTGCAATTAATATGATCGGTCTGCAAGTGCAGAATTACGATAACCCCTTTCTGCTCAGTCAAAATATTCCAAGTGACTACGGCAAAGATTATCGAAGTTATTGGCGGAAGCATGATATCTGGGTGCAAGCAGGTATCGATAAGGGTCTGAATGGCGGTGGCAAGACACTCACCGGCGGTATGTTGGTGGATCGGCGCAGTTTTCTGAAAAGTACTTTTTATAATGAATGGCTGGCGGAACAAAACATCAGCGATGTGCTTTCCACGAATCTATGGGATGACAACCCCAATACACCGAAAGTCATACTCTGTTTTTTTCGCGGTGTTGGTCAAGATAGCTTCCAAGAAAGCGATCGGATGAATTTGCACTATCTCGCACATCATCTCAATCGCGCGTTTAGTATCACTTCTCAGCTAAAACTTTCAGAGCAGAAAAACGTACTGGAAGAATCCATTGTCGATTCGATCGGGCACGCTCTATTCGTGCTGAATGAAAATCGAAAAATCATAAAATGCAATGCTACTGCGACGCGGCTTTTAAGTGACCATCCGGGTTTAATCAAGATCAGGCATGAGCGGCTCATCGCACTTGGGCATCACGCAAGCCCAAGCCTTGAGGAAGCCACTGCATTGGCGGATCGCGGGCACCATGCGGAAATTGTGTTTACCTCCACGCAACTCGGCGCAATCAAAGATACACACCATGCGCGTTTAACTCCGCTCAAAGAAGCCGCGATTTGGCCATTAAGCCATCATGCGCATTATTTACTTCTGATCGAAAAGAACCAGGAAATCAAACAAGAGACACTTCGTGCATTTTGCACTTTGTTCAACATGACAGCATCCGAGCAACAAGTTTTACTCGGTTTAATGCAAGATGCCACTCCCGAAGAAATTGCACAAACTTCAAATGTGAGCCTCGCGACGATACGCTCTCACATCCAGCATATCCGGCAAAAAACCGGAGTTCGCCGTATGTCGGAGTTGGTGCGTATGGCATTGATAGCGACTCGGTCACTGTAGGAAAAATACCGGTAACCGGTTGCACAAGTACAATCGATTTGTGGTGCGGCGCTGTGTTTCTTTTGTCTATTTTCGCCACCATTGCCGGTAAATAATCCCGTGACCCCGTTGAACGTTTTTCCTGGTAAAAGTACTTTTTCTACTCAATAACCAACCTCAGCATTCCCATCCCCGAAATGCGCTTTTAACGCCTGCAACAACTCATCATGCACATACACCCGCCAGTCATTCCCCAGTTCGAGTTCGCTGCTGGCTAAATCATTGCGGAAAACCAGTGTGACCGGACAGTAATTCGCGTACGGTTTTTGTGCCTTGGGAGTGAAGGGCGTTAGTAAAGCTTTAAGGCTGGAGGTTTGTCCGATGGTGTTAGCATCGCAACGGATTCTGATCTGTTTGGCGAAGCGTGAGCGGATGCCGGCAAGGTCGTAGAGTTGCTCGGCGGTGATGCGGAGTTCGTCGCTTTCTTCGCCGTTGTAGTTGCGGTTGCTGATTTTGGCTTCGGTGATCAGTAGTTGATCTTCTTTTAACCAGGCGCGATTGGCGTCGAATAACTCGCTAAAAACGACCAATTCAAGGCGTGCCTTGCCATCGTCCAGGTTGATGACGCACATGCGGCCGCGGCGTGTCATTTGTACGCGCACCGAGTGGATGATGCCGGCGATCAGTTGCGGTTCGCGGCTGGGATTCAGCCGGTCGAGCCGGGTGCGAATGAAGCGTTTCAACTCCGCGGCGTAGGTATCGAACGGATGGCCGCTGAAATAATAACCGAGGCCGATTTTTTCCTGGTGCAGCTTTTCCCGCTCGGACCAAGCCTCGGTTTGAATCAGTTGTGTTTGCAGATGCGAATGGTCGCCGGTTTCACCGAACAAATTGGTCTGACTGGCAGCCCGGCTCATTTGTTCAGCGGATTCGATCGCCACCCCGACGGAAGCGATCAGGCTGGCGCGATTGGTGTCGATGGTATCAAACGCGCCGACTCGGATCAGTGATTCCATCACGCGGCGGTTGGCGATGCGCCGGTCGACGCGGTTGCAGAAATCGAATAAATCGCTGAACGGGCCGGTTTGTCCGCGCACCGCAATGATCGAGTTGACTGCCGATTCTCCGGTGCCTTTGACCGCGCCGAGACCAAAGCGGATGGTTTTGCCGTCCACGGGAACAAAACGGTAGTCGGACAAGTTGATGTCGGGCGGGAGAATCGTCAAGCCGTTGGCGATGCTGTCCTCTACGAAAATCTGCACTTTATCGGTGTCGTCCATGTCGGCGGACAAACACGCCGCCATGAATTCGGCCGGGTAATGCGCTTTCAGGTAAGCGGTCTGGAATGCGATCAGCGCGTATGCAGCGGCGTGCGATTTGTTGAAGCCGTAACCGGCGAATTTCTCCATCAAGCCGAACAGTTCGGTGGCTTTGTCTTCGCTCAAATTGTTATTGATCGCACCGGAGACGAAAATATCGCGCTGCTGCGCCATTTCCTCGACTTTTTTCTTACCCATCGCGCGGCGCAGCAAATCCGCGCTGCCTAGGCTGTAGCCGCCGATGACCTGAGCGATCTGCATGACCTGCTCCTGGTAAATCATGATGCCGTAAGTCGGCCCGAGAATCGGCTCCAGGCGCGGATCGAGATATTCGATCGTTTTCCGGCCATGTTTGCGGTCGATGAATTCTGGAATCAGATCCATCGGGCCGGGGCGGTACAACGCGACCAGCGCGATGATATCCTCAAAGCGATCTGGTTTTGCTTTCTGCAGCAAATCGATCATGCCGCGCGATTCAAACTGGAAAATGCCGACCGCATTACCCTTGCGCATCAGTGCATACGTTGCTTCATCATCCAGCGGCAATGTTTCCAATGAGAAAGGTTGATCGGTGGCCGATTCACTGTGTTGATGTGACTGACGGATGTAGCCGACGGCACGATCCAGAATGGTCAGCGTGCGCAGTCCAAGAAAGTCGAATTTCACCAAACCGATTTTTTCGACGTCGTCTTTATCCAGCTGGCTGACGACCGAATCGGCCGATTCGGTGCAATAAATCGGGCAAAAATCGGTGATTTCGCTTGATGCGATCAACACGCCGCCGGCATGCATGCCGATATTGCGCGTAATGCCTTCGAGGCTTTCCGCCAGTTCCAGCAGGTTGCGAACGTCTTCCTCTTCAGCAGCGCGCTGATTGAGTTGCGGTTCGAGCTGGCGCGCTTTTTTGAGCGTCATGCCGATCTCGAATGGTATCAATTTGGCGAGCTGATCGACAAAGTTGTACGGTAAGTCCATGACCCGGCCGATATCGCGGATCACCGCCTTGGCTGCCATCGTGCCAAAGGTGGCGATTTGCGAGACTTTGCCGGTGCCATAGCGTTGCTTGACGTATTCGATCACCAATTCGCGCCGGTCCTGGCAGAAGTCGATATCGAAGTCCGGCATCGAAATGCGCTCGGGATTGAGGAAGCGTTCAAACAGCAAATCGTAGCGCAGCGGGTCGAGATCGGTGATGCCCAATGAATACGCCACCAGCGAACCGGCGCCGGAGCCGCGTCCGGGACCGACCGGCACGTTGTTGTGTTTGGCCCAGTTGATAAAGTCGGCGACGATCAAGAAATAACCGGGGAATCCCATCTGAATGATGGTTTTTACCTCGAACTCGAGGCGCGCCTGATATTTCGGCAGCTTATCGGTACGTACTTGGGCATCCGGAAATAGTTCGGCCATGCGTTTTTCCAGACCGATTTGAGCTTGGTCGCGTAAATACTCATCGAGACTTTCGTTGTTGGGCGTAGGGAACAGCGGCAAGCGGTTGACGCCCAGCTCCAGCACCAGATTACAGCGCTTGGCAATCTCGATCGTATTCGCCAGTGCGCTGGGGATATCGGCGAATAGTTGCGCGATCTCGGCCTGAGTCTTGAAATATTGCTGTCCGGTGAAATTTTTCGGGCGGCGCTTGTCATCCAGGGTGTAACCTTCGGCGATACACACCCGGGCTTCGTGTGCGCGGAATTCTTCCGCGTTGAGAAACTGTACTGCCTGCGTGGCCACGACGGGTAAATTCAGTTGGCGCGCTAGCGCCAGCGATTGTTGCACCAGCATGGTTTCATTCGGGTGGCCATCGCGTTGGATTTCAAGATAAAAACGCTCGGGAAACAAACCGGCCCATTTGCGAGCCTGAATTTCCGCCTGTTGCGGATTGTTCTGCAAAATGGCCAGGCCGATGTCGCCAAAGCGGGCGCCCGACAGCGCGATGAGTCCTTGTGTGCCCGATTCATCGGGATGCAGCCACGACTCCCGGATCTCGGCCCGGCCGTGATATTGATTTTCCCGGTAAGCGCGTGACAACAAGCGCGATAACAGCAAGTAACCGTCACGTGACTGGCACAGCAATAACAACCGGATCGGTTTGTTGCGGTCGGACTCGTTGGTGATCCAGACGTCGCAGCCGAGTATCGGTTTGATGCCGTTTTTATGGGCGCTTTGGTAAAATTTCACCAGCCCGAATAAATTGGAGAGATCGGTCAGCGCCAGTGCCGGCATTTGATCCGCTACCGCTTTAGCAACGACATCGGGAATCCGGATGGTGCTGTCCAAAATGGAGTATTCGCTGTGCAGCCGTAAGTGAATGAAAGCAGGGTGAGCGGGCATGGTGGTACAATTCGAGTTCGCGGAAACTCTGTCATTTATACAATCGAGCGTTATTCTACCTTATGTTGAAATCACCTGAACTTTTACTTCCAGCCGGTTCTTTGGACAAAATGCGCATTGCCTATGCGTTTGGCGCCGATGCGGTGTACGCCGGGCAGCCGCGTTATTCGATGCGTGCGCGTAACAATGAATTCGCTTTGGAACAACTGCAAACCGGGATCGCGGAAGCGCATGCGCTGGGGAAAAAATTCCTCGTGGCCAGCAATATCATGCCACATAACGCCAAAGTGAAGACGTACCTGGACGATATGGCGCCGGTTATCGCCATGAAACCGGATGCGCTGATCATGGCCGATCCGGGGTTGATCATGATGGTGCGTGAGAAGTGGCCGGATGTGCCGATTCATTTGTCGGTGCAGGCCAATACCGTGAATTACATGGGTGTTAAATTCTGGCAGAAAATCGGCCTGACACGGGTAATTCTGTCGCGTGAATTATCGCTCGATGAAGTGGCGCAGATCCGCGATTACTGTCCCGATATGGAACTGGAAGTTTTTGTGCATGGTGCGCTGTGTATTGCGTATTCCGGACGCTGCCTGCTGTCGGGCTATTTTAATCATCGCGATCCGAATCAGGGCACGTGCACCAATTCATGTCGCTGGGATTATAAAGTGAAATCCGCCGAAGAAAATCCGAGCGGCGACATTCAAGAGATTGGCAAAATCGATTTTGATTTCGGTCAAGCGATGCAACAATCCGAACAATCGGCCCTGTCCGGTGGTTGCGGTTCGATTCCACGGCATCCGGCCGCCGATCAGGTGTATTTGATCGAAGAGAAAGAGCGTCCAGGCCAGCTCATGCCAATCATGGAAGACGAGCACGGCACGTACATCATGAATTCCAAGGATCTGCGGGCGGTCGAGCATGTTGAGCGGCTGGTCAAAATCGGTGTTGATTCACTGAAAATCGAGGGACGCACCAAGTCACTATATTATGTGGCGCGCACGGCGCAGGTTTACCGCAAAGCGATCGATGACGCCGTGGCCAACAAACCGTTTGACCTGGCTTTGTTAGGCGAGCTGGAAGGTTTGGCGAATCGTGGCTACACCAGCGGTTTTTATCAGCGCCATAGCACGCAGGAAACGCAAAACTATATGCGCGGGCATTCGGAATCCAACCGCAGCCAATACGTCGGCGATATTACCGGTTTTGATGAAACCAACGGTATGGCGGAAATATTGGTGAAAAACCGCTTTCAGGTGGGTGACCGTTTGGAAATTATTCATCCTGCAGGCAACCAGGTTGTTGAGTTATCGCACATGCTGGATGGTGCGGGACGGCCGGTGCAGATTGCACCCGGTAGTGGCCATCGCGTTAAGATACCGTTAGCCGGAAATGTGCAGAACGCTTTTGTCGCGCGCTTTTTCTGAGTCGATGTGCTGGCACTGGTGATGGAAGAAACTGAGAATCTTTTGCGGTAGCCAGCTTAGTTTTCCCGGGAACGGGCCTTGCATGAATCCGGCGTGACCGCCTTCTTCCGGAAATTCCAATGTAACCATGGCTGATACTTCAGTCTGCGCGGGGAGTACCGATGCCGGCATGAATGGGTCGTTCCGCGCATTGATCACCAGCGTGGGTACCTGTACATGCGGCAACCATTGCTTACTGCTGGATTGCCGCCAGTAATCATCGGTATCGCGGAAACCGTGCAAGGGCGCCGTGACAATATTGTCAAAATCATAAATCGACGCGCATTTTTTCAGCGCACGGGCATCGAACAAACCTGGAAACTGTTTCAATTTATCAAAGGCTTTGTCTTTCAGCGTATCCAGGAAATGGCGCGTGTAGACTTGGTTAAACCCTTTGTCCAGAGCGGCGCCGGCAGCCGCCAGATCGAGCGGTACAGATACTGTTGCAACCCCGGCTACGAGTTCTTTGGCGTGCTCTCCTTGTTCGCCTAGCCATTTTAATAGCGCATTACCACCCAGCGAAACGCCCATCACATACACCGGTTGCGCTGTACCGGTTGTTTGCGCCTGAGTCGTGATCCGCCGCAGCATCCAGTCGATTTCGCTGGAATCACCGGCATGATAGGCGCGCGATAAGCGGTTTGGTTCACCGGAACAACCGCGGAAATGAATCACGGCGCAACGCCAGTGATGGCGTTTCAGATTGTTGATCATACTGAGAATATAGTGGCTTGATGAACCGCCTTCCAGACCATGAAAAAACACGACCAGAGGGGATTCGTCCGAACCATCGCTCCAGTCGACATCGATAAAGTCCCCGTCATCCAGTTCCCAGCGCTCGCGCCGGTAGGTAAACCGTTGTGCAGGTTTATTAAAGTAGGGGTAGAGCGTTTGCAGGTTGCCACCGGGCAACCAGGATGGTGCTGTGTAGTGCGCTGTATACAAAGGAATTGTGTTTCCAGGCATGGGTATTATTTTACGCTGCGGCATTCGGGTTATTTATCGCTGTTTAATTTCAGTGAATATACCCTAACTTGCACGGATTCTAAAACAACAATGGCCAGCTGTTTAGGCTGGCCATTGTTGTGAGGCCGGGAATAAACTAGAGAAGGGGCACGGCTTCTACTAAAATTCACTCCATTGGTTATTGTGATCGCCGACAGCGATTTTAGCTCTTCTTTGTGATTTGGATCTTGTAGCATGACCAGTCAATCCATCATGCTCCGTGCTGTTCTTGTCGGCCAGTTGAGTCACGGTTGCCGGTCTTTTGCTGCTGCTTTGTGACAGGTGGAAAATGGAAATAGCGCCGACCAATTCGTATGCCTGCTGTTCCAGTGAAGCGGCTGCAGCGGCGGCCTGTTCGACCAAAGCTGCATTTTGCTGCGTGACTTCATCCATTTGCGATACTGCTTGCGTGACTTGCTCGATACCGGTGTTTTGTTCTTTGGAAGCGGAAGTGATGTCCGACATAATTTCGGTTAAATTTTTGATGGACATGACAATTTCATTCATGGTTTTTCCGGTTTCATCGACTAATGCGGCGCCTTGATCGACTTTTTTTACCGAGTCATCGATCAAGGTTTTGATTTCTTTCGCCGCCGTAGCGCTTCGCTGCGCCAGATTACGCACTTCGGTTGCTACCACGGCGAATCCGCGGCCTTGTTCCCCGGCTCGTGCAGCCTCAACGGCGGCATTGAGCGCCAGGATGTTAGTTTGAAACGCTATGCCATCGATGACACTGATAATGTCTGCAATTTTGCTTGAGCTTTCGCTGATGGATGACATTGTCGTGACCACTTCTTGCATCATTTCGCCGCCTTTGGTCGTGATGTTGCTGGCGGTCATCGCGATCTGATTGGCATTGATTGAATTGTCCGTATTTTGACGCACAGTCGCGGTGAGTTCCTCCATGCTGGATGCGGTTTCTTCCAGTGAAGAAGCTTGTTCTTCGGTGCGCTGTGAGAGATCCAGATTACCCGAAGCAATTTCTCCGGTTGCCAGGCGTACCGACGCAGCATTTTTTTGTACATCCAGCACCGTTGCGCGCAGATTAACCCCCATCTGACTCAATGCTTTCAGTAGTTCGCCAAATTCATCGCTGCGGTTAACCGAGAATTTGTGCGTCAAATCGCCACCGGCTAGTTTATTGGCGATATCAATCGCTTGTTGTAGCGGTGTCAGCGTATTTTTGACCATGCCGTAGGCCAGATAGGCTATTAATGCGATTCCGGCTGCTGTTATTGTGGCAATCATGCTGCTGAGTGATGCGGGCGCCTGGGTTTGCGACAATCCCCACCAGCCTATGCCGCCGACCGCCAATAAAAATAGAGCGGGTATTGTCATTGCAAGTGCAATGCGTTTTCTGGTGGTCATTTTGAGAAAAGATTGCAGCTTTCCGATGAAATCGGTTCGCACAATTTGCCCTTTCTCGATTTTCAGGTTTTTTGCTTTGCCTTCCAGAATTTGCTGATAAGCTGGTGCTGCTTGCTCAATGGCCGTCTGTGATGCTTTGGTGCGGACCGACAAATAACCAGTGATCTGGCCATTTTCAATCAAGGGTGTTGCATTGGCATTGATCCAGTAGAAGTCGCCATTTTTACGGCGGTTTTTAACCAAGCCGGTCCAAGGCAAACCCTGTTTTAATGTGGCCCATAAATCTTCAAACGCCTCAGGAGGCACGTCAGGATGACGCACAATATTATGTGCTTTGCCGATCAGTTCTTCTTCTGAAAAACCACTGACCTCGACAAATGTGGAATTGATATAGGTTATCCTACCTTTAGTATCCGTAGTTGATACGATTAACGTATCATCATCAATTGGATACTCGGTGTTTGTCACCGGAAGATTCAGTCTCATGATTTATCCTTGAGGTTTGTTCGTATGAGACTGGACTTACGGTATATAAAAAAATAGATTCTGTCGGTGATTTCTTTTTTATACGGAAAATATTCTGTTTGTTCTGTAGGAATTATCTTATTGATTCGAAAGGCTATTGTAAAGTTGAAATTGAAGAACGTAGAGCATATATTTTATCAGCGGAATTTCTTCTATTGCTTTTAAATAAGTTAATAAATTGCCTTATTTCCAAACAATAGCTTGATAATTTTTTAGGTTAATATGCAATTGAAAAAATATTATCAAAATTACTCATAAAAGAAATTTTGATGAACAGAATTTTGATTTGAGCAATCCTCCCGATGGTAAGACTCTTATATGTAGATCATTCTTATTAGGTGTGATGAGGAGAATTAAAGCAATGATCAGAAAATACAATCAGAATATTCCTATAGTTTTTAACGCTCCAGGCAGATACTATTGACGGCTATCAATATGAGTAAGTATCCAACCGGAATGGCAGCTAATCATTGAAATGGTAGCGATGATCAGATATCTGAATATATGCATATGGATTGATGGTGAATGAATGCACGGAAAGAATCCGGTTGGATAGAAAAATTTTCTCCAGATGTGTTCTGGGATGCGCCAGATAATCAAGAAAATCTTTCCGGGGTGAAATCAACTGCAAGAATGCCAGCGCACGGAATGCAACTGCTTTCATGCATATCTCATGATGGCAACGATCATTCAGGAATCGCCGAGACCAAGACGCAGGAGAGACTGACTAAACTGGCGTGTTTATATGAAATTTCACGTGCCATGCTGCGGATACATTCTGTTGATGAACTGTGTCAGCAGCTGATTGAACACATGCGGCTTGCGTGGCAGCCCTACGATCTGATTCTTCCTTTCATAGAAATTGATGGCAATTACTATGCAGCAGGTGAACCCGAATCTGTATTAATTCATAAATTTTCTGTGCCGTTGCTGGTAAATGGCGATGTCGCTGGTCAAGTAGGTGTTCTTTCCAAGGATATGCGTGTTACCAGCTGGCTGGAAAATGAAGACACGTTATTTTTAAAGAATATCGCCAGTGACCTCGGATTATGGTTGGAACAAAAAAAGCTTGCTGACGCCCAAAATGCACTAGCGCATGATGTCCGGATGATCGAAAGCGCATTTAACGCTCATTCCATCGTTGCGATAACCGATAAGACCGGAAAAATACGCTATGTTAATGAAAATTTTTGCCTGGTTTCCAAGTACTCGGCCAGTGAATTAATCGGGCAAGATCATTGCATTGTTAATTCTGGTTATCATCCTAAAGAATTCATGAAAGACTTATGGGTTACTATTACCCAGGGTCAGGTCTGGCGTGGAGAAATCAAGAATCGCGCCAAAGACGGCACGTATTACTGGGTCGACACGACGATAGTGCCATTTCTTGACGGCGACGGATTACCCTATCAATACGTGGGGATACGTACCGAAGTAACGAATTACAAGCAATTGGAACAAAAAATGGAGGAGCAAGTAGCGGAACTAGCCCGTTCTAATGATGAGCTGGAACAATTTGCGTATGTCGTCACGCATGATCTGCAAGAACCGCTCCGTGCTATTAATAGCTTTGTTCAGTTACTTAAAAAATATTGTGATCAGCAACTGGATGAACGCGCTAGCGAGTTAATTACACATGCGGTGGCCGGTACCCACCGGATGCAAATCCTCATTGATGATTTGCTGACATACGCACAAGTCAATGCGTGCCAAACGCTCGCTGAAATTGATTGCGAGCTGTTGTTAGAGAATGTGCTGACTGACTTATCCGTCATTGTGGGCGAATGCAACGCGGTAGTTACTCACGATAAACTTCCCGTGATCAGAGGTATCCGCTTCCAGTTTATTCAGTTGTTTACCAACTTGATCAACAATGCGCTCAAGTTTCGCAGAGATCAATCACCCCAAATTCATGTGGGGGTAGAAGAAAATCAAAGTGAATGGATTTTCTCGGTCACCGATAACGGCATTGGCATTGAAGAGCATTATCTGGAACGTATTTTCCGGGTATTCCAACGTTTGCACAGCCGCCGCGAATATGCCGGTACCGGGATTGGTTTGGCCATCTGCAAGAAAGTGGTGGAACATCACGGCGGGAAAATCTGGGTCAAATCAGCGCCCGGCATCGGCTCTTCGTTCTATTTCACAATTCCGAAAGTTAATTATTAAAGATGCAACAGAAAAGAAATATTGATCCCAGAATGATCCTGATGATCGATGACAATCCGACCGATGTGTTATTGATCAAAGAGGCTTTTGCGTTCTGTGAAGGAAATTGTGAAGTGTATGTTGCTGAGGATGGTGTTTATGCACTGGAGTTTTTAAGGCGGCAAGGGGAATTTCTATCTGCGCCGCGCCCGGACATCATCCTGCTGGATTTAAATATGCCGAGAAAAAGCGGATTGGAAGTTTTAACCGAACTGAAATCAGATCCCGATTTCAAGAGAATTCCTGTCATCGTTTATACCTCTTCTGTGACGAAGGAAGATATCAACGCAGCGTACAACCATCATGCAAATAGCTATATCAGAAAATCGGTGGATTTTGACGATTGTATAAAAACTGCGCAATCAATCAAGGATTTCTGGTTTACTTCTTCAGTCTTGTCAGAGCCTTGATTAATCATGACTTCATCTAAAATTCATATTTTGCTGATTGAAGATAATGAAACGGACGCCATACTGGTGCAAAGTGATTTGCAGCTCGCGATGGGCGATCAGACTACCGTGGTTCATACCGAACGGTTAAGTTCCGCGCTCGAATTAATCCGCAAGCAGCCGTTTGATTTAATTCTGTCCGATCTGACATTGCCGGACAGTGATGGGATTACGACAATCAACCGGCTACGTGAGAGCGCCGCGAGTATTCCCATTGCAGTTTTGTCATTTAGGAATGATGAAAAACTGGCGATCAAAGCGATTAAAGCAGGCGCGCAGGATTATCTGGTAAAAGGAAGTCTGACCGAAGGGGTTCTGGCGCGTGTTATCCGGTATTCGATCGAGCGGAAGCGCCTGGAAGAGGGGAGCAGGAAAGCGCAAAAGCGGTTCCAGACAGTGTTTGAGAAAGCGCCGCTGGGAATTGCCTTAATCAACTTGCAGACGGGAAAATACTATGATGTCAATCCAAAGTATGCCTGTATCGCGGGTCGCAGCGTAGACCAGCTTCTCCACCTCAATCAATCGGATATTATTCACCCGGACGATGTGCTGTCTTACCGTAAGGAAATTGAGCTTTTCATTCACCATCAATCTCACGATAGCAAAATAGTCAAAAGAGTGTTGCGGCAGGATATGTCCATCATCTGGATCGAAATGTCCCTGGTGCCGTTTGAATCGATGGAGGGCCAGGAAATATGTTATTTATGCATGATTGAAGACATTACGGAACGCAAACGGATGATCGAGAATCTGCGGCATTTAACGACGCACTTGCAGGATGTCCGGGAAGAAGAAAGAACCCGGATCGGGCGGGAGATACACGATGTTCTGGGCGGTACGTTGACCGTTTTGAAAATGGATCTGGATTGGCTGTCAAAAAAAATCACGGCGGATCCCATGCATGAGCGGGTAAAGTCGCTGTATGCCTTGACCGGGGAGGCCATTGAGACCGCACGCCGGGTATCAGTCAATTTGCGGCCTAATGTACTGGATAATCTCGGGTTGTATGGCGCCATCGAATGGCTAGTGCGTGAGTTTGAACAGCGTACTAATATAAAGTGCTACTTGGAATCCGTCATATCGGCCATATCTTGTAATAACAAGAACTTTGAAACCAGTATTTTCAGGATAATTCAGGAAATATTTATCAATATCACCCGGCATTCGCGCGCCACGAGAGTGGATATCGAACTCATTGAAGATGATACGGATATTGTGATTACCATTAAAGATAATGGTGTTGGCATTACGGAATCACAACTGCTGAATCCCGAGTCATTTGGAATTATAGGCATGAAAGAGAGAACAGAACAGTTTGGCGGTACGCTGGAAATAGCCGGCACTCCCTCTCAGGGCAGTGTCGTAACACTCAAAATACCGCTGACCGTTGCGGTAACCAATGTCGGGGAATTAATCCATGATTAAAGTTCTGATTGCAGACGATCATGCTCTATTTCGTGATGGGCTTAAAAGGATATTTAATGAAACGGACGATATCGATGTCGTTGCGGAAGCCATAGACGGTAAGGATATTCTCAAGAAAACACGGGAATTCGACTGGGACATCGCGCTGCTGGATATTAACCTGCCCGATATCAACGGCCTGGATATTCTGAAGAGAATATTAACGACCAATGCTTCGTCATGTGTATTGGTGCTCAGTATGTATCCGGAAGAGGAATATGCAATCCGCGCGATCCGCTCGGGCGCTTCCGGGTATCTGACCAAAGACAGCCCGACCGATCAACTGATTACCGTGATTCGCCGCTTGGCCAAAGGCGGTAAATACGTCAATCCGGAATTAGCTGAAAAGTTGTTATTCAATCCGGTCATGGAATCGGACAAATTAACGCATACGACCTTCTCAGACCGGGAATTTCATGTTTTTAAACTGATTGTTGCTGGCGAATCGTTAACTGCCATCGCCAATAAACTGTCACTCAGTGTTAAAACCGTCAGCACGTACCGCTCGCGCATTCTGGAAAAGATGAATATGAAGAATAATGCGCAGCTGGTGCGGTACGCGATACAACACCGTCTGGTGGAATAAAATCCGCTGCCGTTTTAAAGCCGGTGAGAAAAGTAGTTGAGTATCAGTTGCTTGAGTATCGTCAGCTTGCCATGAAAGAAATGCCCGGCGCCGGGTATCATAACGACCGGTTGCGAAGCTGGTGTCGCCCAGTTCAACACCGCCTCCGGTAGCACGATATCGTCCTGATCGCCTTGAATGATTAATGCGCATTGTGTCGTTTCAGGCACTGGCGGTGCCTTCAAATTAACCACCGAGGGCGCGACCAGAATCAGAAACTTCGGTGCCAGACGCTCGGCAACGTGCAGTTGAATGGCTCCGCCAAATGAAAATCCCGCCAGCAGCAGCGGAATATCCGCAACTTGGTGACTGAATTGATCACGGATTGTCTGTGTGACTGCCAGCACATCGTCGATCTCACCGCTGCCATGATCGAACTGACCTTCGCTCAGGCCTACACCACGGAAATTGAATTTTGCGGTGATAAATTCGAGTTCCAGCAAGGTCGTGAATAGCGTATGCACGATTTTGTTATCCATGGTTCCGCCGTGCAGCGGGTGTGGATGCGCAATGACGGCGATCCCCTTGGGCATAGACTGAGGTTCGCCCAGAACGATCTCGAGTTTACCCGCAGGACCATCGATGAAAAACTTTTGAGTAACCGCAGACAAGTTGTTGACCTCAATAACGCAGCAAACTGATGGGTATCAAATTTTCAGGCGTTCGACGATGTTGCCTTTGATCAGATGTTCATCGATGATTTCATCGATATCGTCTTTATCGATATACGTGTACCACGTTTCTTCCGGATAGATGACGATCACCGGGCCTTCGTCACAACGATCCAGGCAACCGGCATTGTTGATGCGGATTTTTCTCTGCCCGCTCAGCTTCAGCGATTTAATGCGTTGCTTGGCATAATCGCGCAGTTCCTGCGCACCAAAATTGTTGCAGCATTTGGCATCGCCCTCGCGCTGATTGGTACAGAAAAAAACATGGTGCTGATAATAACTCATGAGTGTTCCCAAAAAAATTGAAATAGACGTCAGTTTAACGCAATTTTATTTCCGTCCACATGCGGCTGAGCACCCGGCGTTGTTTGTGATCCAAATCCGTGATCATCTCCAGTCGCGATAACGTATCCTCGTCCGGAAATATTAATTTATTGTGCACTAATTCCGGCTTGATGAATGCCTTGGCATCACGGTTTGGATTGCCAGATCCGATCAGGTTGGTCAGCTCGGCGGAATTTCTGCCATCGAGCATGAAATTAATAAATTGATGTGCTAAGTCAGTATGTTTTCCGCTTTTATGTAGCACCATGCTATCCAGCGACATGACCGCACCTTGCTTGGGAATGGCATAATCGATTGTGAAATGCCGTCCGGTTTTTTGCGCATCCATAGCCGCCTGAAATAAATCGTTCGAATAACCATGTACCACCCACAAATCGCCGATGGCAATCTCGCGGATGTAACTGGTGTTACTGAATGCAGCCCAGTAAGGTTTGGCGCGGATGATCAGTTCCTTGGCTTGATTCCAATGCGCCTCATCTTGATCGTTCGCGGCGTAACCCAAGTATAACAATGCCGCCGCCATCAACTCGCGCGGACTGTCCAGCACGGTAACGCGTCCCTTAATTTTCTGCAGGTATTCCGGTTCGAAGATAAGCGCCCAGGTATCGGCCGGTAAATCCAGTTCGCGCATTTTGCTGGTATTGAATCCCAGTAATGTCAGCGTGTAAGCATACGGGACGGAATAGCGATTGTCCGGGTCGAAGCGTGTTTTCAGATAAGCGGGATGAATATTCTTCAGATTCGGCAGCAATGTTTTATCCAGCGGAGTCAGAACGCCTTGGCGTATCAGGGTATCCAGGGCGTTGCCGGTCGGTACGATCAAATCATAGCCGGTTGCGCCCGCGGCGAGTTTGGCGAGCATTTCCTCATTGTCGGAAAAATAATCTTGTTCGACGTGGCAATCGCATTGCGCTTCAAAGCGTTCAATCGTTTCCGGCGCGATATAATTGTTCCAGTTGAATAGTTGCAGTACGCGGGCAGCCGCTTGATCGTGCACGGCATCGTCTTGTTGCGGCGTGCATCCGGCCGCCAGAACGAAGAATAATGCCAAACTCAAGCGAACCCAGCGCGGCAACGAATCAATCATGACGATTAGGATTTACCCAGCATGCTGTTATCGAATCGCGTGGCGATGATAATCAGCGTTAAAGTCAGCAGCATCAACAAAGTGGAGACGGCGTTCACTTCCGGCGTGACCGCCACTTTGATCATCGTATAGATTTGAATCGGCAGAATCGGTTCTCCGGCACCCTTGGTGAAGAACGTAATGACAAAGTCATCGATCGACAGCGTAAATGACATCAAAGCGCCCGCGATGATGGCCGGTCTGATCAACGGCAGGGTGATTTGCCGGAAAGTCTGCCATGGTGTTGCGCCCAGGTCCCGGGCTGCTTCAAAAATGGATTCATCCATTCCCTGCAAGCGTGCGCGTACGATAATCGCGACAAATCCAATGCAAAAAGTCGTATGGGCGATGATGATGGAGAGCATGCCCAGCGTCAGGTTGAGTACCTGTAGAAAGAACAACAGCAATGAAACGCCCAGCAGGATTTCCGGCATGGCGACTGGCGTGAATGCCAGAACCGGTAATACTTTGAGCTTGTAGCGATGAATCGCCAAACCGGCCATGGTTCCCAGCAAGGTGGCGAGAACGCTGGCGCTGACCGCGATGAACAATGAATTGCGCGCGGCCAGCAGCATTTCATGATTGTGCAATAACGCTTTGTACCAGTGGAATGTAAACCCTACCCATTCGGCATTGAGTTTCGAATCGTTGAATGAAAATACGACCACAATGATCAGCGGAATGTACAAAAAGGCATACACCAGAATCGATACGACCCACAGGGCGGTCAGGCGGTGCGATGGGGATTGATTTGCACGAAAATTGGACATGGCTTTATGTAATTCGGGTGACCGGCTTGGCAAGCCAGGAAAATAATCCGGCGATGCCCAGTACCGCCAGCGTCAGCATGATGGAAAGCGTCGAACCGAACGGCCAATCGCGCGTGCCGAGGAATTGATCCTTGATCAAGTTGCCGATCATGATGTCGCCGGTTCCACCCAGAATGTCGGGAATGGCGAACATGCCGAGAACGGGAATGAAAACCAGCGCCGATCCGGAAAATATGCCGGGCAGCGACTGCGGCCAAGTGACGTACCGGAAGCGCTGCCAGCGGTTCGCACCGAGATCCTGCGCGGCATCCAGCAGAATAGGGTCGTGTTTTTCCAGATTGGTGTAGAGCGGCAGAATCATGAACGGCAAGTGCACGTAAATCATTCCAATCAAGACTGCGAACGGAGAAAACAGCAGGGTGACCGGCGCCATACCGAAAACCGCCAATACGCTGTTGATCATGTGACTGAGTGCAGATTCCGGGCCGAGGATGATCATCCAGGCATAAATGCGGATCAGAAAATTACTGGCGAACGGCAGCACCACCAGCATGATCATCAGATTACGGAATTTTTTCCCGCTACGGGCGATCAATAACGCCAGCGGATACGCCATGGCGATGCAAATGACCGTGGTGAGGGCGGCCACCGTAAATGATTTGAGGAATATCTCGAAGTAGATGAAATCGCTGAAGAAAAATCGATACGTTTCAATCGTCAGACCGGAGTCTTCACCCGTATTCCCCGGCAGAATATGAACCGGCGCCAGCCCGCCGAATTCGCCCGGCAGGCGGAATGAAGTAAAGATCATGATCAAGCTCGGCGCGGCAAAGAATATCAGCAAGAAAGCGAGCGGTGGGGCGCTGATGAGCCATTTTACGAGACGGCTGGATGTTTGCATGCTTTTAATTTGGCTATGGATCCAGTGGAATGAAACTTGAAGTTCCGTGCGGTTATTTTACACCAGGGTCATGAAAGAGATTTTTAATTGATACAGGTCGATTCGATGTGCAGCGCCTTGGTCAGTACATTTTTTGGTATAAAACGCATTTATTTTTCCCCTATACTTAGACCCCATGAAAACTTATCAATTAATTGACGTCAATCCCATCAAAAGAAGAGAAAATGCCATTTAGCTATAGTAATCAGCTCAGCACTATCATTGGTTTCGCTGAGCAGCAGAATCCGGAATCAATTCTCGATATTGGCATTGGAATGGGGCAGTATGGATTTTTGCTGCGTACCAATTTGGAAAATGTAAATCTTTTTGAAATTGATGGCTCAAATGCACGCCAACGCAGTAGGGATCAATGGAAGGTTAGGATCGACGGGATTGAAGGTTTTGCAGGCTATATTACTCCGGTGCACGAATATTCATACACCAATTTGTTCATCGGCGAGGCGCTGAAATTGCTACCGGCACTGGGAGATAAAATTTACGACTTAGTGCTTGCGATAGATATTCTGGAGCATTTTGATAAAGAGCAGGGTGTCATTTTTCTAAGAGAATGTCAGCGCGTATGCAAGGGTTCTGTCCTGGTCAGCACACCTAAGGAATTTATTGAACAAGAAGTCCCGGCAAATCCCTTGGAGGATCATCGATCGCATTGGACTGAGGAGGATTTGAAGCTTTGTGGTTTCGATCATTTTTTACCGAATCCATTGAGCCTTATTGCGATCGCAAACAATAAGAGCGAATAGGATCGCGGCAGATGCGGTCTGACCTGCACAGAATCATGCCGGGGGGGTGGGCTAATCGGGCAAAAACTGCGCGGATTGCTCTTGCCAGCTCACCACGACAGGATCGCCAATGTCAAAAAGCTTAGCATGACCCGGCACGGAATTGGGAAGCAATGCTTCGATTAACGTGTTGTTGGAAAGGGCGATGATATACGTCGTGACATCGCCGATATATAGAAAATCCTTTATTTTCCCGAGTAATTGCGACTCAACCGCGATATCCGGTGATTGCGCAACGATCCGGATTTGTTCCGGACGCACGGCGAAAACGCCTTGATCGCCCGCTTTGACATGACCGCTGACCGGCACTGTGACTTCTCCCAGCCCTGTGACGGTTAATTTTAAATGCGCAGCGGAAACTTCCAGCACCCGGGCGCTCAGCAGATTGATTTTGCCGATGAAATCGGCCACGAAACGATTGGCCGGGAAATTGTAGATCCGGGATGGTTCGTCGATCTGTTCAATTCTGCCTTGATTCATCACGGCAATGCGGTGCGACAACGCCAAGGCTTCGTTCTGCGCGTGCGTGATGTAAATGAACGTGACACCGGCTTCGGCTTGCAGTTTGATGAGCTCGCGTTGCATATTCTCGCGCAGCTTTTCGTCCAGCGCGCCCAGTGGTTCGTCGAGCAATAATAAGCGCGGCTGATTGATGAGTCCCCGGGCAAACGCCACGCGTTGTTTTTGCCCGCCGGATAATTCATGCGGGAAGCGATCGGCGAATGGCGTCAACTCGACTTCCGTCAAGGTCTCGGCAACCCGGGTTTTAATTTCCGCTGGTGTTTTACCTGCCATCTTGAGTGGGAATCCGATATTGCTGGCGACTGTCATATGCGGGAATAACGCGTAGCTTTGGAAAACCGTATGAAACGGACGTTGCTCCGGCGGTAGACCGGCGAGGTCTTTTCCATCCAGCAAAATTTGCCCGCCGTCGGGCGCGTCGAAACCGGCGATCATGCGTAACAATGTCGTTTTGCCGCAACCGGATGGGCCCAGCAGTGTAAAGAATTCACCGGCTTCGATGGCGATGCTGACGTTATCGACGGCAGTGAAATTGCCAAACCGCTTGGTCACATTGCGGATTTCGAGCAGCGCCATTATGTTTCCCGGTGAGAAAACTGACACTTTATCAAAGTTTATTGATGTACTGAATGTATAAAATCAATGTTGATCGTGCTGGTTCAATTTATGGAGAAGGCACCAAACCAGCAAACATGTGGTGGTTTTCCTGATTACCCGGATTAGGAATAATTAAACCGATTCGTCATTTATGGATGTGCCATTGGAAGCAGAGGGTGCATCAGGGCCTGCTGTTGCGGCGTTCCGTTTTCCGTTACGCACGATATTCCGCTTGAGACTTTCCGGCCCATTGATCATGGCATCAAAGAAAACCGCGCAGTAGCTTTTATCGACAATGGCATTTTGGCGGTTAATCTCCGGCAGCATTAATACATGGAGTTTTTGAAGATTGTACCAAGGTACCGCTGGGTATACGTGATGTCCGATGTGATAATTAATATTGTTCCAGAACCATGAATTCATCGGATTGCTGATAATGGTGCGCGTACCGGCAAGCTGACCGGCATTCCAGGGGGTTCCATAGTGCTCCGCCACAAAACGGATGCTATTGAAAAACCCAAAGAAAACGAGCGGCCAGAACCACAGTGCAAAAACCTCAGCTGCAATTCCCTGACTACTGGCCCATTCAAAAATACTGACGGTAACCACCGCATGCAGTGCTATTTCACTCCAGTGCGCGAGTGCTTTTGCGCCCCGTAATTTTTGGATGGGAAAAATAATAACGAACTGGGCGGCTGTCAGCACTACGCCAATGACAGCATAGGCATAAAAGAGGATGTGATCACCAATTCCTCGCTTGCCCATCGTGAATGCATCCGGATCTTTGGCGGAACGGTTAAAACGATGATGAAGAAGGTGATCTTCTTTGAAAGCAGTGAATGAAATGACCAGCGGTATCATGGTAAACACACCGAATGCCCAGTTCTTCCACTTGGCTTTAAACAGCACGCTGTGTGTGCAATCATGCATAAAAGTCACGATGCCCATCTGCATGTAACCCATCGCTAGATAGCAGAGCCAAACGATGGCCCAATGCGGGGCATGCCAGGCGATGATACCAAGCCCTATCCATATGCCGTAAAACAGAGGAATTTTTAGGTTGGGTTGCCAACGATGCTGATAGAGTGCTTTCAGCTCGGCTTTATCAATAGAATTTGCCATAGCGATAGCAGGGACTGTAACACAGTAATGATCCGGAAACCCCGTGTCCGGAAAATAAACTTACAAAGCCAGATTCCGCTATGTAATTGGTTTAATGATTATGGCGAACGGAAAGAGAGCAGGACTGCGGGTCGATACAGGGGAAAAGCGTGTGTATCTTAAGGCTGTGGTCAGACTCCGGTGTCTGGAATTTCCGGATGTGCTATAAATTTTTTGCTTTCGTAATAGAGTATGGGGCAGGTTACGAATTGAGACGATATCGTTGGACTTGGATTAATGGCGTTTGAGATTATTGGAATATTTGCCAAGCCAGCAATCCGGCTAACAGAATTGCGATGAGCACCAACAGGCGGTTCTGGCGTTTCTCTTCAATGACCAGATCGGTCATTCTTTTTTCCAGTTCGTGATTGCGGTTCTCGGACAGCATCTGATGGACCAGGCGGGGAAATTCCGGCAGGATGACAGCCCAGTTGGGGGCTTCTTTTTGTACCCGGCTGGCAAATCCGCGCAAGCCGATTTGTTCCGACATCCAGTTTTCCAAGAAGGGTTTCGCTGTTTTCCACAGATCCAGATTGGGATCCAGGTCGCGTCCCAGGCCTTCGATATTGAGCAGGGTTTTTTGCAGCAATACCAATTGCGGCTGGATTTCGACATTGAATTGCCGCGATGCCTGGAATAATTGCAGCAGAACCCGTCCGAACGAAATTTCTTTCAGCGGTTTGTCGAAAATCGGTTCGCAGACAGCCCGGACGGCGGATTCGAAATCGTCTACCCGGGTATCTTTAGGCGCCCATCCGGCCTCGACGTGCGCTTGCGCAACGCGCGCATAATCGCGGCGGAAAAAGGCCAGGAAATTTTGTGCCAGATAATTTTTGTCTTCATCGCTGAGCGTTCCCATAATGCCGAAATCGACCGCAATGTAGCGGCCATCCTTGCCGACAAAGATATTTCCCGGGTGCATATCGGCATGGAAATAACCATCGCGGAATACCTGGGTGAAGAATATTTCCACACCAACCCGCGCCAGTTGCGGGATATCGGTGCCTTGCGCGATTAATTCGTCGACATGGCTGATCGGAATGCCTTTGACGCGCTCCATCACCATGACGCTGTTGCGGCAGTAATCCCAGTACACCTCGGGAACCAGCAGCAATGGCGAATCGAGAAAGTTGCGGCGTAACTGGCTGCAATTGGCCGCTTCGCGCATTAAATCCAGTTCGTCGTCCAGATGCCGGGCGAACTCTGAAACAACTTGGCGTAATTTCAGACGCTTGCCATCGGACCATAACGCTTCAGCCAGCCAGGCGCCGGTGTCCATCAACGCAATGTCATGGGCAATGACTTCTGCGAGATTGGGGCGCAATATTTTAACAGCGACTTCGGTGCCGTCATGCAACACCGCCAGATGAACTTGCGCGACCGATGCGCTGGCGATGGGTGTCGAATCAAACTTGAAAAAAACTTCTTCAACCTTTTGCCCGTATTCTTTTTCCAAGATGGTAAATACCAGGTCAGAAGCAAAAGGCGGCACCTGATCCTGCAGCTTGGCCAATTGATCGGCGATATCCTGTGGCAATATATCGCGTCGGGTCGACAGCATTTGGCCAAATTTTACAAAAATCGGGCCTAAAGTTGCCAAAGCCAGACGCAACCTTTCTCCGCGTGGTTTATCCAGATTCCGCCAGAATGTTAATGTCTTGACAATGACGCGCAGGAACCTTAACCGGCTATGGCTCAGGACAAATTCGTCCAATCCGAACTGGAACGCGACGTATTGAATTTTTAAGAGGCGGAATAGGCGCATGTATGATGAGAAAGCGGTGGTGAGAGAAGCCTGGCGGAGCCGTTAAAGCAACGCCAAAATTTTGTTATTCATGTCTGATAAGTATTCCGTTTACTGCGAGAGAAAGCATATAGGCGCATTTGATTCTTAATTGTTCAGATGTTTTACCGGGTAAGCCGGTTTAATCGTTGTTCCAATTGCTCGGCATCGAATCGCAAGTTTTGCACTTCTTGTGCGAAGTGTTCGATACCCGCAGGTTTTGTCAGAAAACCGCTTTCCTCGGTCCAATATTCAGTCAGCGCCTGCGACAAGCGGTCAACATTGTCAACCGGCCACCGTATGAGATGCTCGCTTGCTTGGGCAACACGATGCGCGGGAATATCACCGATCGTTTTGCTCAGATCCTGCTCAAGAATGACACGAAGATCAATTTGTTTACCAATAGCGATCAATTCATCCGCTAGCGATTGATCACCGGTGATGGCGATCGCATCGAATGCAACGGCTTCCCGTGTTAGCAGCCTGGACACAATCAACGGTGAAAAAGTAAGCGTCGTGTCCGCGCACATCGCATTGCTGGCTTGTTGCATTTCTCCTGCCGCATCAATAAGCACACTGAAGCTAACCAAGGGCGGCACCCGGATACCGATCGTTTTGCCGGTAAAAGTTTGCAATCGCTCACATGCCCACCGCTCACTGCGTAAAACATGATTGATAGACGTGGTTACAACGGATGTCAGCATTATATTTAACGTTAGAAGATTGTAATAAGCGGAATAAAAGAAAAAGCCCCGTTTATTTAATTCAGCGTTTGATGCCACTGGCGCGGCGGATATTTCTTCCGCCCTTACAACAGGCTCTCGAGTATAGCACTATAACCGCTTTCCATTATACCGGTCTGCATGTCTTCTCGTAGCGCCTGAAAAAGCTTGATTTTAGATTATGCTTTAGCTGTCCAGCTTTTTCTTCAAGATGGCGTTGACTTGCGCGGGGTTGGCCTTGCCTTGGGTGGCTTTCATGATCTGGCCGACCAGCGAGTTGAAGGCTTTTTCCTTGCCGGCGCGATAGTCGGCGACTTGCTGTGCGTTGGCGGCGAGGACTTGGTCGACGATTTTTTCGATGGCGCTGTCGTCGGAAATTTGCTTCAAGCCTTTGGCGGCAATGATGGCATCGACATTCTTGTCCAATTCGCCGTTCCATAGGCTCTCGAACACTGTTTTAGCGGCTTTGCCGGAAATCGTGCCGTCGCCGATGCGCGTCAGCAGCGCGGCGAGCTGGGATGGATTGACCGGGCAGGCGCTGATGTCGATGCCTTCCTTGTTCAATTGCCCGTTGATGTCGCCCATGATCCAGTTGGCGCACAGTTTGGCTTGCGCGGGCAATTGTTTGACGGCGGCTTCAAAGTAATCCGCGGTTTCGCGCGAAGCGGTCAGCACCGCGGCATCGTAAGCGGACAGCCCGAATTCGGCGACATAACGGTCGCGGCGCGCTTGTGGCAATTCCGGCAAGGCGGATTTGACTTGCTCGATCCAGCTCGCGGAGATCTCCACGGGCAACAAATCCGGGTCGGGGAAGTAGCGGTAGTCGTTGGCGTCTTCCTTGGTGCGCATGGTGCGGGTTTCGTCTTTGTTGGCGTCGTACAGCCGGGTTTCCTGGCGGATCGCTCCACCGTCTTCGAGGATTTCGATCTGCCGCCGGGCTTCGTAGTCGATGGCTTTTTCCAGGAAGCGGAACGAGTTCAGATTCTTGATTTCGCAGCGTGTACCGAGTTTTTCCGTGCCGCGCGGACGCACCGAAACGTTTGCATCGCAGCGGAACGAGCCTTCCTGCATGTTGCCGTCGCAGATGCCGATCCAGCGTACCAGCGCGTGCAGTGTCTTGGCGTACGCCACCGCTTCCGCGCTGCTACGCATGTCCGGTTCGGAGACGATTTCCAGCAGCGGTGTACCGGCGCGGTTCAAATCGATGCCGCTCATACCGTGAAAATCCTCGTGCAACGATTTGCCGGCGTCTTCTTCCAGATGCGCGCGTGTCAGATGGATGGTTTTTTCAGCGCCGTCGATTTGAATCGCGATGGTGCCGCCTTGAACCACCGGCAATTCGTATTGGCTGATTTGATAGCCCTTCGGCAAATCGGGATAGAAATAATTCTTGCGCGCAAAAATGGACGGCGAATTGATTTTCGCGCCGACCGACAAGCCAAATTTGATCGCCCGTTCGACCGCGCCTTTGTTCAGCACCGGCAGCACGCCGGGCAGCGCGAGATCGATCACGCACGCTTGCGTGTTGGGCGGTGCGCCATAGGCGGTGGAAGCGCCCGAAAAGATTTTGGAGTGCGTTGAAAGTTGCGCATGAACTTCAAGACCGATGACAATTTCCCACTGCATAATGAATTTTCCAGCTAAATATTTATTTCACAAATGAAGGTTAATTTTAAACCGGCGATTGGTTATGCCAATCCGTAGCCAATTGGTATTGGTGCGCAATGTTGAGCATTTGCGCTTCCTTGAAGTAATTGCCAATGATGTGCAAACCGATGGGACGGTTTTTGTCGCCAAAACCAACCGGAATCGACATGGCCGGCATGCCGGTCAGATTGGCCGCGCTGGTGTAGATATCCGACAAATACATCTGGATCGGATCGCCGCTTTTTTCGCCCAGATTGAACGCGACCGTCGGTGTAGTCGGCCCCATGATGATGTCGCATTGCTGGTAAGCGTCGGCAAAATCCTGCGCGATCAGGCGGCGCAGCTTTTGCGCTTTGATGTAATAGGCATCGTAATAACCATGCGATAGCACATAGGTGCCGATCAGAATGCGCCGTTTCACTTCGGGGCCGAAACCTTGCGCGCGCGATTTGCGGTACATATCGGCCAGATCGCTGTACGATTCGGCGCGATGACCGTAGCGCACACCGTCAAAACGGGATAAGTTGCTCGATGCCTCGGCGGGCGCCAGCACGTAATAAACCGGGATCGCCAGCGGCGCGTTCGGCAATGAAATCTCGACCGTTTGCGCGCCCAGTTTACGGTATTCATCCAGTGCTTTCTCGATTGCGCTGGCAACATCGTTGCTCATGCCCGCAGCGAAATATTCCTTCGGCAGCCCAATGCGCAAGCCCGCTAACGGTTTTTGCAGATCGCGCGCATAGTCTTCGGCTTCGCGTTGCAGACTGGTGGAATCGCGCGCATCGAACCCGACCATGACATTCAGCAGCAGCGCTAAATCTTCCGCCGATTTGGCCATCGGGCCGCCTTGATCGAGGCTGGAAGCAAACGCGATCATGCCGTAGCGCGACACCAGTCCATAGGTCGGTTTGATTCCCGAGATGCCGCACAAGGCGGCGGGCTGGCGGATTGAGCCGCCGGTGTCCGTGCCGGTGGCTGCGCACGCCAATCTGGCGGCCACCGCGCAGGCTGCGCCGCCCGAGCTGCCGCCGGGTACCGCGGCGTGATCCCAGGGGTTTTTCACCGGGCCGTAATAGGACGTTTCATTGCTCGACCCCATGGCGAATTCGTCCATGTTGGTCTTGCCGATATTCACCGCACCGGCTTGGTTGAAGCGCTCGATAACTCCGGCGTCGTAGGGTGAGACGAAATTCGACAGCATTTTTGAACCGCACGTGGTCAGCCAGCCTTTGGCGCAAAAGATGTCTTTCTGCGCGATCGGGATGCCGGTGAGCGGACCGGCTTGTCCTGCGGCGATCATTTGGTCCGCTGCCCGTGCTTGCGCCAGGCTCAGTTCTTCATTGACGGTGATGAAAGCATTGTATTCCGGGTTGAGTTGCTTGATGCGTTGCAGGAATTCGCTGGTCAGTTCAGTGCTGGAAATTTTCTTTCCGGCGAGCTGAATCGAGAGCTGTTTAAGGCTGGCGTTAAACATGGATTTACTGATGAGAGAAAAATAAAATGTTGCGTATAATGGCGGTTTTCTAAATTTTATTGCTTTCTTTGATTCAATTCGCTACTGCTGTTCCTGGTTTATTCAATAACCTGTGGAACGAGATAGAGTCCCGCTTCGACTTGCGGTGCTATTGATTGATATAATTCGCGTTGGTCGGTTTCAGTAACTTCATCTTCACGCAGACGCTGCACGACACTTTGCGCATGAGACATGGGTTCCACTGTCGATGTATCAACTGCTTGCATGGATTCAATCAAATTGAAAATACCGGATAATTGAGTCAAAGTTTCTTTGGCCTCATTGTCGTCAATTTCGATATACGCCAGATCAGCAATGCGTTTTACGTCGCTAACAGATAAAGTCATTTTAATCGGTAACCTTATATTCAAATAACTATTAGAGTATCATGCCCCGTTTTAACCGGCGTATTATTTTTTGATGGTTTTATTTATTATTCGCTCTCATCATAATTATTAATAACGGATTCTGCCACTATGTTTAATTTCTTGAACAACAATATCCTTGGAAGCTATTTCTCGACAGATATGGCGATTGATTTGGGCACGGCGAATACGCTGATTTATGTCCACGGCCAAGGTATCGTGCTGGACGAACCCTCTGTAGTCGCAATCCGTGAAGAAAGCGGGGCCAACGGCAAAAAAATGATCCAGCAAGTGGGTCTCGCCGCCAAGCAAATGCTGGGCCGCACACCGGGAAACATTACCGCGATCCGCCCGATGAAGGATGGAGTGATTGCCGACTTTACCGTGACCGAGCAGATGCTCAAGATGTTTATCCGCCGGGTGAATCCGCCGCGCCTGCTTTCCGCCAATCCACGTATTGTCATTTGCGTTCCGTACGGTTCCACGCAAGTGGAACGCCGTGCCATTCGTGAAGCGGCGTATGGCGCAGGCGCACGCAAGGTGGAGTTGATCGAGGAGCCGATGGCGGCGGCGCTGGGTGCGGATATGCCGGTTGAATCACCCACCGGTTCGATGGTGGTTGATATTGGCGGTGGCACCACGGAAGTTGGCGTGATCTCACTGGGCGGCATTGTTTATTCCAATTCGGTGCGGGTGGGTGGGGACAAGTTTGACGAAGCGATCATTAATTACATCCGCCGTAACTATGGCATGCTGATCGGCGAGGTGACCGCAGAAATCATTAAAAAGGAAATCGGTTCGGCTTTTCCCGGTTCGGAAGTGCGCGAAATTGAAGTGAAAGGCCGCAACTTGGCGGAAGGCATACCGCGCAGTTTCACCATTTCCAGTAACGAAATTCTGGAAGCGCTGGCGGAACCGTTGAACAGCATCGTCAGCGCGGTTAAATCGGCACTGGAACATACGCCGCCGGAATTGGGTTCGGATATTGCCGACAAAGGCATGGTGATGACCGGTGGCGGCGCGTTGTTGCGCGATATTGACCGGTTATTGATGGAGGAAACCGGATTGTCCGTTATTGTCGCCGATGATCCGCTGACCTGCGTGGTGCGCGGCGCCGGTATCGCGCTGGAGAATATGGATCGGTCCATCGGCATTTTTGCCCGTGATTAATCAATTGGCAGGTTAATTATTTTTATCTCTTTACTTATTGGTTGAAAAATAAAACGATATTTGAATACGGGGCGTAATGGAAACAGTTCCTCAGTTTTTCAGACATGGCCCTGGCCCGTTCACACGGCTGTTTGTATTCATCTTGCTGTCCTGTTTGCTCATCGCTGAAGATACGCGTCTCAAGTATTTCCCGCAATTCCGCCAGACCATCGGGGTGATCATCTTTCCATTGCAGAAAATCGCTTATATTCCCGCCAACATTTACGACCAAATCGGCGAATTCATCGCCAGTTTCTATTTACTGGAAGAAAATGAAAAGCTCAGGCGGATCTATCTCGACAATCGTGAACAACTGCTGAAATTGCATGCCTTGGAAGTCGAGAATGTGCAATTGCGTAAACTGCTGGGCGCGGTGCAGCAGATTGAAACAGCCACTAAAACCAAAGCAGTCCTGGCGGAAATTCTGTCCACGCCGCGCGACCCGTTCAGTCATAAAATTACTTTGAATAAAGGCAGTCAGCATCATATCCAGTTGGGTCAAGCGGTGATTGATGATCAAGGCATCGTCGGGCAGATTACGCAGTTGTATCCTTGGTCATCGGAAGTCACGCTGTTGACCGATAAGGATCACTCGGTGCCGGTACAAGTGGTGCGCAATAGTTTACGTTCGGTGGTATCCGGTACCGGTAAAAACGATGAATTGGAGTTGCGTTATTTATCCGTGAACACGGATATTCAGCAAGGCGATCTGCTGGTTACCTCCGGTATCGGCGGGGTTTATCCTCCCGGTATTCCTGTCGCGGCGGTGTTAAGAATCGAGCGCGACCCGACCGGTGATTTCGCGCAGATTATCAGCACACCCGTTGCCGGTGTGGACCGGAACCGGCAAGTTTTGGTTCTGGCTCTGGTGCAACCCGAATCCAACGAATCTCAAGAGATACCTGCAATTGAACCCGGGAAAAATTAAAGAGGGTCATGTCAACAAGGACCATTACATCAGACAGGATGTATTCGTGCCTGCCAGTAATTGGTTTGTCGCTGCCAGTTTGATTGCTGCGTTGATTCTGAATTTCTTGCCGCTACAGGGCGAATTTCTGTTGTTACGCCCGGATTTTTTAGCGATTACGATCGCCTATTGGAATATTAATTATCCGCACAAAATGGGAATGAGCATTGCCTTCGGCCTAGGATTGATGATGGATGTCGGCAACGCCGGCATATTGGGGCAGCACGCCTTGGCTTATTGTATCGTGGTCTATCTCACCCTGGTTTTTGGCCGCCGATTGCGGCTATTTACTCCGGTAAAACAAGCGCCGCAGATTGGTTTGGTGCTGCTGATGATGCAATGGGCCATTGTTTTGGTTGCACTATCGACGGACTCTTTATTGCCGGATTGGCAATATTATTTAGCTACGGTTGCGGGCGCACTACTCTGGGTGCCTGTTTCTTATCTGTTTACGCTGCTGCTGCGGCAAAAACCAGATCCTGATGCATTATGAAGCAACATGTTGAACTGAGAAATCATCCGGCCGAATTACATAAATTCCGTCTTCGCCTCAGTATCAGCGCGGGTTTTGTATTGATTCTGTTTTTGATTTTGTATGTGCGTTTCTATTATTTACAGGTTACGCAACAGGAACACTATCAGACGCTGGCGGAAGCGAACCGGATTTCCATTTCGCCGCTGGTGCCCAATCGCGGTCTGATTTATGACCGTAGCGGCAGGATACTGGCGCAAAATTATTCCGCCTACACGTTGGAAGTCGTGCCCAGTCAGATCGAGGATCTTGAAGTGACGTTGAATGAATTGGCCGACATTATCGAGATCACCCCGACCGATCGCCAGCGTTTCAAAAAATTGCTGAAGGAAAGTAAGCGCTTTAAAAGCCTGCCAGTTCGAAGCCGTTTGACTGATGAGGAAATCGCCACTTTTGCGGTTAACCGTTACCGTTTTCCGGGGGTTGAAATTAAGGCGCGCGTGCTGCGGCAATACCCGGAGAAGGAGATTGTGTCGCATATCATCGGCTATATCAGCCGCATCAACGATCAGGATCTCGATCAACTGGAACGCGATGGTGAGCTCCATAATTATCGCGGTTCTCAGCACATCGGTAAAATCGGTATTGAACAGAGCTATGAAAAACAATTACATGGCATCACCGGTTTTGAAGAAGTCGAGACCGATGCGGCAGGCCGCTCCATTCGCGTATTGTCACGCACGCCGCCGCTTTCCGGCAGTAATCTGATTTTATCGCTGGATCTCGGGTTACAGGAAGCTGCGGAAAAAGCATTTGGCGACCGCCGCGGCGCGCTGGTTGCATTGGATCCGAATAACGGAGAAGTGCTGGCGTTTGTCAGCAAGCCGGGCTACGACAACAATCTTTTTATCGGCGGTATCGATCAGGAAAACTGGAGTCTGCTCAACAAATCGATTGATAGACCGCTCAACAACCGGGCGCTGCGCGGTGTGTATCCGCCCGGTTCGACATTCAAGCCATTCATGGCGCTGGCAGCACTTGAGCTGGGAAAACGCACGCCGGAATACAGCATGAGCGATCCCGGTTTCTTTTCCCTGCCGGGCGTTGATCGCCGTTACCGCGACTGGAAACCGGGTGGGCATGGCCGGGTCGATTTGCATAAATCGCTGGTTGTTTCATGCGACACCTATTACTACAGTCTCGCCAACGATCTCGGCATCGACAATATCCATAGCTTTATCGGTCAATTCGGTTTGGGAAAAAGAACCGGGATTGATATCGAAGGCGAAGTGGCCGGATTGCTGCCTTCATCCGCCTGGAAGATGAGCCAATATAAACAGAAGTGGTACGCTGGCGATACCATCTCCGTATCCATCGGTCAGGGCTATAATCTGGCTACGCCGCTCCAGCTGGCATTTGCCACCATGGTCATTGCGAATAACGGCAAGGCGTATGCGCCACGTCTGGTGAAACAGATTCAGAACAGCCAGACCGGGGAAGTTGAAGATATCCCGGCGAAGCTGCTGTACAGCCTGAATCTCAAACCGAAGAATCTGGAAATCGTCAAGAACGCGCTGGTGGATGTTACCCGTCCCGGCGGTACCGCGGCAAAAGCCGGTGCCAATGCGGCGTATACGTTCGCCGGTAAAACCGGCACTTCGCAAGTGATCGCCATCAAGCAAGGGGAGCGCTACAATGAAAAAGCGATCAACGAGCGGCATCGCGATCATGCAATGTTTATCGCCTATGCACCGGCCGAGAATCCCAAGATTGCGCTGGCGGTGCTGGTGGAAAATACCGGAACCGGTGGTTCTACCGCAGCGCCGATAGCCCGGCAAGTATTCGATTATTTTCTATTGGGAAAACCGTCCGAAGCGGCGATTGCGCAATTGGCCGAACCTGCCGCGGATCATGATCATCATCATGAACATTTATAGGTAATACAAACCGGCAGGCGATTACGGATGATGCATCCGTCACTATACTGAAAGCATGGACGACATTAAAAAAATCTGGCATTTTTTGACACGCTATATCGATAGTTTGTTGTTGATCGGGCTGCTGACATTGATGGCTGTCGGATTGATCGTGCTCTACAGCGCCACCGGGGCGAATATGACTAGGGTCAGCAATCAAGTGATCAACATGCTGATCGCGCTAGTGATCATGTGGCTGGTTGCGAATATTCCGTTGCAGCAGATTATGCGGCTGGCTTTGCCCATGTATATCCTGGGGCTGGTTTTACTGGTCGGCGTGGCTTTATTCGGTGAAATCAACAATGGCGCCAGACGCTGGTTGAATATCGGCGTGACACGCATCCAGCCGTCCGAGTTGATGAAAATCGCCATACCGCTGATGATGGCCTGGTATTTCGACAAGCATGAGATTACGTTGCGTCTGAAGGACTATATCGGTGCGACGGTGCTGCTATTGTTGCCGGTATTGCTGATTCTGCGCCAGCCTGATCTCGGCACCGCCATTCTGATTGCCTCGAGCGGTTTTTACGTGCTGTTTCTGGCGGGGTTGTCGTGGCGCATCATTGCCGGATTATTGGTGGCGGTGGCGGGCAGTTTGCCGGTATTCTGGACAATCATGCATGATTATCAACGGCGGCGCATCATCATGCTGCTTGATCCTTCACAGGATCCGCTCGGTGCGGGGTATCACACCATTCAATCGTCCATCGCCATCGGTTCCGGCGGGATTGTAGGCAAAGGGTGGCAGAACGGCACGCAGACGCAGCTGGATTTTTTGCCGGAGCAGAGCACTGATTTTATCTTTGCTGTTTTTTCCGAAGAGTTCGGTTTGATGGGGAATACAGTATTGCTGCTGCTGTATTTATTGGTGATCGGGCGGTGCCTGGTGATTACCGCCAATGCCTCGACACAGTTTACGCGATTGATTGCCGGTTCAATTACACTGACTTTCTGTACATATATCTTCGTTAACATGGGTATGGTTAGTGGTATCCTTCCGATCGTCGGTGTTCCGCTGCCGTTGATCAGCTATGGCGGCACGTCGATGGTGACAATGTTGCTTGGTTTTGGTATTTTGATGAGTATTCAGACACATCCTAAACTTGTAAAGACATGACAAACCTGTATTCAAGATTTCACAAAGCGCATCACTACTTGTCCGCAAGAACTGCGCCGAGCGCTGGAATGGCCTCGGTGATGGTGTTAGCGTTATTGACCGCTTGCAGCACTACGCCGCAATATCAGGGTACTGCCGCATCGAAGCAAAAGAACAAATGGGTTGCGTCCATACCGGATAGCGGCAAGAGTTCTGATCCAGCCGCCAGAAAAGGCGGAGGATATTATCTGGATGATGGCCCGGAGGATAACCCGCCGGATGACCTGCATCTGGTTCCGGATGCCGTGCCCAGGGCTGAACCGTTGCGGCAGGCCAATATGCAGCCCTATGTCGCATTGGGAAAAAACTTCAAACCAATGACGGAACTGAAGTCATATAAAAAACGCGGAATCGCTTCCTGGTATGGCCGACGTTATCATGGCAATAATACCGCCTCGGGCGAAGTCTACGACATGTATGCCATGACCGCGGCTCACCCTACCTTGCCACTGCCCAGTTATGCCCGAGTGACCAATCTGGATAATGGCAAATCCGTGATCGTGCGTTTGAATGATCGCGGGCCGTTTTTGTCTGACCGTTTGATCGATTTGTCGTATACCGCAGCCTATAAATTGGGTATTTTGGCGGGCGGCAGCGGCCACGTTGAAGTCGAAAGCATCGTGCCGGAAGGTTCGGCCGCATTGGCCAGCGCCAGACCATCCGCATCGTTGCCTGCAACCGATAGCGATGCGGTGATGAATATGGTTTACCTGCAATTGGGCGCATTCGGCTCATCCGATAACGCGCATAATTTTCTCACGCAAGTCCGGCAGAAGCTTCCATCGCTCAAAGATGCCGTCAGTATTACAAAAAATAACGGCTTATATAAAATTCACGCCGGTCCTTATCCCGATCAAACGGTTGCGAAGCTGGCAGCCAACACCATCAGCCAGCAAATGGCCATAACACCCGTATTGGTGACCGACTAAACCGGGGCAAAAAAAATCCCTATTGCAAGCAATAGGGATTAAAGGGCCTCGTCATAAAATCATTCATCGCACAAGCTACGGTCGAATGTAAAAACATCTTCCTCAGTAAAAGTATCACGACAATTTTTACATTCCGGCTTCGATATTTCTATCGATATTGCGATAACTGATTTTAAGTTTAATACCTACTGAGTACCTTTGAAGATGAAAACAGAGAGGAAATATACCCTTATATTCAAATTATGCTTGTGACTTTTGTCACATACGGGTGTAACCTCAATGCGCAGATTCATTAACCTATTAATTTGAAAGTATTTGTATCTGAATATTTGTACGCCGGATGATTGACTGTTAAATACGCTTATCGCGGTGTATTTTCAGCGTTGGCCAGCTTTACGTAACGCTGATGCCGTGTCGCTGCCATGGTCATTTCAGCTTTAATACCGGTCACCGGTTTTTGCGGCGAATGATAGTAGCCGTTAATTCAACCCATTTCTATAGGATATATTCCCTATTTTTTAATAGTTGCATATACGCTATACTTCGCAGGCATCTGTATTTTAGAGAGAAATTTTATCTCTCGATATCGAAGATTGAGCAACAGCACGACCCCGAATTTTTTCTTATTGTAAGTTCATTGCATGAATAGTGATGGTTTTGTTCCGCAGGATCCTTTAGATTGCGATGCCGCAATTCCCGCTTCGATTGTTCTGAGCGAACAACAATTGAGAGAATTGTTCGATGATACAAAAGATTTAATTCAGAGCGTTGCACCGGATGGCCGTCTTCTTTTTGTCAATCGCGCCTGGCGCGAAGCGCTTGGTTATACAGACGGCGAAGTGGCGACGTTGACTATCTTCAATGTCGTTCATCCCAGTCACCATATGCAGTGTCAGGAATTCATTCGGCGGATCATGGCGGGAGAAAATGCCGGATTAATCGAGGTCCCTTTTCAGACTAAAGATGGGCAAACCATCATGGTCGAAGGCAATGTCAGCCTGTACGCTCCAGATGGCCAGCCGGTTGCGACGCGCGGCATTTTCCGGAATATTACCGGGCGTAAAGCGGTCGAAGCGGAAAGCCTGGCACTGAAGCAAAATCTCGAACACACCGTAATTCAGCGGACTGCCGAGCTGCAAGCCAGTGAAAAGCGTTTCCGCAATTTGGTCGCCAGCATACCGGGCGCAGTGTATGAATTCTGTGTCGATGCCGCCGGATGCCGATCACTTCCCTTCATGAGTGAAGGGATAGAAAACTTAATTGGACGCACTTCGGCTGAATGCATGGCGGATGTTGAAATTTTGTTTCAAATGATACCCAGCCATGCTGTACCGGCTTTGGAAAAATCCATCCAGGATTCCATGGAAAAGCTGACCCTCTGGTTTTATGAGTTTCCCGTGCAAACGCCCAAGGGGATGAAATGGCTGCGTGGCTATTCGATACCGCAGCGGGAAGCCGATGGCAATACACGCTGGCACGGTGTATTAGTTGATGCGACCCTGCAGAAGCAAATGGAGACTGCATTACGAGAAAATGAGCAGCTTTTCCGCAGTTTGACCGAAGCTGCATCAGTCGGCATCTATCGCACGGATGCAGCGGGTAACTATTTATACGTGAATGAACGCTGGTGCCATATGACTGGCTTGGATGCTATTGCAGCGGCAGGTCATGGATGGGTTGCAGCCATTCATCCGGAGGACCGGGAAAGAGTCATCGCGGAATGGAATGAAATAGTGCAGTGGCAACAGCCGTTTATGTGCGAGTATCGTTCTCAAACTAAAGAACAGACAACGTCCTGGATTCTGGGACAGGCACAGGCAGAACGTGATCAGAATGGTACTGTGCAGGGGTTTGTCGGCACGATCACCGACATTAGTGACCTGAAAATGAAGGAAGCCGAACTGGCGGAATCGCGCAATTTGCTGAAAACGATCGTCGATACGGTTCCGGCGCGGATTTTCTGGAAGGACAAGCAGTCGTGTTACCTCGGTTGCAATCCTATTTTTGCGCGAGATGCCGGGATGACATCGCCGCAGGAAATTATCGGTAAAGTTGATTACGATCTGAGCTGGACAAAGGATCAAGCCGACCACTATCGTAATGACGACAAGCGGGTGATTAGTTCGGGAACATCCATGCTGTATTACGAAGAAGCCTTGAATAATGCCGCCGGTGAAACGCTTTGGATAGAGACTTCCAAGGTGCCGCTGCTCAGTACCCGGAAAGAAATCATCGGTGTGCTCGGAATTTATCAGGATATTTCCAAGCAAAAACAGGCGAGCGACTCGATGCGTCTTGCGGCCGCGATTTATCAGTCGAGCAATGAAGCCATTATGGTCATGGATGAGAACAACCGGATTATTCAGGTTAATCCGGCCTTTACCCGCATGACCGGGTACGAGATAGCGGATGTTCTGGGTAAAGATCCGGTTATGTTTCGCTCAAACCGGCATGATGCAGCGTTTTATCAGGAAATGAAGCGCAAGCTTCTGGATGAGGGTCACTGGCAGGGAGAAATCTGGGATCTGCGCAAGGATGGCTCGATTTATGCCAAGTGGCTCAATATCAGTGTGATCCGTCATCTATCCGGGGATGTTCATTATTATGTTTCGCAGTTTTCCGATATCACCGAAAAAAAGAAAAAAGACGAAATCATTCTGTTTCAAGCGAATTACGATCCACTAACTGGACTGCCCAACCGCAATTTGTTTAAAGAATTATTGGATCAGGAAATCAAGAAGTCGCAGCGCAGCAAATCACCGTTGTCCTTATTACTGATGGACTTGGATCATTTCAAGGATATCAACGATACGCTGGGGCATGACAAAGGGGATGAGCTGCTGAGAGAAGTCGCTTTGCGCATTAAATCCTGTGCCAGCAAAACCGATATCGTTGCCCGTTTGGGCGGGGACGAATTTGCGATTATTTTATCGAAGTGTGGCGATAATAAAGCAGCTGCAGCGATCGCGCAGCAGATTACACAGAAACTGAACAAACCATTTAAACTCCGGCATAACCGGGCTGATCATTACATCTCCACCAGTATCGGTATCGTTTTTTATCCGCAAGACGGCGCTGACAGGAAAAGCCTGATGAAGCATGCGGACCAGGCGATGTATGCGGCGAAACTGGAAGGGCGTAATCGTTTTTGCTACTTCACCCCTTCCATGCAACAAGCGGCACATGAAAAAATGCTGTTGATGCAAGACTTGCGGCAGGCCATCGTCAAGAACGAATTGCGTGTTTATTATCAGCCGATCTTGGAATTGTCCAGCGAACGCATTGTCAAGGCCGAAGCGTTGCTGCGCTGGAATCATTCGAAACGCGGCATGATCAGCCCCACCATCTTCATTCCGCTGGCGGAGGAGAGCGGCTTAATCCTGGAAATCGGCGAAATGGTATTCCGGGAATCGATCGATCTGATCGATCAATGGCGGAAGAGACTGGGTTATATCATACAAATCAGTGTGAATATTTCGCCGATCCAGTTCAAACACATGAATGATTACCGCTGGCTCGACAGTCTGATCCAGCTGGGATTGCCCGGCGATTGCATCAATGTGGAAATTACCGAAGGTTTGTTGTTAAAGGATTCTGCCGTGGTGCAACAGAATCTGCTGGAGCTTCGCAATAATGGCATTGAAGTTTCCATCGATGATTTCGGCACCGGGTTTTCCTCGCTGTCTTATCTGAAAAAATTCGATATCGACTTTCTTAAAATCGACTACTCCTTCGTACATCAGTTAATGGGCAATGCCACCGATCGCGCGCTGGTAGAAGCTATCATTGTCATGGCGCATAAACTGGATATCAAGACCATCGCGGAAGGCGTTGAAACCGAAGCGCAGCAGGATCTGCTGACGCATTTCGGTTGCGATTATGTACAAGGCTTTCTTTATTCGGTCCCGGTTCCCCAGCAAGAATTTGAGCAATTATTAATCGACCAGGAAAACCGGAATACAGCGTAAGTTCGTCAGCAATCTTGGCGCGGCTGCCGCGATGTTATCGCGCGAATGTTTTCAGCAGAACCGCACTTTCCTCCAAGCGGCTGACTCCGCGCTCCTGAAAACGCGGATTTTGTGCCAGCACATTGTGCTGCGATAGCAGGGTGATTCCAGCATGTGCCTGGAACAGAGCGGTTACTTCATTGAAAGATAACGCAAAAGGCGGGCTGGTCATTTCATGCTGCGGATAGTCGAGTGTGATGAGCAGGATTTGCGTATTTTCCGGAAGAATCCGCAACAGATGATCCACATAACACTGACGCAGATCCGGTGGCAGCGCCACCAACGCGGCGCGGTCGTACACGGCGCTGACATTGCGCATATCTTGTGTGCCTAGATCGAAAAAATCGCCGCACAAAATAGCGATGTCATTCGCTTCCCAGTGCATGAATCGGCCGTGCGCATGGCTCTGTGGTGTCAAACCGTTTTCGCTGAAAAATGCCTGCGCCGCTGTAGTGCTTAATTCAACACCCCGCACAGCATGTCCCTGTTGACGCAACCAAAGCATATCGTGACTCTTGCCGCACAACGGCACGAAGACGGTACTGTCGCGGTTTAGTTGCAATGTCTGCCAGAATTCAAGCAAATACGGATTGATGCCAGTCTGATGAAAACCGGTTTCATTCCGTTCCCACCGCTCCAGCCAGTAGGCTTTTCTGCTTTGTGCTTGTGAATGATCGTCAGTCATGGCGCAGTTTGATGTTTCTGCAGTACGACGAGCAACTGCCCGGCGGAGATACCATCCCCCTGGCGGCACAGAATGCGTTCAACAGTGCCGCTGAGTGGAGCTTCCACGGTAATTTCCATTTTCATCGCTTCGATGACGATCAGGATGTCGCCCGCTTTGACTTGCTGGCCTTCCTGGGTCAGTATTTTCCATACGGTGCCGGTGACCGGAGAAGCGATGGCGTGGCTGCCTTCGGGTAAATCCAACTCGCTTTGCGCATCGGCTTCATCGAGATCCGATTCGCTGGCAAATTCCATTTGTCCGTTGATTCTCCAGCGCTCGCGCTCGGCTTCAAAGGCGGCTTGCTGACGGGTTTTGAAGTCATGAATCGCCGCTTGGTTCTGCTGCAGAAATAGGTGATGTTGCTGCAAACTGAACGTGGTTTCTTCGATGCGCAGTTGAAATTGCCCGCGGATGAAATCCTTGCGCAGTTTCAGCAATTCACTTTCGCTGACCGGATAAAAACGGATCTGGTCGAAGAAACGCAACAGCCAAGGTTTGCCATCCTTGAAATCGGTGGTTTGGCGGTAGCGGTTCCATACCGGCAGCGTGCGCCCGACAAATTGATAGCCGCCGGGGCCTTCCATGCCATAAATGCACAAATACGCACCACCGATACCCACGGCATTTTCCGGCGTCCAGGTGCGCGCCGGATTATATTTGGTGGTCACCAGGCGATGGCGTGGATCGGACGGTACGGCAACCGGCGCACCCAAATACACATCGCCCAAGCCGAGAACCAAGTAACTGGCGTCAAACACGATACGGTACACATCCTCGATGCTGTCCAGCCCATTGATGCGGCGGATGAATTCGATATTGCTCGGGCACCACGGCGCGTCGCTGCGCACCGATTGCATGTATTTTTCAATTGCCAGGCGTGTTGCCGCATCGTCCCAGGATAGCGGCAGATGCACAATACGCGACGGCACCGACATGCTGGCGCTATCCGGCAGCGATTGTTCCGCGGCGAGCAAGGTTTGCAGCAGGCTGTCGCGCGGCAGAATTTGCGCGTCGAAATGAATTTGCAGCGAACGGATTCCCGGCGTCAGGTCGATAATGCCGGGCAAATTGGCGTGTTGCAGCCACTCCATCAAGGCATGCGCGCGAAAACGCAAATCCAGATCCAGCACCATCGGGCCATATTCCACCAGCAAGTTGTGATCGCCCGATTGGCGGTACGTGACCGCCATGTGCTGCGGGCCTTCGGCGATCTGATGCAGGATCGGACTCGGCAGCGCTGCAATAGCACCGCTGGATGCTAATACAGGAGGCGAATGCAATAACCGGATCGATTCGTTCTGCTGCTTTTCCAGCGCTTGCGCTTGTTGCATGGTCAGCGGGCGGAAACGGATCTGGTCGCCCGGTCTGAGTTGTCCGACTTTCCATAACTCGGCATGAGCCACGGTCACGGGGCAGACGAAACCGCCCAAGCTCGGGCCATCCGGCCCCAGGATGATCGGCATGTCGCCGGTAAAATCGACTGCGCCGATGGCGTACGCGGTATCGTGGATATTGGACGGATGCAAACCGGCTTCGCCACCGTCGCTGCGCGCCCACTGCGGTTTCGGGCCGAGCAGGCGCACACCGGTACGACTGGAATTGTGATGCACTTTCCAATCCGTGCTGAAGAACGTTTCAATATCCGCAGCGGTGAAAAAGTCGGGTGCAGCGTGCGGGCCGTATAAAACACCGATTTCCCATTGATGCGTGTAACGGGGGATCAATTCCGCTGCCAGCACAGTTTGCGCCGGTTCGTATTCCGCCGCGATGTGCAGCACATCGCCCGCTCGCAGCGCACGCCCGGCGTGGCCGCCGAATTGTCCCAGTGTAAAGGTTGATTTGCTGCCGAGATAATCCGGTACTTGAAATCCGCCCTGCACCGCGAGGTATGCCCGGCAACCCTGATCTTTGATTTTGCCGAATTGCAAAATCGCACCAGCCTTGATTTCGTGCGATTGCCATAGGGGCAGCGGCTCGCTGTCCAAATAGACTTCGATCGCCGCGCCAGTCACGGCAATCAGGCAATCGCTGTTGAAACGCAACGTTGGGCCGGTCAATGTGATTTCCAGCGCCGCTTTATCTGCGGAATTATTAACCAGCCGGTTGGCCAAGCGGAACGCGAGCGCATCCATCGGCCCGGAGGGTGGTACGCCGATTTGCCAGTAACCGAGCCGTCCGGGATAGTCCTGCACGGTGGTTTGCACGCCGGGGACTAAAACGTCCAAGGTATGCGCACGATAGTGAAATCCATTGAGAAAGCCGGTGGTGTACTGGCCGTTCTGAAAAGCGGTGCTGCGCAGAATTTGCTGCAAGTAATCCAGATTGGTTTCGATTCCCTGCAACGAACTGCTTTCCAATGCATCCTGCAACCGCGCAATGGCTTTTTCCCGGTCAGGCGCGTGCACGATGACTTTCGCCAGCATCGGATCGTAAAACGCGGATACATCGATGCCGCGCTCGACCCAGGTTTCAACGCGCGCCGCAGCGGGAAATTCCGCAGCTGTCAGCGTGCCGCTGGAAGGTTGAAAGTCTTTGGCCGGATTCTCGGCATAAACCCGCGCTTGAATCGATACGCCACGGGGTTCGATGGTAAAGGAGTCGAGCGGCGGTAAATCGCCCGCAGCTTGCCGCACCATCCATTCCACCAGATCGATGCCGGTTACTTCCTCGGTCACGCCATGTTCAACCTGCAAACGCGTGTTGACCTCGAGAAAATAAAACTGGCCGTTGGCGGCGTCAAAAATATATTCCACCGTGCCAGCGGATTGATAATTGACCGCTTTGCCAAGGCGTACCGCCGTGTCCAGCAAGGCTTGACGGAGTTGCGGCGTCAGATTGGGCGCGGGTGTTTCCTCGATGACTTTCTGGTTGCGCCGTTGCATGGAACAGTCGCGCTCGCCCAATGCGACGACTTGGCCGTTACCGTCGCCGAAGATCTGTACTTCGATGTGGCGTGCCTGGTCGACAAATTTTTCCAGAAATAAACCGGCATCCTTGAAATTATTTTGCGCGAGATTTTTGACGGATTCATAAGCGCCGCTCAGTTCATCCTGGTTCCAGCACAAGCGCATACCGATACCGCCGCCACCGGCGGTGCTTTTGAGCATGACGGGGTAGCCGATATGCTTGGCCTGATGGCAAGCATCGTCGAGATTCGCCAGCAAACCGGTGCCGGGCAGCAGTGGCACCTGATTTTCCAGCGCCAGGGCGCGGGCCGTATGTTTCAGACCGAATGCGCGCATTTGCTGCGGGGTAGGGCCGATGAAACAAATGCCGTGCGCCGCGCACTGCCCGGCAAAATCCGCATTTTCACTGAGAAACCCGTAACCGGGATGGATGGCCTGCGCGCCGGATTGCTGCGCGATGGCCAGGATCTTATCGGTGCGCAGGTAACTTTCAGCCGCAACGCCTTCACCGATGCAATAGGCTTCATCGGCCTCGCTGACATGCCGCGATAGCGCATCGGCTTCGGTGTATACCGCGACACTGGTGACGTTCATGCGGCGCAGCGTGCGGATGATGCGGCAAGCAATGGCGCCGCGGTTGGCGATGAGTACTTTGGTGAACATACGGTTCCTCCGCTATCGGATTAATCCCAGATCAGTAAACGTATCGGTGTCGGATTATAGGCATTGCACGGATTGTTCAACTGCGGACAATTCGAGATCAACACTAAGACATCCATTGCTGCGCGCATTTCGACATACTTGCCGGGGGCCGAAACGCCATCGGCAAACTCCAGTCCGCCGTCCGGTGTGACCGGCACGTTCATGAAGAAGTTGATGTTGCTGGGCAAGTCGCGCTTGCCCATGCCCAATTGCTGACATAGCGGATCATGCGCCAAGGCGTGCAGAAAATTGTCGCGGCAACTGTGCATCGGTAATTTTTCCAAGGCATAGCGCACGGTGTTGCTTTCCGCCGCACAAGCGCCACCCAATGTGTCATGCCGCCCGCACGTATCGGCGGTGATGGTCAGCATGACATTGCCGGAATTGGAATACAGCTTGCTGCCGGAAGTCAGGTACAGCTTATTCTGGCGGCTGACGGTATCGGTTGCGCTGTAGCGCTCTTGCGCGTCGTGCGCGTTATAGAACAGCGTATCGACGGCCTGGTTGCCTTCCAAATCAACGATACGGAAGGTTTGTCCGTGTTTGATCAGATGCGCCCACGGTTCTCCGGCTGGGCAAATTTCATCGATTACCGCTTGGCTGGGATCCAGCTGGCTTACAAATAGAGTAGAGGTATTCATTTTTCACCCTCGCAATAAAAGTGTTGCGCGTTCTGCAATGCGCGAATATTTTCGGCGATATGCAGGCATTCGCTGGTTGCATCCGGTGGCGTATCGAATAATTCCAGATTGACTGCGCCGGGTTGATACGGTTTTACCGGATCGAGCGGGTGCGGCGCGGCGGACAATATCACCAAGGTATTCATGACAAAACTCAGTTCGACATAATCGCCCGCTTTGCTGTGACCGGAGTGATATTTCAAATCACCTGCGGAATCAGCGGTGACTTTGCTGAAAAAATTGATATTGGCGACGACATCGCGCATGCCCAATCCCCATTTGCCCAATTCGATCAACATGCCGTCCAGGCCGCTGCGGAACATTTCATTGCGGTGCTCCTGATAGCGCGCGGTACCATATTTTTGCTGGATCAAATCGGCGTCGCTCAGGCCGCATACGGTATCGTTCCAGCCTGTGGTATCCGCCGTGATGCAACAAAACATCCGTCCCATATCGGAGTGACAAGCATGCCCTTTAGTGAGGCGGAAAGTATGCTGCGATTTTAGGGTGTCGGCCATGTTGTAGCGTTCAAGCTTTTCTTCCTGATTAAAGAACAACACGGCGGCATTCGCGCCTCCGTCGACATCGGTCAAACGCAGCGTGGTGCCGCGGCGTACAACGCCAGACCAGTGGCATCCGCCTGGGATCAGTTGTTGCCAGATGATGTTATTTTGCTGATTCATGATGGATTCCTTATAAAAATGGATTTATTGTGATTGCATCCATTTCTTGCACAGTATATAGAGTGTTGTGATGGTTAGAATACTGCTCAGCACCAGTGGTGTTGCCCACAACTGCCACCACGGCGCATCCGCGGAAATCGCATAAGGACGCGGCCAGGCGATGTTGATGAGCTCAAATAATGACCAGATAAACGCCAGGCAATTGATGATCAATCCCCATGCACCCAGCTTTAATTCCCCCAATGCGGGATTCCACCGTCCGGTGAGCCGGGCAAACAAGGCAAAGCCCGTGGTGAACGTGAACATGGCGTATAAACCGCCGGTACCGAAAGCGATGATGGTGGCCACGGCGTCGTCATTGAGCCCGAAGATCAATCCGCAGCCTGCCAGCAGAACGGTGAAGAGAATGGCATTACGCGGGATTTTGCTGGCCGTTACCTGGCTCAACACGGCTGGCATATTGCCTTCCCGCGCCATCGAATACACAATGCGCGAGGTGTACTTGACCATCGATGCGCCGCAAGCGAGAAAAGCAGTCATCACGATGGCCAGGAAAGGTTTCTCGAACCAATCGCCGATGCTGCTGGCAATCAGCGGTGTGACCGGATCGGAGGTATGGCTGGAATTTCTCAAGGTGTCGTGTTCAAAAGCCAGAATCAGCGCCGCTGAATTGAATAAAACCACCGTGCCGACCACCAGCAGCGACATGAAAATGGCGCGGGGCACCATGCGCTTCGGTTGATGGGTTTCTTCGGCGGTGGTGGAGCAGGCGTCAAAGCCGATAAAAGCCCAGCCGGCAATGGCCAGTGCCGCCAGGAAAGCCGCCATTTCACTGGGTGCTGTGCCGGTACCCATGTGCTGGAATAATTCCATGAAAGGATGCTGGCGGAAAAAAAGAAACAGCAAAAGCGCCACGCCGAATGACCCGGCGACTTCCGCGTAAACACCCAGTTTGATCACTAGATTGAAAATACTGACCGGGGCGAGATTGAGGAGCGTGCAAAGCAACAAAAATAGCGCACCCCAAAGTACCATCGTACCGCCGCCTTCATCCGGCAATCCGCTGAAGATCGCCAGCCAGAAACCGCCGGTATAAGCGGTTGTCGTGACCATGGCGATGGTGGAGCAAATATAGATCACACCGGCATATTGCCCGGCTATCGCACCACCGAGCTGCCGCGCCCATTTATACGCACCACCAGCAATCGGGAATTGTGAAGACAGCTCCGCGTAAACAGTAGCCACCAATAACTGCATGACCAAACAAACCGCCAATGCCGCAAACCAGCCGCCACCGGCGACCACGGTTTGCACACCGATGATGGCGTACAGTCCGGCCACCGGCGAGACCACCGCAAAACCGAGCGTGAAACTGTGCCAGACACTCATGCTACGATTGAGCGCGTCGCCGGTTACATGGGCATCCTGCAAAGATGGGATTTGTTTTGTTGAACCTGACATAACCAGTCTCCATACCAAAGGGTTTACCGGGATTGTAATGTACTTCGAGCACATTACGCTTAATCTCCCGGGCTTTTATCCCTCCGTGGAGCCTCGCTATCACGAGACCGGAAACTCTTGGACCTGACACCGTTTACTGGATTGGCCGGAACCCTAGTTTCCCATTGTGTTACCGCTTTTTGAGTTGCTATGCCGCCAATCGTTCAACTGGCATTTTGGCAAGCAGGTAACGGACGGAATTCTAACTCTGCGATTTGGAAAAAGCAATGGTTTTGCAGATTGCGCTATTGCTTGATTTGATAGGTGAATTGCAGAGCGCTGGCTCCAGCGTCTGGCTGTTTTCATCCTGTATTCGTGGGTCTAAACAAGTCTGGTATGATGACGGCCAAACCGGTTGATTAGCTTAAAAATAAGAGGATGCCATGAACAATACCGTATTGGGTTTCATTTGTGACGTAATATATTGTGTCATTTCGGACGTCTAATTGTAGTTGAACATAATGAACTAAAAAATTGCATATTTCATTTTTGGGAGGGTGGTATGAATTCTGATAAAGGAAGAAGAAAATTTTTACTAGCAATGGCTGGCGTGGTTTCCGGGGCGATATTGGTTCCTAAAAATGCTCGGGCAGAGTCGTTTGTATCTGTTGACACTGTTGTAAGTAAGTTGGTAGCTATTGGTATTCCCGGTCTCATTATCCTTGCAATTGCAGCCACATCTGGATTGGCAGGTGGGGCGGCGACCATCATGGCCTTGTCAACCTTGGGTGGCCCTCTTGGGATCTTGGGTGGAGTGGCTGCTGTTGCCATTCTTGCATTGGCAGTAGATGCATTAGCAGGAGAAACGTTTGAGTATATTGGAAAAAAAGTAGTTGAAGGACTTAAGGAAAAAGGGCACAGCAATGATGAAATTCTAAAAGAAATAGAAAGCTATCCAATCAGTGATAACCTAAAAAATAAGATTAAAAAAATACTTCCCGACAATCAGATTGATCAAAAAAATGTATAACAATGAGCTCCCAGCACCAGCATTGGGGTCTACCATTGCACATTCGCATTCGGGGCCAGGTCGCGAATCTAGAATATTGTTAGACGACAATTATGATGTCCTGTTGGATAATTATCGAAGCATGTAAAGTTTCACCTTAAAAAAGAGATGAATTTGGCAGATAAATATTTCACTCAATAACAAAGGAATTGGTATATGAAGCGCGGTAGGTTGGGGTGCCGATAGGAACCTCGGCATCACAATCAAAAACAATGATCAATGGTTTCCACTTTGTACAAACGCTGAGAGAGTGAGGCGTTAGGATCCGGTGTATAAGAAACTGGCGGGTAATCACTCAGCGGGTTTTGGCTGCTGCGAATTTCGATTTCGGACTGGGTGTTTTGCGCATTACCAGTATCTTTGATCGTCATGATCCAGCTTCCATTGCCGTGAGTGATCGGTTGGTTGATGTTCCCTGAATACTTGGGATCGTGAATCTCGGTAATGTAGTAAATTTTGGCAGCTTCGTCGTGTAGCTGCGGGTATCCATCCACTTGCACAGATTCATGGTAGATAAAATAAGTATTGATATCGCGCCAGGTGTGGCGTTGCTGTTTCGGCAAAGGAAAACCATCATCGCTTTTTAGGCATTTCGCAATTTCGAGATAATTTTTGCTGCTGTTGCGACTGAAAATGACTTTCTGGCTAAGTAATTCATTCCGTGTGGGCGGTGTCACGCAGGCGGTCAGCATGAGAAAAATGATCAGAGATACAACCGGATTTTTCAAAAGAAAGCGCATGAGATGGAAACAATCATAGTAAATTTGCAACCTCACCCGTTGAAGGTTCAATTTTGTGAACAAACCAGATGGTATCAAAACCACCGTTGTATTGCACAAACGAGAGGGGTCAAGTCTTGTGCGCGAGCCCGTTTTCGATCCGGTGTTTCGTAATGTATGGTTTTTAATCGCTCAAAATTCAGTTTGTTATGAAAATCTCTTTGCCTATCCATAAGGATAATTTATTGAGCGTATCGTTGTTTATAGTAAACTCTGCGTTCACTTGTTAGAATCACCCTTTTACAAAAATAAATCAGACTCTATTATTAATTTAGGATTGTTCATGAATACCGAAGATTTTCGCCCCGAAAAGAAAGCTACTGTTTTTTATCCGCCACAACGTGTTTTGATGGGACCTGGTCCATCGGATACGCATGCGCGCGTGCTGAACGCCATGGCGCGTCCGACCTTGGGTCACTTGGATCCTGTTTTTACCGAGATGATGGAAGAAATCAAGGGCTTGATGCGCTATGCATTCCAAACCAAAAACCGCATGACCTTCCCGGTTTCCGGGCCTGGATCGGTGGGTATGGAAATGTGTTTCGTCAATATGATCGAACCTGGCGATAAAGTGATTGTGTGCCGCAATGGCGTGTTTGGCGGCCGCATGATCGAAAATGTGGAGCGTCATGGCGGTGTGGCGGTGGTGGTCGACGATAAATGGGGTGAACCGGTAGATCCGCAGAAAGTGGAAGATGCGCTGAAAAAGAATCCGGATGCCAAGATCGTTGCGTTTGTTCATGCCGAGACTTCGACAGGCGCGCAATCCGATGCCAAGACACTGTGCGAGATCGCACGTAAATACAACTGCCTGACGATTGTCGACACCGTGACTTCACTGGGTGGAACGCCAATTCTAGTGGATGAATGGGGAATCGACGCGATCTATTCCGGCAGCCAAAAATGCTTGTCTTGTCCGCCAGGCTTATCGCCCGTGAGTTTCTCCGATCGTGTGACCGAGCTGGTTAAAAATCGTAAAACCAAGGTGCACAGCTGGTTTATGGATATCAGCCTGTTATTGAATTACTGGGGATCGTCCGCCCGGACTTATCACCATACCGCGCCGACCAACGCATTGTATGGCTTGCATGAGTCACTGTTGATGATATACGAAGAAGGACTGGAGCATTCCTGGGCGCGTCATCGCTATAACTACGAAGCGCTGAAAGCCGGTTTCGCGACCTTGGGCATGAATTATGTGGTGAAAGAGGAACATCGTTTGCCGCAACTGAATTCCGTATTTGTTCCTGCCGGTGTTGATGAGAAAGAAGTGCGCCGCCGCCTGTTGGATGAGTATAATCTTGAAATTGGCGCAGGGCTTGGCGATTTCGTCGGAAAAGTATGGCGCTTTGGCTTGATGGGTACATCCTGCCGCGTCGAAAATGTGATTTTCTGCTTGAATGCGCTGGAAACCATTTTGTCCGATATGGGCGCAAAAGTGGAACGTGGTACCGCCGCTGCTGCTGCACACAAGAGTTATGCGGCTAAGCCTATGTTCTAAGGTTTTTTAGGCTAGTTGAGTTTGTTTTTCTGATGCCACTTTCTTGTCATGCACGATGAGAAAGTGGATTATTTTTTTATTGATTCACCCCGGATAATCCGGTCATTAAGGTAGGTGTTGGATTTTCCCGTGACAATTATCACAGCGCCGCTGTTATCGTTTGTTTTATCATTCCTCTCCATTTTATGGTTGATTAAAAGAAAGGCGCGCTGGGGGCTGGATCATCCCAATGCTCGTTCGCTTCATACTGTGCCCGTACCGCGTCTCGGCGGATTGGGTTTGTTATCGGGTGTACTCATCACATGGTTGTGTTTTTCCGTAGCTATTCCGCTAGCCGTTTGGGCTGGTGTCGGCTTACTGATGGTAATATCATTGCTTGACGATATCCGGCATGTGCCGGTGTGGTGCCGGTTACTGGTTCACAGTATTGTTGCTGCCGTGTTTGCTGCGGTTTTTTTACTGGATGTCACGAGCGGGTTGACTGTGCTGTGCGTTACAGCCGCAGTGATCTGGATGTCCAATCTGTATAATTTCATGGATGGTTCGGATGGGCTGGCCGGCGGAATGACGGTAATAGGGTTTGGATACTATGGTTTGTTTGCATACTTGGCTGGGGATAACGATTTTGCCGTGATCAATTTTTCGATAGCGGCGGCGGCCCTGGCTTTTTTGTGGTACAACTTTCATCCCGCGCGTATTTTCATGGGCGACTCGGGCGCAGTTCCGCTCGGTTTCCTGGCGGCGGCGCTGGGGTTACTAGGGTGGCTCGATCAACTTTGGTCGTTATGGGTGCCAGTGCTGATATTTTCACCCTTCATCGCGGATGCGACGGTAACGATAGCCAAGCGCCTGATGCGCGGCGAGAAAATCTGGCAGGCGCATCGTGAACACTATTATCAGCGTATGGTGCAAAGCGGGCTGGGGCATCGCGATACCGCGTTATTAAGCTATGCGCTGATGTTGGCTGCTGGCGGCTGCGCGGTCTGGGCGGGCGGACAGGATCTGACGGTGCAAAGCAGGGTCGCCGTGGCCTGGGGAAGCATTTATTTGCTGCTCATGTTTCTTTCTGATGGCCACCGGAAATATTATTCCAACCGGGGATAGCATGCTTCTCAAAAAATACGGAATTCGCACATTGATTGCTTTCACCCATGATTTCATTGCGATCGGGGTGGCGTGGTGGCTGGCTTATTTATTCCGTTTCAATTTTGAGATTCCGGCTGATTCGGCTCAGTTATTGCTGGAAATGCTGCCTTGGCTGGTGCTGGTGCAAGGTGGTTTCTTTTTGTGGCTTGGACTGTATCGAGGGCTGTGGCGGTATGCCAGTCTGCCTGATTTGAAGCGGATTTTTGTGGCAGTGATGTCCGGCACGTTAACCGAGCTGCTGCTGCTGTGGTTGTTTGGTTTGCTGACTAAAATTCCAGGGGCGGTGGCCGTGCTGGTGCCATTGCTGTTGATGTTGATCATGGGCGGTAGCCGTTTGATCTATCGTGCCTGGAAAGAGCGCCGCTTGTCCGGCTTGGAAAGTAATGAAGCCAAACTGGTTTTGATCATTGGTGCGGGTAGTACCGCGGTGAATCTGGTCAAGGCTTTGACGGGAAGCCGGGAATGGCATGTGGTCGGTATGCTGGACGACGATCCGCGCAAATTGGGCACACGTTTGCAAGGGATCCGGGTGCTGGGCAAGATCGGCGAGTTGCCGCACTGGGTGCACACCCTGAATGTCGAGCATGTGATTATCGCCACACCGTCGGTATCCCGTCAGATTCACCGCAAGGCTTTGGAAATGTGCTCGGAAATCGACGTGAAAGCGATGACGGTGCCGTCGTATGCGGATTTGATCAGCGGTAAGTCCATGGTGACGAATATCCGCGAAATCCAGCTGGATGACTTGCTCGGTAGAGCGCCGGTGGTTCTGGACGATGACGGGCTGCACGGTTTGTTGACGGGAAAAGTCATTCTGGTGACGGGAGCGGGCGGTTCGATCGGTTCCGAGCTGTGCCGCCAGCTGGCTGCATTTGAACCGGAGCGTATCGTTTTTCTGGAATTGAACGAATTTGCGCTCTACAGCATTCAGGAGGAATTTCTGCCGCGCTTCCCCGCGATGAAAATGTCGTTTGTGATTGGCGACGTTAAGGATCGCGCGCGCATGATGCAATTGTTCGAGCAATTCCATCCCGCCGTGGTTTTTCATGCCGCCGCTTATAAGCACGTACCACTGATGGAAGAAGAGAATGCTTACCAGGCACTGCTGAACAATGTGCTGGGCACGCATGTGCTGGCACAGGTCGCGATCAGTTTTGCGGTGGAAAAATTTGTGTTGATCTCGACCGACAAAGCGGTCAATCCGGTCAGCGTCATGGGCGCCAGCAAACGCCTGGCGGAAATGGTATGCCAAGCCTTGCAGCAATCCATTGCGGCTAAGAATAACCAGCCGGACCGGAATAACCAATCGCGCCCGACTTGTTTTGTGATGGTACGTTTCGGTAATGTGCTGGGAAGTACCGGCAGCGTTATTCCGAAATTTCGCGAGCAGATTGCCAAAGGTGGCCCGATTACCATTACTCACCCGGAAATGACGCGCTATTTCATGTCCATCCCCGAAGCGGCGCAATTGGTATTGCAAGCGGCATTGATGGGCGGAACCAATGGCGGCGGGGAAATTTTCGTGCTGGATATGGGCGATCCAGTCAAAATTGTTGATCTGGCCAATGACTTGATCCATTTATCCGGATTGGGAGAAGACGACATCCGGATCGTTTTCAGCGGATTGCGGCCGGGAGAAAAACTGCATGAAGAGTTACTGTCCGCCAGCGAAAGCACATTGCCGACACCGCATCAAAAATTGCGTATTGCCCAAGCACGCCAAGTGGATGGGCAATGGCTGTCCGATATGACGGCGTGGCTGAACAAAATTTCGGTGTTAAGCGATCAAGAAGTCCGGGACCAATTGGTGAACTGGGTGCCGGAATATGACAGTAAGGAATGGAACGGCAAGTAGTGCGCACTTGAATATCAGCGCGTCCTTGCATCGACGGAAGAAACGGCAGCGGGGCGCATTTGAATGGGGTTAAGTGTGCTGAAAACTGCCCGGTGTTCTCAAGCTTTCGGCAATACATCCATTTTCCAGCACAAAGATTCGATCGATCTTTTGCAACTGCGGGATCGATGGATTGAAAATCAGCGTGGTGCGGTTTTGCATCAACTTTTCCAAGACGGGCAGTAGATTTACCGGATCGGGTTCCTGGGGGGTGAATAATTCATCCAGGATCAGGATGCGAGGATCTTTCACGAATGCGCGCGCAATGGCGAGCTGCAGCAGTTGGTGCTGAGTGATTGCTGTGCCTTTGGCACTGATATCTGTTTGCAAGCCTTCGGGCATGTGCCGGATAAACTCTATGGCGTGTGATGCCTGCACTGCCGCGGTGATTTTTGCTTCGTTGCTGCAACGCATCGCACCATAAGCAATGTTACCGGCAATTTTGTCGTCGAGCAGAAAGGTATCCGGGGAAACCAAGGCGACGTTGGCGTGCAAGCGGTTTAATTGGATATCCGGCAGTGGCTGGTCATTCAGTAAGATTTTTCCGCTGGCTGGTTGCCGCAAGCGCAGTATTAGATCGATCAATGCATTTTTTTCTTCCGGGGTGTAGCCGGTAAACACAACGACCTCACCCGGCCGTAGAGTGAAATGCATGTGATTGAGAATCGGTTTCGCGTCTGCGTCGTCTTCATAACGCACTTGGTCAAATATCAGCTTGGCGCAACCCTGCGAAGTGCCGAGAGTGCCGCTATCCTGTTCGGATGCCTGATCGAGGAATGCAAAAATGGCTTCCAGGGTTGTTTGATCGTGCTCCAGCTGCTTGGGGAGATTGGCGATGCGCTGTACCGGCAGGATGAACAGCAATACGATGGTGATCAGCGCGCCGGTTTCGGGCAGATCGAGTGCGCCATTGATTGCTTGCAACGCGATAATGTAGGCCACGGCGAGCATAATCAACATCATGATGAACTGACCTGAAGGAATCACCATGGCCTTGATTCGCGCGTGTAGCATGTCGGCTTGATAATTCGCTGCGGAAATTTTGCCGAGACGTTGGCTTTCATGATGTTGTCCGCCGTCCAGCCTGATTTTTCTGTAGTGCGCGACGGATTGCGCTAAGTGTTCAATCAGATCGCCAGCCGCTGGTGAGTGTTGATACTCGGGTTTATTGAAGCGGCTTTGCGTCATTTGATGGATCAGCAGAATGAGCGGTATCGCCAGCAGAAGCAGAATGGCAAATTCTTGATTGAGGCGCAGCGTGCAAATCATTAATGCGATGATCGTCAGGCAATCTTGCGTTAACCGTGCGATTTGCCCCGTTGTGGTTTGCGCAATCGTGTTGATATGCGCTATCAGTGCGCTGGTTTGATGAGAATTGAAATGCGCGTAACAACGGATGGGTAGTGTCAGCAGCTTGTTAAAGAATTCCATGCGCAGATCCGCGCCTAACTTGCCACCGGCTTTGCCCGTGGCGTAAAGGCTGATATAACCTGCCAATGCGCGCGCGGCAAATACTGCAACCATCGTCAGCGACGTGGTTTGTATCAGCGATGGGTCTTGCAGGACAAATGCGCCTGCCAGCATGTGCTTAACGAGCAGGGGCAGAAACGCCAGCAATGCCGCTACCATCAGCATGGCGGATAATGCCAGCAAGAGTAACTTCCAGTAAGGCGCCAGTTTTCTGACTAAGCGATGGTAATGTTGCAAGTCGATCATAATGCATCATTTTACATGAACCGGCTGCGGAATCGCTGGTTGCGTGATGCGGATAATGGCGATTCTCGGCGGCAATGATCCCGGCATCGTGCAATTATCCGGAGCGGGAAGCGGATATAGTACAATCGCCATTCTTTTAATGAATGGATCCGGATGAAAACGGTACATTGATGCGTTTTGAAAATCCGGGTTTTTATTTATGCCAATATTCAATACTTCCAAAACTCTATCCACGCTTCCACGGAGAAAAGGCATCGTGCTGGCCGGCGGTTCCGGAACGCGGCTTTATCCGGTGACGCAAACGATTTCGAAGCAATTGCTGCCGGTATTCGATAAACCGATGATTTATTATCCGCTCAGCACGCTGATGCTGGCCGGGATCCGGGATATTCTGGTGATTTCAACCCCGCGTGACGTGGGTAATTTTCAGGAATTATTACGTGACGGAAGCCAGTGGGGCTTGAATATTTCCTATGCCGAACAGCCGTCTCCCGATGGTTTGGCGCAGGCTTTTCTGATCGGCGAATCGTTTATCGGTAACGATAACTCGGCACTGGTTTTGGGCGACAATATTTTTTACGGGCACGATTTCCATCATTTGCTGACGAGTGCGATGCAGCGCGTGCAAGGCGCGAGTGTTTTCGCGTATCACGTGCACGATCCGGAGCGCTACGGTGTGGTTGAATTCGATGCTGGTGGCAAGGTCGTGAACCTGGAAGAAAAACCCGAGCAGCCGAAATCGCATTATGCCGTGACCGGTTTGTATTTTTACGATGCCCATGTGGTGGATTACGCCAAGACTCTCAAACCATCGGCGCGTAACGAACTAGAAATCACTGATCTGAATCGCATTTATTTGGAACATGGCGCGCTCAGCGTCGAAATCATGGGGCGCGGCTATGCTTGGCTGGATACCGGCACGCATGAATCGTTGCTCGATGCGAGTCAGTTCGTTGCTACCATCGAGCACCGCCAAGGCCTGAAAATCGCCTGCCCGGAAGAAATTGCCTTCCGGCAAGGCTGGATCGATGCCGCGCAACTCGAAGCGCTGGCGTTGCCACTGGCCAAGAACGGTTACGGGCAATACCTGCAGCAAGTTTTGAAACGGGAATTTTGATGAAGGCGACACCCTTGCGCATCCCCGATGTTTTTCTGCTGGAACCGCGTGTTTTCGGCGACGATCGCGGCTTCTTCTATGAAAGCTTTAATCAGCGCGCATTCGAATCCGCTATTGGCAAGTCCGTCTGTTTTGTGCAAAGCAATCACTCGCGTTCCGCGCATAACGTGTTACGCGGCTTGCACTATCAGATCCAGCACGCACAGGGAAAATTGGTGCGCGTGGTGGCGGGGGAGGTGTTCGATGTCGCAATCGATCTCCGCCGCTCTTCGCCAACTTTCGGACAATGGGTGGGAGAGATCCTCAGCGCGGAAAACAAGAAGCAATTGTGGATTCCTGCCGGTTTCGCGCACGGCTTCGTGGTGTTATCCGATTCCGCTGAGTTTCTGTATAACACCACCGATTACTGGGCGCCCGAATTTGAGCGTTGCATCGTATGGAACGATCCCACGCTCGGCATCGCCTGGCCAATTACCGGAGAACCGGTGCTATCCGAAAAAGACGCTCGCGGCATGCAGTTTACCGCCGCTGAAGTCTACGATTAACAGGCTTCTAAATGGCCAAACAAAAAACGGTGTATTCCTGTACTGAGTGCGGTGGCCAAACTCTGAAGTGGCAAGGCCAGTGCCCGCATTGCCAGGCGTGGAATACGCTGGTTGAAACCATCACGGAAAAATCCGTGTCGCGCTTCAGCCCGGTGTCCGAAACTGGTCAAGTACAAAATTTAAGTACCATCGAAGCGCGCGAAGAACCGCGCTATCCTACCGGTATCGAGGAATTGGACCGGGTGCTCGGCGGTGGTATGGTGCAGGGCGGTGTGGTGCTTCTGGGCGGTGATCCGGGCATCGGTAAATCGACGTTGCTATTGCAAGCGCTGTCTTTCATGTCGGCGCAGCATTCCGTGTTGTATGTCAGCGGCGAAGAATCGGCGCAGCAAGTGGCGTTGCGCGCCAAACGCCTGGCGCTTGATGTGCAGTCGGTCGATCTGTACGCCGAAATTCAGCTGGAAAAAATCCAAGCGGTTTTGGCTGAACGTAAACCGTCGGTGGCGGTGATCGATTCGATCCAAACGGTTTATTCCGAAGCATTGCAATCCGCGCCGGGTTCGGTCGCGCAGGTGCGCGAATGCGCTGCGCAATTGACGCGTCTGGCGAAATCGAGCGGCACCTGCATCATTCTGGTCGGTCATGTCACCAAGGAAGGCGCGCTGGCAGGTCCACGCGTGCTGGAACATATGGTCGATACCGTGCTGTATTTCGAGGGTGACATGCACTCCAGTTTCCGCATGGTCCGGGCATTTAAGAATCGTTTCGGCGCGGTTAATGAATTGGGTGTGTTTTCGATGAGCGAGAAAGGCTTGCGCGAAGTGAAAAATCCTTCCGCGTTATTCCTTTCGCACCACGACACACAAGTGCCCGGCTCGTGCATCATGGTGACGCAAGAAGGTACGCGCCCGCTGCTGGTGGAAATTCAAGCGCTGGTCGATGAAGCGCGTTCGCCCAGCCCGCGCCGCTTGTGCGTAGGCTTGGAGCAAAACCGCTTGGCGATGTTGCTGGCAGTGTTGCATCGCCATGCCGGTATTCCGTGCTATGACCAGGATGTGTTCGTTAACGCCGTGGGCGGTGTCAAAATCACCGAACCCGGTGCCGACTTGGCGGTTTTGCTGGCAGTAGTATCGTCATTGAAGAATAAACCACTGGCGGAAAAAATGATTGTCATCGGCGAAGTCGGCCTGGCCGGTGAAATTCGCCCGGTGCAACGCGGGCAGGAACGGCTCAAGGAAGCAGCGAAACTGGGCTTCAAACAAGCCATCATCCCGCTGGCCAACAAACCCAAGCAAGCAATCGCCGGTATGAACATCATTCCGGTGGCCAGGATCCGGGATGCGGTGGCGCAAATGCACTGACAAGCAGCCGGAATTTTATTACGCTCGCGATTCCGGTGTCAGAGATTGGCTCAAAATGCTCTTTGTCTATCGCAGACTCCGCTTTCTCACCAGTTTTTGCTTTGAAATTGCCACGCTTACGGTGAATTTCAATCACTTACATGGGAATCTTGGTACGAACCGATGAAATCAAATTATCATCTTTGGCTGCTCGCAGGAATATCGGTTCTGGTGGTTATCGCCGCGATGATTCTGCCACCAACTGCGCAACCCGCCGAATACCATCGTTTCGCCGATCAGCGCAGTTTCTTCGGCATTCCGAATTTCAACGACGTTATTTCCAACCTGGCTTTTTTGTTTAGCGGCGGCGCCGGTTTGGTGTTTTTGTGGCGGATTCATGGCGATCCCACGCAAACCGCGTTCCAGGATCGTAAGGAAAGCTGGCCGTACTGGGTGCTGTTTCTGAGCATCACCTCCGTCGCCTTCGGTTCAATCCACTATCACTGGACACCGGATATCGACCACTTGCTATGGGATCGCCTGCCCATCGTCATCGCCATAACCGCGCTGTTATCGGCCACGTTGGTTGAGCGCCTAAGCCGAACCACAGGGCTCTGGGCTTTACCGCTGCTCGTTGTGTTGGCTGTGCTGAGCGTGTTGTATTGGTATTGGACTGAACAGCAAGGTGCAGGCAACCTGAATTTTTATATCGTCATGCAGTTTTATTCGATCCTGCTGATTGTATGGATCAGTCTACGCTTTCCCTCACGTTACACGCATGGCAACGGTATCTATCAGATCATTGCGCTATACGCAGTCGCAAAAGCATTTGAAATTCTGGACGTGCAAATTTTTGCTTGGACAAACGGCTGGATCAGCGGTCATACGCTCAAGCATCTGATTGCAGCGTATGCGGCTTATTGGATTGTACAGGTGTTACGGAAGAGGGGACTGGTGGGTGCTAATGAACGCAGCACGGTGCATTGATAATTCCGCTTGATGCAATAGCAATTAATTGTGTTGATTGCTATGCTCATTATATTGTTTCAGCTCCTTTGCCCCGATTGTACTCAAAACATAGCACCCAAAGATTCTCGATGCTATTGCTTCCACCTTTTGAAATCGGGAGTTTGTGGTCAATTTCAAGACATACTCCACTATTTGCCGATGCCCCGCAGATTTGGCACCGATAGCTCTCTCGTTTAAACACTTGGAACCGGAGCTTGAGTGATAGCGAATCACGGGTAGATTTAGGTAAAGAAAATTCACGGAATGCTTCATCAAGAGCACAGTGAGCTTCAGGGCAGGCGCTATGATGAATTAGATGAGAATGGAATAGTTGAATATCAGTTTGGGTAGCGGGAAAGCGTTCGTCTCTTTTAATGTCACGTGCTAAGTCACCAATAGGATCTTTCCGGTTTTGCTGTTTTATAAGCCAGGAGTAGAAGGTACTTTCAGATAGCATAGGGATTAGTTTCAATATTAAAATTGAAGCCATAAAAAGGTGAATAGGGTTTTCTTTGTTTGATTATAGATTGCTGCGCAAAGCATTAACTTATCATCCCAAATGCAAATCTTCCTGCAGCGTCCGGCGAGCAATAAACCCTGAACGCGATTCTCCCGCTGCTTTCGCTGCCGCATCGATACGGCGCAGTACGCGGGTAGGGAGTGTGATATTGACCCTCTCCACTTTATCCGATAATTCGGATAGATCAATCGCAACAATCGCCCATATCCAACCCGAGTATTCAGGATTGGATTGATGTTCAGCGATGGAGCGTGGTTCAGGTATGGCGCCTCCGCTATCGATTGTTTCCTCTAACCATAGCTCAATGGCTTCTTTGGCGTTGTCGATGGCGTCATCCAAGGTATCGCCCGCTGAAAAACAACCCGGCAAGTCAGGAACAACTACGCCGAATGCATGCTGTTCATCACCTGGTTCAATCACAATAGGAAATCTCATTTTTACTCCTTTATTTCAGGCCAGCTTGTTTCAGTAGTTTATGAGCTAGACCGGTACCCAGATCTTTCTTGGGATGAGGAACGGTAATATGACCGCTCTTTTGGGGATGTGTATAAATATGGTGAGAGCCTTTAACGCCTCTAAGTACCCATCCTACTTTCTCAAGTTGCTTGATAATTGCTGCGCTATTCATGATGTGTAGTATACACACTATAGATGGAAAGTGATGTTAACGAATAAACGGCACTGCTGAAAGGATGTGATACGGATGAATCATTTGCCCCGGTACGCCCGAGGCAAATGGTTTATTGATAATTACTTCGTGCGTGCAAACTGAAAACCGGCTTTGTTGCCGCTATTACTGCGGAAAGAATTGCCGCGATTTTCCTGATCGAACGAGCGGCCGCGTTGACCGCTGCGGGCTCTGCCGGGTTCGTTGGCAGCGCCGAAGCCGGGGCGGTTGTCGTTGCCAGCGAAGGGTGAGCGCTTGCGTTTTTGTGTCACGCTGGGCGCGCTGCTTTTCGGTCCGTTACTTTGGAAACGCGGTTTGATGCGCGGTTCCAAGCCGGGAATGATGTGCGACGCGATGCGCTGGCCGGTGTAGCGTTCGATTTTCGATAAGTGTGCGCTATCCTTATTGGATGCGAACGAAACGGCAATACCGGCTGCACCTGCGCGGCCTGTACGGCCAATACGGTGCACATAATCTTCGGCGAATTTTGGGAGATCGAAATTGATCACGTGCGTGATGTCAGCCACGTCGATACCGCGCGCTGCGACATCGGTTGCCACGAGTACTTGCAAACCGCCGTTACGCAACCGGGTCAATGTGCGGGTGCGTTCACGTTGATTCATATCGCCGTGTAATGCCGCTGCCGAAAAGCCTTGCGCATATAAATTATCGGCCAAGGTGTCCGCATCGCGTTTGGTGGCGGTGAAAACGATCGCTTGTTTCACGTTCTCGTCGCGCAGCACATGATCCAGCAGACGGTTCTTGTGCGACATGTCATCGGCATAATGTAAGCGTTGCTCGATGTTATCGAGCTTGGCTTTTTGCGAGGCTACTTGAATGCGTTTTGGCGTTTTCAATAGTTTTGTCGCAACTTTGTCGATGGCATTGTCGAGTGTAGCGGAGAACAGCAAGGTCTGGCGTGTGTCCGGCGTTGCGGCGGCAATGGTTTCGACATCGTCGATGAAACCCATGTCCAGCATGCGGTCGGCTTCGTCGAGCACGAGCATTTGCAAGCGTTTGAAATCGATGCGGCCACGTTGGATGTGATCGATCAACCGGCCCGGGGTGGCGACCAGAATGTCAACGGGTTGTGACAACAGTTTGTTTTGCAAGGGATAAGGCATACCACCCAGGATGCTGACCACGTTGATACGCGGCAGATATTTGCCATATTTTTTGGCTGCTTCGGAAACTTGCAATGCCAGTTCGCGGGTTGGTGTCAATACCAAAATGCGCGGTCCGCGGCTGCGCTCTTGCGATGGTGTTGCCAGCAGATGTAATGCCGGTAGCATGAAAGCAGCGGTTTTACCGGTTCCGGTTTGTGCGCTGGCCATCACATCGTGACCGGCGATTAATTCGGGAATCGCTTGTTTTTGAATCGGGGTCGGAGCGGTATATCCCGCTTCGCTAATGGCTTTGATAATAGCAGAGTGTAGATTTAAATCTTCAAAAGACACGTTGATTTCCTAAAAAAGTGAAATAGAACGCGCGGGCAAGAAAACATTGCCAAAATGGTGATGGTGCATAACCTTGCAAGCGCATTAATAAAGCATCGCCGCTAACCAAAGTTGTTGCACATTTTCCGGAAAAACTTGAAAAATTTAGGAGAGGCCAGGAACGATGAGACCAGGAAAGTTGATCGAATCAGAGATTCCGATCAACTTAGGCCGCGCAGTATAGCGGGTTCTTCCCGAGCATGCAAATTATTCGCAACCGGCGAGTTACTGAATGATGGCTTTGGCGAACTTTCGTTTGCCGACCTGAATAACGACGGATTCTCCCCGTTTAATTTTAGTGGATTTATCTTCTACCTTTTCGCCATCCAATTTGACCGCGCCTTGTTCGATCATGCGCAGCGCTTCGCTGGTGCTGGCAGTCAATCCGGCTTGTTTTAATAATTGCACCAGTGGAATTTCGCCATCCGTGGTTGCGATGACTTTTTCCGGTATTTCGTCGGGCAGGGCGCCGTGTCGAAAGCGTGCTTCAAAATCGGCCAGCGCTTCTTCGGCAGCTTGCTGACTATGAAAGCGCGCGACAATTTCCTGTGCGAGTTTGACCTTGATGTCGCGCGGATTACGGCCATTTTCGACTTCTTCGCGCCATGTACGGATGGTTTGCAGCGATTCGAAGGACAGTAATTCGAGATAACGCCACATCAGTTGATCCGATACCGACATCAGCTTACCGAAGATTTCTTTTGGACTCTCCGTGATGCCGACATAATTATTCAGCGACTTGGACATTTTATTGACGCCATCGAGTCCTTCCAGCAGCGGCATCATGAGAATGCATTGCTGCGGTTGGCCGAAGTGCCTTTGTAACTCCCGCCCCATCAGCAGGTTGAATTTTTGATCAGTGCCGCCTAACTCCAGATCCGCTTTCAGTGCGACGGAATCGTATCCCTGTATCAAAGGATAGAGAAATTCATGAATGGCGATGGGCTGGTTGTTGCGGTAGCGTTTATCGAAATCATCCCGTTCCAGCATGCGTGCGACGGTATGCGTTGCGGCGAGTTTGATCAGATCGGCGGCGTTCAGCTTATCCATCCAGGTGGAGTTGAAAACGACCTCGGTTTGTTCCTGTTTCAATATTTTGAAAACCTGGGTGGTATAGGATTGGGCATTTTCCGCGACTTGTTCCCGTGTCAGGGGCGGACGGGTGCTGTTCTTTCCGCTGGGGTCGCCGATCATGCCGGTGAAATCGCCGATCAGGAACAGAATATGATGCCCCATATCCTGTAACTGACGTAATTTATTCAGTAAAACCGTGTGCCCGAGGTGCAAATCCGGGGCTGTCGGGTCGAATCCTGCTTTAACCCGCAGCGGATTTCCAGAAATAAGCTTACTTTCCAGCTCTGTTTCCACTAATAGTTCGTGACTGCCGCGTTTTATAATTTCAAGATCAGATAATATTGATTTTTTCACGATATTGCTAAATTTATGATTTTTATTAAGATTTGTGTAATTAAAGAGAATTTATTAGTACAATATTAGTTGTTTCCTAGTACAAATTAACTATTTTCGTGTTAGACTCGCGCCTGTTTGCAAAAATGATACAAATGACTGGAGGTACTTCATAGATGCTATATACGCCTATTAGCAATAAACAAGGGATTCTAGCTCAAAAATCATCAAAACTAACAAAAAAATCAATTCGCTGGCTGGTAGCTTTATCCAGCATACCACTGTTCGGTATAGTCACTGCTTTCGGTATTGCACCTAATTCCCCCTCATTTGAAGAAATCCAAGTCGAAGAAGTCGTTCTGGATATATCTATTCCAGAGGCTATTGCTGAGACTCAAGCGAATCAAACCTTTTGGCGCCAGGAAAATATTCGCCGGGGTGATACGATCGCAGCGATCTTAAACCGTCTGGACGTGAGTAATCAGGATTCAACGGATTTTCTGCAGGCTGCGCGTGGAAGCCGCGCGATGCGTCAATTGAAACCGGGGCAAACCGTTTATGCGCAAACCACAGCGGACGGTGAGCTGTTAACGTTGCGTTATTTCTTCGGTAATGAAGAACTGTTTTTGATGGAAAAAACAGATGATGCATTCAAAATGACCGAACAGCCGGTCGAGCTGGATACGCGGGTTCATATGAAGTCCGGCGAAATTAACAGCTCACTGTTTGCAGCAACCGATAATGCAGGCATACCCAATAACATCGCGATGCAATTGACTGAAATTTTTGCATCGGAAATCGATTTTTACCGTGATTTACGCCAAGGCGACCGCTTTACTGTCGTCTATGAAACATTTGCTAACGACAATGGCAAGCGTGCCAAAACCGGCCGTGTTTTAGCGGCTGAATTTGTCAATAAAGGCAAATCCCATCAAGCGATATACTTTAAAGCATCCAACGGTGCGGACGGATATTACACTCCAGCAGGGGAAAGTTTACGTAAAGCATTCCTGCTTTCGCCGCTTACTTTTTCGCGCGTCAGTTCCGGTTTTACCAATGCGCGTTTTCATCCCATTCTGAAAGAATGGCGCGCCCATAAAGGCATAGATTATGCTGCGCCGACTGGCACACCGGTTAAGGCGACAGCGAGTGGGATCGTGGCGTTTTCAGGTTCACAAAAGGGATACGGCAATTTGGTTGTGCTGAAGCATAACGGTAAATACGAAACCGCGTATGGGCATTTATCCCGATTTGCCAGTGGAATGAGTAAAGGTAAGCGTATCAGCCAGGGTGACGTGATCGGTTATGTCGGCTCGACCGGCATGGCGACCGGCCCGCACTTGCACTACGAATTGCGTATCGACGGTGTGCAGCGCGATCCGACCAACGTAGTGCTGCCATCGGCACCGCCGATAGCAAAACGGGATTTGAATACTTTCCAGAAGGAAACCCATGCGCTGGTTGCACGTTTGAACATCATGCGTAATATTCATCTCGCTGTGTTGGAATAATTCCGGCTGGTCATCACGGACGGCGGTATTGACCTAACACCGCCGTCATCAACTCTGCTTTAAGCATCGAAAATCGTTGGAATCCGCTTACTATATCGGCATCATGTCCGGCACCAGTCTGGACGGTGTGGATGCCGCTCTGGTTGATTTCAGTGCGGCCGCACCGGTGCTGCTGCGAACCTTTTTTTGTCCGTACGATGACGAATTGCGCGAACAGCTATTGGCGCTGCATCAACCCGGTCATGATGAACTGAATCGCGCGGCTATTCTCAGTAACCAACTGTCTTCCCTGTATGCACAAGCCACTGCGGGGGTGCTGGAAAACACCGGCATCGCAGCGCGGCAAATTACAGCTATCGGATGCCATGGCCAAACGATCCGGCATTGTCCCGAAACCGGTAAAAATTACACCATCCAGCTCATCAACGCCGCATTGCTGGCGGAACTGACGCAGATTACCGTTGTTGCCGATTTCAGAAGCCGCGATATTGCGGCGGGCGGGCAGGGCGCGCCATTGGTTCCGGCGTTTCATCATGCTGTTTTTAAACATGCCGGTCATCATCGCGTCATCGTCAATATTGGCGGTATCGCGAACATCACTCGCCTTGATCATCGTCAACCAGTCAGTGGTTTCGATTGCGGCCCCGGCAATTTACTAATGGATGCCTGGTGCTCGCGTCATACCGGAAATACGTATGACAAAGATGGGCAATGGGCGGCTAGCGGCTGCATCATTCCCGCGTTGCTGGAGCGCTTCTTGTCCGAGGACTTTTTTGCCCGTAAACCGCCCAAAAGCACCGGCAGGGATCTGTTTAATCTGCATTGGCTGGAACAAAAGCTATGCGGTGACGAAGCGCCGCGCGATGTACAGGCCACTTTGCTGCAATTGACGGCAACGACGATTGCGCGGTCGATACAGGAACATTGCCCGGCGGCTGAAGAAATCTATTTGTGTGGCGGCGGGGCGCATAATGCGACGCTGGTTGATCACCTGACCGTTAGCATGCCGGGAAAGATTGTGGCTTTGACCGATCAACTGGGTGTTGCGGCCGATTGGGTGGAAGCATTTGCATTTGCCTGGCTGGCGCACCAGGCTATTGTGCGGAAAGCGGGTAGTTTGGCGGAAGTGACCGGCGCTAAAGGAAACCGAATTCTAGGCGCGATTTATCCCGCTTGAACGGCGGCTCGATTAGCACTGCAACGTGAAATTTATACCGAGAACGACGAACCGCAACCGCATGTGCTGCTAGCGCCAGGGTTTTTGATAACAAACTGAGCGCCTTTTATATTTTCCTGATAATCAATCTCAGCGCCGATCAGATACTGAAAACTCATCGGATCGACCAGCAGTTTGACGCCGTTTTTCTCCATGATGGTGTCATCTTCGTTGATGGTCTCATCAAAGGTAAAACCATACTGGAAGCCCGAGCAGCCGCCGCCGCTGACAAAGACCCTGAGTTTGAGATTATTGTTGCCTTCTTCGTCAATCAATTGTTTGACTTTAAAAGCCGCATTTTCAGTAAATAAAAGCGGGGTGTGATTTTCAGTGCTCATATTTGTTTTATCCTCATAATTTTTTCAGTATAGCAAACATCCGGCGGCTTGCTGGCTATGATGCTTCCTTTTCTACCGCTATGTGCGGCTGATCAGCCGAGGGTGGCAATAATGTTATCATTTTCTCGAGCTGTTGCGCATTCCCGGATTCCGGTTTGTTGTGATGGAGCATTTTTCCGTCAACGGAAGCACCGAGTTGGATCTCTATCGAACCGTATTGCACATCGCCATATACTTTTGCTTTTTCCTGTAATTCCAAATATCCGGCTGCATCGATAGGGCCGGTTACCGTACCGTTGATGACAACATTAGCAGCCTTTATTTTCCCTTCGATGCGGCCTTCGGTACTGAGAACCAAGGTGCTGTGCTCGTCATCGGTTGCAATGACATTGCCGGTAATATGTCCGTCAATCCGCAGGCCGCCGGTGAAATGGATATCGCCTGTGATATTTGTGTTTGCGCCAATCAAGGTATCGATATGATGATGGAGCTGGTTTTTCTTTTTTCTACCGAACATATTCTTTCTCCTTCACGATGCCGGTTGGACAGTCTCAGTGACGATAGGTTTTTTGTCGCCATTTTTGTAAATTTGCACTTGAATGCTTTCTACGCTGGTATCTGGTGATACTTGGAAATGCTCTTCCAGCCGATGAATGAATTTGAAGCTGATCGGAAAATCCTGCTTGGAATTCTTGTTGACCAGCGGTATTACTTTACTTTGACCCTTCTGCAGCAATTTTACTTTGAACCTTAAGTTCCCCTTGAAATCATTCGGTCTTTCTCCGCCCTGGATGAGTGTTAGCGCGTAGCGGTACTGCCCCGGTGTTTGTGTTTCTTTCAGGTTGAATTGATAAATGGAAATACCGCTTTTTGTATTGTTGGCGACAAGATTGTGGAAAAACTCCAGTTTTTCCTTGAGATGGTCATTTTCGGCAGCGAGTGACTTTACTTCTTCGGCGAGGTTTTGGTTAGCGGTATTGCTGATTTGTACTTGTTGAATCAAATCACCAATCTGCGTGCACAATTTTTGTTTCTTGGTTTGCCGGCAACCGCCTGGATCAAATAGATACGACGTTTTCTCCTCGATCCTATCGTCCAGCTCATCTACTGAGTGCCTGCCTGCTTCGTACATGCCCCAGGAGAGCGCAGCCAGTAAGGAGCAGACTATTGCAGTGACTGCTAGGTAGAATTGCCATGAACGGTGCGGGCGTACGACAACGCGCTGGGAGAGAATCTGCGGTTTTTTCTGGAAAAGCTTGGACACTGCTAAGCGCCCTGCCGATACAAGTTCGATTTATCCGTGAAGACCGGAGTATTCAGCATGTTCAAGGCAGGAGCGGAACCTGATTGATGCCGAGTGTTTCAGGCAAGCCGAACATGATGTTCATGTTTTGTATTGCTTGCCCTGCCGCACCTTTGACCAGATTATCGGTTACTGACAAGATTACGACGGTATCGCTGTTTTGCGGTTGGTGCACGGCGATGCGGCAAAGGTTGGAACCGCGCACGGAGCGGGTTTCCGGGTGCTTGCCAGCGGGCAGTACATCGACAAACGCTTCGTTTTGGTAACGTTTCTCGTATAGCGCTTGTAAATCCACTTGTTTGGTCAGCTTGGCGTAAAGTGTTGCATGAATGCCGCGAATCATCGGTACCAGATGAGGAACAAATGTCAAACCGACTGGTTTTTTGGCCACATTGGAAAGCCCTTGTTTAATCTCCGGTAGATGCCGGTGTCCCGGAACACCGTAAGCTTTGAAATTATCCGATGCTTCGGCATGCAGGGTATGTACTTCGGCTTTTCGTCCGGCACCGGAAACGCCGGATTTGACATCGGCGATCAGATGTTTGATATCGACCACACCGGCTTCGATCAGCGGCAGGAAGCCCAGTTGCACGGCTGTTGGATAACAACCCGGATTGGCGATCAGGCGGGCATCCTTGACTTGGTCGCGGTTAATTTCCGGTAAGCCGTATACAGCCTCGGCAACCAGATTAGGACAAGCATGCTGCATGCCATACCATTTTTCCCATTCTGCGACATCCTTGATACGAAAATCAGCCGCCAGATCGATGACTTTTACATCCGCTTTCAAAAGGGATTCCGCTTGCTGCATCGCAATGCCATTTGGTGTGGCAAAAAAAACCACATCGCACTTGGTGAGTTTTGCGTCAGCAGGATCGCTGAATTTGAGGTCGATATGTCCGCGCAGATTGGTGAATAATTCGGCGACACTCATGCCTGCTTCGCTGCGCGATGTTATCGCCTTGATTTTCGCTTTGGGATGTTGCGCCAGTAAGCGCAATAGCTCTACGCCTGTGTAACCGGTTCCACCGACAATGCCGACATTGATCATCGTAACTCCAGAGATATTTCTTCGGTATAGGTTTTACTTATTTGTTATCCAATAAAAAAGCCGCCCGGAAAGAGGCGGCTTTTTGATAATCCCTGCGATAAAAAATTATCGTTTAGAGAATTGTTTGCGTCGCCGGGCTTTCCGCAAGCCAACTTTTTTCCTTTCCACTTCACGTGCATCGCGGGTAACCAGTCCTGCTTTACTGAGGACAGATTTTAAAGCTGAGTCATAATCAATCAATGCACGCGTAATACCATGACGTACTGCACCAGCCTGACCGGATTCGCCGCCGCCATGAATGTTTACCATAATATCAAAAGTATTGGCATTATTTGTAAGTTCCAGCGGTTGTTTCGCAATCATGCGACCCGTTTCGCGGGAGAAGTACACATCAATCGGTTTATCGTTGATGATAATCGCACCTTTTCCCGGTTTGATAAAAACACGAGCGACAGCGCTTTTACGCCGGCCAGTACCATAATTATATTGAGTAGCCATAGTATTATGCTCTAATTTCAAGTGGTTTTGGTTGTTGAGCGGCGTGTGGGTGCGTATCGCCAGCATATATTTTCAATTTCTTGAGCATCGCATATCCCAGCGGTCCCTTGGGCAGCATGCCTTTGACAGCTTTTTCAAGCGGACGGGTTGGAAAACGCGCGTGCATTTTTTTGAAACTGGTTGCGTAGATTCCGCCTGGATAACCGCTATGGCGATAATAAATTTTACCTTCCGCTTTATTGCCCGTGACACGCAATTTGTCGGCATTGACTACAACGATATAATCGCCGGTATCAACGTGCGGTGTATAAATGGGTTTATGTTTGCCGCGTAAGCGGTAAGCAATCTGCGAAGCAAGGCGGCCCAAAACTTTATCGGTCGCGTCAATGACAAACCAGTCATGATTTACTTCGTGTGGTTTGGCTGAAAATGTTTTCACAAAAACCTGTCCTGCGTATTCAAAAAGAGCCGCGAATTTTAAGTCAGGGATCAACAAAAGTCAAATATAGAATGCGTTATTTGATGCCGGGTTGGCGTATTTTTGCAGTAAACCGCAAGTCAGCACGGCTTACCGAAGAATGATGGATTTTAAACCAATCGCCGCTATAATCTCATCCTATAAGGGATGACAAGCATTCCACCTTAACGTATCAATCACATACCGAGAGACCCGCTTTGAAAGAAAAACCAGAAACCAATCCTTCCGTTGACGCCACTCCGGCCAATTTCATCCGCAATATTATCGACGAAGATAACCGCAGCGGTAAATGGAACGGGCGTGTGGAAACGCGTTTCCCGCCCGAGCCCAATGGCTATTTGCACATCGGTCACGCCAAGAGCATTTGCCTGAATTTCGGTATCGCGCATGATTACGGCGGGGTGTGTCATTTGCGTTTCGACGATACCAATCCGGAAAAGGAGGCGCAGGAATATGTCGATTCTATTTGCGACAGCGTGTCATGGCTGGGGTTTGATTGGGGCAAGCACCGGTATTATTCATCCGATTACTTCGATCAACTGTACGAATTTGCCGAGTATCTGATCACTCAGGATAAAGCCTACGTCGAGAGCCTCTCTGCTGAGGAAATCCGCGAGTACCGCGGCACACTTGTTCATCCCGGGAAAAACAGCCCTTACCGTGACCGCCCGGCTGCAGAAAGCCTGGATTTATTCCGCCGCATGAAAGCCGGTGAGTTTCCCGACGGTCAATACGTGCTGCGCGCCAAGATCGACATGGCATCGCCCAACATCAACATGCGCGACCCGGTGATTTACCGCATCCGTCACGTGCATCACCAGCGCACCGGTAATCAATGGTGCATTTACCCGATGTACGATTACACGCATTGTATTTCCGACGCATTGGAACGCATCACGCACTCCCTGTGCACTTTGGAATTTGAAGATCACCGTCCGTTGTACGATTGGGTGCTGGATCAACTGGCGGATAAAGTGCCATGCCATCCGCAGCAAATCGAATTCGCCCGGCTCAATCTGACCTACACGGTCATGAGCAAGCGCAAACTGATTGAATTGGTGGAGAGTAAGCTGGTCGACGGCTGGGACGATCCGCGCTTGAGCACACTCGCCGGTGTGCGCCGCCGCGGCTTTACGCCGCGTGCAATCCGTTTGTTTGCCGAGCGCATCGGCATCAGCAAGGCCGATTCCTGGATCGACATGAGCATATTGGAAGATTGCCTGCGCGAGGACTTGAACGAACATGCGCCGCGCCGTGTTGCCGTTCTGAAGCCGCTCAAACTGATCATCGACAACTATCCGGAAGATCAGCAAGAAGACTGCTTTGCGCCGAATCACCCGCAAAAACCGGAATGGGGCAAACGCACGATCCCGTTTTCCAAAGTGCTGTACATCGAACGCGACGATTTCATGGAGGTGCCCGCCAAGGGCTACTTCCGCTTGTCTCCCGGCGCGGAAGTGCGGCTGCGCTATGCCTTCATCGTCAAATGCGTGCAAGTCGATAAAAATGCGCAAGGTGATATAGAAGCGATTCATTGTACTTACGATCCCGATACCAAAAGCGGAACGCCCGGCGCGGATAGCCGCAAAGTCAAAGGCAATATCCATTGGCTCTCGGCCAAGCATGCGCAAGTGGCGGAAGTGCGCTTGTACGACCGCTTGTTTACCGATCCCCATCCGGATAGCGGCGACAAGGATTACAAAACCGCGTTGAATCCCGGATCGAAACAAATCATCACCGCGTATGTGGAACAATCGCTGTGCGATGCGCAACCGGAACAAAGCTTCCAGTTCGAGCGTAACGGCTATTTTGTCGCCGACCGGCTCGATATGAAACCCGGTAAGCCGGTGTTCAATCGTGCGGTGACGTTGCGCGATTCGTGGGGGAAGGCTGTGGCTTCAAGTGTGTAAGGGGACAAAACAGAACCGGACAACCGGGCATTAACGAGGGTCGCCATGAAAAAACTGAAAAATGAAGCTGCTTTATTCAAGGAAGCCATGCTTGCGGGCGTGAAGTATGCGGAAGGGCGGGGTGTGGTGCAATTTGAAGCGACCGATTCGGCGAGTGAGAAATTGCTCTACATTTATCGCTTGCTGGTACACGATAAAGTTATGCAACCCTTACCGGAAGATCAAGTCGCCGAGAAAACCATGCGGCATAAGCTTACCTTGTGGTATGCCAAACAACTGCCAAAAGATCATCCGTTGTTGAAGTGATAGCTAATAGAGATGTCTCACAGGGAAAGAAGATTGCACAGGATGGATAACTTGTTGCAGCGATCAGATCGTGAATCAAGAATGAAGAAGTAAAAATTTTCTTAATTCACGATCTTTGTTTCTTAATTACTTCGGTGCTTCCTTTTTAGGTTTTTTCGCTTCCTTGTTTTTGCGTTGCTGTCCTTTGGCCATGATCGTCTCCTTGTGTGATGATTGTTACATCATAAACTGAATGACAGTGCTTGTGTTGCTGTGCATGCTATCGTGCGTGTGTGCTTTTTGGCTGTGCTGTCAGTCGATATAAAACAATCCCCGTTGCCGGGTCATTTTCCAATCGGTGTGGCCGTTCTGGCGGCATACGCCGTAGCGGAAAGAGGGCGGTAATTCCGGGAATTTGAAGCGCAGATCGTAGAACCAGGCGCATTGGCCTTGTTCCGAAATATCGATACGCTCCAGCACCGGGAGCTGGGCAAATGCGCGTAAGCCTTGAAGCGAGCCAAGCCAATAACCATGCCCATAGCGGCAGCAGGATCAGCGAATGCGTCGGACCCTGATGCCAGTTGAGTGTGCCGATCAGCCGCAGCCCGCGCCAGCAGAGCACTGCTTAAGGCATGCGTGATGCGATCCACGGTTTAACCGGATTTCGCATGCCTTTCATGTGCTATTGGTTCGGTCAACGGTGAGGATTCAAACGATTCCGGGATTTCATGGGTGGCGTGTGTTTCTGAGGCGGCGCTGACTGCGGTATCTTGATGCGGGGTGCTATAAACCAGATGATCCAGGGATTCCGCATACTTCAGTTTGTGCGCCAGAAAATCGTGTGTGTTTTGCGAATTTTCCGAGTCATCCTGCATCCAGTAAGCGAATGTCGCCAGGTAAATCGTGGTCAGCGCGGTTTCTTCCAATGCGCGGCGCACAAAGGTGGCATCGCGTTGCGCGGCTTCGCGCATCCATTGCACGGTGCGGCTGACGCGCATGATGGCGGGAATCTGGATATGCAGATGGCCGGGTTCCAGTTTGGCGCCGATCATCTGCCGCGTGACCTTGCGGTGCGCGGTCAAGGCATCCAACCAGGTCATGATGAGCAACTGCAAGCGCTCGCGTGGCGGCAGCGACATAAATTCAACCGTTTCCGCCGCCCGTAACATCCGGCTGTCGGCCCGGTCGAACCAGGCATCTACCAGATCCTCCTTTTCGCGGAAATGAATCCGGATTTCATCCAGTTCAATATCGAGTTCCGCCGCTACATCAAACAACCGTACCGCTTCCCAGTTAGAACGTTCCGCGATGGCGATTGCCGTATCCACAATTGCTTCACGTAAATCAAGCTTACTTTTTTTCATCTCGATCCTCCACATAGCGTTAACAGGAGTGGCGTGACGCGATGCCGTTTTTACTATAGCACACTCAAAAATGCGATGTGATGCTGCCACGGATATTCAGCCATAGCTGAGCGCTGAGTGGTGCTGACATGGCTGACGACGATCAGTGATTACCCATAATAATGACAAATATCCTGGTAAAAAAGGGCAGTGTGAACTATGGCTATCTTATTGTTCTAACGCTTATTATGGAAAGGCGCTTATTTTTATGGCCATTCATCCGGTAAACCAGTGTTTATTTTTCCTACATGCTTGTAACTTGATGAATGTATAATTTATTTCGCATTGCTGCCGTGAAATTTGACACTCGGCATTTTGCAAAAAACTTTTTTAAATGATGAGACGGGTGATCGTTAGATCGCGTGCGCCTCGGCACAATAATAGTACTCGTCGCATCGGATTATGGATGAGGAGAAATACATTATGAAAGCTAAATCGCTTTTATTACAAACAACACTGGCGGGAGCCGCCGTATTGCTGGCCGCATCGGCTCAGGCTTCTGTTCTGACTTTTGATTTGAATCCAGATGTGCCGGATTTTGGCGATATTCCCGGCAACTATGGCGATAATGTGAATGCCGCAAGCGATGCGGTGGGGTCGTATTTGATGGGTAATGGTTATACACCCAATGTGACGACCGAATATCGCACATGGCAGATCAGCACCAATACGGTGGCTTACAATAATCTGGATTTTTGGGCTACAGGTTACGGCGATCTGACAAACGTTGCTTTTAGTGTGGTCAGTGGCGATCATTTCGCGGAAATCACCCTGGTGCCCGAACCCGGCTGGGCGATTCGCTTGAACAGCTTTGATATAGCCGGTTACCCTGTTAGCGATCATCCTAATTCTCAAGTGCGGATTTTGGATGGCACCAGCAATACGGTATTGATCGATTATTCACCGTTGACAATCCTGGGATCGGGCGGTACACACAGCTCATTCACTCCCGGTTTGACGTATAACGGTCCTCTGTCGATTCGTTTCGGCTATAACGATTGGAACGTCGGTATCGACAATATCAATTTCGATCAAGTGGCTGCCGTACCCGAACCCGAAACCTATGCGATGCTGCTGGCAGGACTGGGATTGATCGGATTCATGGCGCGGCGCGGAAAGCAAAGCGTTTAAACTGGCTTTGCCGCGTTTAAAGACAACCCCGTCCGAGTGACGGGGTTTGTTTTTGTGCTAGAGCTGGTTTTATCAAGAAGAAAATTCTATAGCGTAAGAGAGCAAGTGTTTCAAGCGTGGCTGCCGGAAGTCCGGTCAAGCCGCATCGTCAATGCAATCCTTCTGCGCTTTTCATCCACTTCCACCACCTTGACGGTGACGACTTGACCGGCTTTCACGACGCTGTGCGGGTCTTTGACGAACTTGTCCGCCAGCGCCGAGATATGCACCAAACCGTCCTGATGCACACCGATGTCGACGAACGCGCCGAACGCCGCGACGTTGGTGACAACGCCTTCGAGCACCATGCCGGGGTGCAGGTCTTTCATCGTTTCGATGCCTTCCTTGAAAGTGGCGGTTTTAAACGTGGAGCGCGGGTCGCGGCCGGGTTTTTCCAGTTCGTGCAGGATGTCTTTCACGGTCGGCAGGCCGAATTGCCCGGTGGCGTAGCGTTCCGGGCAGATGGTTTTCAGTACGGCGCTGTTGCCGATCAATGCCGTGACATTGAGTTTTATGTCATTGAGAATTCGTTCCACCAGTGGGTACGATTCCGGGTGCACGGCGGAGGCGTCGAGCGGGTTGGCGCCGTTCGGTATGCGCAGGAATCCGGCGGCCTGCTCGAAAGTTTTCTCGCCTAACCCCGGTACTTTCAGCAACTCGGCGCGCTTGGCGAAGCGGCCTTTGCCGTCGCGGTAAGCGACGATATTGTGCGCGATTTTGCTGCTCAGTCCGGCGACGTAACGCAGCAACGCCGGGGAGGCGGTGTTGACATCGACACCGACGGCGTTGACGCTGTCTTCTACCACCGCGTCGAGCGATTGCGCCAGCTGGTTTTGATTGACGTCATGCTGATACTGGCCGACGCCGATCGATTTCGGATCGATCTTGACCAGTTCGGCCAGCGGGTCCTGCAGGCGCCGCGCGATCGACACCGCGCCGCGCAACGATACGTCCAAATCCGGTAACTCTTCCGACGCGAGCTCGGATGCGGAATACACCGACGCACCGGCCTCCGACACCATGATCGACGTGAGCTTGAGTTGCGGATAACGCTTGATCAGCTCCTTCGCCAGTTAATAATCGGGTACGTTTGTGTATATTCATCTACAGTATTCTCCTGAATACTGTAAACAACGCTAGAAATTCTTACATATCGAAGCATTAATGAAAGAGCTTGGGTAGGTGGTGGGGTTGGAGGCTTACGTAGGAAGGTCATGGGAGCCGGATGTTCTTTTGTCGAATGCATCATCACGCCCCTGCGACGTCGCAGGGAAAATTCGTGCGACGTCGTGTTCAGCTCTCGCGGGCACTGTGGGTCTGCGAGTTCGCTTCAGCGGGGTTTCGGGGTTTTGAAGGCCGAAGGAGCCTGGGGATCAAGGTCCGGACCGCTGAATTCCGTTAGCGGGACGTGTGTCTCCGCCGCCGGTTGACCAGAAGCACTATCCCCGTGCCGAGGCATAAGGTAGCAAGAGTGTTGGGTTCCGGCACGGCCGTCATGACGGAGATTTCGCCAGTGGAGTAGAGGGCGGATATGTCCCAACGGAGGTCGGAAGGCAGAGCGGGCAGGCTGATGGACGAGAACATGCCGTGCGAGGAGCCGCGGAAGTCAAAAAGATCAAAGCTCTCGCCCTGTGTCGCCGACATCGAAGCATCGAGCCAGGAGATCAGGAGCTTGCCGTCGAGATCCGCGGCGCCGTAGACGGTAATGTGATCGGAGGCAAGGCTGCCGAGTCCCATCACCAACCCGTTGGTCGAATGGAGCACTAGATTGCCCTCGAAGGTGACGCTGGCGGCCGGGGAGCTGCCGTCCCCGGGCGCGTAGGCGCCTGTGAAGCTGACTGTGCCGGGGCCAGTGAAGTTACCTAAACCGAAGACGCCGGCGGTGAAGGCGGTTGTGCCGCCGTCACTGGTGTAGATCTGGCCCTCGTTTTTAGTGAACATCCCCCCGACTGTGACCACGCCGCCCGAGGTGTTCAGAGCGATGTTGTTGGCCGATGTGAGCGACAGGCCGCTGATGTTGCCTGCGCTCGAGAACTCTATCTCGCCGGAGTTCGAGAGCGTGTAGCTCCCGTGAGGATGGGCATCGATGAGGCGGCCACCATTGACGAAGGTGCCGCCGGTGTAGGTGTTCACTCCGGTGAATGTCTGCGTGCCGGCTCCGTCCTTCACGACGCTGCTGCCTCCGGCTTCCGAGATCACGCCGGAGAAGATGGCGTTGGTCGAGCCGTTGATCGTCAGCGTGTTGCCGCTCAACGTCACCAAGCCGCCGCCGGCAAGCGAGCCGATCGTTTGTTGCAATCTGTCACCACCCGTAAAGCTGCCGCCCGCATTCACGGTCAGGTCGGTCGAGGTGGGAAGGGCATTGGACACTAAGGCGACGAGGTTTCCCCCGTTGATCGTGGTCTGCCCCCCGTAGGTCATGTTCCTAGTAAAAAACAGATCTCCGGCTCCGCTTTTCGTGAAGCTGCCGGGGCCGGAGATGCTGCCCCCGACCGATCCCGGATAGGGGGAGCTCGGGTCGCCGAAAAAGACGGTGCCTGAGTTCGCAAACTCGAGGTTGCTGCTGGCGCCGTCGAACCCGTCGAGCCTGTAGTTCCCCTGCGGATGGAGATCGATAAGGCGCCCGTCGTTGTAGATGTGGGTCGTCCCAGACCAAAGACTCACCCCCCAAAAAATAGCCGGACTCCCTGTCCTGGTGAGGGTGCCCGAGCCGAGCAGCACAACGTCGCCGGAGCCTATGATTGAACCCGCATAGGTCCGGTTGTCATTGACGGGGAAGTAGAGCGTCGCTGAGGGAGCAAGAGAATAATCCCCGTGAGGATTGGAATCGAAGAGCCTGCCACCACCGACGGAGGTGCCGCCGGTGTAGGTGTTGTCTCCAGTGAGATGAATATCTCCGGAGCCGGTCTTTATAAGGCGCCCGGCTCCAGTGATCTGGCCTGCAGCGTATGCACTAGCACTACCATCCGCGTTGAAGGTGAGAGACGCGCCACTACTAAGAGTGTAGCTATCGCCCATCGGGATATTCTCGGTCAGGTTGCCGCCGGTGACAAAAACGCCGCCGCCCGCATGGTTGTTTCTACCGGTGAGGATGAGGTTCATCGGCCCGCTCTTAGTGAACGAGTGACTCCCCTGGATCGTATTGGCGTAGGTCATGTTGCTCGTCCGCGTGCTGAGTTCCAGGTCGCCGCCATTGAACGTGAAACCGCTGGTGACGTAGGGGTTATGGAAGGTGGCGAGGACAAGCCGACCACCCTCGACCGCCGTGGAGCCGGTGTAGTAGACGTCTTGCGTCATGGTCAGCGTCCCGTCGCCCGTTTTGACGAAATTGCCTTCGCCATAGATATTGCCGGTGTAGGTGAAGTCACCATAATAGTACGGAATATTGAAACCCGCCGTGGCGCCTGCACGGACATTGTAATCGTTGTATGGGGCGTCCGTGATCAACGTGCCTCCGAACACATTGGTGCCACTGACGATCCCGGGACTTGCGAAAGAAGAATTGATGACGGCCGTGCCGCCCCCATACTTGTTCAGGCTCCCGTTGCTAAGAACGGTGGCGTTGAGGGTGAGCACCGATCCGGTATCAACGTTCAGGTCGGCGTACAACGGCCAAAGGGGCGTTCCAAACGAAATCTGATAGGGGGCATTGATCGTCACCTGTGGGCTGGTGTGGTTTACATTGATAAATAGGCCCGGGGAAAACGTGCCCGTGCTGATGCTGGCTACATTTAGCGTCCAATTCTGGCCAGCGAAGTTCAGCGACGACGGGCTTATGCCGTCGGTTGTCGTGACAATGCCGTTGGAATCAGGGTATCTGTTACCATCGAAATAGAAGGCGTAGGCGCTTTCGTCATTCGACTTAAGGATAAAACTGGGAACGCCGGTTCCTATATCCCAGTGGGTGGCGTCAAAATCATCAGAACCTCCTCCCATCCATGTCGCGTTGATCGCATGGGCACTGGGAGCGAGGGCCAGGGCGGTAATGGTGCTGGCGAAAACGGCGATCCGGGCGAAGGGGCGGCGCCTACCTTCACAATTAAAACTGGTTCGCTCATATTTAATTAAAGGAATAAGCCGTAATCCTTCTTTGCTATCTGGCACAAATTTTGACGAAATTTCTTTTCTAAAATATTCAGGGATTTTCATTCCTTATCCTTTTTGTGTGTAAAGGTTTGCTCCAAACCCACGATTTCCGTAATGTGTAACCATCATTGTGTCGCCTGCTTTTTTTGAAATGCCTACAAAAATATAGTTTCTGTCTCCTTGTGTTACTAAATGTAATTTTGAGTATAGGAAGAATACTACAAATACCTATTTTATGTTTTTTAAAATAGGTTTATTTCTAAAAGGAAGTTTTTGGGATATTCATCCCGTTTTATCACCCAATCGCATCGTCAACGCAATCCGTTTCCGTTTCTCATCCACCTCCAGTACTTTAACCGTAACCACCTGCCCTACCTTGACGACCGCATGCGGATCTTTGACGAATTTGTCCGCCAGCGCCGAGATATGTACCAAACCATCCTGATGCACGCCGATGTCGACAAACGCGCCGAACGCGGCGACATTGGTGATCACACCTTCAAGCACCATGCCGGGGTGCAAGTCCTTCATCGTCTCGATACCTTCCTTGAACGTGGCGGTTTTAAACGTGGAGCGTGGGTCGCGGCCGGGTTTTTCCAGTTCGTGCAGGATGTCTTTCACGGTCGGCAGACCGAATTGCGCGGTGACGTACTTTTCCGGAAGGATCGATTGTAACGCGGATGAATTACCGATCAATGCCGTGACATTGAGCTGGATGTCATTGAGAATGTGCTCGACCAATGGGTACGATTCCGGGTGCACGGCCGAGGCGTCGAGCGGGTTGGCGCCGTTCGGAATGCGCAGGAATCCGGCGGCTTGCTCGAAAGTTTTCCCGCCTAACCCCGGTACTTTCAGCAATTCGGCACGCTTGGCGAAGCGGCCTTTGCCGTCGCGGTAAACGACGATATTGTGCGCAATTTTGCTGCTCAGCCCGGCCACGTAGCGCAACAACGCGGGGGAGGCGGTGTTGACATCCACGCCGACGGCGTTGACGCTGTCTTCCACCACCGCGTCGAGCGATTGCGCCAGCTGGCCTTGATTGACATCATGCTGGTACTGGCCGACGCCGATCGATTTCGGGTCGATCTTGACCAATTCGGCCAGCGGGTCTTGCAGCCGCCGTGCAATCGACACCGCGCCGCGCAGCGACACATCCAGATCCGGCAATTCTTCCGACGCGAGTTCGGATGCGGAATACACCGACGCACCGGCTTCCGACACCATGATCGATGTCAGCTTGAGCTGCGGATAACGCTTGATCAGCTCCTTCGCCAATTGATCGGTTTCGCGCGACGCGGTGCCGTTGCCGATGGCGATCAGCGTGGCCTGGTGGCGTTCGGCCAGTTGTTTTAAGGTTTGCAGCGCGCCATCCCAATCGTTCTTCGGCGCATGCGGGTAAATCGTGGCGGTCGCGAGCACTTTGCCGGTGGCATCGACTACCGCCACCTTCACGCCAGTGCGCAAACCGGGATCCAACCCGATGGTCACACGTGCCCCGGCCGGAGGAGCCAACAGCAGCGCTTTGAGATTCTGCGCAAATACCCGGATCGCCTCGGTTTCCGCGTGTTCCTGCAAATTGCCCATCAATTCGGTTTCCAGGTGCGAGAAGATTTTTGTGCGCCAAGCGGCGCGCGCCGTGTCGATCAGCCAACCGTCCGCCGCACGGTTCTGGTCGCGGATGTTGAATTGCCGCGCGATCTGTTGTTCGCAGGGATTGAGCGTCAAGTTGCGGGCTTTTTCCTCCAATTCAGAATCGAGCAGCAGCTTGATCTTCAACACCCCCTCACGTTCCCCGCGCAGCAACGCCAGCGCGCGATGCGACGGGATTTTCGTGATGGCTTCACTGTAATCGTGGTAATCGGTGTATTTGGTATCGCCGTCCTTTTGGTCCTTGGCCACTTTCGCGGTCAGCACACCGTGCATGCGCAAATAATCGCGCAAGGTTTGCAACAGCGGCGCATGTTCGGCAAAGCGCTCGATCAAAATATGCTGCGCGCCTTCCAGCGCAGCCGCCGCATCGGCCACGCCGGGGTTATCGCCTTCTTCGGTGGTGAACGGCGCTTTCAGGTATTTCGCCGCCTCGGCCTGCGGATCGAGCCGCGGATCGTTCAGCAGACTATCCGCCAGCGGCTGCAAACCGGCCTCATGCGCAATCTGCGCCTTGGTGCGGCGCTTCTTGCGGTACGGCAGGTACAAATCCTCCAAATGCGCTTTGTCCGTCGCGTGCGTCAACGCATCGAGCAACGGCGACGTCATCTTGCCGAGTTTTTCAATCGCTGCGATGATCGCCGCACGCCGCTTCTCCAGCTCGCGCAAACTATGCAACCGCTCCGCCAGCAACCGCAATTGCGCATCGTCCAACCCGCCTGTTGCCTCCTTGCGGTAGCGTGCAATGAACGGCACCGTCGCGCCATCGTCGAGTAATTGCACAGTGGCTTGGATTTGCGAGAATTTAACCGCGAGTTCGGTGGCGAGGCGTTGTTCGATGGATGGCAGCATGGAGTGGTGTTTCGGTCGTTGAAGTGGGTAGGGATGGTAAACCAAGAGGCGGTAGGGTCGCAATATTTTACTATCGAGCCGGATTGTGCGATTTCGATCCCGCTTGCGTTACTTCATACCCCCTTATTCAATGATAATCCAATAGTTGTTGCGTTGAGCAACCGGGAGAAATCGCACTGCTACATCCCATCTATCGATGGGTATTCTGTGTTGTCAATCAAACTGAATCGTATAGAAAATATCTACCGCGCTGTCTTCACCCGCTTGGGTGACAACGGTCACTTTGGGCGTCAGATTGTAAGTCAATTTGGTGATACCCATCGTCGTGGCGGTTAGGCCGCGTTCGTAACTCAAGTACGCGCGCGATGAAATGCGTTTACCGATCACGCCGATTTGTCCGCTCAAAGAGCTGCCAACACCGGCTTGCTTGAACGTGATCTCGTCGACACCGAGCGCTTGGGTAATCCGATCGGTGAGACCGCTGCCGGATTGGCCGCCGAGTATCGAGCCGGCAGCTGACAGTAATACTGACGTATCGAGTCCGCTGGTGTCGGGTTTTCTACCCAGCACGATCCAGGACAGCTTTTCGGTATCGGGAACTTCCGGCGTCGACACCAGTTTCACGCGCGGATGGCGTACCGATCCGGCGATTTCGACACCTGCTTCGACTGCCAAACCCTCTCGCACCGCCAGCACATTCAGGTTCGGATCGTCGAGCGAGCCTTGGAAGCTGACGATGCCGCGCCTGACTTTCAAGTCCTGGCCGTATGCCTTGAATGCGGCGTCCTGGGCGGCGATGGCGCCGGTGAGCTTGAGCGGCTGATTGCCGCTGCTGCGGGCTTGCAGTTGTCCGGTCAGACGGCCTTCCAGGCCGGAAGCACGGATATAAAATTTCTCGCCTAAGTTCAGGTTCATGTCCAGATCCAGTGCCAGTTTTTGCGGCTGTTGCGCTGACGGGGTATTCACCAGCACGATATCGTCCGGTAACGCCGGGCGGTTTTCCGGCGGTTGCATGATTAATCCCGCGTCGGTTTGTAAGCCGCCGGTGACGCTGAGACGGTTGTTTTGTAAGTGGATGGCGCCTTGGCCGGAAGTGACGATCCAGTAATCGGTTTTGTGCGCAAGCGGCAACCGGTCTAGGGAGAAATCGAGCTGACCCGAGCTGCCGGTTAATCCGATCTTGCCGCTGACAGTCAACGAACCAGCCGTATCCTGTAGCGCTAGATCGCGGAACAGGCGGTTGTCCGGTGGTGCTGCATGGGGACTGGCAAAATGCAACCGGTCGATGTGCAAATCCGTTTGCTGAAAACGTGCGGCCAAAGTACCTTGCTGCAAGCGAATTCCTTGTTCCAGTAACGCCAGGCTTAAATTCGTGCCGGAAACCGTGCCGTGGATATCGGGTTGCTGCAAGGTGCCGTGGATACCGGCCTGGATCCGCAATTCACCATCGGCGCGTAGATTATTACCGGATGCGTTGAGCCATTTCAAGCTGGTGAGGGTGGCGTGAATATTACCCTGCAGCGGCGACTCCTTGGCAATGGACCACTGTGTTTTCTTTGGCAGCAGTAGCGCTACTTCCGCCTGAACGCTCCCCAGCGCTTCGCTGTTCAGCGCGAATTGTCCGGACAGGTTTCCATGCCGTGCGGTTGCTTGCAGTTGCAGTTGCTGCAATCCCAGCCGTTGTGGCACATCGCCGGGCAAAGTCCAGTCGCCGCGTTCGCGTTGAATGTGCAATTCGCCGGTCAGTTGCGCGGCGGCATCGAACTGCCAGCGGCCACCCAATTGCAGCGGAGCGTCTTTTGCGTGCGCCGGTGTGTCGGGCAACAACAGTGCAATGCCGGTGAAATCGCCGCGGGTTTTCCAGCTGCTGGGCGTCCAGTGCAGTTGCTCGATACGGACCGATCCGCTGGAAATCGACAGCGCCGCATCGCTCAGCGAAAACAAAGTAGTGCTGGCCGCGAGTGCCGCCGGTGCCAGCAGGCGAACCGGCATGTCCCCGGTGGCGGAAAGTTTGGTCAACTGACCCTGCCAGCGCAGCGGCAGCCCTGGTTTTGCAGAGCTCAAGCCGCCGCTTGCCGCCAATTGCACGGCGGTATCTTTATTGATATTGGCGTTGACCGCCAGATGGTGACCGGCGGTTTTACCATCAAGGATGGCGGATAACTGCCTGATCGTTGCTTGTTCGTGCGCGCGGTAAGTCTCCACGGCAAGGTTCAGCGCAATGCTGTCTTTTTGATGCCATCGTGCGTTGGCGGAAATACCCGAGAGTTGTTGTTTGCCGGGTAATTCCAGCTGTTTGCTGGTCAGTTTCCAATCGAGATCGGGTGATTGCATCGTGCCGCGGAAAATAAGCTGCGTCTGCAAGTCGCCGGATATACCCAAACCCAGTTGCGCCAATGCCGGGGCATTCACTGTCAGTTGGACATCGTGCTGTTCGCCGTCCATGCGGCCGTGCGCGAGCAAACGGTTTGAACCTGCCAGCAATTCGGCCTTACCACTGAAGCGGCTGGTACCGGTGAATGCGATCTCACCCGAACCGTTGACAGGCGATTTCCCCAGGCGGCTGTTGTGAATGGCATAGGTTAAAGTACCGCTAAGCGCCGGAAGCAATTGACCGGATGCCTGTAGGGTGGCGTTCAGGCTGGAATCGGCGGTCTGAATAAAATCCGCGCTGTTGAAGTTGATCAACGCTCCCGACACGTCAAACATTTGTTCTCCGGTCAGTTGCAGTTTGCCTTGACCGGTCAAACGCGAGCGGTTGCGTTGCAAATTGAATTGTTCGAGTATGAGTTCATCGGCATCACGGGTAATTCCGGCAGTCAAGCGCAGCGACTGGCCGCGCAGATCGGCGCGGGCGGATTGCTTTTCCGCATCGCCGGTGAGCTCGATCTTGCCCGAGATGGCGGCGCTTTGCAGACGAGTGTCCCATTGCTGCGGATCGATCCGTTCGACTTCCAAGTCCGCTGTGAGGGTGTGCTTGTTCCGATCCCAAGCCAACGGTCCGCGCACAACGCCACCCTTTCCGGATAACGCGCGAATCTCCGGCAGCGCCAGCAATTGTGAGGAGATCAGTGCGCGGGCATGGATGACCGACAGCGGTATGCCGCCTTGATCGAGCGGTGCGGGCGCATGATTTTCGATGTCGATATTACCTGTCAATTGTCCGGCCTCATTTTGCGTCAACTGTGCCGACACCGACAGCTTCGCTTGCGGCGCGTTTGCCGCAAAATCACCCGGATTCCACTGTTGCAGGATGGCGTGTAGTTGCGTAACCGGGTTTGCGGCAAACGGTTGTAACTGCGCTTGTAGTGTCATATTGGTTGCGGGCGGGCGGCTGGCGGATTGAATCGTGAGCTGCTTCAAATTGCCGGTGACGGTTGTGTCGATGCCGCCCCATGAACCGGCAGCGATGGCGCCAATACGCGCATTCAGTGTAAACGGCGCGTTGCCGTCAAGTTCCGCTTGCGATTCGACGGTTGCCCACGGTGTGGTGAAATTCAGTTGCTTGAGCTGATGATGCTTGGCGTCGCTTTCCAGTGCCAGCGCCAAATCGGTTATCACTGGCGTGGCAATTTCCTGGGATGCCGCATTGAGATGGATGGCATCGGCAGTCATGATTGCAATCGATAATCCGAACGGCAGCAGTAAGCTATCCGGCGGTTGCGGAGCGGAAGGCGCGGCGTCAACCGCGTGCTGATCGATGTGGATCGACGCCAGCGCCAGCCGCTGGATGCTGATCTGCCGGTAAAACAATTGCGCCGGATTCCAGCGCATGTGGAAATTCTGTAGCGTTAGCTCCAGCTCAGCGTTGCTGAAATGAATAGTTTCAATGTGCAGGTCTTGCAGCGTGCCGTGCACACCGGTCAACCGGATCATGCCGCCGCCCCAACGATTAGCAGCGGCGGCGGCTGATTGCAATCCGGATGCGCTGTACAGCAACCAGTAACCGGCGGCCGTCAGTGCCAGCAAAAACACTAGGCTGATCGCCAGCTTGCGATAGCGCTGCGCGGCTTTAGGGGGAGGCGGGTTTTTAGTGTGTTGATCGATCATGAACAGTTTTACTTTATCAAAAAGCGACAGCCATTGAAAAATGCACGCGCAGCGTGCCGGTTTCGTGGGCGCGCGCCAGATCGAGCGCCAGCGGACCCGCCGGACTGCGCCAGCGTACTCCCGCGCCATAGCCGAGAAACAGTCGTATGTCCTGCCAGCGATCGGCCGCGCTGCCAATATCGGTGAATGCTGCTGCGCCCCATTGCTGCGTCAGCCAGTGCGTATACTCGGCGGTGCCGGTCGCCATTACCCGGCCACCGACCACGGCGCTGCCTTCGTGCACGCCGATGCTTTTAAAATCATAACCACGCAGCGACTGGATACCACCGGCGCGAAACAGATATTCCTGCGGAATGCCGAAGCGCGACGAGGCCAATGTATAACCGGCCTCAGCTCGCAGGAAAAATGTATCGCGCGATCCCACCGGCCACCAGCTTTGATGACTGACATAAGTGCGGATAAAATCCTGATCCGATAGTAATTGCCTGATGCCGCCGCCGACGCGCACTTCGGTAATATCGCCGCGCCGGACATTGACGGGATCATCGACGATCAGCCGCCGCCAGCGCCAATCCAATACCAACGCTTGGTTGATTTGATCGTTCGCCCCATCGGGTTTTTTATGCTCACGCTGCCAATTCAAACCGAGCTGCATAACCGTCGTCGCGGTCTGGTAATTACGCGTCACGCCGATTTTTTGCACATCGGTTTTCAGACCTGCGATATCCGTCATCTGCAGGCTGGCGCTGAGCGAATGATTGATATTGTTTTGATCGGGCAGGGTGTCGATTCCTGCTAGAAACGTTTGCCGCTTTTGTTCGAGACGCAGCAGGCTGGTGAGATTCCAAGCTTGATCGAGAAAATTATGATGGCGGTAATTGATTTCGCCGCGCGCGCCATTGTTCGAGCTGTAACCGGCGCCGAAGGCAAAACGCTGCGCTTGCGCTTCCGTCAGCACGATCTGTACCGGCGCTGCTTGATGCAATGCGATGTCCGGCGAGATGCTGACCGATACAGTACTGAATTGTGGCGCTTTCTGCAGCAGGATTTGATATTGATGCAGCAAATCGCGCTGATACTCATCACCCGCTTTGAACGGTGCGAGCCGGGTGATCAGTGTTGCGTCGTAGCGTTGCAAGCCGGTGATCCGGATATCGCCGAAGTAGAACACCGGCCCGGAATCGACGGTAATCACCAGATCCGCGCGCGCCTTGCCGGGGTCGACGCTGGCCTGACTGGCGGTGATCGTTGCTGCGGCGAATGCCCGTTGTGTCAGGTCAGCGATCAACGCTGATTTTGCTTGCTCCCAGATGGCGGAGCGGAACGGTTGCCCGGCGCTGAGAGGCCAGGCGGCGCGCAGCTGTTCGATGCGCTTGCGGTGGTTTTCATCGCCATTGGCAATGTCACCGGAAAATTCAATCGTGACTAAACCAACGCGCGTTAACTCGCCGGGCTCGACCGTGATTTCAGCGCTCTTGGTTAAGGTTTGCGCGGATTGCTGCGCGATGGACACTACAGGATCGAAGTAACCTTCGGTCGCCAGAATGTCGCGGATTTCCTTTTGCACGCGGTGCAGAAAGAGTAATTCATCGTAGTCGCTGGCAAACGGTTCCTGGGGGAGTTGAATGTATTTTTGCAGCATTTCCTTGACCGGCGCTGGCGCCGATAACGTGACGATCGCCGGATTGCCGGATGCTTCCGGTGTTTCCTGGGCCATCGCCGGGAGGGGAAGAACGCTGGCTAGCATTAGCAGCGCAATCCAGTGCAATCGGTATTTCAGAAGAATAGTCAGCAATTGAGAATTAGAGCGATGAGTTTCCAGTGATGAGAAAATCTGCCGCTGTTTTACAAATGGATTTATGGTATTGAGATTGATAGCAGCCAAAGGGTTCCACCGCGCAAGCGGATGACTCAGCCATTTGCCTGATAGCCTGTAAATTGCCTGATTGCCGCAATCCGAACCGGTCACCGGAAGTCAATTCGCACTAACGCGACCGGAAATGACGTTAACGCGTGGGCCGCTGACAATGAGACCGTACCATTGATTTCAGTGATCGGTACGGTTTCGCCTGTTAACAGATTCGAACCGTGATTTTTTACTGCCGGGCCGGGCTGCATTATTTCGATCCAGGTCGCGTTACCCCATACCGCTTCACCCAATGGTAATTCTGTATTCGCGGCTGTGATCAACCGGGAAAACCAGCGTGGAGCGATAACGATCAACCCGATTTCTTCCGTTTGCCGCATGAAGGCGCATATGTGTTCCCTGTGTTCACCCGAGACGGACAGCGGCAGATAAGCGCCGTCCTGGAAGACGGTCGGCCATTGCTTGCGGATTTGCAGCAATTGCCAGGTTAAATACAATTTGGCCCGTCCATCAGCTAAGTGATCGAGTAATTGCCGTACCACAGAAGCTAGCTGGTTTTGTGGAACGGTGGTGGATTTCTTCATGTGTTCCAGCAATTGCAGCCGCTGCGTGAAATCGACTGGACGCCGGTTATCCGGGTCGACCAAATTCAATTCCCACAGCTCGTTGCCCTGATAAATATCGGGAACACCCGGAACCGACAGCTTGAGGAGAGTCTGGCTTAGAGAATTGAACATGCCGCAGCGCGCGATATGCCGGTTGAAATCAATGAAATCGGCGAGGAAAGCATTCGTTCCGGCGGGATTTGTGATTTTACGGATGAAACTCAGCAGTCCGTCTTCATAAACCGTATCGGGATTGAACCAGTTGGTATGTTGTTTGGCTTCGCGTGCGGCTTTGATCATGTACGTTTCAAGACGCGCCAGCAGCGCATCATATTCGTTCGCGACAAGCGTTGGCGGCCAGATGCCGAGCATTGTTTGATACAACAAATATTCATCGTTGGCGCTGGGTATTTCGTGATGTTCCACCACTCGTTTTTTATTCCGGTTGAGCCGCCGCCAGCGCCGCACCTGCTGGTTCCATTGTTCGGGAATTTCGGACAACACATTGATGCGCATGCGCACATCCTCGCTGCGCTTGCTGTCGTGGGTAGAAGTATTGAGCATGGCATGAGGCCAGTGCTCCAGGCGTTTAAGATTTTCCGCATGAAATGCTTTGACCGATGTGCCGAAATGCCGCGGATCGCTACCTACTTCATTAAGTGAAATCAACCGGTGATAAAGATAAAAAGCCGTGTCTTCGCAGCCTTTCGCCATCACCGGGCTGGAAACTTGCTGGAACTTCATGGCAAAAGCGGTAATCGCCGCATGATAGGATGCATCCGCATTCTTTGCCGCATCGAGCAGCAAGACATTGCTGATGAAATCGAAAATGCTGGTATCCTGGGTTTGCGCTCTTTTCTTCGCGATGGCGACCGCCCACTCCACGTAGCGCCGGTCCAGTTCCGCCACATGGCCATCGCGGATGTACGTGCGGTAAACTGGCAGATGGGCGATGACTTCAGTCAGGGCATGACGCAGATGATTGGTTGTGAAATCACGCGTGTGCGGGCGCATTTCGCAAATGTGGCTGAGCTGGCCGGCCAGAACGTTGAGCTCACTGGCCATTGCATGTTTCATGATTTGGTGTTTGCAACGATACACCAGTTCGTCAAAATCGGTTTGCGTTCGGGTAAAGGCGCGATAAGTCCGGCTGAGCATGGTTTGGGCTTCGGGATCAATGAACAATCCGTTGATCAGGCGGCAGAACTCATATCCGGTGGTGCCGTGAATGGACCAATCCTGCCGTAATGGCTCATGTTCCGCGAGAATCTTTTCCGCCACGATATAAACCGGCTGCTCGCCGGTTTGTGCCGGTGACCGGATGGCGGCACGGTCTTGCAGCCGCTGAAAATACTGCTGCGGATCGTACAAGCCATCCGGATGATCGATTCGCAAACCGTCGACTTTGCCTTCGGCGATCAATTCCAATACCAGTTGATGTGTCGCCTCGAATACATGACAGTCTTCCATGCGCAATGCAGCCAGATCGTTGATGTCGAAGAAGCGCCGGTAATTAATCTCGTCGGACGCGACGCGCCAATTGGCGACTCGCCACGATTGCGCTTCAAGCAATTCATGTAATAAATTGGATGACGCAGGATGATCCGGTGTACCGTTGTAATCGCCAATCGTATCCTGAATCATCTGCCGGACCGGTAATGATACATTCGCCAGCATCGCCAGGCGGCGTTTCAGCAATTCCTGGTCGCGATGCCGTTCGAGGATGGTATCGGGGGCCGTGATGCCGCCAGCGGGCAGATTGGCGAAGGCGGTAATTAAACTGGCGAGTTCTTGCAGATCGGGGTGATCCGGCCGTAATTGTCCTTCCAGTAATGGCAGGCGATGCCTGAGCAACCGGCAATATTCGCGCGGCGTGACCGGTAAGCGATGCTGGAAATACCATACACTGAAATTGCCGTTTGCTTCATCGAACAGGAGCGTCAATTGACCGCTTTCCAACGTATCGCCGTATGACTGGCCGAGAATAGGCAGCAGCACTTTATGGTGCAGTTCCGGTTTTAGCGGGTGCCAGTCGATGTCGAAAAATGGCGCATAGATTGAAGCAAGGCCGTTTTCCAGAACATCGAGCCACCATTGATTGTCTGCTCCCATGACGCCCATGTGATTGGGAACCAAATCCATGATCTGTCCCATGTCATGAGCATGCAATGTAGCGCATAAGGCATCGAATGCTTCTTTGTCGCCGATTTCGGGATTAAACAGGTGGTGATCGACGATGTCGTAACCGTGGCTGCTGCCGGGGCGTGCTTTAAGATAGGGAGAGCAATACACATGACTGATGCCCAGCTGTGCCAGATAGGGCACGATTTGCGCCGCTTGCGCGAAAGTGAATGCCTGGTTCAGTTGCAGACGGTAAGTTGCTAGCGGGATGCGCAAGTGCCGCTCCGGTTTGGGGTGGCTGCGGATGCGCGGCCGCTCGTGCCGCATTGCCGCGATGAACGTCTGTATTTTGCGATCGGCTATGTAAGTTTCGAAATTGGTAGGCAGTTTGCGGCGCCAGTTCGGGTGTTGCGTAGTCGTTGATGGAATATTGATTTGATCCAGTACTTCGAGGGTGTCTTCGATTTGTACCATCAGAATCTTGGCAGGGCTGCGCGCCAAGTAACTGTATACCGACTGGATGAATTCCGGAGATGCGGACGGCAGCGAGACCGGATTGACTGTCAAGCCATCTGGCAGCAATCCGGCTTGTTCCAACCGTAGCAATAAATAGGCGCGCTCCTGGGCGCGTCCGACCACCTGTTCCCGGCGCGCTTCTTCCGAACTGAATAGTTGCAGAGCGGTGCGCTGCATGATGTCGCGTCCTGCCCAATAACCCGGCAATGTCGGCAGATCGTGCGTGGTGACGGCAGTGAGGGCGTGCGCGGGATAATTTTCCGGCAGCACGAAGTTGCCGCCGGGTTCTTTTTCCAGAATCAGCAAACGATATGACAAGATACCTCGCAGCGGCAAGGCGGCGGTAACTTCTTCCGGCACGGTGCCGAGATCCTCGCCAATGACCAGGCACTGATTACGCTGACTTTCAAGCGCTAGAATGCCGAGCAGGTCATCGAACGGAAATTGAACATAGGCGCCTTCGGCGGCCGTGCATCCCGCGGGAATCCAATATTGACGCATGAGTCCCATGACGTGATCGATGCGCAACGCACCGGCATGGCGCATGTTGTGCCGTAGTACACGGATGAAAGCCGCATACGCTGTTTCGCGCAGACGATCGGGAAGAAACGGCGGCAATCCCCAATCCTGGCCGAGTTGATTGTTCAATTCCGGCGGTGCGCCGATACTGGCGCCGGATGCGTAAAGCGCTTGATTGGCCCAGGATTCCGCGCCGCCGCCATCCACCGAAACCGCCAGATCCAAATACAGACCGATGCCAAGCCCCAGTTCCAGCGATCTCATGCCAACCGCTGCAAGTTGCAGATCCGCTTGCCACTGCAAGTAGGAAAAAAATTCGAGGCGGCCGCGGTGATTTTCCGCGAATTGCCGTACCTCGGATGATTGCGGATTGCGATAAGGTTCCGGCCAAACTGGCCAGCCCCAAATGGCTGGGTCCCGCCGGTGAAAAAATTCCTGCAGTGCCTCGAACAGCGCATGCTGATGCAAGTCATCGCCCTCGCGGCGCTGAAATGCGCGAAATGCTTCGGCGCGGCTGCTGTCCGGTTGCAGATGATGTGCGCAGAAATGCTCAAACAGCATTTCCAGCAACGGCAGTTTGAGCGTGGCTACTCCGGCATAATCCACCAGTTCGGATGACCGCAGTCCCTCCAGACGGGTTTGAAATTGGGGAGTTCTCAGGATCGCGCGAGCTTCTTCGCATTCGTGAAAATCGGTGACTGCTTCGACGTCCAGATAAAGAATGTTGAGAAACAAACGGCTCGACGGGCTATAAGGACTCGCATGTTCCGGGTTATACGGGAACATGGCGTGTACCGGATTAATGCCGATGATGTCGGCATCCTGTGCCGACCAGTGTTCCAGAATTAAGCGTAAATCGGTAAAGTCACCGATACCCCAATGTCGTTCCGAACGCAACGCATATAGCTGTACGGCCAATCCCCAGACGCGGTTTTCATTGCTGATGGCCTGCGGTTGATAGCAAGTGGCGGGGACGATGATAAGCGATTGCTGCGCGCAAGGTTCTGCCGCATGGAAGAGCTCCAGGCGATGATAACCGCATGGCAGTTGCGGCGGTAAATCCAGCCGCCACCGGGTGTGGCGGTTTTTTGCGATTCTTTTGGCGGCGAGCTTGGGTAATGCCGCAGGGTCGAATTGCCCTTGCAATATTTCATGATTTTCAAGATGCAGGCGCCATGTCCAGATTCCGGTTGCCAGATCGTCCGGCAAGGTGACGGACACCCAAGCCGGGTGTTCTTGCGTGATCACCGTAACAGGCTTCAAGATACGTTGCCATGGCTGCAATTCGTGCGCTTTAATGGCGGATGCGATGCGTTGCGGGGTGGATACATCGAATCCCATCGCCGTTAGCAGCTTGCGCTGCGTTTCCGGCCGGGTGATATGCGGCTGTTGCCAATTGTCGGAATAGACTGGCAGGATACCGGCCAGGCTGCTGAGACGCGCTAATAACGCTAATTCATCGTTATCTTGATTCATGGGAATCTTTCAGATACAGGGCAGCGGAAAATGCAGGCAGCATTCCGGGCGCTGGGTTGGATTGTCCGGATTGATCGTGGCTCGAAAAAAGCAGCCGCCCTGATGGAGGGTGGGAAATTTTGACGGGAACATCGCCGAGATTGACAGTAATGGTGAGCTTTCCGTGACCGGTGAGCTGCCAGGCGGCTTGCAAAGCATGTGATGTCAGAATTTCAAAACTGCTGCCGGTGATATCGGGTAAGAGTGGCACGATTGTTTGCAAACGCAAAGCCAGTAACGTCCGGTAGAGCATCAGCCATGCGCGGTGCGGCGGATCGTTTTGCGTTTGCCAGTTTAGTTTTGCCAGTAAAAATGTGCTTGCGTCACAAGGATCGGGAATTTCTTGCAGCCTATGTGGATCGTGAAAACCTGAAAATTGCGCGAATTCCCTGCGTCTGCCGGTCGTGACAGCTTGAGCGAGTTCGCCGGTGAAGCCGCAAAAGAAAGGAAACGGCTCGCGCGCGCCCCATTCTTCCCCCATGAACAGCAGCGGTACCGATGGCGACAGCAGCAGCAAAATCACAGCGGCACGCAATGCTTCGGGCGGGACCTGTGTTGCCAGACGCTCGCCAAACGCGCGGTTGCCGATCTGATCGTGGTTTTGCAGAAACCAGACGAAAGCTGATGCGGGCAGGTGTGCGCTGGGTTCGCCGCGCGGTGCGCCATGACGATAAATGGAGATTTCGCCTTGATAAGCAAAACCTTCGGTTAAGCAACGGCCCAAATGTAGAATGGGATTGTCGGCATAATCCGCGTAATAACCGTCACGCTCGCCGGTCAACAGCACATGACAAGCATGGTGCGCATCGTCGTTCCATTGCGCAGTGAATCCGGTGCATTCGCCTGACCGGTTGCGTTGCAGGTAATGCGCCGCATTGTGGTCGTTTTCCAGGATGAGGTGAATGTGGCGGTTTGCGCCGAGCGTTGTATGGACTTGCTGCGCCAGTTCTTCCAAGAAGTCCGGTTGACTATCGTCCATGATGGCATGCACGGCATCCACCCGTAATCCGTCGAAATGGTATTCTTCCAGCCAATAAAGCGCGTTGTGGATAAAGAAATCGCGGACGATGCGGGAATATTCGCCGTCGAAATTAATCGCTTGACCCCAAGGCGTCTGATGGCGATCGGTAAAAAACTGCGGCGCGTAACAGTGCAGGTAATTGCCTTCCGGTCCGAAATGGTTGTACACGACATCGAGCAGTACCATCAATCCGTGGCGGTGCGCGCTTTGCACCAATCGTTTCAAATCGCCCGGAGTGCCGTAAGTGTTGTCCGGCGCAAACAGTAAAACGCCGTCATAGCCCCAATTGCAACGGCCTGGAAAACCGGCAACTGGCATCAATTCAATGCCGGTAACACCGAGATCGGCGAGGTACCCAAGTTTTTGCTCAATTGCGGAGAAAGTGCCTTGCGGCGTGAAAGCGCCGGTATGAATCTCGTAGATAACCGCTTCTTCCCAGGGGCGGCCGTGCCATTCGCCGTCACACCAGTCAAACGCCGCAGGATCGATTAACTGACTGGCGGCGTGCACATCATCGGGATTGTAGCGGGATGCCGGATCGGGAACCCGCATGTCATCGTCGATCTGAAAAGAATACCGGCTATCCGCCAGAACCGGCTGGCAAGTCTGTTCATACCAGCCGCCGCCAATTGCCTGCATGGGGCGCGGCCTATCGTTATCGATCAGCAGTTCAACGCGCCGGGCGGTTGGTGCCCAGAAATTAAAGCGCACGGCATCCTCGGTCATGAATTCGGCGCCAAACGGCATGCGGTGTTGTCTTTTCATATAAGTGCGGACCGGATCCCGGTCACGTTCATTGTTTATCGGCGGCCTGTATGCTGGCTGATTTCGTGTTGGCCGGTTTGTTTTGGATTGGTGCTGAACCGGGGTGGTGATGTTGCATTTACCGGTCTGTTCGAGTAGTGGATTCGGTCGATTCGACTTATCCATCGCCTATAGAAAATAGTGCGGTTTGCTCAATCAAGTCAAGCAGAATCAGCGCAGAAGCTTCCATTAGCGTTGCTTCATCATTGTCCATATCATTGATTTCAGAAAATAATTTTTCCATTAAAAAAAGTTGAAGCAAATGCCCGGTCAACTCCGGTTCACCGGGATGTGTACAGCAACCGGCGATTGCACTGCAATATCCGCCAAGGAAAGCTTCCGCGGAAACCGTCAGCCACAACCGCACGCTGGCTGCAAATAATTCGCCGTGCCCGGCGTATTCGGCCAAATGCCGCTGTTGCGCTTGTGATGCGGCCAAGCAAAGCGAAAAGCACAAGCTCGCGGCATCGGCTATTGGCAGCTTTTTCGCGCGCCGTGCTGCCAATGGCAGACCGGGATCGCCTTCGAAATCGGTAATGACAAAGTCGTTATGCGCCATCAATATTTGATCGAGATGGAAATTGCCGTGGATGCGGCTGACAACCAACCGGCGGGAACGGGATTGCAGCGCTGCAAGGTGCCCGGCTATTCTGCCGCAGACGTCACGTAGCCGTTGAACGGTATCCGGTGCAAGCGGATGAGAACCCGTCTCAAGAATCGTGCGCAATGGTTGCAGTTGCGCTAAGAATTCACTGAATGGCACGGCTTCCGGATCGAACGCGGAATCTCCGGTAGTTTTGGCAAGCGCGGAATGCAAACCGGCCGTGCACGTGCCAAGCGAGGTCATTTGCGATTGATAACCGGCGTGTAGCGACGGCTCGCATGCTTGATCCGGTTCATTGATGCAGGACTTGAGGCAGCGATCCAGATATTCCTGAGTGTAATCCCACATCGTGCCCTGGTTAGGAATATAGCGGTGCAGCACCGCAATGGCTGTTGTGCTGTCTCCACTTTGATATTCCAGGCTGCCGGCAAAGGGCGCAACATTTTCGCACGGCGATACTTCGGTCAGGAAGCGTCCGATTTCGAGTTCCGGATTAATCCCTGCCTGTATCCGGCGGTAAATTTTCAGAATAAGGCTCTCGCCGTAGACGATGACAGTATTGCTTTGTTTTACCGCTGGCCGGTTGATTGCGAGCGCTTCCGGCAGTTCCGCGAGTGCGGAGATATTGGCGAAAACCATCTCGCCGGATGCGAATGGCAGGCGCGTTGCCGCATGAATGCCATCAAGCAGGAATTGGCAGAATGCATCTTCTCCGATGGCATCGTAGAGAATGCCTTCGCGCGCGCGCTGCCTGACTTTGGCTAACATCCAGGGCGATAAGGCATGGTATTGCTGGTCGACGGTCTCACCCAGCAGCAATCCGAGCGGCAGGAAAAAGGTTTGCGCGATATCTGTATCAAAATGAATATTAATCAATAAGGGCAGCCAGCTTCTACCGTCAGCCGTTTTCCAGGAATGATGCAAATCGAGATTCAATTGATCGATCCGGTGTCCGGCACCCGTGTACCAACGCTGAGACGCAAGGAATTGAGGCAGAATTACTTTTTCCAATTGCTGCCGGGTTTTGCTTTCGAGCACGCTGCTGACCTCTCCGGCGGGTTTGGTGATGAACGCCGCCAATAAGCTTTCAGGCAAGACCAACACCGGCATTTCTTCGCGCGGCAGCTTATCGATGTGCCAGACAGGCGCTGCAACATCAGCCGCCAGCCGGAACCAGTAAAAACCGTAACCCGGTAAACTCAGCAAGTAAGGTAATTCGCCAATCGCTGGAAAAGCGGTGCGTCCGAGCAATTCCACCGGCACGCGGCCTTTGTAGGCGGCAAGTTCGAGTTCCACCGGCTGGGCGTTGTTCGCCAGATTAGCGACACAAAAAATGCACTCATCCTGATACTCACGCAAATAGGCGAGTATCTTGCGATTGCCGGGGTGCAGGAATGTCATCGAGCCCCGTCCAAACGCTTTATGGCCTGTACGCGTCACGATCAGCCGCCGCATCCAGTTGAGCAGTGAATTGGCGCTGCGGCACTGCGCTTCGACGTTAATCGCTTCATAGCCGTACAGTGGATCCATGATAGGCGGTAAATAAAGCCGCTGCGGATCGGCCCGGGAGAATCCGGCATTCCTGTCGGGACTCCACTGCATCGGTGTGCGCACCCCGTTGCGGTCGCCGAGATAAATGTTATCCCCCATGCCGATTTCGTCGCCGTAATAAATAATGGGGGAGCCCGGCATGGAAAGCAGCAAGCTGCATAGCAGCTCGATTTTGCTGCGGCTGCCGTCCATCAATGGCGCCAGCCTGCGGCGTATGCCCAGATTGATGCGTGCGCGCGGATCGGTTGCGTAAGTGTCATACATATAATCACGTTCACGGTCAGTAACCATTTCCAGGGTTAATTCATCGTGATTGCGCAAAAATACCGCCCATTGGCAATTTTCCGGAATCTCGGGAGTCTGGTCTAAAATTTCAGTGATCGGATGGCGATCTTCTTGCGCTACTGCCATGAAAATTCTCGGCATCAGCGGAAAATGAAAAGCCATGTGGCATTCATCGCCGTCACCGAAATATTCACGCACATCTTCCGGCCATTGATTGGCTTCCGCGAGGAAAACGCGGTCTTGGTAGCGATTATCCAAGTCGGCGCGCAGCTGCTTGATGACAGCATGGGTTTCCGCAAGGTTTTCATTGTCCGTGCCTTCACGCTCACACAGGTAAGGAATGGCATCCAGACGCACGCCATCGACACCCATGTCGAACCAGAAACGCATGGCGTGCAGTACAGCATCGATAACATGCGGATTGTCAAAATTCAGATCCGGCTGGTGCGCAAAGAAGCGGTGCCAGTAATAAGCTTTTGCTTCTTCATCCCAAGCCCAGTTGGATTTCTCGGAATCGGTAAAAATGATGCGGGTATTCTCGTAGCGCTTTACCGTATCGCTCCACACATAAAATTCCCGTTCAACCGATCCCGGCGGCGCTTTACGCGCGGCTTGAAACCACGGGTGCTGATTCGAAGTGTGGTTTATCACCAGTTCGGTAATTATCCGCAGATGGCGTTTATGCGCTTCTTCCAGAAAATACTTGAAATCATCCAGAGTACCGTAATCGGGGTGGATATCGTGATAATTGGAAATGTCGTAACCGTCGTCGCGCAAGGGAGAGGGATAAAATGGCAATAACCAAAGCGCATTGATACCCAGATCTTTCAGGTAATCCAACTTGGAAGTCAAACCGGGAAAATCGCCGATACCATCGCCGTTACTATCGCAATAGGCGCGCACATGCAATTGATAAATAATGGCGTCCTTGTACCATAACGGATCGTCTGTGTTATCCATAATTTCCTCAGAGAAGTTTCAGCTTGCCGGGTGGCGGTGTTAATGCCGGTGCCGTGCAACCCGCCACCGATCAATCGCAAGGTAGCCCAATGGTCAAGTTGATGGCTTAGTCCCGTAACATCATGTTTATTGGTTTTTTATTAGAGAGGCCGGAAAATGCAGAGAATCTTTGAAATTACCGGCTTATTACTAATGCGAGTGATACAAAGTTGAATTGGTTCAATCCGGAATAGTAGAAGAGTAGAAAAGCGCTGGAAAAACAGTGCTCAAAAAACTGTCATTCAAGTCCAGTGCAAGGCGGTCTAGGGTTGTGCTCCGCTCAATGAATTCCAAGATAGGAAGGTGAGCCGTGTGGTGGCGGGATCGCAATGGATTACGTCTTATAAGTCGGCATCGTGCATTGGGCGCAGATATTTTGTGGTCATGATAATATCGCCGGTATGAATGCAATCCGTTGATAAAGCTGGTAGGAGCTTGTGGCGTGAGTGATACATACAAGAAAAAGATTATCCTCATCGCCGGACCGAATGGTGCTGGGAAAACTACTTTTGCTGAGGAATTTCTGCCGAAAGAGGCTGCAGTCCGGCTTTTATCAACGCTGATCTGATAGCGGCTGGATTGGCTCCCTTCAGGCCGGAAACGGCAGCTTTCCGGGCAGGTAGATTGATGCTGGAAGAAATTTTCAACCACGCCCGGTGCGGTGAGAATTTTACCCTTGAGACAACGTTGAGTGGCAGGATGTACGCCGGATTGATTCCAGGTTGGCAAGCCAATGGTTATGCCGTCAAGTTCTTCAATTAGTTTCCCCGGAGCTGGCAATCGCCCGAGTTCGGCAACGGGTTCGCGAAGGCGGTCACAACATTCCGGAACCGATGATCCGGCGGCGTTTCACGGCAGGGTTGCGGAATTTCTCCAATCTTTACAAGCCCATCGTGGACGAATGGGCGCTTCATGACAACTCCGGCAGTGAACCAAAACTGATCGATGAGGGAGTGAAAACATGAGTGATCAGACTGTAAACTCAAACAAGAAGCAAAAACAACGCGACCCAGACTTAGCTGCGGCCGAGATTGCTATGAAGCGCGTTGCTGAAAGAGCGCGTGAACGGGCCAAACGTATTGGGGCGGGTGTTATGGTTCTGAAAGATGATCGGATTGTGGAGGAGAAGTAGAATATGTGCGTGTAGATGATGTTTTCGAAAAGATCGAAAGCATCCCTGTAGACTGGAAAGACCGCAGATGAAATGAAGAAGGTAATGCATCAAAGGGATAAAAAACATGGAAGTAAATCGGATGTGCTGGCATGAATGAGTCAATTCAGAACGAGCAAGTTCTGTCAAAGGAAATTCAACGAAAATCTATTCTCATGCTTTCCCATGCTGAAGCTCGGGAGTTTTTTCTGAAAGCAGAGAGTTATTGCAGTATTGATCTTCCGCCCTATTTTGTTTTCAGCGAGCTGATTAAGCAAGTTCACGCACAGCTTGACGGAAAAAAGCTCACCGAAGTAAGCAACAACCCCAGAGAATTTGATGATGTCAATTACACTATTCTGAACAATAAGGATGGCAAATATTCCTGGCGTCCTTTCCAACTTATTCATCCGGCGCTGTATGTGTCTCTTGTTCATTGCATTACAGATAAAGACAACTGGGAATTGCTTATCGAGCGGTTTGAGAATTTTTCAGAAAACGAAAAGATACGTTGCCTGAGTCTTCCTGTAGTTTCCCAGTCGGATGAAAAAGACAAAGCAGAGCAGGTTTCGCATTGGTGGCACGAGGTTGAGCAACGTTCGATTGAACTTGCGCTGGAATATGATTGCCTGCTGGAAACGGACATTACGGATTGTTATGGTGCAATCTACACACACTCGATAGCATGGGCTCTCCATACCAAACCCGAAGCAAAGAAACGAGAGAACAGAAACAACCTTGATTTAATTGGCAATCAGATAGACAAACACATCCAAGACATGCGTCACGGGCAGACCAATGGCATCCCGCAGGGTTCAGTGCTGATGGACTTCATTGCCGAAATCGTGCTTGGTTATGCTGATCTTGAACTGTCCGAAAAAATCCAGTCAGCAGGAATTACTGATTATTTGATTCTTCGCTACCGCGATGACTATCGAATCTTTGTCATCAATCCACGAGATGGCGAACAGATCGTCAAACTGTTAACCGAAGTCACTATTTCGCTTGGATTAAAGCTCAATCCCTCCAAGACCAAGGTGAACGTTGATGTCGTCAGAGCATCCATCAAGGCTGACAAAATCGCATGGTTTAGCAGGAAAAAGAGTGAGAAAAGCCTGCAAAAGCATTTACTGATCATTCACGACCACGCTCTACAGTTTCCGAATGCTGGCAGTTTAGCTGTAGCTCTACAGGATTATTACAATCGGCTGGCCAGAGTTAAAGCGCTGCTAGAGGAGCCCTTGCCGCTAATCAGCATCATTGTTGATATTGCGTACCGTAACCCTCGCACCTATGCCGTTTGCGCAGCCATCTTGAGCAAACTAATTACTTTTCTTAAATCACCAGACAAGAAAGAAACTCTAGAAAAAATCCAACGCAAATTTACTAAGATCCCAAATACCGGGCACTTGCAGATTTGGCTGCAACGAATATCGCAGTCAGAATTTCAAGATATGCAATATGATGAGCCACTGTGTCAACTCGTATCAGGTCATTCAGCAACCATCTGGAATCTTACCTGGATCAGTTCAAGAGAACTGAAAAAAGCTATTGATGCAAAAAGTATTATTGATGAAGCTCGCTTAAACGCCATAAACCCGGTTATTACCTTGGATGAGTTCGAGCTATTTATCCGGAAACAGATGGATGATTACGGATGATCCATCAATCTTTCATTTCTCAACTCACCTTCGGTTTAGCTTTTGTTCCTTTAGAGAACGAAATCTGGCCAGCAATGTTTGAATAGCGATCATGTTTGCGATTTGTATAGCGACAATTCTAACAGCCTTGAAAGTAGTATGAGCTACCAACCGCCCTACACCATCACTCCAACAATCCTGAATCTGGTTGCTGAGATCAGCGAAACCATCGGTCGCTACACCGTGCTAGCCGAGCAGAGCCTGACGCCACGTCTGCGCCGGGAGAATCGTATCCGCACCATTCATGCTTCGCTGGCTATCGAGAACAATACGTTGACGCTGGAGCAAGTGACTGCCGTGATCGAAGGTAAACAAGTATTGGGTCATCCGCGTGAGATTCAGGAGGTACGCAATGCTTTTGCCGCCTACGAGGCTTTGGAAGGCTGGCGAGCCGGTTCCGAGCGGGATTTGCTGTCGGCGCACGAGTTGTTGATGCGCGGCTTGGTGGATGAAGCCGGATGTTATCGTTCCGGCGGTGTCGGTATTTTCCAAGGCAAACAGTTGGTGCACATGGCGCCGCCTGCCAACCGGGTACCGGAACTGATGGCCGATTTACTGGGATGGTTGGCGATGACTACCGAACATCCGTTGATCGCCGGTTGTGTTTTTCATTACGAGATTGAATTCATTCACCCCTTTGCTGATGGCAACGGCCGCATGGGGCGGTTGTGGCAGACCTTGATCTTGCGCGATTGGAAGCCTTTACTGGCTTATTTGCCGGTGGAAACGGTGATCCGAGAGCATCAAGAAAGTTATTACCAAGCACTGGCGGCAGCCGATGAGCAAGCCGATGCGACACCTTTCATCGCGTTTATGCTGAGCGAGCTACTGGCTGCCATTCGCCAGGCAACAGCTACCGACCAAGTAACCGATCAAGTAACCGACCAAGTTGCAGTGCTGATCCGGGGAATTGGCAATGGTGAATTAAGCAGCAGTGATTTGATGCAGACGCTAGGGCTGACACATCGCCCGACTTTCCGGGAAAATTATTTGAATCCGGCATTGGCGGGTAGCTGGATCGAACGCACGCAACCGGATTCACCGCGCAGTCCCAAACAGCGTTATCGATTGACCGTTAAGGGAAGGGACTGGTTGCAGTGGCATGCCGATCAATGAACCGGATTTAACGATCAAGTAAGCTGACGGTTTCCTGCCGTTTCCAATCCACCCCCGCACTTCCAGCACAACTGAAAATTGGCCGGATTCTCTTCGCCGCAGGATGGGCATTGCACGTTGCCGGTAGTGACCGGGGTATTTTCGTAGGTTTCAATCACATGCTTGCCACGTTCATAGTCTTCGTCGCGTTTGATCCATACTTCCGGGCAAGCGTGATGAACCGGTATTTCTCCGGCCATGCCTTGCGCGTATTGGTTGAAAATTTGCGCCGGAATGTAGGCGTGTGCGAGCAGATCAAGTACTATCTGCGCTTCCATCAGATTATTGGCGGAATAAATTTTTTTCATGCCGTGATGAGTACCCAACAGATCAATCGATTAACTGACAAAAACTATGTGGTTCAGAAATATACAAGCTTATCGTATTACCAGTGGAAATATAACCCCGGATAGTCTGGAAGAAGCGCTTTCGCAGCACGCGTTGCAGCCGTGCATGCAAATGGAATTGCAAAGCCGCGGCTGGCTGACGCCGCGTGACGAGCAGCCGAATTTTGTGCATGCCTATGGGCAGCATTGGTTGATTGCTTTCGGGGTGGAGAAAAAATTGTTGCCCGCTGGGGTGATCAACCAGCATGCGAAAAACCGTATCGTGCAGATCGAGCAGATGCAGGGTTACAAGGCGGGTAAGAAACAGGTGCGCGATATCAAGGAAGCGACCATCGTCGAGCTGCTGCCGCGCGCTTTTGCGCAGCGCCATAAAACCTACGCTTGGATCGATGCGTTGAATAATCGGCTGATTCTGGACACGTCCAGCGCGCATAAAGCCGAGGAGTTTATCGAGGTGCTGGTGAAAACGGTGCAAGGCATCACGCTGGCGCCGCTGGAAACGAAAATCTCGCCGTCATCGGCGATGACGCGCTGGTTGACGGTTGATGGCGATTTGCCGTCCATTTTTACCATCGACCGCGATTGCGAACTGCAAGGGATGAGCGATGAGAAGGAAACTATCAAGTATTCCCATCACGTGCTGGAAGCGGAAGAAACCGCGCGGCACATTCGCGCCGGGAAAAAGGCGATCAAGCTCGCCATGACATGGGATAGCAAAATCTCGTTTGTGTTGCAGGACAACTTGCAGCTGCGGCGCATCGCACCGCAGGATATTCTGAAGGAGTCTACCGAGAGCGCGGAAGAATTATTCGTCAGCGATTTTACCATCATGACCGGCGAGCTGAACCAGCTGATCACGGATATCATCGATGCGCTCGGTGGTGAAGATCACAGCTAATACAGCTCAGCTGGATTGCTTAGTGTTTGCCGGTTTTGGTTTGATCCTTAATTCCCGACAGTACACCGCTGGCGGCTTTGCTGACAATATCAACCGTCTTTTGCGCCAGGCTGGCGCCGGTTTCCACTTGCACATTGCCAACCGAGGCGACCTGCTGCGCGAAAGTGGCTAAGGTTTCCTTTAGCTGCGAGCCCACGTTAGTGCCGGTATTTTTGGCATGGTGACTCAGATCGAGCAGCACATCGGCAATCAGCCCTTGCGCTGCGGTGGCGGTGTGATGCAGCGTCTCCATGAACAAGCTTTCGAGGCTTTCCAGCTCGGAACGGGTGCGCGCCAATTCGGTATCGGAGAATCGCTTGGCCTGGCCTGCGGCTTCTTCGACGGCCAGTTTGGACGCTTCAGCAAATCTTGCCAGCGCGGAATCCAATCCGGCCACGGCATCGGTAATTTGTGACTTGGCTGCCTGGGTTTGATTGGCTGCTTGTTGCAATTGCTGTGCCGCGCCATCGTGTATCCCTTGCATCACGGCCGTGATGATGCGCCGCAACGATTCCGGATCGATATTTTTCGCATTCATGGCTTTCAGCGTTAAGCGGTGCACCGTTTCCTGAATATGCGAACCGCTGGCGATGGCTTCACGCACTTCGGCTTCCAGCGTTTTGATATCGTTGTCGCTGCCTGGGGCATTATTAGACTCATGGGTATTTTCATTGTTCATGATGACGTGTCCTATTAGAAGGTGAAAAGATGAGGTCCGATTTCATTGTCCTCTGCTACTTGCGAGTTGGTCAAGGCCATTCATGTAAGGGCGCAAAACTTCTGGAATAGTGACGCTGCCGTCGGCATTCTGATAATTCTCCAGCACCGCCACCAGCGTGCGCCCAACGGCCAAGCCGGAACCATTTAACGTGTGCAGCAGCGCCGGTTTGCCGTTTTCGTTGCGGAAACGCGCTTGCATGCGCCGCGCTTGGAATGCCTCGCAATTGCTGCACGAGGAGATTTCGCGGTAGGTATTCTGCGCGGGCAGCCAGACTTCGATGTCGTAGGTTTTTGCCGCCGAGAAACCCATATCACCGGTGCACAAGGCCATGACCCGGTACGGCAGCGCCAGTTTTTGCAGAATCTTTTCCGCATGGCCAACCAGTTGCTCCAGCGCTTCGTACGATTGATCGGGATGGACGATGTGCACCAGCTCGACTTTGTCGAACTGGTGCTGGCGGATCAGACCGCGTGTGTCGCGGCCGTAACTGCCCGCTTCGGAACGGAAGCAGGGCGTATGCGCTACGAATTTCAACGGCAGCGCTTGCAGCGGCACGATTTCATCGCGCACCATGTTGGTGATCGGGACTTCGGCGGTGGGAATGAGATGGAAATCAGCCGCAGGCGCTTCGCCGGGTGGATTTGCGCCACCGGCATGAACGGAAAACAGGTCTTCTTCGAATTTGGGTAACTGTCCGGTGCCGCGCAAGCTATCGCGGTTGACCAGATAAGGCACATAGGTTTCGGTGTAGCCATGTTCCTGCGTGTGTGTATCCAGCATGAATTGCGCCAAGGCGCGATGCAGGCGCGCCAGTCCGCCTTTCATCAAACTGAAACGTGCGCCGCTAAGTTTGGCGGCGGTTTCAAAATCCAGCAATCCCAGACCCTCACCGACACTGACGTGATCCTGGATGGCAAAGTCAAATGTGCGCGGTTCGCCCCAGCGGCGGATTTGCACGTTGCCGGTCTCGTCTTTGCCTTCCGGCACACTGTCATGCGGCAGATTCGGTATTTCCAGCAAGATTTTTTGCAGCCCCTGTTGAATCTGCTCCAAGTGATCTTCCGCTTGCTTCAAGGCATCGCCCAGATGGGCGACTTCGGCCATGATGGCGGAGACATCTTCGCCTTTGCTTTTGGCATGGCCGATTTTTTTCGATGCTGAATTACGCTGCGCTTGCAGTTCCTGTGTGTCGGTCTGGACTTTTTTCCGTTCCGCTTCCAGGGCATTGAACGCTTCCACGGGAAAGGCATAACCTCGTTTGGCCAGCTGCAGAGTGACAGTGTCCAGGCCGGTGCGTAATTGTTGAATTTCTAACATGCAAAAACTCCAAAATTATCGATAGATACGGATAGCTATATTTTATGTTTTGCTTTCTCATCCAGGTTGCGCAAATAAGCCAGTTTTTCCCGGATTTTCTGTTCCAGGCCGTAAGCGGTCGGCTGATAAAAACTGACTTCGGGCATGTCATCCGGAAAATAATTCTCTCCCGCGGCATACGCTTCCGGGCAATCGTGCGCGTAGCGGTAAGCATCGCCGTAGCCGATATCCTTCATCAGTTTCGTCGGCGCATTGCGTAAGTGCACCGGCACACGGCGCGATTTGTCGTGCGCAACCAGTGCGCGTGCTTTATTGTAAGCCAAATAGGCGGCGTTGCTTTTCGGTGCGCAGGCGAGATACAGCGTTGCTTGTGCCAGTGCCAGCTCGCCTTCCGGGCTGCCCAGCCGCTCGTAAGTCTCGCACGCATCCAGCGTCAAGCGCAGGGCGCGCGGATCGGCCAGGCCGATATCCTCCGTGGCCATGCGGATCAACCGCCGCCCGATATACAACGCATCGGCGCCACCATCCAGCATGCGGCACAACCAATAAAGCGCCGCATCCGGCGAGGATCCACGCACTGATTTGTGCAATGCGGATATCTGATCGTAAAACGCATCGCCGCCTTTATCGAAGTTGCGGTTATTGCGTGACAAGGTATTAACGACCATATCCTTTTCGATCTGCGTGATGGCTCCGGTTTCCGCTGCAGTATGGACTTGCTCGAGCAGATTCAGCAGACGCCGGGCATCGCCATCGGCGTATTCGATCAACAGTTGCCGTGCTTCGGCGGAAAATTGCAGGTTACCGAGTGCCAGTTTTTGCGCGCGCTCTAATAACTGGGACAATTCCGCTTCCGACAAGACGGTCAGCACATAAACCTGAGCGCGTGACAGTAACGCGTTATTGACCTCAAACGATGGATTTTCCGTGGTCGCGCCGACAAAGGTGATCAATCCTTGTTCGACGTACGGCAGGAAGGCATCTTGCTGCGATTTGTTGAAACGATGCACTTCGTCGACAAACAGGATGGTATGCCGTCCGCTTTGTTGCAACGTCAACTCGGCTTGCTCGATGGCGGCGCGGATGTCCTTGATGCCGGACAACACGGCGGACAGCGCAATGAATTCGCTATTGAATTCGGTCGACATGATGCGCGCCAGCGTGGTTTTGCCGGTTCCCGGCGGGCCCCACAAAATCATCGAGTGCGGTTTGCCCGATTCAAACGCCAGCCGCAATGGCTTGCCGGCGCCGAGTAGATGGCTTTGCCCGATGATATCGTTCAGATGTTTGGGACGTAATTGTTCCGCCAGCGGTACTTGAGGTTGATTCGGTGCAAACAGACCGGCTTCACTCACGGATGACGTCGGCATTTCCAGGCGGTGTGAATTGGAATAAATCGGCGGGTAGCGTTGGATTTTTGTCCCAATCGGAGAATGACAAGATGGTGGTCTGGCCGAAACTATCGCGTAATGCCATGATCTTGAGCACGCCATCCGGAGAAAAAGCCATTTGGATGAACTCGAATGCGCTTTCCTTGCTTTTGGGAATGGCTTCGAGCCACTCCATCTCGTTTTGCACACCCAATTCAACCAGTTCAAAATTGTCTTCGATGGCGCTGCTACCTGCCAACAGCGCAGCGGGGCTGCTGCCGATGGCGATATTGAACGGCCGTTCGGTGACTTGGTTCAGATCGCGGTCATAAAACCATACCTTGCTGCCATCGCCAACAATCAATTGCTCGTAAGGTTTGTCATACGTCCAGCGGAATTTTTCCGGACGTTCGAATTGCATCGTGCCTTGCGATTCTTGCACCGTGCGCGCGCTTTTGTCGTACAGCGTTTGAGAGAAATTAGCGCGTACCGTAAGCGTTTGCTGGATGAAGCTTTTCAAGCTGGTGATGGCGGCTGCTTCAGCCCAGTGGGGTATCAGACTGCTGACGAGCAGGAGAAAAACGAGACAGCTTGAGCGGGCCATAGTATTCCTAAAATGAAATGGGGGTATGAAGCGCATGACGGCAGGGCAGTTGATCATTCGTTGCGTGCCGGAGCCAATACTTCCCGGTTGCCGTTGCTTTGCATGGATGAGACCAGACCGGCGCGTTCCATGTCTTCAATAAGACGGGCGGCGCGATTATAGCCGATGCGTAAATTCCTTTGTACCAGGGAAATCGATGCGCGGCGGGTTTTAACGACGATGGCCACCGCTTCATCATAGAGCGGATCGGCTTCGCCGCCTTGCGGTTTTTTCAGTTCGGAAGAATCGCCGCTATTATTTTCTTCATCACTAGTTTGTAGAATTTCCTCGATGTAATTCGGTTCGCCATGTTCTTTCAGATATTCAACCACTTTATGTACTTCGTGGTCGGCGACAAAAGCGCCGTGCACGCGTTGCGGGTAACCGCTGCCGGGCGGCAGATACAGCATATCGCCTTGGCCGAGAAGAGCTTCCGCACCCATTTGATCGAGAATGGTGCGCGAATCGATTTTACTCGACACTTGAAACGCGATACGGGTCGGAATGTTGGCTTTAATCAGACCGGTAATCACATCGACCGACGGACGTTGTGTCGCCAGTAGCAAGTGGATGCCGGATGCGCGCGCTTTTTGTGCCAGCCGGGCGATCAAGTGTTCGACTTTCTTTCCGGCGACCATCATCAAATCAGCCAATTCATCGATTACCACGACAATGAGCGGCAACTCATCCAGATATTCTGGCTCTTCTCCCGGCGGCAGCAATGGATTAACGACAGGTTCTTCGCTTTTAACCGCATCGCGAATTTTCTGGTTGTAGCCGCTGAGATTACGCACACCCAATGCCGACATCAGTTTGTAACGCCGCTCCATTTCACCGACGCACCAATGCAGTGCGCTGGCCGCTTCGCGCATGTCCGTGACAACCGGCGTCAGCAGATGCGGAATGCCTTCGTACACCGACAATTCCAGCATTTTGGGATCGATCAGGATCAGGCGTGTTTGTTCCGGTGTGGTTTTATAAATCAAGCTGAGAATGACCGCGTTGATCGCGACCGATTTTCCCGAGCCGGTGGTTCCGGCAACCAGCGCATGCGGCATTTTCGCCAAATCGGAAACGATCGGGCGGCCGCTGATATCCTTACCCAGCGCGATGGTGAGCGGAGAAGGGGAGTCGGCGTAGACCTGCGAACTGAGAATTTCCTGCAAGCGTACGATTTGCCGTTTGGGATTGGGGATTTCCAATCCCATGCTGGTTTTTCCCGGAATGGTTTCAACCACGCGGATGCTGGCCACGGACAATGCGCGCGCCAGGTCCTTAATCAAATTGATGACTTGATTGCCTTTGACGCCCACGGCCGGTTCGACCTCATACCGGGTGATCACCGGTCCTGGGAAAGCCGCGACCACTTTGACATCGACGCCGAATTCCTTGAGTTTGCGTTCGATCAAGCGGGATGTGAACTCGAGGGTTTCTTTGGATAGCACTTCAAAATCTTTTTCTGGCTCGTCCAGCAGATGCAAAGGCGGCAGCGGCGAGTCGGGCAGATCGAAAAACAACGAAGGTTGTTTTTCTTTGATGATGCGCTGCGATTTAATAATCACCGTCGTTGGCGGTTCGATATGCAGCAATGGTGTGCTCTCTACCCGTTTTTTTTCGCTTTCGACGATTTTGTCGCGCGTTCGTGCGGCAATGATACCGGCGAGTTTATCCTGCCGTGTTTCCCAAGTGTTTATTAGCAGGAGCAGCAGATTTTCGACACTTTCACCGATTTTTTCTACAAATCGTACCCACGACAACCCGGTAAATTGACTGAAGCCGACGGCGATCAGGATCAGCAAGGTTAGTGTCGCGCCGGTAAAACCGAGAATTTGCGACAGGTAATGGCTGATGGCATTGCCCAGCATGCCGCCCGGCATCAGCGGCAGGGCAATATTGATGGAATAAAACCGTAATGACTCCAGTCCGCTGCTGGCGGCCAGTAGTAAGAGAAAACCGCCCAAGGTCAGGAATAGGGAGTGGCGGTCAAAAATGCCGGCGCTATCGATGCGGCGGTAGCTCCAGGCAATCGCCGACAGAAAGAATGCCACCCACCACCATGCCGATGCGCCGAATAAGTACAGCAGCAAATCGGCGAGCCAAGCCCCGGCGTGTCCGCCCGCATTCTGGATTTGATTGAAATCGCCGCTATGTGACCAACCGGCATCGCCACGGTCGTAACTGAAAAATATCAACACCAGATAAAGTGCCGCGCCCATCAGTATCAGCAGGCCGGATTCCCGCAATAACCGGGCTACTCTGGGTGAGAAGGAATGGCCGCTTGATTTCTTGGCCATCGGCTTGTTAATTAAACTCATGGGTATCTCAGAAACGAAAAATTTTGTCTGGCGGATACGCTGAATTATATAAGAGAATATGCAGTAATTTCTTTAATGCAGCAGTAAATGCATTTAGTTACTGTATTAACAGCGGGTATTGATGTGTGGTAAGTCGTGTTTAGCGATCTCAAATGGGCAAAAAGCGCACACTCAAAAGCTTAAACGGTGTCTGTCGATCTTGAGCGCGATAAAATCGCAGGAACCGTCGATTTATCTTTATTGACGATCTGCGGCAGCGTGGAAACCTGGTTTCCGCCGTTTCGTTTCGCGGCAAAGAGTGCATCTTCGGCACGTTTACACAATTTTAACTTGTTATCGGTTTCATCCAGCATGGCAATGCCGATGCTGACCATGATTTTATTTTCAGTGTTTTTATCCATTTTGGTGGAAACTTTTTTGCGCACCGATTCGCATACTTTTTTCGCTTCGTATAGATCCGTTTCCGGAAATAAAATGGCAAATACATTGATATCAATGCGATAAAACAGATCGGTGATTCTGATATTGGTTTTGATCTCGTGAGAAATCTGTTTTATCGAGTCATTCTTGTTTTTGTAATCATAGTCATCGCTAAATAGCTTAAGCAGATCGAGATCGATGATCGCGACGGAGAAGCTCCGGTGATACCGTCTTGAACGCAATATTTCCGTATCCAATTCGGATTCAAAAGCCTGTCTGTTTTTATAGCCGGTGATTGGATCAATCAGCACCTGGGTCAGCAAGGTTGACATGTCGCTATTCGTTTTTTTGATCTTGATGACCATCAATGCGGAACAAATAATCAATAACAAAGTCAGTCCGCGATTAAATACTATGACATTCATCGGCATTACAATGCCGGGAGATAGATAAAAGCCAGTGATGGTAAGAATAAGCGTCATTGCGGTAATGCAATAGGTAAACCGGATTCCGCTCACCCAGAGGCTAGAGAATACCACCAGTATATACGGTACCGCAGCAGCAACTCCCAATGGAGTATTTAAGTCAACGACAAAAATGCACAGCATTAACGCTATGACAATGAACATGTTTGCCTGAATTGCACATTCTCTGAATAAGACTTTCAAAGCAGCGGCTGCTGAGATAATTTGGCTACGCATGGGCTATATAGTAATTTGTAAAAAAGTCGGATTGCTTATTTTTACGGATTCCGGAAATTAAACTTTATGAACAGATAAGCGCATAACTAAATTGATAACAATCAATTTATTATACATTCTTTTAAAAATTAGATTGTAAATTTTGCATATAAATTTATGCTAATAAATGAAAATTTATCATTAGCTTGCCAGTGGTGATCCGGTCCGGCAATTACTCCTCTAACCGGATAATACGCGTTCCGGCTAACCGGTCATGCAGATACTGGCGATCGCGATCGAATAATGCCCAAATGAATCCGGAGCCAAAAATAAGAATGCTGATGAGTACGAGCTGATAGTAAGAAATAAAATTAATGGGAAAAACCCAATCGATAACGACAAAAATGAATATGCCCGTTAAGGAAAATAAGTACCGGGCAATGGCTTGTTTTTTTGTCAGGCCATGGCCATCCGCGGTGACGAGCCGCATCTTCCAAGTTTGCATCGCGAGCGTTTGTCCGCCATGGGTCCAAAACCAGGTAAAGTAGTATCCCATGATAGCAAACAGATAGCATTGAAAAAGCGGCTTGAAATAAGCGGCTTGCGTGTCGGTGAAAATAAAATGAAAAATGAAACTAGCGATAAACAAAACAGCCAATATCAGAAGAAAATCATAAATCAGGCAGACGCTGCGGCGCCAGAAACTGGGAGTGGAATAAGTCATGTTAATTGTTGTAAATGAAAGTGATGAAACTATCCGTGCGATGACTGCGCATGAATTGCCCGGAATCGGTGACATTGTATGTTGAAATGGAATTTAATATAAGCTTTGGTTATTGATAATTATTATCGTTTTCGTTAAAATGTTTATTTGACAGGCTTAATCTGAATTGATGTGCATTTAATTGCAGCATAGCGTGGTTTTCAGGGATTGTTGCCGATGAGTCAAAAATCAAAATCAACGGTGTCCGGCGTATTTTAGATCAAGTAAATAAGAAGTTTGTCTGATTTGTCTATTCTGTAATGCATTCACTATCCCGGAAAAATATTGACTATTTAGGGCGGCAGCAGCGCCTTATTTCATTACCTGGGCTGTTGTTTGTACTCGTTATCCATGCCGCGTTATTTTATTTTTTGTGGCATCAGCGTTTGATTCCAAATCCGGAGCAGGCGCTGACATTGTTTGCCGAATTGATCACACCGCCCGCGCCGGTCACGCCACCTAAAGCATCACCCGAACCGGCACCGGTTAAACTCCAGCCGGTAAAAAAGCCGGTGGTCAAACCCAAACAGGAACAGCTGGTAGCAAAATCCCCGAAAGTCTCCGAAAAGAAAAAGGCTGAGACAGCGCCGAAACCGGTGCAAGAGCCGGTGACCGAGCAGGTGACAGCAGCGCCGCCCGTAGTTGAAGCATCACCCAAGCAAATGCCAACAGCACCGGTGGCTCTGTCTTCGGAATTGTCGGTATCCTGCCCCAAATTAACGCCGCCCGAATATCCTGCCATTTCCCGGCGCATGGGGGAAGAAGGGAAACTGGTGCTGCGTGTGGAATTGGATGAAAACGGGCATATCGATAATGCGAAAGTTCTTAACAGCAGCGGCTATGAGCGGCTTGATGCTGCCGCACTGAGCGCGGTGAAGAGCTGGCAATGCAATCCATCGCTGCGTGATGGCCAGCCGGTCCGGGCTGTTGCCTTACAACCCTTTAATTTTGTACTGCAAGGAAATTAATTCATGGAACAAGGGCTTGGTTTTTCTAATTTTCTCGATCAGATTGACGGCGTGGGCATGAGCGTGCTGGTGTTGCTGTTGTCGCTTTCGGTGGCAAGCTGGTATCTGATCATCACTAAAAGTATCGCCAATTTGATGGCGAAACGCCGTGCCGAGGCGTTTTTGAAACACTTCTGGAGTTTTGATTCGTTGGAAGCGGTGCATGTCGAATTCAGAAATGCCGCGCCGGATAACGCCTTTGCGGAGCTTGCCAAATTGGGCATTGACGCGGCCGCTGATTCCAAAATCCACAGTTCTCACAAATTGGCTGCAGCGGGTGGAACCAGCGAGTTTCTGACACGTACTTTGCGCAACGGTATCGATCAGGAAGCGACGCGTGTTGAAAACGGCCTTACATTGATTGCAACAGCCGGTTCGGCCGCGCCTTATATCGGCTTGTTTGGAACCGTCTGGGGTATTTATCATGCACTCATTCAAATCGGACTTTCCGGTCAAGGCACCTTGGACAAAGTTGCTGGTCCGGTCGGTGAAGCTCTGATTATGACCGCACTGGGGTTGGCAGTGGCGATACCGGCCGTGCTGGCTTATAACGCTTTTGTCCGCCGTAACCGGATCTGGCTCGCGCGTTTGGAAGCTTTTGCGCATGATCTGTTCATACTGATCACCGTTGGCGATGACAATGAACCGCCGGAAGCCGTATCGCAATCGCCGGTTACGGCGGCTGTTCCCGGAACTGCCGATATTGCGATTGAAAGGGGACAATAAGAATGGCCTTTGGAAGCATGCAGGATAGCGGGCGCCAGGCGCCCATGTCGGAAATCAATGTGGTGCCGCTGGTGGATGTCATGCTGGTGCTATTGATCATTTTTATCATCACGGCGCCGCTGCTGACGCATTCCGTTAAAATCGATTTGCCGAAAGCGGAAAGCAATCCCAATATCACCCAGCCTGAGCATGTCGAGCTGGCGATTCGCGCGGATGGCAGTCTTTTTTGGAATGGCGAGCCGGTAGCATTGGAACAGTTGGCACCGCGCTTTGCAGCAAAAGTAGCGCAAGCACCCAATACCGAATTGCATATCCGCGCCGATAAGCTGGCGCATTACGAACATGTCGCGCGGCTCATGAGTATTGCAGCCAAAGCTGGTCTGACAAAAATCGGTTTTATTACCGATCCGTCCGAAAAATAAAAGTAGTTTGCAGCCGGTCGATGCAGGTTTGTATGACTGGTTAAGTTAATCGCAGTGTTGTTGGGATTGTGTTTGCCGCTTCCGGAAGATACGCAATCCATTGGCGCGGCCCAGTAATGTCAATGTCGCAGCGATCATTCCGCTGGCAATGGCTAATAGCCAGTCGTCAACATGCAGCGGTGCGAGGTGCAGGAATCCCGCCAGTGCAGGTATCTGCACCAGCAAGCATGACAATCCAATGGTGAGGCTGACGATGTACCACGCAGCACTGGAATGCATGCGGCTCAGCACGGCAGTGATGCCCACGCTGGCGGCGATCAAGGTCACCAGCGCCATCGCACGGGCATGATCGACATCGTATCCAGCCCCCAAGCTGCGGATGTAAGCCAGCGTCACAATCACGGTTACGGTTAATCCTGCCAATCCCATCACGAACCACTGCCACCTGCTGAAAAAGCGCAATTGCTTTGTGGGCGGCTGGTACACCAATTTTTTGTTGCCAGCAATTTCCTGAAATACCAGCAATGCAGTGGGATGGATGACCAGTTCCAACCAGACGATATGAATCGGCAGATACAGCATCGGGTATCCGGCCAGCGGAATGAGCGCGGCGGTGAGCACGAGCGGTAAATGAATCATCAGCAGGTATTGGAAGCTCAGCTGCAGGTTGGTGAATAATTGCCGTCCTTCGCCGATGGCCTGCACGATGCTGTGGAAATTGTCGTCGAGCAACACGATTGCAGCGACTTCACGTGCACTGCGGGTGCCGCGTTGTCCCATGGCAATGCCGATATCGGCTGCTTGCAAGGCGGGCACGTCGTTAATGCCATCGCCCGTGACAGCGACGATTTCCCCGCTGTTTTGCAGTGTTTGCACCAGTAGCAATTTTTGTGCGGGCACGGCGCGCGCGATCACATCAATGTTGCGCAGAACATCAGATTCACCGCGTACCAACTGCGTTTGGATCTCATCCGCGGTTACCACTTGCGGTGTGGCTCCACCTAAACCGATTTCTCTGGCTACCGCGCACGCAGTGGCGGGATGATCTCCGGTTATCATGATGATGCGGATCTGCGCATCGCGGCATAAGCGTACGGCTTCGGGCACACCTTCGCGCACCGGATCCTCGAATGCCAGCACACCGGCAAAAATGAAATCGCGATCCGGTTCACCGCCATGCCAGCTCGCGCCATCGAGTGTTTGCCAAGCGCAGGCGATTACTTTGTGCCCGCTGCTGGCCAGTTCATCGATGCGTTGTTGCCAGCCGGTAAGTGCCGTTCCATCAAGCTTGCAGCGCGCTAATACAATTTCTGGAGCACCTTTAAGCACAGCGAGCAGCGCATCGTTGGAGCGGATGATGGCGACTTCGCATTTGCGGTCTTCGGTAAATGGAAAACTTTCAACCGCAGCGTCGTGCAACGGTGTTTCCAGCGAATTGAGAATGGCCAGATCCACCGGATCGCTCGTTTCGTGGCGCGAAGCCATTGCGGCGATTTCCAGCAAACGTTCTTCGCTGAAACCCTGTGCCGGATAACGGTGCGATAACTGTAAGCGGCCTTCCGTCAGTGTGCCGGTTTTATCGGAGCAGATGCAGGATACGCGGCCAATGTTTTCCACTACGACAGCGCGTCGAACCAGGGCTTGCCGCTTGGCTAAGCGGTACACGCCAACGCCGAGGAAAAAGGTCAGAACAACGGGAAATTCCTCCGGCAATGCGGCCACTGCAAGCGTTACCGCACTCAGCAGCGCATCCAGTAAACCGTGCCCTTGCTCCCAGCGTACCCACGCTAAGCCCAAGCAGATGACAGCGGCTACAGCCAGCAGTATTGCGACAAGGTTGCTGACGGCACCTTGCAGCGGCGTGCGGGCATGCGTGCCGAGCATCGCCAAATGCACGATTTCACCATAGAGGGTTTCCACGCCGGTGAAAACAATGCGCAAGCGGACGTTGCCCTTTAACAGGCGGGTACCGGCAAATAGCCAGGATGCACTGGCGATGTGCGCGGCGTGTTCCTGATGGGGCAAAGCGGTGACGGCAAGTTTACGTACCGGAAAGGCTTCTCCCGTCAGTAACGATTCATCGCACAATACATCTTCGGCATATTCGATCAGTCCATCGGCAGGGCATGATTCGCCCGTGCCGAACAACACCAAATCGCCGGGAACCAGTTCTGCCGCAGCGATTCGTTGCGGCTGACCGTCGCGTATCACGGTGGTTTGGGCTGCTAAACAATCACTCAGGCTGGCAATGGATGCTTGCGTGCGCCGGTGCAGATAAGCATCCATACCGAGAAAAGGAATCAGCGCGACAAGTAAAATAATGGCTTCGGTCAATTCACCCACTGTCAAAAACAACGCACTGGTGCCGAGCAGGAACCATAGCATTGGATCTCGAAGGGTATTGCGGAGAATATCCCGCCAGCCCGTTGGCGGCATTTCAATGATGCGGTTGTCGCCATATTGCTGCTGGCGTATTTTAATTTGTGTGGAGTCAAGCCCATCTTGCAATGAGCCGGGAATATTCAAGCGATCCGGGGGCGCGTAGCGCAGCATCTTAAATGTTGATTCGGGAGGGGCGGAAACAGTATGGATAAGCTACATCAATGCAACTATTCTGAACGATAACCGTGCTGATTGATGTGGCTGCTGTGAGAAGATTGGAGCAGTGATGAAGGGAATTGCTTCTCTCTGAATGATCCGCAATAAAAAACGGCTCCTCATAACTGCTAGGAGCCGTTTGATAATCAACCAGCCGATTATTATTTAGTAGGTTCGGCACCCAGCCTTTCGCCTGATTCAGGATCTTTGTATAAGCTTGGCGGTTTGTTGTATGGTTTTGGTTCGCCACATCCAGCAAGAATGGCTGTGGCTGTAAATGCGATAAAGGCGATAGCTAAGAGTGAGTATTTCATGAAAATCTCCTTTGTTATTAAAATCAAAAATTGTTTATCAACAAATTTAATGTCACGTTGGAACTTAATCAGCTACAAGCCATATCCAGAATCTAGTCCAGCATTAAACTATCTTTCGCAGAAAAAGACCTTTTTAGAAGACCAAATGATTGTGCAACCTAAGTGCCTTCTAAACAAGATATGGTTTCATCACGAATAAGAAAATTACTTATTCCTAGTAAGGATAACACTAAAAAAAAAAGTATGGAATATATTACCAACTCTGCCAGCCTGGAAAATCAACAGTGGGCATAACGAATCAGTAAGTCGATTAGCAGCCAAAAGACAATAATTCAGGAACAAAACCGGAAGGTTATGCTGTTTAGCTACCCCACGGCCTGTTGGTACGCTTGCAAGCAGCGCTCGCGCGCGAATGTGTGATCAACGATCGGTGCGGGATAATTTAAGGTATGCCAATCGCTTACCCATGTTTGAATATAAGCGAACTGTTTGTCGAATTTTTCCGTTTGTGCACTCGGATTAAAAATCCTGAAGTAGGGCGCGGCATCAACCCCGCAACCCGCTACCCACTGCCAGTTACCGACATTGCTCGCCATTTCATAGTCCAACAATTTTTGCGCGAAATACGCCTCGCCCCAGCGCCAATCGATCAACAGATGTTTGCACAAAAAACTCGCAGTGATCATGCGCACGCGGTTGTGCATGGTGCCGGTTGCATTGAGCTGGCGCATACCGGCGTCGACGATGGGATAACCGGTAGTGCCCTCGCACCAGCGCTTGAATTCCGCTTCATCGTTGCGCCATTGGATGCGATCGTACTGCGGCTTGAAGCTGCGCTGTGGCGTATGCGGGAAATGCCAGAGAATCTGACTGAAAAACTCGCGCCAGATCAGTTCATTGCAGAAAATATCGCTATGCGGGAATGCATGCTGGAATATTTGCCGGATGCTGACCGTGCCGAAGCGCAGGTGCGGCCCCAGCAACGATGTGGCGGCTAACGACGGAAAATCGCGGTCGTGTGCGTAGTGTTGCAGCCTGTCGTGTTCCAACCGGTAAGCAGGGATGGGCATTGCCGAGCGGGTAAAACCGATATCCGCCAATGACACATCCGGCAGCGCTGTTTGTTTGACCAAGTTGGTCAACTTGGCTACGGTCGCGTAAGTTGTCAATGTTGTCTGGCTTTGTACCTTTCGCCATTTGCGCATGTACGGGGTGTATACCGTATACGCACCGCCGCCGTCCTTGCTGATCTCATCTTTTTCAAACAGCACATGGTCTTTGTAGGTGCGAAACGCTACCGCCTGTGCTTCCAGCCATTGGCACACAGCCTCGTCCCGTTCGCGTGCGTACGGTTCATAGTCATGATTGGTGTAAACCGCGGCAATCGGGTGTGAACGCAGAATTTGCGCGAAAACGTCCAATGGCTTGCCATGATAGAGCGCGAGTGAACTGGCATGCTTTGCTTCAAGTTCGGCACGCAGGGCTTGTACAGTATCGTAAATGAACGTGACGCGGGCGTCGTTTCGCGGTAATCCGGCCAGAATGTCCGGATCGAAAATGAAAATAGGTAAAACCGGGCGTCCCGATGCCAGAGCATGCGAAAGTCCGGCGTTATCGTCCAGACGCAAATCGCGCCGGAACCAAAAAACTGCAAGCGGGGTTGTCATGGTATTGTTCTGCCGGACCGGAAAATTCAGTGATGGTTAAATAAATCCGCCAATGCCGCCGGTAAATGATCGAATTTGAATTGAAAGCCGTATTCTCCCAGCAATCTTTTGGGCGCGATGTGATAGCTGTTCAAAGCCAGTGCGGCGGCTTCGCCTAATACCAGCTTCAGGATAAATGCCGGAGTAGGGAAGAATGCGGGCCGGTGCAATATGTTTCCAAACGCCGTTGCAAATTCGCGGTAGCGCACCGGGTGGGGTGACACTGCATTGACCGGACCTCGGTAGCGTGTATCCAGTGCAGCATTACAGTAGACCGAAACAATGTCCTCGAGATGTATCCACGGCAGCCACTGCTGACCATTGCCAACCGGCCCGCCCAAGCCCAATTTGAAAACTGGCAGCAATTTTTTCAGCATGCCGCCATGGCCGAGTACCACACCGGTGCGAATACTGACCCGGCGCACGCCTTTGCTTTCGATTCTCGCCGCTTCTTGTTCCCAATCATGGCAAATGGTTTGCATAAAACTGAGCTCCTCAGGTACGGCATACGATTCATCATAAAGATCATCGCCCGTACCCGGATAAATACCGATGGCAGAGCCGCAGACAAAGGCCTGCAAGCTATCCGGCGCAGCCGCTACCAATTTTCTCGTACTGAGAATGCGCGATGCGTAAATCTCGTGTTTGCGTACCTTTGTCCAGCGGCCTTCACCCAGATTCTCACCCATCAGATTGATGATGATCTGGCAATCGTGCAGCGCTTCGGCGGGCACATCTTGCGTCGCATAATCCCATTCCAATGCGGGTACATTCAGCAGTTTGCTTGCCTCGCTGCTGTTACGGCTCAGTATCGTTATGGTGTGTTGATCTTGCTGTAAACGCTGGACCAAATGCCGGCCGATAAACCCGGTTGCGCCTGTGATCAGTATGTTCATTTTGCCATGCTCATGAGCCGGTTGAAAATGAGTTTAGGATACACTCATTCCGGGGTTTTTCAGTCCGCCGGTGCATTGAAACTGGTGGGAGGTTCTTACAATTAAAACAACCTTTGTCTGGAGTATTTGAGCGAGATGGCAAGGTGTGCGGAAATACTGTATGACCCTATTTTATTGGCTTTAAAAGAGATATTGTTTGACAAGGTATCAATTGCAAGTAATTTTTATAGTGATGATTGGCGTGATTAGACGGGTTTGACAGATTTGGGATACTTTGAGTATTCCGTGTGACAATGAATTGGTGAAGCCATATTGAATTTTTCCGATGCTCTATCAAAAGGTGGTTTGCAAGGCTTAGAAGTGTGTCAGTTAACTTTCAACTGCATTTAAAAGAAGCTGTGACGTTGGAAAAAACAATCGGGTGAAATTGATAGTGAATCATCGCAACTCATCAGATATTATTAATGCTGCTAGTCTAAAACCCGGGAAATATATGAGCGAACTCAAAACATGTTTTAAACGCGTTGATTACGACCTTGCAGGTTTATTGCATTACATAGACATAGGCGACATCGGTTTGCCAGATATCCAGCGTCCTTTTGTATGGTCTAATGCTAAAGTCCGTGATTTATTTGACTCGATGTATCGAGGCTTTCCAGTTGGCTATTTGCTGTTTTGGGCAAACCAAGCAGTGCAAGGCGTTAAGCAGATTGGCACGGGTGATAAAGCGCACCATGTACCGTCATTGCTTATTGTGGATGGCCAGCAACGTCTTACCTCGCTTTATGCGGTATTTCGTGGCAAAACGGTACTCGATGAAGATTACCAGGAACGGCGAATTGAAGTAGCTTTCCGTCCGCGTGATAGTAAATTTGATGTTGCTGATGCCGCCATTCGTCGCGATCCAGAGTGGATTGCAAATATTTCTGAAATCTGGTCATCAGGAAAATCGAGCAGGAAACTAGTCAATGACTTTATTCATCGGCTATCCGAAAAAGCCCCCTTGACCGAAGACGAAGAAGAGGCAATATCACATAATCTTGACCGCTTGTTTGATTTGCAAAAGTTTCCTTTTACAGCTTTGGAAATAGCCCCATCTGTGGATGAAGAGCAGGTCGCAGATATTTTTGTGCGCATCAATAGTGAAGGTGTGAAGCTAAAACAGGCAGACTTTATTCTGACATTGTTATCTGTTTTCTGGGATGAAGGACGCAAGGCGCTTGAAGATTTTTGTCGCCAATCTCGCAAAGTGCCAAGTCAGGGTAGCGGAGCTTCGCCGTTCAACTATTTCATACAGCCAGACCCAGATCAATTGCTCAGGGTATCTGTCGCTCTTGGCTTTGGGCGTGGGCGGCTAAAGAGTGTTTATCAGGTGTTACGTGGTAAGAATATGGATACCGGCGAGTTTTCAGCCGAAAGACGAGAATCTCAGTTTAAAGTGTTACAAGCGGCGCAAACGGAAGTATTGAATGTAACGAGCTGGCATCAGTTTCTCAGCAGTCTTGTGGGTGCTGGTTTTCGCGGCGGAGAAATGATCTCTTCGCAAAGTGCGCTGCTCTACGCTTATGCTTTTTACTTGATAGGTAGAAATCGTTTTAATGTTGTCGAACATGTATTGCAACGTCTAATTGGTCGCTGGTTTTTCTTCAGCGCTCTGACCGGGCGATACAGTAGTTCGCCAGAAACAGTAATGGATGGTGACTTGAACCGTGTGCTTGTAGTGACGAATGGTGATCTCTTCACCAAGATGCTGGAAGATATTATGGCTTCGGAGCTGACAAATGATTTCTGGGGAATAACGCTGCCCGCCAATTTGGAAAGTTCATCAGCTAGGAACCCTGAATTGTTTGCCTATATCGCTGCTCAAAACAAACTGTCTGCACCTGTTCTTTTCTCGCATAAAAAAGTGCCGGAGTTGCTTGATCCATCGTTAAAGCCAAATAAAAAGCCATTAGAGCGTCATCATCTTTTTCCGAGAGCTTGGCTTGCAGGGCAAGGTATTGATGATCTGAAAATTATCAATCAGCAGGCTAATTTCGCCCTCATTGAATGGCCGGACAATATAGACATAAGCGATACAGCACCAGCAGAGTATGTACCGAAAATTCGATCCCGTTTCACTGATGAGGCATGGAAGTCGATGCACGAGTATCATGCACTACCGAAGGATTGGGAGACTTTATCGTATCAGGATTTCCTTCAACAGCGGCGGAAACTCATGGCTGCGATTATTCGATGTGGTTTTGATTCACTAAAATAATTATTAACAGCAAAAAGAAGGCAGCTATGGAATTGCGAATCTGCTAAAAGCAATGAGCACTCTACGAGATCACAAGATAAAAAAATACATACTCAATTCGCACCCTGCCTCCATGCTGCCCAAAACTAAAGTAACCTGAATCCCTCTGTTACTTTATTAACATGTAGGTTTGTCTGAAAAAATGACTTGATATAATGCGGTGTGGCTTGAATTATGTTCACTGATGTAGTCACTAGCGAAAAAAGCTGGTTGCCGCTACACTCAGCTCCCATGACGATCCCGTCGCACACTCCTCCTCCGAATCGACCTTTTCTCCAGCAGGAATGGCGCAGTTTTTTACTCGCTATCGGTTTCTTTACGCGCATTCCAGTCCCTGATTTGCCGGATTTTCAGGAACAGGAGCTGAATCTGGCGGCCAAGTATTTTCCTTTGGTGGGCATCATGGCGGGGGCTTTTGCAGCCCTGGTGTACCTGCTTGCCAGTACAGTGTTGCCGCAGGACATTGCTGTTCTGCTCTGTATGGTTGCCACCTTATTGCTGACCGGGGCCTTTCACGAAGATGGCTTGACGGATGCAGTCGATGGTCTTGGGGGCGGCTGGGAAAAGGAACAAGTGTTGCACATCATGCAAGATTCCCGGATTGGCAGCTATGGTGCGGTGAGCATTGTCATGGCGCTGTTGTTGAAATTTACCGCGCTGACGCATTTCTCGCCGCTGCTGGTACCGGCAGTGCTGGTAGCAGGCCATAGTGTGAGCCGTTTTTGTGCTGTGCTGGTGATGGCAACGCAACGCTATGTGAAATACGCAGGCAAATCCAAACCGCTTGCGACCGTGATGCCGCTTACCCATCTTGGTGTTGCCGCTTTGCCGGGTTTATTGCCGCTGCTTTGGTTGGAGTACACTTTGTACCTGGGCTTACTACCGGTGGCGGCTGTCTGGGTGTGGTTTAGCCTTGTGATAAAAAAGCGCATCGGCGGCTACACGGGGGATTGTTTGGGCGCTATGCAGCAGCTCACCGAAATCGCTTTTTATCTGGGTGTGCTGGCATGTGCGGCTACTTAGCGTGTTACATCAATAATTGCTGAGTTGGATACGCTATCCCAGGTATCGCGCTGCCGCTTGCACTTTCCGGTATCTGAAGAAAACTAAGTTGTTCAGACGGCAATGATTTTGCCGTGACCTCGGGTCAGATAATCCTTCGATTGCATTTCCGTCAGGCGGGAGACCGTGCGCTCAAACTCAAAACCGGCATTGCCGCCGCTATACAGCGATGGCAGCGGCACGGCGGCGGAGCAGAGGAATTTGACGCCATGTTCGTACAATGCGTCGATAAAATGAATGAAGCGTCTGGCTTCATCGCTATTTTCCTGGGTGAATTGCGGAATCGCGACCATGATGACGGTGTGATAGGCGCGGGCGATGGCGAGATAGTCGGCCGCGCCGAGCGGGTTGGCGCACAAGCGTTTAAACGAGAAAACAGCAACGCCGCGCGCCGCTTTCGGCACAAATAACCGGCGTCCTTGCACGATCAATTCTTCGCTCGGCACTTTGGCGCGGTCTTCCACGCGGCGGTCGGTGAGACGGAAGAACGCCGCCGATAATTGCTCAGTGGTTGCCGCATTGATGGGGAAATAATAGGTTTCCGCGCCTTGCAAGCGGTTGTAGCGATAATCAACCGGTCCTTCGAGCGGAATGATGTCCAGCTTCTCCTTGATCTGCTCGATAAAAGGCAAAAAGCGCTGGCGGTTCAGGCCATTCTTGTACAGATCATCGGGCGGGCGGTTGGATGTCGCCACTACCACCACGCCCTGGGCGAACAATTCCTTGAACAGTCGCGTCAACACCATGGCATCGGCGATATCGGTGACTTGCAGCTCATCAAAGCACAATAGCTGCGCTTCCTGGATGATTTTCCGCGCAATGAATGGCATGGGATCATCATCATTGGCGCGTCCGCCTTGCTGTATTTTTTCGCGTGCGGAAAGCTCGTGCCAGGCTTTGAGCCGCGCGTGAATATCGAGCATGAATTCATGGAAATGCACGCGCCGTTTGGCTGTGACCGGCGCCACCGCATAAAACAAGTCCATCAGCATCGATTTGCCGCGCCCGACGCCACCGTAGAGATAAATCCCTTTCGGAGCTGGTTTGTTGTTGTTTAACCAACCGAACAATACTGTCGATAAGCGCGATCTGGAACGCTCGCCGCGCGTGTGCCCGGCCGGAAGATCGGTCAATTCCTGGTACAGACGCTTGAGTGCGTTTACTGCACTGGCTTGACCGGCATCCGGCTTCAGCTCGCCCGCTTCGATCAGTGCATGGTATTCCGCTTCGGGGCCGGTTTTTTGTGACGCTTGTGACATGGATGAATGGTGGTGGTTTATTCGCTGGAATGGGCAAATGTGGCTTGTCCGGCCAGCCAGACCAGGATTAAAACGGGCAGGCCCAATAGCGCGGTGGCGATGAAGAAGCTTTCGTAACCGTAAGCATCGACGAACTGACCGCTGAAACCGGCGATGAACTTTGGCAACAGCAGCATCACCGAGCTGAATATCGCATATTGCGTCGCCGAATACGCCGAATTGGTCAGACCGGACAGGTAAGCGATAAAAGCACTGGAGGCGATACCGGCGGAAAGATTGTCGGCCGAGATGGTGAATACCAGCCCGCTGACATCGTGGCCGCGTCCAGCGAGCCAGACAAACAGCAAATTGGTCGCGGCGGATAATACGGCGCCTAAAAACAGTGTGCGCATGACGCCGATCTTCGCCGTCAGCACGCCGCCGATTGCAGCTCCAGCGATCGTCATGATCACGCCGTATACTTTTGAGATCGTGGCGACTTCGTCCTTGCTGTACCCCATATCGACGTAAAACGGATTGCTCATAACGCCCATGACGACATCGGAAATGCGGTAGATCGCGATCAATCCCAGGATCAACAGAGCCTGCCGCCCATGCCGCACGATAAAATCGCGAAACGGCGCGATCAAAGCGCCATATAGCCATACCAGCAGGTCGCGGGTGCGCGAAGACAGTTGCCAATGCGCAATGGCTTGCCGGGCGATTTTCTCATTGTCGGAAATCAACCGGCTGTACGGCACATCCGGTTCGCGGATGATCAGCGTCGTAATCATTCCGACCGCCATGCTGACTGCCATGACCAAATAAGCGAAGCGCCACGGTGCGTGATCGTAGGTATCGGCTGTTGTATCAATTGCGGCGGCAATCCACAGCACACCGGCGGAAGCCAGAATCATCGCGATACGGTAGCCTGCTTGATAAGTCGCCGCCATCGCGCCTTGCAATTCCACTGCGACGGCTTCGATGCGGTAGGCATCCAGCGCAATGTCCTGCGTCGCCGAGGCAAACGCCACCGCGAGTGCGAAAATTACCAAATGCGTCAGATTGGCGGCCGGGTCAGTCACGGCCATGCCCATCAGCGCGCAGGTAATGATGATCTGCGACAGCAACAGCCACGCACGGCGGCGGCCCAGCCAGCGCGTCAACAGCGGCAGCGGCAAGCGGTCGACCAGCGGCGACCACAGCCATTTAAAGCTGTATGCCAGCCCGATCCAGCTCAAATAGCCGATAGTTGCGCGGTCGATGCCCGCTTCACGCAGCCAGAACGACAACGTGCCCATGATCAGCAGCAGCGGCAGCCCGGCGGAAAATCCCAGTGACAGCATGCCAAGCACGCGCGGGTGCGTATAAATCCGCAGCGCCTGCAACCAGCTGGACGGTACCTGAGTGGTCATAACAGGTGGTTGTAATCGACGATCAGCGGCGCATGATCGGAGAAGCGTTCGTCTTTGAAAATTGAGGTGCTGCGGGCTGTTTGCGCGATGGCGGGTGTGGCGATCTGATAATCGATGCGCCACCCGACGTTTTTCGCCCAAGCCTGGCCGCGATTCGACCACCAGGTGTATTGATCGGGCTCAGTGTTCAAGCGGCGGAATACATCGACAAAACCGATTTCATCGAACACATGGGTCAGCCAGGACCGTTCTTCCGGGAGGAATCCGGAGTTTTTCTGATTCGAGCGCCAGTTTTTCAAATCGATTTCCTTGTGCGCGATATTCCAATCGCCGCACAAAATGATTTCTCGCCCGCTGGCTATCAGGCTTTGCAATACCGGATAGAATTGCTCCAAAAAATAGAATTTTGCTGCTTGCCGGTGCTCGCCGCTGGAGCCGGACGGCAGGTAAAGCGACACGATGCTCAGATTGCCGAAATCCGCTTGTAAAAAACGCCCCTCGGCGTCGATATCCGCAACCCCGATGCCTTCGACGATGCGATCGGGTTTTTTGCGCGCATAAATGCCGACGCCGCTATAGCCTTTCTGATTGGCGCAATGAAAATAGCCGTGATAATCGTCCGGCGCTTGCATCTCGGCGGAGAGATCGGGCAATTGCGCTTTTAATTCCTGCACGCACACCACATCCGCCGTTTGCTGGGCCAACCAGGGGAAAAAGCCTTTTTTCGCCGCCGCGCGGATGCCATTGAGGTTAAGCGTTATAATTTGCATCTTTTTTATTTCGGGATGGTTAAGTGTATGTCCGATTTCCGGCAAGCCTTCATTCAATTCGCCATCGAGCGCAACGTGCTGTGTTTTGGTGAATTTAAAACCAAAGCGGGGCGCATGTCGCCGTATTTTTTTAACGCAGGACTCTTCAACGATGGCGATGCCTTACGCAAACTCGGGCAATTTTACGCCAAAGCGATCGTCGATGCCGAGCTTCCGTTCGATACCCTGTTCGGTCCCGCTTATAAAGGTATTCCACTGGTCAGCACCATCGCTATCGCGCTAGCTGAAATGGACAAAAACTATCCATTCTGTTTCAACCGTAAGGAAGCCAAGGATCATGGCGAAGGCGGGGTGCTGGTCGGCGCGCCGATGCAAGGCCGGGTGCTGATCGTCGACGACGTTATTTCCGCCGGTACCTCGGTGCGCGAATCGGTCGAGCTGATCAAAACTGCAAGCGCAACACCCGGCGGCGTCGTCATCGCGCTCGACCGCATGGAACGCGGTACCGGCCAGCTTTCGGCGGTGCAGGAAGTGCAGCAGACGCACGGTCTGACAGTCACGCCGATCATTGATCTGGACGATTTGGTCGCTTATTTGCATCACCATCCGGAACTGGCGCAGCACTTGCAGGCGGTGCAACGCTACCGGGATCAGTACGGCGCGATTTATTAATTGCGTTTTCCGCTACCAGGTTTGACTCTGCATTCTTCTTTCGCTACATTAACTTCTTGCAACAAAGTGTTTATTTTTAAAAACTTTCCATAAGGAGTGTTTCAATGAAAAAATCACTCGTCAGTGCATCCTTGATGTTGTGTTTAGTCGGCGGTACCTCGGCGCATGCGGCGGTGACGCTGTATACCTCGCAAGCCGATTATTTGGCGGCGGTCGGAGCAACAACCAACTACATCGACTTTGCCGGATCTCCGGCGCTGACCGTCAACGGCGGCAGCTTTAGCTCGGCGGTCACGTTCGGCACCTGCGACCTCGGACTGGCAAGTTGCAGTTCCAGTGTGTTTCATAACAGCAACGCCATCACCGATACCGGCGGCGTTGCCGCACCGAATTTTGTCGCGGCGGTCGGCGGCCACTTCACCAATCCGGTGCACGCTTTTGCTTTTAACTACATCAGCGGCGGTATGGGTTCCATCGAATTGAACGGCTCGACGATCGTCCCGGTTGGCAGTACAACTTCGGGATTTGTCGGTATCGTATCGACGGACCCGATTGATGGCTTCGTTGGACTTAATTACATTTTCCCATCCACCGGCGGCCGTGACCGCTATTTCATCGACGATTTCTACATCAATCCAGTCCCGGAACCCGGTGTATGGGCGATGTTGCTTGCCGGTTTGGGCTTGCTGGGATTCCGTGATGCAAGAATTCGCGGATAGGTTTTAGTTGTTGAATCGGGTGGAGTCAGAGGTTATTAGGACGAGGTAGGACTCCACTCGTAAAGTAAAACCTTACTGGACTCCATTTCTCATAACGGTCGTTTTTATATCAGGATTGTGTTGTGTTTAACTGTTACAGGCGGTGCAGCAGTTAAGGTAAATTATTGATACCAAAGGAAGCATCGATTTAAGCGATTTCAAATTTGATTGGCTGCAAATCATCGGTATTGATTGTTTGGCGTGCTTTCCACAAATCGTAGTGATTTTGCAGCAATAACCAGCTCTCGGGCGATCTGCCCAGTACCTTGGAAAGCCGGATCGCCATTTCCGGTGAAATATCTGAAACGCCGTTGATTAACCGGTTAAAAGTACTCACTGCCACACCCAATCGCTTGGCGATTTGATTGGCGGAAATATCGCCGAACGGATCGATGTACGTTCTTTTAATCAATTCGCCGGGGTGCGGCGGGTTAAATTGCTGAATTGTCATTAGTGATAATCCTCGTAATTCACGACGTAAGCATCGCCATCCTCAAAGCGGAAAACGATGCGCCAGTTTTTATTTACATCAATGGCCCAATGGCCTTCCAATTCGCCTTTCAGTTGATGAAGCCGGTAACCAGGGATATTCATATCGTCGATAGTTACAGCAGCATGCAGAAACGCCAGCCGGTCACGGATTTTTTCGGCGTGAGCGCTTTGAATGCCCGCTGTGCTGCCGGTAGTAAAGAATTTTTCCAGTCCTTTATGTTTAAAGCTTTTGATCATATTAGGCATACACGGTATTCAAAAATTCCTTGTTATGCAATAGGTAATATTTATCGCTTACTGACCACACCTTTGACAACCCATTGGGCTTTCAGTACATTCGCCCACCATGTCCAAGTATTCATTAGCTACAGCCACGATTCCGACGCGCATCGCGAGCGGGTGCTCGGTTTATCCGAGCGCTTGCGTGCCGATGGCATTGAAACGATTCTTGACCGCTATGTCGAGCGGGGTTCACCATCGGAGGGCTGGCCGCGCTGGATGTTAAATGGATTGGATGCGGCAACGCATGTGCTATGCGTGAGCACCGAAAGCTACTACCGCCGCTTTCGCGGTCATGAACAATCGGGCAAAGGCAAAGGCGTGGATTGGGAAGGTGCGGTGATTACGCAAGAACTCTACGACACGCGCCATGTTTCCAGAAAATTCATTCCAGTGCTGTTCGATCCAACCGATGAGCTGCATATTCCGGAGCCGCTGCGGCCGCAAACTTATTATGTGTTGAATAGCGAAGCTAATTACCAAGCGCTTTACGATGCATTGTTGAATCAAAGCGGCGTCCAGCCGGGCGCCATCGGTACACCCAAATCAAAACCCCGCGCAACCGCACAGCCATCGCGCTTTGAGGCGCAATCGCCGGAAATCACGGATTATCTTAATGAATTAATTCACAGCCATTACGCCAAGCACGCGCAGCGTTATGTTGCGCTGCAAGCCACTGAGCGGCGTTCAATGTCGCTGGAGCGGGCGATGGCAACCGTCATGGATACCGATGTCATCTTGCGGGATTTCAATCTGGAACCGGCTGCACACGAAGGAGCGCAGGAAACGCAATACGGCGATGCATTGGAAGCTTACCGTGCACTGAAAAACAAGCCGGTACGCCGCTTGGCGGTATTGGGCGAACCAGGTGCTGGTAAGTCGTTTTCGTTGCAGCGCATCGCTGTGGAATACGCACAACAGGCGTTGCAAGATGCCGGTACGCCGATTCCAATGTTGCTGCCGCTGGGTTTCTGGACGCAACAGGATGAATCATTGCCCGAATTTATCACCAAGGAACTGAAATTACTCGGCACTCATTTCATCGCGTTGCGCGATCAGCGCCGGGTGGTGTTGATGCTCGACGGTCTTAACGAAATTCCGCCCGGCCAGCGTGCCGCCAAAATCGGACAAATTGAAACCCTGGCGCGTGACGAACGCTTTGCCAGCGTCATCGTCAGTTGCCGTGAAAAGGATTTCACCGGCGATTGCCGCTTGCCGTTCGACACGCTGCTGCTGCAACCGCTGAAACCGTCGCAAATCATGGCTTTTCTGCAACGCACCTGACGGTATTGACGCGGAAGCTCAGGCGGAAGAGCGCTTCTGGCAATTGGCGGGCGGGCAAGAGATCCGCGAGATTTGGGAAGTATGGCGGCAAGCCGGAGCGGACTTGGATTTTTTCTGGAGCGCCGAAAAGGTGCCTGGAGAAAATCCAAAAATTAGCGCATATACTTTCATTGCAGCAGGATAATCTATGGCGTGAAACCCGTTTCAATCCGCGCAATTTGCTCCGGCTGGCGGCGAATCCATATTTGCTGTTCATCATTACCGCGCTTCCGCAAGTGCCGCGCAACCGTGCGCAATTGTTCCAGGGATTTTTGAACAACTTGTACCGGCGAGAAAAACAAGCACGCGAAAAACGTCACGATGCGAATATTCCTATTAAGGAAACTTGGGAAGCCGAGCTGATTGCGCTCGCCGAAGCGATGCAACGCGCCGGATGCTCGGACGATGGCGCGCAGACCTCGTTGTCGCGCCATCAGTGCCCAGCCAGTTTGGCCCCGGCATTGCTCGATTTTTCCATCGACGCCAGCGTGCTGCAAGTGGAAAACGATGCGGTCCGCTTTAGCCACCAACTGTTGCAAGAATACCTCGCCAGCCGTTTTCTACTTGATGCCAGCCACACCGGTAATCAATCGGCACACACATTCTGGCCGCAAGTCGCATGGTGGAGGCGTAGCGGATGGGAAGTGGTAGCGGAAATTGCCGCCGAATCGTGCGGCGACGAACGCGATACCCAAATCCGCCTAATCGCATGGCTGGCGCAAGCCAATCCGGAAGTTGCCTGCACGGTTTGGCGGTATTTGGGCAAAATCGATTTGCCGCACACTGTGCTGACTGGCATCTCCAACCATTGGTTATCGCGCATGACGGACATGGCACTGGAACCAGATGCATTCGCACGTGCCGCTATCGGCCGCGCACTGGGGTTGCTTGGCTTGGATGCGCGCAAAGGCATCGGCGTGAGTGCAGATGGTGTGCCCGATATCGATTGGGTAAAAATGCCATCCGCTCCGTTTATTTATCAGGATGACCCGCATTCGCCGCTGCCGGCGTTTTATATCGCCCGCTATCCGGTAACCAACGCGCAGTTTCAAGCGTTCATCGACGCCGGCGGCTATGCAAACGATGCTTGGTGGCAAGGTTTGACACGTCGTTTCGATGCGCCGCTAACGCCGGAATGGCATGAACCCAATGTGCCGCGGGAAACCGTCAGTTGGTTTGAGGCAATCGCTTTTTGCCGCTGGTTGAGTGTGCAGCTCGGATTTGCGGTGACATTGCCGACCGAGCAGCAATGGGAACGTGCCGCACGAGGCGCCGAAGGGTCGCAATATCCGTGGGGAAATGAATTCCAGCGAGATTTAGTCAATTGCTATTTTTCAATCGGCAGAACTTCCGCACCGGGTATCTATCCGCATGGCGCAGCGCCGGAAGGTGTCATGGATCTGACGGGCAATGTCTGGGAATGGTGTCTAAACGAATATTCGGCGCCGGAAAAGTGCCAGTTATCAGGAAATGTTGCCCGCGTGGTGCGCGGTGGTTCCTGGCTCATTGTTTCGGACTTCGTGCACGTGTCGGTACGCAACTACCCCCGCCGCTCGAGCCGTCGCGACAACGATGTCGGTTTCCGGGTGCTGTGCGAGTCCCCCATCGGCTAGCAGTTCGCGGCCAAGCTGAACGGCTTTTTTGCGGCACTTGTGGCGAAGCAGCAAGTGCCATCAAGTAAAGGATGTTAAACGTTTGTTGAGGTATCTTATATGTTAAAACTTCATCGATTGCTCATCACCATTGCTTTCCTATCCGGTTGCGCAACATTCCAACAGGACACCACCACTGCTTACACCAGCGCAGTCGACGACGCCGCAATTGCAGAACAGACCGAGATCAGCGACCAGTTATTCGCCATCAATTCAGCGAATCAAGCATTGCGATGGCAGGATAGCAAAGTGTTGGTGGTGACGTGGAAAAGCAAGTCGTCGTTCGACGCGAACTTCAAAAACCAAAGCCAAACTTCACCGCAGGAGAAGTATGTGACTTGGGTGACGGCTGCGCCACAGTTGCAGGCGTTTTGCCAGGATTTTGTCAAAAATAATCCGCATGGAGATCTCAATCAACGCTTGAAACAATATCTGGGACTTAATGCCGATTGGCATTACGAGGTGTTTGTCGAGTTGTGGGTTGATCCCGCAGATGTGTTCCGACCTTGTGTCGATCCGGAAATTGACGATGGCAGTTGTCAGCTCAAATTTGCCGAAGACAAAGTTCCCGCGGTGAAGAACATCGCCGATTATCCGGCTTTCTACAAGAATCTCTATTTCAATGATTTCCGCTACCGTCCCGGCGTGCCATGGACTGGCTTGGGTTACACCTACGATTGGGGTAATCCGGCAAGCCGAGTCGGTGCGAGTGAGTATATTCTCAGTCCAAACTCACCTTATCAAATCGAGCGGGTCGTGGAAACGGCCGAATATTGCCGCTAAGTTTTGCGTTTGATGTGGGCCATGTTTCCCGGGTAGGCGTCGATCATCTGGGATTTTCGGTGTGCTCGTTTTTGAATCCGGTCAGTTTCTTTGAATCGCGGTGCATAATCACTGACCAAGTTCCTTTTGCTTCCCTTGCCGGTCACATATATATAATGATAACGGTATCAAGAATTATTATCGTTTTTAATCAATAATTTGTTGTTGTTTTTGTGGTTTGTGGCTCGTATAATGCCGGGTGTTTGCAAAATACATCACGGCTCTTGTGCGCTGCGAAATCTGTCAAGAGCTGCCTGTCACCCAATAGCGTAGAGGAGCACCATCATGAAAGGCAATCCCAAAATTATCGATTTGCTGAATAAACTGCTGGCCGAGGAACTTACGGCCATAGATCAATATTTCGCCCATTCGCGCATGTATGAAGATTGGGGATTCAACAAGCTGTATGAACGTATCGATCACGAAATGAACGATGAAAAGCAGCATGCCGATCATTTGATCAAACGGATTTTGCTGCTCGAAGGCGTACCAGTGATCGGTAACCGCAGCCCGTTACGGATTGGCCGGGATGTGCCCGAGATGCTGCAGAACGATCTGACGTTGGAGCGTTCGGTGATCAGCGCATTACGCGATGCCATCGCGATTTGCGAACAGGAACGCGATTATCAAACGCGGGAAATTCTCGAGAATCTATTGGCCGAAACCGAGGAAGATCACGCGCATTGGCTGGAGCAGCAATTGGGATTGATCAACCGGGTAGGGCTACAGAATTATTTGCAATCGCAAATGTGATTGTGGATGTATCGCTCATGCCGCCAGGAATGGACTGTGTCATGAGCGATCACTTCAAGCCGGTCTCGTACTCACGAAATCACGATCGGCCAGGATTCTCCCGGTAGCCTGAACAATAGATCCGTCAACCGGCTACCGGTTGTTGCAAAGAATACCCTCTGAAGCTTGTCATTGCCTCCGGAATCAGAAAAACGCATTCCGGGGTACGATTCCGCATATAATCACAACGTTAGTGCAGCTTAATCCGTGCTCGGCCGGATCAATCCTCTTCTATAACCAATTTTATTTGCATGCTGGATCAGACCCGAACATCAACTGGAGTGTCTTTGAAGATCATACGGCACAATGCTTATGCGGCTACCGGTTATGCCCTGTTAGGCTTCCTTGGGTTGTTGCTCGCGATTCCGCCGGGTTACGCGAGTCCGGTGTTTCCGGCCGCTGGCTTGGCGCTGGCGCTGACACTGATGTTGGGTTATCGCGTGTTACCGGGCATCTGGATCGGTTCGATGGGACTCAATATCTGGGTCGCATGGAGTCATAACACGCTCACGCAGGATAGCGTCCTGATCGCCGCGTTTTTAGGCGTGGGCGCAATGCTGCAAGCGGCCATTGGAGTTTGGCTCGTGCACCGGTATATCAAGGATCGCTGGCAAACTTTGATGCGGGAACAAGAGATCTTCGCCTTTTTTCTGCTGGGCGGCCCGTTGTCTTGCGTGATTTCGGTCAGTATCGCGCACCTGACGTTGTTTTTTTTCGGTGCTATCCATGCCGACGATATCACTTGGTCGTGGTGGAACTGGTGGGCTGGCGATACCTTCGGGGTGCTCGTTTTCGCACCGCTGTTGCTGGCTTTCTTCGGCAAGCAATCCTGCTGGAAAACACGGAAGATCGTTATTGCTCCCATTATGCTGATTCTGGTGGTGCTGATCGTGACCGGATTCGTTAGCACATCGAAACTCGAAAGCAGACAACAGCACGCCGAAATTCAAAGTATCGGGCAAAACATTGCTTTCCTATTACAGGAGCGTTTCAACGCCTACAACGAAACGCTATCGGCATTGCGGCGTTTGGCCGAGCTGAATCCGGCGATGAGCTACCAGCAATTCGATTACTTTACGCAAGAAATATTACAGGAATCTCATGGTATTGCAGGACTAAGCTACAATTATTTCGTGCGTGACCGGGACCGGCAACACTTCGAGCAGACTCAACCCGGAAGTATTCCCGGGAAACCATTCCATATAACCGAAATGGACGCGCAGGGTGAAATAACCGTGGCTAGTAAGCGTCCGGAGTATATCGTCGTGACTTATATCACGCCGCTTGGAAGCAATCAAAGAGCGATCGGTTACGACATTTATTCCAATCCCATCCGGGCAGAAGCTATTGATCGCGCCCGGCATTCCGGCCAGCCAGCGGCCACCGGTTTGATCAATCTGGTGCAGGATCAACATAATAAAGCCGGCATATTGGTACTGCATCCCGCTTACCGCCAGAATTTTGATCAAAGCGGTCCGCAACATTCAGCGGAATTTATCGGTTTTGTGGTGGGGGCCTTGAAAATTCTCGATATGGTCAAATCCGCTACTGGCAGCATCGCAACGCCAGGTATTGTGTTTCAATTGCGCGATTCTGCCGGGCAACGCGACAGTCAACTGTTATTCGGTTCAGCGCCCGGGGTTGCAGCAGATCCTCATTTTGATTGGAGGACAACATTGATGATGGCCGATCGCAGCTGGGAATTAGTTATCTTCCCCGATGCGCAATGGCTGAGTGCGCACCGGCCATGGCAGGCTTGGGCGCTGTGCTTCGCCGGGTTGCTCGTGGCCAGCATGCTGCAAATGCTGATGCTAGTCACCACGGGCCGGACCCTGCTGATTCAGGAAACCGTCGATGAGCAGACGGCGCAATTGCGTGCGAACAGCGAAGCGCTACGGCAGGCGATGGTCGCGGCAGAATCGGCAAATTTAGCCAAGAGCCAGTTTTTGGCCACGATGTCCCATGAAATCCGGACGCCGCTGAATGGCGTTCTGGGCATGGCCTACCTGCTCCAAAAGCCGGATATCAAAGACAACGAGCGATTGGATTATGCCCGGGTGATCATCACTTCCGGAAACAATTTGCTGGTCATACTCAACGATATCCTTGACTTGTCCAAAATCGAGGCCGGACAGATCAAATTGGAAAATCATGTTTTTGATCCCGGGCAACTGCTGCTGGAGACGGCGGCGCTATTTGCCGAGAGCGCCAATACGAAAGGACTGGCACTGGATGTGTCATGGCACGGAGAACCGCACATGCGTTACTGCTCGGACTCGTTCAGAATAAGCCAGATGCTGGCCAATCTGGTCAACAATGCCATCAAGTTTACGCCGCAAGGTTTCGTGCGTATCGAAGCACGCGAACTTAGAAATGCATCCGCGGAAACCTTGTTGGAGTTTACGGTGACCGATAGCGGCATTGGCATTCCCGCGGACAAGCACGATAAATTGTTTAAACCGTTTTCCCAAGTGGATGCCTCGACCACCCGTCAATACGGCGGTACCGGTCTTGGTTTGTCCATCGTGCACCACTTGGCACAATTGCTGGGAGGCAGTGTTGGCGTCGAAAGTCAGGAAGGTAAGGGCGCGAGAATATGGTTCCGGGTCCGTGCTACCCCGGCCAGCGTTGGTGATGCAAGCAATCCTGCCGCGAGCGATACCCGCATTACCGGCGAAGTACCGGTAAGAACAGCTTCTCCGCAAGCCGGGGTGATTTTAGTGGCTGAGGATAATGCGATCAGCCGCACAGTCATCGTTGCTTTATTGGAGAAACAAGGATTCCGCTGCAAAGTTGTTGAGAATGGCCAGGAAGCGGTGAATGCGGTCATGCAGGGAATGCAACCGGCGCTTGTGCTGATGGATTGCGAAATGCCGGTGATGAACGGGTATCAAGCGACGGAGAAAATTCGTCAATGGGAACGGGAAACCGGAAAAGCACACCTGCCTATCATTGCCTTGACTGCAAATGCCTTCGAGGATAACCGTCAGCGGTGCTTTGCCGCAGGTATGGATGATTTTCTTGCCAAACCCGTTAATATGAATTTGTTAGTGGTGGCCCTGAATAAGTGGGCCAATCGGCACACCGGCTCCAGCCGCTAAAAAGATTATTCAATCCGTTACCAGTAACGGAAATTTCCCGTATCCAAGTGAATAAAGTTGGAAGAAGGATAATAACCGACGCCACCGGCTTGCAGCGACATGGCAGCAGAGCGGATATCGGAGAGTTTGCGGCCCGGCAGGCGGATGTCGATGGCTTTACCGTGCGTATGCATGCTGTTTTTGGCAACGCCGCCGCTTTGTTCGGCCAGTTTGGCGTTAGTGGCAGGTGAACGGTAGGCGGAAATGACGTGGAATTCTTGCCGGGTGCCTAAGCGGTGTTGCAGTAAATAGAGTAAGTCGAACAGATCGGGATCGATAGAACGCCGGTCGCCGGTGCGGTGATCGCGCAATACATAATTGATCGCGCGCATGCCTTCCGGAATATAGCGGCCATTGGCCCAAAACAAGGCTTGTGTGCGTTCGCCGGTATGTAAATTAAGGAAACTGAGCTTCTTTTCAAACGGTCTTCTGATCGCTGCATGTGCGGTCGATGCTGCCATGGGTAGCGCCAGTGCGGCGCATGCGCCTAATCCTGCACGTAAAAAACGGCGGCGGCTTAATTCGGGTGTTTGTTCTGATTCTGATTTTGATGAGTTTGCTTGATTGAATAAACTTCGTATCATCGGCTGTTTTCTCCCTGAAAATCTTGCGAATGTGTGCGAATAATCAATTGCTACCAGCGAGCATAACGCAAAGTGCTTGAATCCCGGTCATAAATATCGGGGTAAAAATGTACTAATTTGTCCGGCCCATTAGCCAAGGCCGTAATATACACTAAGTAAATCGGCAGTGGTTTAGGTAAATGTGTGGTGATGGTTTTGTCGCCTTCCATATTTTCCGTGAATTTTTCCCATAAACTTTCTTTGTTCAAAGCGAAAGCCGCCAATTCCAACGGCTTTTCCAGCCGGATGCAGCCGGAGCTGAACGTGCGGATATCTCTTTGGAACAGCGATTTGGACGGCGTATCGTGTAGATAGATATCGAAAGAATTGGCGAACATGAACTTAAGCCGACCCAGCGCATTGTGCTTGCCGGGGTCCTGGCGCAGGACATAAGGGAATCCTCGCTTGAAGCTATGCCAGTCGATGGTGTCCGGGTCGATGGGTTCGCCGTTGCGGTTATTGCCGGGATAAATTTTGAAACCGGCGCTGCTGAAATAGCTCGGGTCGCTTTGCTGCTTCGGTAGCAGATCCTTGACCGCAATGCTGACCGGAACATTCCAATAGGGATTGATTACCATGTGCGATAACGCGCCATTGAAACTGGGCGTGCTGCGGTAATCGCGCCCGACGATGATGCGCATATCTAGCACTTGCTCGTCGTTTTCAAACGCGGAAAGCTTGAAACCGGCGGTATTGACCAGCAAATAGCGTGCGCCCAGATTTCTCGGCAGCCAGCGCAAGCGCTCCATGTTGATGCGTAGCTGGCGGATTTTCCAGGTCAGCGGCCGGTTCAAGGCGCGGAGCGTGTTTTTGCCGATCACGCCGTCGCTGTTCAAACCATGCTGCGCTTGAAAGGCCTTGACCGCTGTCACCAGCTCGTGATCGTAGTGCTGGTTCCCGCTGGCGGCGATGTGATATTCGGCAACGCCATCGGCCGCATACGCTTGCACCATGCGCTGGCGGATCAAGGGAATGTGCGGATGTGTGTCGCCCGGCCGTATCGAGGGTGAAGTGGGAATATGAATCCATTCGGTGTGATTACCGGCAAGCTGGCGGTAGTGCGCCAATGTCTGTTTGAGCGACTGATAACTGGGATTCTTCGGGGATAACTCATCGATCGCGGGTTGCAAGCGGTCTTTCTTGAGTGCTTCCTGCAAGAACGCGACGGCATCGAAAGTGCGCTGTGGAATGTGCCAATCCTTGTCAGCCGCAGCGGCCGTCAAATGACCGCGCGCCAAATCCCGCGCCAGCATCAGCACGGCATGCGTCGTCAGCACTTCCAGCTCGACTGCCGTGGATGAAGATTGTCCGGCGTGATGCTGCAATTGCTGCAAATGTTGCAGTTGATAATCTTCGCTATCCAGCCCTTCGGTTTCCGCATTGGCGATGAACGTTAACGCCGTTTCGAGCAAAGACGATGCCGGGTTTGCCGTGACCCATACCGGCTGAGAATTCCGTGCGGTATAGAATCGCTGCAAGTCGGCAAGCTCGTTTTTGCTCAGCGAAAGCGACGCGGGTTTTGCGAGTTGCCGTTCGATTGCTTTCGCATCCGCGATCAGCGCGAGGGTAATCGATGGATTGAACAGAAGAAACAAACAGCAGAGAAATTGGAAATGCGGTAAGAATAGTTTATTTTGAAAGCGGCGCACGCAGCGGTTCCTTTGCTGAACAGTGTGATTAAATGGATTGCCGGAATTTTATCATCAATGCCGTACGGTCATGTATGTGCCTGAAAGGTGGAATCACCTTTTATTTTCTGCTTTGCGCGGTGTGAAAATCTGATCTATTGGATTGTGCAGCTGCATCATTGACGGAGTCTGCACCTTTCCGTATATTTTTCCCGCAACAGAAACAGTTTCCCGTTTCCCTGAATAAATCATTGAGAAAAAATACCAATCATGACAGCTAAACAACACGTGCAGCATTTGCTGGATTTCATCGACCAAAGCCCAAGTCCCTGGCATGCGGTGGCTACGGTCGAGGCGGCGATTCAAAAGTTTCAGTTCGTGCGCCTCGATGAAACCGCCAAATGGTCATTGCAAGCGGGCGGGCGCTATTACGTGGTGCGCGACGATTCGTCGATTGTGCTGTTTGTGGTGGGACATAAAGCACCCGCCGAATCGGGGTTCAAGATCGTCGGCGCGCATACCGATTCGCCGGGATTCCGCATCCGGCCGAATGCGGCGACCGTGAACGACGGTCTGGCCCGGCTTGGCGTTGAAATTTATGGCGGGCCGATTCTCGCGACCTTTGCCGACCGCGATCTGAGTTTGGCTGGACGGATCAGTTACATCGACGAGCAAGGAAATCTCGCTTATAAGCAGGTGCGCTTCGACCGGCCGCTGCTGCGCTTGCCGAATCTGGCGATACACATGAATCGTGGTGTCAACGAGGACGGCTTGAAATTGCACAAGCAGAACGAATTGCCGCTGCTGTTCGCGCAGTTGACCGGCGGCCAGCTACCGAAACCTTACTTTCTGCAACTGCTGGAACAAGCGGCAGGCATTAACGCTGCGCAAATACGGTCGTGGGATCTGGCAGTTTATGACACGCAAAAGGGCGCATTCTGGGGTGCAAACGAGGAATTTTACGCCGACAGCCAGATCGACAACCTGGCTTCCTGTCACGCCGCATTGCAAGCCATGCTGGACGACAGCGTGCTGGATTCCGCGCAAAGTACGCTGGTGTGCGCGTTTTTCGACCACGAGGAAATCGGCAGTGAAAGTCACATCGGCGCGGGCGGCAGCTTTCTGGCCGACGTGTTGCAGCGCATCGGCATCGCAACGTCAGCGGAACGCGAAGACACGGCGCGCGCAATGGCGCAGAGTTTTCTGATCAGCGCGGACATGGCGCATGCTTACCAGCCGAATTTTCCCGCCGCGTATGACGCCGATCACCGGGTTTTCGTCAACAAAGGCCCGGTGATCAAATCCAACGCCAACCGCCGCTACAGCTCCGAAAGTGTCTCGATCGCGTATTTCATCCAATGGTGCGAAGAAGCCGGTGTTCCCCATCAACGCTACTCGCACCGCAGCGACCTGCCGTGCGGCAGCACCATCGGCCCGATCGCTTCGGCGAAACTCGGCATCCGCAGCGTCGACATCGGCTGCCCGATGTGGGCCATGCACAGCGTGCGCGAAAGCGCCGGTGTGCAGGATCATGGTTATATGATCAAAGTGTTGAGGCAGTTTTTTAGCGATTAGGCGCGGCCATTATTTCGGGGTGTCATGCTCTTTTCAAGGCGCCCGCAATCCATTGTTGTGAGCGTGCTTGCATGGCAAATGCGTATCAGCTATCGCGCTAGTTCCAGCGCTGTGGGCATCGTTCACAACTCCAGAGCAAGTATCGCAACAATGGTGTGATTCGTTTGTTGCTGCTGTAGTCTGACTTGCTTTCTAAGTATCTTTGTCCTTAGGAAAGTGTGAATATCGGAAGGCAACAAGGAATATCAGTCTATTTTGGAATTTTCTTAACAAAGTTTTAACAGAGATTTTACGAAAATTTTATATCAATTAAGATATAAATAGCCTATCAAGGCAATAGAGTTTATTACCGGCAATAAGTAAGAGGAGAATTACTCAATGGAGTCTCGAACATTAAATCTCTTGTTGTCCATTGTCATTTAATTTTGTTGGGGGGAATAGTTTATGAAATCGCAAACAATAGAGAAGTCGTTGCCAGGCGAACAAACAGCTACTGCAGCCAAGAAAGCCGGCTCCGCCGCTTTTCAATCGCAATACCTGTTACGCGATACTGCAGCAGGTTTTATTACCGGTGCAATGGCGATTCCACTAACGGTCGGTATCGCGATCATGTCCGATTACCCAATCAAAGTGGGGCTGGCGACGGTCGCTTTTGCTTCCTTCATTGGCTGGATCAATGCCTGGTTCAAGCCAGGTAACTACATCGGTTCACCGGGTATCGCTGCGGGTTTGGCGCCAGTGCTGGCAATGGGCGTTGCCACTTTTGGCTGGGAAAATATGGCGTTTTGTATTTTTCTGACGGCGATCATGCAAGCAATTATCTGGAAATTTAATTGGCAACGGTATCTACTGGTTGCCGTTCCGGTTTATCTGGTTGAAGGGTTGCTGGCCGGCGTGGGATTAAAAATATTGCTGAAGTTTTCGGAATTTACTTATGAAATTTCAGATACGCTGGTTACCGAGGAATTCTGGAATAGTGCGCGTATTCAAATGGTAGCGATCTCAGGTGCGGGGCTTGCAGTATTTTTATTGCTATTCTCCAGATTTAAGAACACGCAACCTGCCATTCCCTATTTCGTGCTCATTGTCGGCGGTGTTATTTTGGCTCAGTTTGTCAATGTGCCGATGCTTTTTGTGCAGGATGTCGATCTTCATTTGCGCTTACCATTGCCGCAAGCGGATGTATCTTTCTTGATGCTGGCTTATATGGTGCTATTTTGTGCCATGCTGGCGATTGTTGACGTCATCGAACAGGTCATGAGTAATGCGGCGATCGAGAAAATCGATCCATTACAGCGCAAAACCAATAGCAATAATAGCTTGCTGGCTATCTGGATTGCCAATCTGGGATCCAGCTTCTTTCATGGCATGACCAATTTGGACGGTTTGGCTAAAAGCACTACGAATAAGCTCGCCGGAGCAATGACCAAGTTTTCCGTTTTGATCATTGGGTCAGTGGTTTGCTTCTTTACCTTCAATACTCATTATCTTAACTATTTGCCCAAGTTCTCGCTGGCAGCGATCATGATGTTTACCGGGTATAAAATGATTGCCGGATTGGTGCATGTGACGCATTATGGTCCTTATGCGGTGGTGCTTTCTTTTTTAACCGCGGGGTTGGTCTATAAAGTGGGTATTTTTGAAGGTTTGCTGATTGCGATGGTATTACACGGCATCATTCATTTTATGGTGTTTACCAAACATGACAACTTGCCAGGCAAAACGGTCGTTAAGCGGTACTTTGATAATCTAAAGAAAGATGGCAGCAATCTGCAGTAACATTTCGTTGTTATTTTCTTAAGAATCAGCGTACAAGGGGTGGACTATCAAATCCGCTCCTCGTTGGCTGGGCGATGCGAAGCTGCTTGCCGGGAGCCTAATTAATTCTTCTGGATTTTATTGGGTAAGGATGCGTCATGAAAGTGCTTGTCATAGAAGATAACCAAGATATCGCTGCCAGTATTCGTGATTATCTGGAGAACTTAAACTACTCAGTCGACATAGCCAGCGACGGTATGACTGGATTGAATCTGGCTATTACGAAAGATTATTGCGTGATCATTCTGGATCTCGGGTTACCGGATATCGATGGCATTGATATTTGCTACCGGATTCGCCATGACGCACACCGCTCAATTCCGGTGCTCATGTTGACTGCCAGAGGTTTACTGGAGAATAAATTACAAGGTTTTGAATCAGGCGCGGATGATTACTTGGTCAAGCCTTTTTCCTTGAAAGAGCTCGCAGCGCGGATCAAAGTATTATCGGAACGCATTGGCCGTGTGCCGGATTCACGATTACAGATCGGCGATCTCACGCTCGATGCGAGCACTCACGAAGTCTATCGCGCGGGCAAGCGGATAGAACTCAGCTCGTCATTATTCCGGTTACTCATGTATCTGATGCAGAATCCGCACCGCGTCATTGCCAGGGAAGAATTGGAACGTGTCGTTTGGCAGGATCATCTACCAGACAGCGATGTGTTGCGAACCCAGCTTTTTAATCTTCGGCAGCTCATTGACCGGCCGTTTGATCAGCCGCTTTTGCATACGGTACGCGGTTTCGGGTTCAAGATTACGGACAGGAATGCAGAAGACTAAGCGGCTGAGCCGCAGCATTATCCTGTCGTTTCTATTACTGGGTACCGTGATCACACTGTTACTTGGTTTGAGTCTGGTCGCTGCATTGAAAACAGTTGAAATCAACATACTCGATGAAATACTGCATGCCGAGCTTAAACGGTTCCAGCAGCAAGGCAATGACGCACAGAAATCCGGATTCTCGCATTCACGCTCAACCATCGTCATTTATTCCGCACTGCCGGACGAAACGGACACCATTCCGGAATACCTGCGTAAGCTACCTCGCGGCATTCACGATGTAACATACAATGGCCGGGACTATCGCGTGCTGGTCGAGGATATCGGTGATGCGCGTTATGCCATCAAATTTGACGACACCAGCATCCATAAGCGTGAACTTGAATTCATCCGTCTCGTTGGATTGTGTGCATTCATTACCTTGCTGATTGCGTTTATCTTTGGCTGGAGAATGGCGCATTATGTGACCAGCCCCATCAGGCGGCTGGCCTATCAAGTGATGGCGTTTAAGAATCAACCTGGCGAGGTTCTTGATTTATCCGAATTTGGCAATGACGAGATAGGGGTTCTGGCGCACAAACTGCAGCATTATCATCAGCAATTACAGCAACTGCTGAGCCGCGAGAAAGAGTTTGCCAGCAACGTCAGTCATGAGTTACGAACACCCGTTACCAGCATCAGTATGGCGGCGGAGGTACTGGCGACTAAAAAGGATTTGTCTGCGGCGGAAAATGAGCGGATTCAGCGCATTCAACGCGCTGCCGGAGAGATGTCCGAGCTGATCGAAACTTTCTTGATATTGGCGCAGATTCATAACGAGCCGACGGATATTGGCACGCATGAAATGGGGCCTATCGTCCGCAAAGTGATCGAGCAGCAACGGGTGTGGCTGGGCAATAAGCCGGTTGAAGTTGTTGTCGAGGAGAATGGCCGGTTAGCCGTATCCGCGCCTTCCGGTATCCTGAGCGTCTTAGTCGCCAATCTGGTGCGCAATGCATTCCGTTATACCGAGCGGGGCAGTGTCGTGGTGACGCTGGGACCCGATCAATTAACCGTTACCGATACCGGTGTGGGTATCGATCCCGGGATGCAAGCGCAAATGTTTAAAGGATACGCGGTATACCATCCCAACAACTCGGATAGAGTCAGGCTGGGTCTGTCCATCGTTCAGCGCATCTGCGAGCATTACAACTGGACTATTTCGGTTGAAAGCACAAAGGGGCAAGGTAGCCGGTTTACGGTTAAGGGCTTCGGAAGAGAAAGGGGTTAGATATAATCCTAATAAAGCTGAAAGATAATAAAATCATGGAGATCTTTCGGAATTGACACTCGCGCCGGAAAACGGCTATGTCGTTTCCAACCCTGAAACCGGCACGGCTACAGAAAGTGAGACTGTGGACGAAAATTGGTTTTCCATTTGTACGATAGTATTAGTGATCGCGTTTTAATTTAAACAGGAACTTTTATGTTTGCTGAGAATGAAGAAGTTATAAGAGCTTTTCTTCGAGAAGCTTCAACCAAACAGTTTGAAGATCCGGAAGTACAAATGGCATTAAATTTTTCTGTTGAAATTATTAAATTAATAAACGGAAATGCAAGTGATTGGGACAAGGAATGTCAATTTAACATTAGGTACATAGGAGCAAGTTTTATTAGTGGACTTCGGAACTTTGGAAACGAGAAAGATATACAGCGTGAAATTAACTCAATATTAGATTCAAGTTATCGGTTTCTACTTGAATACGATTTTAATCATTACAGGCTGATTGATTCTTTTACAGAAACTAGTAATTTGAAATTCAGAATTCGTGAGTGGAAGATGAGTTCGTTTGGAGGTGAACAACTCTCACAGTTTATATATGCATCTTATGGGATGCCTGCTGATATGATTCGGGAATGGTTATCAAATCCTGACATAGTTGCATTCAAGAAATTCGAACAATCAGTAGCGAAAGCAACCAAGCTTTATGAAGATTGGAATAAAGAATTTTTAATAAAGGAAGCGCGCATTGCTGAATTGAAAGAGAAGCTTGATGAATATCAAACTGGTTTCAATTTTGTCGGGCTTCATCAGGGATTTTCAAACCTTGCTAATAAAAAAATAAGTGAATCTAAAAACTTAAGTAGATTACTGATTGTTATCGGGGTTCTGATTCTTTTACCAATATGCAGCGAATTGGTTTTTGTTTTATTGAAAATCTTTTCTGGAGAAGTGATGGATTTGAATCACCTCATTTTTCTGATTCCACTTATATCGCTTGAAATTATTTTGATCTATTTTTTTAGAGTGGTGTTACTGAATTATCGCTCGGTAAAAGCCCAAATATTGCAAATTGAATTGAGGCAGACACTCTGTGAATTTATACAAAGTTATGCTGATTATTCTTCAGCAATAAAGGAAAAAGATAAAGAAGCACTTAATAAATTTGAAAATCTGATTTTTAGTGGTGTGTTGTCAGATCCCGAGAAATTGCCTAGTACGTTTGACGGTCTTGAGCAAATTGCCACCATAATTAAAAATATTAAAGGCACTTCATAATTGCGTTTTTCCATTTATCACCTGAGCCATTCGCTCGGTTAAAAAGAACAGATTTACTGCTCCGGCCATTTGACGCCTCCACCGCTTTTCCCTATAGCCAACAGGAAGCATTCTTCCCGACGTAGTTTCAATTGCCCTCCATCAGGAGGCCGACCTCGAAAACGTTTTCCAATGCCCGCTATATCCAGCCTTCCAGCAGCATCACGCTGCCGGTTAGATGGGCTGCGGCTTCTTCGCTTTGCGCGATTTCAACCGTGAGCCAGTTGCGGTCGATTTCGTTGTTTTCCAGCCGGGCCAATTGCATACTGAGTTCGTCATCCGTTACCGCGCGGCCCAGGGTATGGTTGTAAATCGTCTCGATATAGCCGGTATCGGACAGTTCCCGTAAACCGGCGCGCTGCTGAAACCAGTCCAGAATCGCATCCGCATCGTAAGGCTGTTGCAGTGTTTCGCGGCCGAGCTGCCATTCCGCCGCGGTGGCATCGCGTCCAAAGAAACTGTGCGCCAGGCGCGCGAGGATGGCTTCGACCGGATCGTGCGCGATCACGGTCGTTTCGCCGCTGTTGAACGCAATCGCTTCGGCGTTTCTGACATCGAGCATGGCACCATCGCTTAAGCGGGTTAATTGCAAATAATCCCCCGCCATTTCCAAATGCACATCGCCGCGATCCCCGGTCATGCGCAAGGTGTCGTGTCCCGCACCGCCATCAGCGCGCAACGCCAGTCCCAGCGGTAAATAGCCTTCATCGTTGGCGCTGCCGGTGCCGGCATCGCGTACGGTATCGAGCCGGATGATCGCCGGATCATCCGCCAGGCCGGCGAGCAATTCATCACCGGATTTGTCTTGTAATCCCAGTTCGATGGTTTCCGGCAAGCTGCGGAAAGCGGCAAGAATACCTCCGGTATCGACGCCGGTCCAATTTTGGATGCCGCTGCCTTCCGCAACCGTCAAATCCCGGCCTAGCCAGGTTTTTGCCAGATGATGCGCGACAGCTTCCGCTTCGGAATAGGCGGCCGCAATCGTTTCGCCACCGGAGAATTCGATCAATTCAACATCGGTCAGAGTATCGGTTTCACCCGCCGCGTTGGTTAGTGTGACTTGCGTACCGGCGATGGCGATACGGTAATCGGCCGGTTGTCCGTCCTGAACGGCGCGGTCGAAGCCGAAACCGCCGTTCAAGCGGTCGCTGCCGCTGCCGCCGTTCAATTGGTCGTTGCCTGCGCCGCCGAAAACGATGTCCTGCCCGGCGTCGCCCGAGGTGCGATCGTCCCCGCCGAGGCTGCCGACTGTGTCGTTGCCGCCGCCGCCGGATAGCGTGTCGTCGTCCGCGCCGAGGACGATGAACTGATCCTGATCGTCGCCCGCGGCGAAATTTTGTCCGCTGCCGCCAGTCACCCGCACAGCGCCGACGATCGATGCGAATGCAACATTGTCCAGTTGAATAACGGTGCCGGGAGGCAGCTGCCGCGCGTCGATTACCAGCAGGTTGCCGGTTGTGCCAGCGTCTGCCGGACTGCCGATGAGAATCGGCAATGCTGGCGGTTGATCGCCGGTAACGCTTGGTGTGATGGTATAGACGCTGACCGGATCGCTGCCGGGTAGTTGCGTTAAGAATTGCCGTGCTTGCGCCGCCAAACCGCTGGCCGCGTTACTGCTCAATCCGTCGATTTGCGCCAGCGCGGCAATCGCGCTTGCTTCGGCTTGCGCCAAGCCCAGCGCCGCCGGCCGTCCGGTGACAGTCAATCCGGCGCCGGTTGGCAGGCTGACCGTCAACATAGAATTGCCCGCCGCATCCGACGCCAGCGGAATATCCGCGTGATTGCGGAATAACGAATCAGGATCCTCCTGCCGGGAGGACTCGATGGTAGAAACGACGGTGACGACAGTGCCGTCCGCTTGAGTCGTTGCCGTGGTGGCCGCGCCGTCGATCGTTGTGGTGGTTGTGCCACCTCCACCACCGCCACCGCCACCGCCACCGCCACCGCCACCACCACCACCACCACCACCTCCACCTGAAGTAGTGGGGATCGATACGGTAATGCCGTTGCCGCTGGTATCGGCAATCGCGACTGCGGCGTCGGCGCCCGTTGCCCAATCCTCAGCAGCGCCTAGATTGTAGGCTGTCGCATCGGTGGATGCTGTGCCTGTCTTGTTGAGCAGCAGATTGACCGCGGTCTTGTCGATGCTGCTCAATGTTACGGTGAATGCCGTGCCGGAAGTGATCTCGACATCGGCGGTATCGGTCAAGGTATAGGTTGCGCCGCCTTCGCCGGTGAAGGTGAATTTTGAGGCATCGATATCGTTCGCCGCGCCATTCAGCTTCAAGAAGCCAGTACCGGTGACCGCCAATGCGCCGGTGCTGGCGTCGTACGTGGCGGAGGTGATCGCGGGTGCTGCGACATTCGAAACGGTGATGCCGTTGCCGGTGGCGTCGGCGGTATCGCCGCTAGTGGCATTGGTGTTCCAGTCATCCGCTGCTGCTAGGTTGTAGGTGGTCGCGCCGGTGGAAGCGGTGCCGTTCTTGTTGGCGATTTGATTGATGGCGGCTTTGTCGGTGGCGCTCAGGGTGATCGTGAATGCTGTGCCCGAGCTGATCTCGACATCGGCGCTATCGGTCAATGTGTAAGTGGAGCCGCCTTCCCCGGTGAAGGTGAGCTTCGACGCATCGATGTCGGCTCCGCTGCCGTTGGCTTGCAGATTGGTGCCAGTTACGGCCAGCGATCCGGACGAGGCATCGTAAGTGGCCGAGGTGATGCCCGGACTGGTTGATACCGTGACCGCATTGACGGTATCGCTGATATCGGTAGCGGTATCGGCGGCGCTCAACCAATGATCGGCAGCCGCCAGATTGTAGGTCGAACCGCCGGAAGACGCCGTTCCGGTTTGATCCAGTAAGGCGCCGACGGCGGTTTTGTCCGCTCCCGATAAAGTAACGCTGAACGACGTGCTGGAAGTAATTTCAACATCCGATGCGCTGGTGATGGTGTAGGTGGCGCTTGCGGTTCCGCCGGTCAATGTTAGCGTGGAAATATCGATGTCGTTGCTGGCGCCGGTCTTTTTGAAAAGATTGCTGCCGGTAACAACCAGAATGCCGGTATCGGAATCGTAAGTGGCCGACGTGATCGATGGCGTTTGCACATTGCTGACGGTGATGCCGTTGCCGGTGAGGTCGGCAACCGCGGCCGAAGCTGCGCTGCCGGCCATCCAATCTTCAGCCGCCGCGATATTGTAGGTCGTGGCGCTGGAAGACGTTGTGCCGTTCTTGTTCAACAATCCGTGTACCGCCAACTGGTCGTCCGCATTGAGCGTGACGCTGAAGGCAGTGGCCGACGTCACGTCGACAGCCGAAGAAGTCAGCGTATAACTGCCACCTTCACCCGTCAGCGTCAGCAGTGAAACTGTCACATCGTTACTGGTGCCGCTGTTGGCAACGAAGTTGGTGCCGGTGACGGTCAGGATATTGGTGCTGGCATCAAACGTGGCGGAGGTAATCGCGGGTGCGGTGTAATTGCTGACGGTAATGCCGTTGCCGGTGGTGTCGGCGACTGCGACGGCGCTGTCCGCGCCTGCCGCCCAATCCTCGGCGCCAGCCAGATTATAGGTGGTGCTGCCGGCCGATGATGTACCGTCTTTATTCAGCAGCGCCTCGACGTTGATCAAGTCCGCGCCGGTCAAGGTCACTGTGAATGACGTGCCGGATGTGATTTCTACATCGGTTGCCGTGGTCAGCGTGTAGGTTGCGCCGCCTTCGCCGGTGAAAGTCAGCTTGGATAAATCGATATCGTTGGTTGCGCCGCTCATTTGCAAGAAGCCAGTGCCGGTCACGGTTAGCATATTGCTGTTGTAATCGTAGGTAGCGGACGTGATTACCGGTGCCGCGACGCTGGATGCGGTGATGCCGTTACCGGTGGTATCGGCGATGACGGCGGCGGCATCCGCACCGGCGGCCCAGTCTTCCGCCGCAGCCAGATTGTAGGTGGTGCCGCCGGTGGAGGAGGTACCGTTCTTGTTGACGATCTGGTTAATGGCGGCTTTGTCGGTGCTGCTCAATGTTACGGTGAATGCCGTGCCGGAGGTGATCTCGACATCGGCGGTATCGGTCAAGGTATAGGTTGCGCCGCCTTCGCCGGTGAAGGTGAATTTTGAGGCATCGATATCGTTCGCCGCGCCATTCAGCTTCAAGAAGCCAGTGCCGGTGACCGCCAATGCGCCGGTGCTGGCGTCGTACGTGGCGGAGGTGATCGCGGGTGCTGCGACATTCGAAACGGTGATGCCGTTGCCGGTGGTATCGGCGATGACGGCGGCGGCATCCGCACCGGCAGCCCAGTCTTCCGCCGCAGCCAAGTTGTAGGTGGTGCCGCCGGTGGAGCTGGTGCCGTTCTTGTTGACGATCTGGTTAATGGCGGCTTTGTCGGTCGCGCTCAACGTGATGCTGAATGCTGTGCCGGAGGTGATTTCGACATTGGCGGAATCGGTCAGTGTATAAGTATCGCCGCCTTCGCCGGTAAACGTGAATTTGGATGCGACGATGTCGTTGGCAGCGCCGCTGGCTTTCAGCAAGCCACTGCCAGTGACTGCCAATGCGCCGGTGCTGGCGTCGTACGTGGCGGAGGTGATCGCGGGTGCTGCAACATTCGAGACGGTGATGCCGTTGCCGGTGGTATCGGCGGTGACGGCAGCGGCATCCGCACCGGCAGCCCAGTCTTCCGCCGCAGCC
>NZ_QPHG01000019.1:0-66914 GCF_040240425.1 Nitrosomonas sp. | reverse complement strand
ATAAGTTGCCTGAACTTTGCTTCTCTGATTCGAGAACGAAAATAGTATCTGTTTTTGGCATTCATCTCAGAAAGTTAGCACACTTTAGTAAGTGCTTAACTTCCTAAGACCCTATTTTTATATCAAATAGTGTAGAGTTATTAGAGGCTTGTTTCTTGAGGTTCATCGCTATTATGCAATATATCCGCCTCGCTACTGACTTGAATCTCAGACTCAACGCTTTCCGGCTTGATTTCAGATACATCTTGCAGTATTGAATCGCTGCCAGCCTGATCTTTATCATCACTTTCTATGTTGTTCTCGTTTGTTTTATTCTCTTCATCGTTTTTAGAACTGAAAAGACTTGTCAACCAATCAGATAAACCCATAGCACTTCTCCTTTTGTTGGAACAGCGATAAATTGTAAATCTAAGAGATATATGCACATAACATTGATTTTTTTAATCTAAGCTATGATGCCAATAAAATAAGTAGTTACCTCCTATCCAAAATTAATCTAATTGCGGCAATACATAAAAGAAATGGCCAAAACAAATCAGTTTATGAAACTAATCTGTAATGACCATTTATTATAGGAGTAATCATTTTTTGTTTTTTAAACAATCCAGCATGCTTATCTATGAGTTACATTGAGAAGCTTGCATCGAGTATTACTCATTGCTTACCACCCTTACCCAACCCTCTCAATCACTTCGAGTTTTCTGGTATGTAAGTTATTACAAGCTGTCAGTATTTGCAAATGAGGTGCTAGATCCGGAACTTTCTCCTTGATGATATTGAGCGCAAATTTGCTGAGAAACATCGCTTTTTCTTTCGCTAAGAGATATTCTGGGCCGGCCTCATCGCGATACACCCCGGAAGTCAACAGCACCACACCATCAGCATCAATCCGGCCTTCATCAATATTATTCTTGAGAAGCTTGGCTGCAGTTTCAATCGCGACGGAAAGATTCGGATCAAAAGGACCGACGATAAATGCTGTATTAATCACATGTAACCAATCAAAACCGCGTCCCACACCGAGGACCCATTCCTTGTGCTCAGCCTCTTCGACGGGGCGGTTTGTTGCCCGGATCTCGGCAACGTGTTTAATATTTCCTCGCACCAACGGCATCAAATCCCGGATAATTCGTTCGGGCATCGTGGGATAGAGCGACCGGAGCATTTCTTCAAGCTCGAGCTGGGACGATTCTTTTGCATTGGCTAAATCAATGGAGCGACCGTCTTCACCATGAAGAATCAAAGCGTCCAAGTCAGTTTCAATGCCGCATACGATAGGCATTACTGCGCCGTTTTTACCATACACTGATTGAAATTGATTTTTTAGCTTAACAGCTGCAGCTTTTGCCGCTTCCGTATCATAATGAAAGCCACGACAACCGCGATGCGTATCGCCACGTGCAAAGTGATAAGTCACAAAGACTAAACAATGTCTGCCGCGGCTGATGGAATACTCAACCCAATTATCGATAGCAGCCTGAAAGAATGGCCAGCCCAAATCAAAAATACCACCCAGATTGCGGAATGGTTGAATGATCCCAAGGGCGGTTTGTGTCATAACCGGTAAGTGCAATCGGCCATCCATACATTTTAATGCGGCTATCTCAGTTGGATGTTCCCCTCGGTATCTGCGGCGCTCTGTGGCCAAGTCCATGAAAGCTTGCGAATGTTTTGCATTTAAATCGAGTAAATAATCGATTCCTGTATTCGAATTTTTCATCATTCTCCTAAAAAAATTTAGCATATTTTATTAATTATGAGCTTATATCTAGTGGGTCGTTAAGGTTAATCGAGATAGCCATTCTTCCGAAGCAATTTGATTTATATTAAGAATGTAATCTGGATAAAAACCTAGAGCTAATATTAGCAGCGCCGGAATGAGTAGTAAAATCATTTCGCGCGATTGCAGATCAATCACTTGTTTCACATCATCATGAATGATCGGCCCCAAGAAAGTCCTGCGCGTATAGGAAAGCATATAGGCAGCGCTTAATATCGCACCCGATAACGCGGCGACACCTAAAACGGAATGTGCGCTGATTGCGCCAAGGATCATCAGTAATTCCGCCGGGAAACCGCTGGTGCCGGGTACTCCGATACTGGCTAAGGCAAATAGAAAATAGAAGGCTGTCAATTTCGGCATTACTTTAGCAAGCCCACCCAAGTGAATGGCTTCGGTACTGCCAAGCCGATGTTGTATAAAACCGGCAATCAGCATCAGGGAACTGGCAACCAGCGTAAAGTTCAACAACTGAAAAATTGCGCCTTGGAATCCTTGTATGTTCAGTGATGCAACACCCACCATAACCAATCCGACGTGACTGACGCTGGCATACGCGAGCAGACGCCGCAAGTTGGTTTGTTGCAGCGCGATCAAAGCGCCGTAAATTAGAGTAAAAGCGCCAATGACGCTCAAAATCCAGCTATATTCCATGGTAGCAAGGGGTGCTAGTGGCATCGCGAACCGTAAAATGCCATAAATACCCAATTTCAAGCCCACAAGAATAGCGACAACATGTGTTGGGCCTTCGGCCGCGACTGTCGGTAACCATGTATGCAACGGAACAAGCGGCGATTTCACGGCGAAACCGAATAACAACAAGAGAAAAACGAGTTTCTGCAGATCCTGCGGTAAAGCGGTCTCAAGTAGGATAGGTAAGCTGAAGGATAAGTCCGCAGGGATTTGCCCGCCGGATTGTATAGCATGATTTGTCGCCAATACAATGATCGCCAACAGCAAGGTGACGCCGCCGGATAACATGAACAAGGTATATTTCATTGCTGCGCTGCGCCGTTGCGAACCTATCCCCCATAAGCCGATCAAGAAGAAGAAGGGCGGTAACGTAAGCTCCCAGAACAGGAAAAATAACACCGTATCCAAAGCGCAGAATATGCCGATACTGACACCTTCGAGCGCCAGTAACAAAGAAAAATGAAAGCGTGCGGAATGGGAAATCGTGTTCCATGATGCCAGCATCGTGATGATGGTCAGCAATGCTGTCATCGGGAGAAATAAAACTGAAATGCCATCAACGCCAATCAGATATTCAATATTCAAAATTGGAATCCACGCGCGGCGTTCAACAAGCTGAAATTCGTTCTTACCGGCATCAAATAAAATGAGGACACAAATGGTCAGAAGGAGCGATAGGACGGCGACAAAAAGAGCAACTTGTTTTGAGAAATCAGTGTTTCGTATTGATCCGGCCAATACGGCTCCTAAAAGTGGAACAATAATTGTCAGGCTCAGCAGTGGAAAGTCAGCTTCAATCATTCTAATTGTCCTTTGTAATCATAGAGTGCGTTGCCAACAGCTTATCGGTGTGAAGCGCATCTGTATTGTTATGAGAGTTGTTGCCGGTAGAACTAGAGTGAATATTTTGATCAATGATATTCAACCACGGCGAAGTATTGATTCCAGTTGCAAGGAGCAAGCCGCAAATGGCAATGGCAATAATCCACTCATTTCTGGGGGATGGCGGGGAACTGGCTTGATGTATGTTAACAAAGGGCCCTTGGAAGCGCTTTGGCGACGCAATGAATATTTGCTGAAAAGCGCGTAACAGTAATCCAACCGTCAAAACGTTACCGAATAAAATTGCAATGGCGATGAGCCATCCTTGACCTTGGATAGTGCCATCAATTAGCAAGTGGATGCCATCGAAACCGGGAGTGCCCGGCATTCCCATCGTACTCAGGGCACAGATCACAAACAGCACTGCAATCGCTGCGTTGGTATCAAACATACCGCCCAAGCGCGGAATGAATGCGGTGTGCGTGCGCTTGTATATCATACCGAGGCTCAGCAATATGCCGGCTGTCGCCATACCGAATGATATCGCCAAAACGATCCCTCCTTCCATGCCATGTGTGCTGAAGTCAAATAAGCCGACGGTAATTAAGCCGGTTTGGCTGATAATGGCAAAAGCGATTAACCGGCGGAAATTGATTTGCATAAACGCCAGTAATGCGCCGTAAAAAATTCCGATCAAACCCAGCATCGTGACAAACCATGCCCAGTGTTCTGCAACTTCAGGCAGCAGGGGAATTAAATAGCGTACGATGGCATAAATACCGAGTTTCAGGCTGACTAGAAAAATTCCGACACTCGCAATGGTTCCATGTTCAGCGACGACTGGTAACCATGCATGAAATGGAAACAATGGCATGCGAATGGCAAAACCAAATAACAACAAGAAAAAAATCAATGTCGGATATTCATGTGTGACGTTGCTTTCCTTCAGAACAAGCCAATCGAACGATAAGACGTCGGTGGTTAACATGATGCCGAATCCAAGCATCATGAAACCGGCTAACGTCATCAATAATCCGCTGCTAAAGTGTTGTAGCACTAATGCGACAACCCAGCGCCGGTTCTGGCTGGATCCCGATCGTAATGTCATTAAGACAATAGGGATCATTTCAAGAAAACACCATAACCAGAACTGCATGGCATTCAGTGCCGCAAAAGCGCCGATGAGAATCGCTTCATAACCCAATAGTGAAGCAATATGAGTGCGGTCTGACACATGCCGCGCCGTGAGGGTATAAATCAGTGTCAGCAACGCTAGCGTGGTTGTCAGCAGTATGAATAAAATATTAGTACCATCGACGCCGACCGTATAAGTTACACCCAGGCTCTGATAACGCTCATAGAGTTGTATACCCGCGAGATCTGCATTAAAAGCAGATAATAAATATACGCTCAGTAGGAATGTCGATACCGTTCCGGCAAAACCGAGGCGCAAGGCGGCTACGGGCGAGGATGTTAAGATTACCGCTATCATCGCTGCCACGGGTATGAGCGTCAGTATCGATAAAATTGGAAATGAAACTGTTTCCGACCAATAAGTAATATGTGTAATATCCATCGAAACCTCAAACTGAAGCAGCAATCATTAAGACAATGAATACGAACAAGACCAAATAGCGCGGCTTGAGAATAAGATGTTCAAAAGTATTCGCTATTTGTCCAAGTCTTCTGCCAATATCGACGGTATCCATACCGATACCACGCAAAACCAGGCGGTCTTCAAACCAGCTCATGATATTGGCTATCCATTCAAAGAATTTACCGGCTATGCCACTGCCACTGACAAATTCAATGTGTATACCATCGCGGATATCTTTATCCATGTTTTTCTCCAATTGCGTCAGCGATGAAATCGTATAGTTTGAAGAAACAGGCGCACCCATGGCTCGATCAATGATGTTTTTATCGAATCGGTCCAAATCATGCCCCAAACCGTAAATAGGTCTAACCAATGTTCTATCCGCAATGGGATCAAGCCAGAAGCGCTGCAACGATGCGATATATAACCAGCGTTTATTGGCGATTGCGGCGGCTACCGGTTTCATCGGATTGCCGTAGACATAGCGCAATAACGAAGGTGCCGTTAATACCTGATAATTTCTCACTATGGCATGCGCGCACAAGTGCCAGCTCGCCAATTCCCAGAAACCTAGACCACATTCCAGAAACATCAAACCAAGCTGACCCGATATGGCAAAGCAGAGCGAGCTTTTAGTATCCGTTTGCGTCAATCCGACTATATAGCTGTAAACTGCTGTGAAAAAGCCAATGACGACCAATACAGACATCGTAAGCGGCGCACACTCAATAATCGGCCGCAATAAAATGACCAGAAAGATACCGGCATGGATCATCACGGCGCCATAGAACACAGCACTTGATGGTGTGGGTCCTTCCATTGCCCTTGCCAGCCATGGCGTAAATGGCAGTTGTGCCGATTTGGCGACAGCTGCGACAACAAAACATAAGCTGATTACTGTGGCAGTTGGGGTGGATAGATTTGTGGCGATATCATTCAGCGTGATCCAATTGGTGGTTCCTGCATAGTAAAAAGAAAGCGCTATGCCTAAAATAAAACCGGCATCTCCAATCCGGTTAGTGACGAAAACTCGGGTGGCATTAATGACTGCAGTCGGCCGGTCATAAGCAAAAGATATCAATAAATAGGAGCATAATCCTGCAATTTCCCAGCCGATAAATGTGCCAATTGCGTTACCCGATAGTATCAGTAGCAGCATGCCCGAAGAGAATAAACATAAAACAAAGAAAAACCGGTGGAAGCCGGGTTCCGCGTGAATATAATTCGTTGAGAAGCGTGCGATGATGAGCAGAATAATCGAGAATAGTGCGGCTGCAATAACGCTGAAACCCGAAGTGATGAAATTGAATTCAACGGCAAGACTTCCGCTGTTCAACCATTTTCCCAGGGTGACATGGTTCGGGTTGATTCCGGATAAATCAGCGCCGAGTAAACCGATCGCGATCAAGCACGACAAGGTAATGGCGCTTTTCGCCGCTTTTGCCGTGATGAGCTCGTCTTGCTTACCGCTGATGCGATTGAACAAGATACCAAAACCGATGAATGCAGCAGCGAGGAATGGCAATAACGGTATCAAAAAAACCAAATAATCCATATTAAGCTCCTGTCACATGAGGTTGCTTGATTAGAACAGGCGGCAAAGGCACATTGATGTTCTGATAATAAGAAATCGACGATTCATATTCAGGCACCTGTTTCTTTTCCGCTTGCCAAGGGGCGAATCCAACGCCGCGTTCAAACACGGAAATTTCAGCTGTGTCGGGATCAATCGCACTCAGCAAAATCCAGCCGCCGCCCACAAGTTCCCGGATACTGGCTTGACGTTCATAGATCTGTCCCAGGATTTCGGTTTTTGCTTCAACCAGAACTTGCAATCGAAGCGGTTCATGAATTTCGATCATTTGTTTGGTTAAACCGGTTCGCAGATCGCTGCTGGTTCCTTCGAGTACACCGAACATGCCGGTAATGTTGTGTGTGACCTTGGAGCCGGAACCGAAATAATCGTTATTGACCGTGGAAAAGTAATATTCCAGATTGATACCCGCACCCACCGGGCCGACTGCTAGCAATAGGTTTTCCAGCAGCTTGCCATCGGCGTCCTGTGTAGGATCGTAGGAAATGAGAAAAACGCGCCGGTCCAGAAACGTTCCTTGCGAAACGGAGCGCCGGCCAACGATGGCCGCAGCAATCGTGGCATGGTTGAATTCCGGGAATGCTTGAGAAAAATCGTTTGCGCGTAGAGTTACATGTTCTTTCCCGGCTTCAAGCGTGCGTGGATTATTAGCAGAGACGAATCGCCGACAACGCTCGTGTGCGGAAGCTTTACTTGCTTTGATCAAATCATTTCTGAATGCTTCGAAAGCAGGCAGTGCGCTTTGCGGAATATCCTCAAGATCATACCAATAGTATTCATCGCTGCAGGTGTCGTGTTCAGCGCCGACAAACCAGGTATCGTCGGGAACGTGAACACCTCGCTCCGCCAGTAATTTTCTGACTTCCGGACGATTCGCCATGGCGGCAAAAAGGCGTGCATTCGGTCCGCCGCGTTTGCCGCTGCAGGCGCCGCAGTTGTAACCGAATTCATGCGGATTATTGAGATTGGTCGAGCCGTGCCCGGCCAAGCAAACAATCGGAGCGAAGCCGTACGATAAACCGGTTGTGCGCATGAAAACCGCTAACCGGTCGGCTTGTTCGGTATCGGTAAAACCCAGCCGTGGTTGATCCGGAGTTGCGGGAGTATCTGAAGCGGGAGCCTTGAACATTAGCTCGGTAGGGACTTTCTTTTCAATATTTTGCCGTATTGAAGTATTTAGCGCTACAAAATACTTAGGCAAAAATATCCTGCCCAGTAAACCGGCAAATACGACCGGCGCTAACGCATCAATGATCGCATGCGAGAAAATAAGGCTGCGCCGCAGCGATTGATTCATCAAATAAGCCAGCTTTCTATAGAAACGATACCCTTTGGAATGTTCTTGCAATAACGGCTCCGCGCCTTTTCGCGGCACTTCATTGACATCATTGGCCGGCTGCACGACCACAGGGCATTGCATATTAGTTTCAATGTCGTCAATCCCTTTATAATTCATGGGTACACCAAAAAATCCTGCCGCGCCGATCGTCTCGATGGCAGGATTGATTTCTTCCAGTTGACGGCGCAGACTTTCTTCGCGGTCATCCATGCAGGTAACGATCTGCGCTTGCGGCCGCTGTGCGCGTTTGGCCCAGCGTCCCCGGTTGATATTGGCGCGCAAAACTTGAAAGAAATCTTCGCGATAGTGATATTCGTAAGCGTATAGCCAAATTTTGCTTCGTTCCGGTGCGGTAAATTCGTCGAGTACATTGAGCAACTGTAACAAATCGTTTTTTTGCATGCTTTGAATATCCGCAGCGGTCAGTCCCAGATGCTGGCACAAGCGGAAAAGCCGCCAGCCGCTATTAAAAGCAGCATGCTCGAAATCTTTTTTTACTAAGGGACTGAATTGCCAGGTCCATGTCAGATCCGCCAAAGACTGCCATTCCTCTCGTCTTTCGCGTTCAGAGCCGGTGCGCATAATCAGGTCTTTGGCGATAGTGGCCAGATATTCTGGTAAATCTCCGCCGTAGAGTTGCTTCCGAACCATAAACTCGGACAAGTTTCTGCGAAAATAATATTCGATCGTTCCGAGCTTAGCTTCTATTTTCCAGGTATCTTTACAAGCCTGATTGAGCCACAATCTGTTCAGTGTCAGGCGGATAGCTAGATAATCGGCCATATGCAGCGTTGCGTCATTTTCCGTATGGTAGTCGGGATTATGCTGGCGCCAGTTGATCATTCCTGACCAACCCGGCAACTCAAGCGCCAGTTGCTGGATATAACCTTCCCATTTATCTTGTGGAATCTCCATGTTGGTTAATTGCAGAATAATGCAATCGACCGGATCTTCCGGTGTTTCGTCGACAATGTTTTGCCAGTCAGGTAAATCGTGTAGAAAAGGATTCACGTCGAAATGCGCTGTCGAACGCCAAGCCGCATAGAGCCCCAGTTTGCTGCGGCCGGGCAATTGCCATGCCGCAACGCCTTCATCCAGCACCGATGCGCAGATTCGTATAATCTGCGGCCTAATGGAATAAAGAATATCGATACCGCTTAAAGCCAGAACAAAATCGCGTAATGTAATTTTGCTGCCGATTTGCGCCAACATGGCATTCAGCTCGGCTTCGGCATCCATTCTCATTTTTTGATGCACTGGAATGCCTTCCCCGTTGGCCAGTGTTATTTTGATTTTTTCCAGCCACTCTTTTGCCTGCTCCTCCGAGAGATCCAACATGTTCTCCGGATGCAAATCGGTGAGTTCAATGCCGAGTTTGCTCAAAATACTTTCCCAGAGATGTTTAACGACGACACTGGGATCCGAAATACAGCTGAGCATTCGCGCACGGGCTTCTTTAGAGACATCCGGTTGAATGGTATGCAACACATTCATCTCTTCAATCTGCCAGTTCAATTGACTGATCGACAGGGTGGGCAGCTCGTGCAATAACGCAACTTGATAAATATCCTTACGCCGGATTGTCAGATCGTTGGCATGAAATACAACCTGTTCGGATTGCAAGTTTTTGGTATGTTCGAATGCAGCCGAAAGATCCGTATCGGTAATCCGCCCTTGCTGATAAAGTTCGCGGTTCTTCGCATCCGGCAGATAACCATAAACACCGGTTAATTTTTCATACTCTGCCAAGCCTTCTTCAAACGGGAGGTGTTGAAAGCCATGAATCGTGTTGTGATGCACAAATTTGTGCAGCGGGCGTTGCCCTGGGAGAATATGATCCAAGTGATCAATTGTTTCAAGAATGTGGTGACGCAAATCGTGAGATTCAGAAGTCATATCAGTTATCCTATTGAATACTTTGAATGATGGTGCCATTCATTTGGTTCATGGTTGCCATGGAAAGGTCAATCAAAGGCGCTGGCCACAAACCGAACATAACGATTAATACAACCAAGAAGCCAGCCGCAATGAGTTCGTATAGCTTTAAATCCTCGATATTACGCATCTGAGGTTTTACTGGACCAGTGAACAACATACCGATGGTGCGCATGGCATAGGCTGATCCGATCATGATGCTGACTCCAAGCAGGATCATGAGGTTGCCCCATTGCTGGAAGCCACCGACAATTGCGTGCAGCTCGGCAATAAAGCCGACAGTACCCGGCAACCCCATGGCAGCAAATAATGTGATCGTCATGAACAAAGCGAAGCGCGGCATAACTCTTACCAAAGAGCTGTAATCTAGAATATTGCGGGTATGGGTGCGCTCGTACAGCAAACCGACCAGCAAGAACATTGCTCCCGCTACCAGACCATGTGCGGTCATCTGTAAAACAGCGCCAATCAGGCCCGTTTTATTCATAGTGGCAATATCGAGCAGGATGATCCCCATATGACTGACCGAAGAATAAGCCACCATCGCTTTCATATCCGTTTGCCGCCACGCCAGAACACCGCCATAAATCATTCCGATCAGTGCCAGGGTTATTAAGAGCGTTTGCAGCATTTGCGTGGCTTCCGGCAGCATGACAATCACTCTTATCATGCCGTAAGCGCCCATCTTGAGAAGAATCCCGGATAGCAGGATACTGACCGGGCTTGGTGCCTGTACGTGCGCTAACGGTAACCAGCCGTGTAATGGAAAAATAGGCATCTTAACGCCGAAGCCGATGAGAAAACCGATTAAAACCCAAATTTGTTCATCCCTCGGCATGCTCTGTGCCGCGACGGTCATCGCAGACATCAAAGTGCCACCATGCGGCGGCATATATTGACTGATCGCCAATAAACTGATCAGCATGAAAATTGAGCCGCCCATTGTATAGAGCACAAAATTTAAACTGGCGATATGACGGTGTGTGCCTCCCCAGCGGTCAATCAGCAGAAACAGCGGCGCTAAGGTCAACTCCCAGAAAATATAGAATAATGACCAATCTTGCGAAAGGAAGACACCCAACATACCAAGTTCCAGCAGCAAGATACTGACATAGTAGCTTTTGATATTACGCGCAATGTTGAAAGAAGCGAGTAGTGCAATCACAGTGAGCAATGCGGCCAGTACCACCATGGGCAGTGATAATCCATCGACGCCTAATGCAAGTGCAGTATTAAGCTTAGGATTAAAAACAAAATACTCATAGAACTGTATCTGACCATCCGATTGATCGTAATTAAGAACCAACCAGAAACTCAAGAGAAACGCCAGAAGTGCAGTTAGATTAGCGGTGAAACGGATTTGGTTTGTGTTCTTACTCGGAATTAACGCAAGTATCAGAATACCTAATACTGGTGTTAGAAGTAATGTACTGAGTATTCCCATCGAGCGATTTATCCTTTTGTTGTAAGATTATGTTTTTATTAAAAATATTTATATATAATTCAATATATTAGTTTTAAATTTTTAAGTGAACCTAAATCTGATGAATGAACCGAACCAAAACTGCTTTGATGTCAGAAAAGCTGCACTATCAGAAATCATTAAATCCCTGATACCGTAAAGGTAAGCTAACACAATAAATGTGAATAAAAAGTGAAATGGGTGTGAATAAAAGGTGAAGGTAGAGAGGTGTGAAAAAACTTTCTGAAACCGGTTGTCTGATTGCTGGGAATCGAATTCGTGGTGTTCTAGCGGTTTTTGATTAAGCAAAATTCTGAGTTTTTTGTAGTGATTCGGAAGTGGAAGTGCAGAAATTTTTTTCGCCTACAACAAAAAATGAAAGGATGTGAAATCAGTATCCGATCATGAATTTCGCTGAAACCGGATAAGTTACTGTGTATAAAATTTAATTGGTTTTAGATATCCAATTTTGATTGAAAAGATTGTGAATATTTTGTGAGAATGTTGTAAAATTTATGTGAAGTTTGCCGTTTTTGAGATTCTGAATTAATCGGAATGCGTCTGAATAGGTAAATTTGCAAACTCTTCTATAGGAGGCTTTATGAAAATGAGCCAATTTATTTTTGTGACAGCAATAAAAATCTGCTTTGTAGTGTTCGGTATTATTCCCTTGGTCAGCGTTATTTTATTTGGCGCTCTCCCGGCATTTCCACAAATACACTCTGTTGTAGGTTGGGTGGGATTGGAAGTGATGAGTGGATCAATTCTGTTTCTGAGCTATCTTGCTGTTGCAATGTTGTATTTTGTGTCAAAAAATAAAGCGCGTTTTTCTTCAGTAAAAGTTACAGCTTAATCCCTTATTATCTTTACAAGGAGTCAGTGTTAACAATCCGCCGTAAGTATTGACTCCTTTTTTATTCTTCTTCGATTTACTTTCAATCTATAAGCCCATAAGGGTCTCAAATCTTTCGAAATTCCGCCAGTATTTCAATATGCGGAGTGTGCGGAAACAAGTCAATCAGTTGAATCTCGTTTATTTGCCAGTTGTTTTGTTGAAAGAACCAGGCATCGCGCGCGAAAGTTTCCGGGTTACAGGAGATATAGATAATCGTTTTTAACGCTGCGAAGCAGGAAAAAAAGCCCTGATGCTTTTTTAGCCCGGCGCGTGGTGGGTCTAAAACCAAAGTTGCTGCATCGCATACCGTTTTTTGTATGTTCCTCCAAATTGACGGACTGAAAAGATCCGCAACTTGTGGAGTCACTTTGGACAGAGCTTTGTTTTTCAATACTTGAATGGCATCCGGATCGGATTCGTAAGCGAGCAGTGCGGTGCAGTTTGATTCCGCAATGATTTGTGTGAAATTCCCCGAACCGCAAAATAATTCCACCGCTTTTCCTATCTGGGGGTTGCGAGCGAGTGTATTCCGCAACCACTGTTGCATCCATTGATTTTGCTGCGTGTTACCCTGTTTGAACAGGCGTTTCCGGTTTGTACGGATTTCGTCCGGTTGCATGTCGTCATCCAGCTCAATAAACAGCCAATTGTCTCCGGAGTTTTCCTGCCAAGTTTTATTGGGTAACTGCTGAATTGCCGTTTGCAGCAGACTCCGGCAGCGTTCATTGAGTACCAAACAATCATTCACCGGTGCAATTTGCTGCGAGTTTTCGGATACGAAACCGAGCTTTATTCCGTCCGTTTTGATTTGGCAGCGGTTGCGGTAGCCATAAATTTGCGGCGCTGGTTGAATAGCGTTGACGTTCAACTGAGCCGGATCAAAACCGGCCCGCTGCATGGCATAGAGGAAGCGATTTCGTTTTTGCTCGAGCTGGCTTGTATAATCAGCGATCATCCAGGAGCAACCGGTACAGGCATTTTCTTCCAAACTGACAAAAGGGCATGGGGGTATTTGTCTTTGTGCAGAAGGATGCATGAGCTGGATCAATTTGGCATAGGCAAATTTTTTATTATTCAGCGGCTTGTCGATGGTTTCAAACTCGCCGCTATCTCCTGGCCAAGTGCCATAAACAAAATAAGAAATGTTATTCTCGGTGTTTTTGACAACACCCAAGCCCTTTTGCGATAAATGCGTTACCGTTCCTGTGAATTTCATGATGAAGAGTCAGTTATATTTATTGAAAAGGAAAATCCGTTATGGCGAATCACTATGAAAATTTTGCTAAAGATCCTGAATTATTGAAAGCCGATTTGTCACCGTTGCAGTATCAAGTGACGCAAAATGCCGGCACCGAACCGCCATTCCAGAACGAATATTGGGATCACAAAGCTGCCGGGATTTATGTTGATATTGTATCGGGTGAACCGTTGTTTGCGTCAATTCATAAATTTGATTCGGGCACCGGCTGGCCTAGTTTTTACCGGCCGATAAATGAGCAGTATATCCGGCTTAAGAGCGATTACGCGCTGTGGATGCCGTGCACGGAAGCCCGTAGCCGTTATGCGGATAGTCATCTGGGGCACGTTTTCAATGACGGTCCGCCACCAACGGGCTTGCGTTATTGCATCAACTCTGCCGCATTGAAGTTCATCAGAAAAGAGGATTTGCAAGCAAAAGGCTACGGCGAGTTGATCGCATTGTTTGCGGATGAAGAAAGAAAATAGGCTCGTAATGACAGAAACCAAGTCACCCATTGAAGAATTATTGACTACACAACGTCTGCCAACCCTGTTACAAGCGCTTGTTTGCTTTGCCGGTGTGTTTCTGTTGATTTCGCTCGGTATGTTCGTATTTGCGATCAGCATTCATGCCGTTATTTTTCTGGCGCTGATCTGGGTATGTCTGCAAGCGCGCTGGCTGAATCATTCCTTTCTCGATATCCGGCGCATGATGGATGATGGCATCATCAAAGCGCTGCCAGCGATCTATATTTTTCTATTGATCGGTATGGTCATTGCCAGTTTCATGCAGAGCGGCACCATCGTGAGCCTGCTTTATTACGGATTGGATTTGTTGAGTCCGGGTACATTTCTGGCGGCAGGGTTGATTTTATGCTGTTTCATGTCGGTTGCTACCGGCACTTCCTGGGGTACGGTTGGAACCATTGGGGTGGTGTTGATCGGTATCGGTGAAGCGATGAGCATTCCGCTGCCGCTCGTGGCCGGCATGATCATTTCCGGTGCTACTTTCGGCGATAAATTATCGCCCATCTCGGACACCACCAATCTGGCGGCCATGAGCGCCGGAACGAGCTTGTACCGGCATATTGGCTCCATGCTATACACAACGGCACCGACGTTACTGATTGTTCTGGTGATCTTCATTATCATCGGAGAGCACTACAGTGATAATGCCTTGCCGCGCGCGCATATTGATGAAATCCGTACCGCTTTGGCAGGTGCTTATCAATTAAATGGCTGGGTGACATTGCTGCCGCTGCTGCTGATGTTTGGCTTGAGTATCAAGCGCTATGCCGCCGAAGTGAGCATGTCGTGCAGTATCATACTGGCCATGGTGATTGCCATTGCTTATCAAGGCAGGGATGGCGTTGATGTGTTGAATGCATTGTGGGTAAATTCGCCGGGTACTACCGGAATTGAGAACATCGACGATTTACTCGGGCGCGGTGGATTGTATAGCATGGCGTGGACGCTATTACTGTCCATCATGGCGCTGGCGCTCGGCGGCGTGATGCATCATGCCGGGTTTCTGCAAGTGCTGCTCACGCATATCATCGCACGCATTCGGCGCGTCAGCACATTGATCGCGACTACCATCCTGTCCGGATTGATCGGCAACATTGCGATGGGTGAAGCTTATATCTCGATTATTCTCAATTGCCAGCTGTTCAAGAGCGCATATCTTGAGAGGAAGGTCGATAGGGCAGTGCTGTCCCGCTCAGTTGAAGAAGGCGCTACCTTGACTACCGGACTCATTCCGTGGACAACAGCGGGTACTTTTTATGTGGCGACACTGGGCGTTCCAACATTGGATTATGCGCCCTATGCGTTGCTGAATTTATTGAATCCTTTTGTTTCCATTGCAATGGCCATCGTTGGAATTGGCTTGTTGCACGAGAAAAATACATCGCGACCGCATAAGGAATAGAGATGAAAGAAATATCGAATCAACGCAGTCATTGGAAAACCATACGCATTATTTTGGCCGCTCTATTAGGCGGATTTTTATTGTCGTTTCTTGGCTTTGGCTTACTGTGGAGCGGTATCCCTTGGCATACTCAGTTAATCATGATTCTGCCATTTTTGCTTTTATCCTACGGCATATTGCGCTGGAGCAGGGGGGGGATAGGGTTGTGTGCTTTTATCGGCATTGGCGCCGCGCCGCTTGGACTATTGATCATGCAGTTTCGTGATACAAACGGTTCGCACTTAATGACAATACTGATCGTGACCGGTTGGTTGATCGGAATCTGTGCCGGTTGCTATTGGGGGAAGTTGTCTCAGGAATCTTCGGTAAATTCATCAAAAGATGTTGTTTCATATTGATTTTTTCTTCTGCAAGCAAGTCGCTTTTTTCTGCCTAAATGGGTTAGGGTAATGACATTCCCGGGACAGAATTCCTGGTTATCTTAGGCATAATATACTAGTAACTTATTATTAAATAAGGATTAACGGACTATAGATTTAAGTTATCCTGCAGATTAACATGCCATTCGTCATGAATTCATGCACTGAGTCCACTGAACAAATTAGGGTAGTGAAATTCAAGCGATATCCATTTAATTTTTGCTTTATTAATATTTGCGGGAGTAAGAAATGAGTAAACCATTTTATCTACAAAATACCATGATTGCGGCGATGATGTTGATGACTGGAGGGGCTGCGCACGCCGGGCTTTCGTTTGTGGTAACCGATACAGCCACTCGAACCGAAGCATTTAACATCGCAGGATTCGCTACATTACCGACAGGCTCGGCAGTTAGCCTTGGGCATCTCGATTACACCGGGCCTGGGGCGCAAACAGTTACTTATACCTATCTGGGCCAGGAATCCGGTTTTATTGACAAATTTTATAACACATTAAGCGGAGCCAAGCTGCTCGAATCCAATGCGATTGGAACTTCAATCAGCTCGGTTGTGAGTACGACTGGGCCGTTGAGCTTCAAATTTGAAGGCGATGTTGGTAGATTTGCCATTAACGGCGGACACTGGGACAAAGGCACATCGATCGGATTGATTGGCACAAACATGCTGGTCGGATCTACAACCTATGCTTATGTGCTTGGCTACAATGACAGCGCAGGCACTAAGCATCTGGGAGATTGGGACGACTTCGTGGTCGGTGTAAGCGCTGTTCCTGAGCCGGAAACCTATGCAATGTTGCTGGTCGGACTGGGTTTGGTGGGATTCTCATTAAGTAAGCAGAGACAAAGATAACGTATCGATGCCGCTTGTTTTTTGATATTTTCAGCGGTAAAACGGCGCTAGGGTGAACGAGTTTAATTAATGAAAACTCATATAGAAAAGAACGGTAATAAGAAGTAACGCCGTATTTAATACGATGAACGATACCGGAATCATACGAAATTGAAATCATTTATCGATATTCAATGCTTGAAAGCTGATAAGAAACGGCAGGAATATTCTGATTCCGCTGCTTTGAATCGACGTTTGCTGGATCGGCGGCGGCAGCAATTTGACCGGCGCAATATCTCGATTTTATGCGGACAAGCACGCTATGACCGGCGCCGGAATGATCGGCGCGATTTATCCATGCTGCATAAGCAGCCGCTCACTATGCGCGCAGAATTAGTGAGTGCGGGGCTAACACCGCTTTTTTCTACGGCAGCAGGTTATCGCGCTGAATTGCTTCGTATATGGACCATTACCGAGCAAGCAGATTTAAATAGTCATCTGAACAGTTACTCGGATAATTTACCTTATATTTGTATCAATCAGTACAGCATCAAAGAAGCTGAGGCCGCCAGTGCCAAATTAGGCGAAATATGTCCGGATGCCATCCTGATCGATATGCGGCTAGCAGCTGACAAAGTGGTCGAGCAGTTGCGGATGATCAGAAAAAAGATGGCATCCGTTAAGATAATCCTGCTTTACGAGCAAAATCCGCCGGATTTTATCGATGAGATTATCGAGTTTCGTATATCCGGGTTTTTACCGGTTGGTACCGATCATAAAATATTCGAGAAAGCGATACAGGTCATCGTTCACCGGGAAGAACTGTGGTTTCCTCATCACGTGGTGCGGCGGATATTTGATGTGTTGTCTGGATGGCACAATACTTCATGTGTTATTCCGCCAAGAGATATTGTGCTGACTAAAAGTGAACAAGGGATCATAAAATTGGTAACAAAAGGGTTGACCAACAAGCAGATTGCGCAACAGCTTACTGTAAGCCCGGAAACGGTGAAGAAACATTTAAAATCGGTTTTTATCAAAACCGGTGTTCGTAATCGCAGTCAATTAGTATCCGGTTATTTTTTCAAAACAAACGATTCCAATTAACGGAGTGCTTGTTACACATAATGTTATTGAAGGAATGTGTTTGTCTACTTGGGTTTGGCAACTGACTATTTGATCTACAGTAATTTTTCTGCTTGGCATGGTACCCATTTAGGGAATATTAATTTTAATCCTAGTGTAGGAATATAGACAGGTAGGTAGAAGGGATTCTTCTTAAACTTTAGAAGAAATACTTTTAGCATATGCCGTAAAAAATAGGAGATAGTCTTAATTTCTGTCTATATTTATTTATTGCGCTGCAAGACAGCGGATTATGCGAGTACTGTATATTTTTATAAAAGGAAGTCATAAAAAAATGAATAAAAAATCTATGCAACAAACAATCATTGCGTCAATGCTATTGATTGGCGGAGGAACTGCGCATGCGGCTTTATCGTTTGTAGCTACCGATTCAGCAACGCGCACTGAAGATTTTAATATCGTTGGATTCGCTACACTACCCGCTGGTTCGACAGTGAGCCTCGGACATCTCGATTTTACCGGCCCAGGATCACAAACAGTCACCTATACTTACCTTGGTCAGGAGTCTGGGTTTATCGATAAATTTTATGACACGTTAGGTGGAACTAGTTTGCTTGAATCTGACCCGGTCGGTACATCAGTCAGTTCGGTTGTGAGCGCGGTCGGGCCGCTCAGCTTTAAATTTGAAGGTGACTCTGGCAGGTTTGCTATCAACGGCGGTGTTTGGGATAAAGATACGTCGATTGGATTAATTGGAACCAACATGCTGGTCGGATCCACCACTTACGCTTATGTGCTTGGATACAATGATAGCGCTGGAACTAAGCACTTAGGTGATTGGGATGACTTTGTTATCGGTGTGAGTGCGATTCCAGAGCCGGAAACTTATGCTATGTTGCTGATTGGATTGGGATTAATTGGATTTACACTGCGTCACCAAAGAAGTTTGTGATTGATAATCTAATAAACATAAAAATAACTATTTTCTTTTTTAGCACGAACTAGAAAAGAAACTTTACGAGAGATTCAATGATTCTGATTGAATCTCTTTTATTTTTTTATGACTGTTAATTACAGTAAAGTTTTTTCATACTTATTGCAGTAATTACAAGTGTGAGTTTCTGCTAGGACAAAAGTCCTAATAAATCAGGAGCATCGATCTATTGTATTAGATTACTCTTGAAGTTATTGTTACTACCAATGATGGAATTTATTTCTATCTAAAATAATAAAAATCAAAATTAAATATTCTTATAGGAGCATTTAAAATGCGTGTTTTATCTGTTGTATCACTATTCACCTTGCTAAGCGGCCCAGTAGTAGCGGCGCCTGTAGTTTTTGACTTTGCCAATCTTAAGTATAGCGGCGGTATTAATACTGGTTTTCTGCCAACCGATGGTATTTCTTGCAGTGGCGGCGATCTATGTAGTTCAAACATTGCATCGTCACTCAGCGGTGATCTAAGTTTCACCAATGGCGGGCTTACTGTACATGCCCAAGGCTCGTACAAAGGTGGCGACTTTGGTTCCAAAGCAGCTGTTGTTCAAGATCATGACAATGGCTACAACGGAAAACTTTCTGGAAAAGATGCAATCGGCGCTGGTTTGGGTGTTTATCACAAGAAAGATGATACCAGTGACGATAACATCACTGAAAAAGAAGCAATCTGGCTGCATTTCGACCAGAATGTTTCATTGTCTTCAGTCGGTTTTCGTGCGGAAGGGCATAATACGACGGGCTGGATCGCTAATGCGACTTTCCAATACAGTTTCGACAATTCAACTTGGACTACAGGATTACTACCAAAAGATGTAGGCCAATTTGCTTTGAGTCACACCGGACATGACTTTTACTTCAGATTCGGTGGCGGTAGCAAAGCAGATCAATTTTATATCAGCTCAATGACGGTATCGGCAGTTCCAGAGCCGGAGACTTATGCGATGCTGTTGATCGGATTGGGTTTGGTAGGCTTCTCATTACGCAATAAGAAGGGATAATTAAAATAAAGATAAAGAATCTGTTTCTTTCTAGCGTAAGCTAAAGAAGAAACACTTAAGAGAGATTCAAGCGTTTTGAGTTGAATCTCTCTTTTTTTATTTTGAGCTTCCGTAAGCCAGAGAAGCTTCCAGACTGAGGGAAGAACAGGGCGCAGAAAAATTCACAATGCCAGGAGATCAGCTACACTTGAATTGAGAATCATGCCAGCGCTGTCGTTCCGAGCGGACATGAGCAATCTTAGAGCTCTGAAATTATCGCTAATAAATCCGGCTTTACCACTACCAATATCACTACCGCAAACAGAACCAGAACCGGAAATTCGTTAAACCAGCGGTAAAACACGTGGCCATGCTGGTTTGCGTCGTTTTTAAACGCTTTGACGTATTTTCCGCAGTAATAGTGGTAGTAAATCAATATCAAAACCAGCGCTACTTTGGCATACAGCCAATCGCCGGAAAAGCCATAACCCACCCACAGCCACACACCGAACACCACGGTCAGCACTGCACCGGGAGTCATGATGCCGTAATACAGTTTGCGCTCCATGATCTTGAAGCGTTCCTTGCCCGGCGCATCTTCGCACATGGCATGATAGACGAATAAGCGTGGCAGGTAGAAAAGCCCTGCAAACCAGGTGACCATGAAAATGATGTGCAGTGATTTTATCCAAAGCATAGCAGTACGATTGATTAGTGTTAAAGTTGGTATGATACTGGGCTTGCGATGTTCGCGCCATCCCTTGGAATCGCTGGAACCTGCATACTGTTTAAAATTGAAATGAGAAGCGAGATTACGATGAATCAGCACTATCAGAATTTAGTTCAGAAACTGGAAGAGATTACGCACTTGAACGGCGTCATGAGCACGTTGGGCTGGGATCAGGAGGTGATGATGCCGACGGGTGCCAGCGATGCGCGGGCCAAGCAGATTGTGGCGCTAGCAGGGGTGATTCATGAGCGTATGACTGATCCGGCGTTGGGCGAGTGTTTGCACGAGCTCAAGGAGAAGGAGTTTGCTGCTCTGGGTGAGATGGAGCGCTGCAATATCCGCGAGGCGTTGTACAGTTATGAACTGGAAACGAAGGTGCCGAAACGGCTAGTGCAAGAGCTGGCCGAACTGGGTTCACGCGGGCATGGCGCATGGGTAACAGCGCGCCAGGAGAATAAATTTGCCGATTTTGCTCCGGTGCTGAAGCGTTTTTTGCAGTTGAAGATCGAGTGGGCGCAGTGTGTGTCGCCGGATTTAGAGCCTTACAATGCGAATATCGATCTGTTTGAACGCGGTACGACGATGAAAGTGATCACGCCGATCTTTGAGCGTCTGAAGCAGGAATTGATACCGCTGATTGCTGCCATTCAAAGCCACCCTGTTCAGCCGGATACGTCGTTCTTGCAGGGCAGGTTTGCGCTGGACAAGCAGGAAATATTGGCGCGAAAAATCAGCCAGGACATGGGTTTTAATATTGAGCAGGGACGTATTGATGTGTCGGTGCATCCGTTTTGCGGCGGCAGTCATCCGACCGATGTGCGCATTACCACGCGCTATAAAGACAGTAATTTTATCGAATCCTTGTATTCGGTGATCCATGAGACCGGCCATGCGCTATATGAGCAGGGGCGCCCGCATGAGCTGGGTGATCTACCAGTTACGGAATCATTGACGATGGGAATCCATGAATCCCAGTCGCTGTTCTGGGAGCGCATGATCGCACAGAGCAAATCATTTTGCGCGCATTATTTTGAAACGATCCGCACGGCGTTTCCGGAAAATCTGCAATCCGCGACTGTGGATTCTTTTTATCGCGCGATCAATACGTGCAAGCCGGATTTTATCCGAGTGGAAGCGGATGAAGTGACGTATCCCCTACATGTTATTTTGCGTTATGAAATTGAAAAAGGGTTGTTTGACGGGGCGATGAACGTCGATGATTTGCCGGAAATCTGGAATGAGTTAATGCAAAAATACTTGGGAATTAAACCGCCGACTGATACGCTGGGAGTGTTGCAGGATTCACATTGGAGCGGCGGGGCGTTTGGATACTTTCCTTCGTACACGCTGGGTGCGATGTATGCGTGCCAGTTTTATAACACGTTGCTGCGCGAGCAACCCGGTACCGGACAAAACATCGCCACAGGAAATTTTGCACCCATTAAAAATTGGTTAAACGAAAAAATCCATCGCCAGGGTAAACTATACACACCGCAACAGTTAGTTGAGCGTGTTACTGGTGAACCGCTGAATCCGGATTATTTCGTCGAGTATCTAAAAAACAAGTACAGTGAAATTTATCGATTAGCCTGAGCGCTCACCGGCTTATGCTTGCCGACGACCTTGATTGCTCTCGATCCATTTTTTGACGCGATTGGCGTCGCCGATACGGGTGTTTTTACCCCAGGAATTGAGCAACACAATCACCATCGGTTGCCCGGAAATTTTCGCTTGCATCACCAAACAACGTCCGGCTTCGCTCAGATAACCAGTTTTAGAAACATTGATGTCCCAGCCTTGATTGCGCACCAGACTGTTGGAGTTGACATACTGCAATTGACCGCGTTTGTTTCCAGGTGATACGGAATGTTGCGATGTGGTGGAGAATTCACGAATAGCGGCATAGTTATTTGAAGCTGCAACCATTTTGGCCAGATCGCGTGCGGTTGCAACATTGCCGCTATTCAAGCCGGTAGAATCGACAAATCGGGAGTTGCTCATGCCCAATTTCTTGGCCTTGGCATTCATGGCACTCACAAATGCTTTGGCACCGCCCGGATAAGTGCGGCCAAGCGCCGCTGCAGCGCGATTTTCGGATGACATCAATGCCAATCGTAATAGCTCTTGCCGTGGATAAGTGCTGCCAACGGGCAAACGTGACGATGAGTGTTTTAACTTATCGACATCGGCATTCGTGATCGTGATTTTTTCATGCGGTGACAGACGCGCATCAAGGGTAACCATGGCAGTCATTAGCTTGGTAATGGAAGCAATGGGCATTACTTTGTCAGCATTTTTGTCATAAATAACACGATCATTTTTCGCATTAAATACGAGTGCAGCTTGAGATTTGATATCCGGATTGTTTTTTTGTGCTGAAGCATTGCTGGTTAAAAAAGACAGAACACAAATTAAAAAAATTCCCCATTTCATTCTTTTTCTCTCCGATTGACAAAAATTACAGGTTCTTATGAATTCATCGAAATATTTTTATGAACGAGGATAGTGCAAATTTAAAGTTTTTTGTTTTGTATGCTTTGCGCCTAATTTTACTATATCTTGATCTATATTTTTATAAAAAATTGCAAATAAATTCTTTATTTGCAAAAAGTTAAGAGATCTTGTTGGTAGTTAAATTGCAGAGTGCTGTATAATGTAATGATATTAAATAACTTAATTTCATTAGCAATTGAGAACCAAAGTGTGTGATATTACAGACAATCCACGGGTAAGTGCGTGTTGCTGAGATTTGCGCGTAAAGCTGAAAGGCATTTTGTTTCTGAGCAAAAAAGATAGGCCAAGTCGATATTTGCTGAATATTTCTCTCAATTCAATCTGCTTCTATATCGAATGTAGCAAAAATCAGCCTGTTTATCTAACTTGACCTATTCGCCAGTTACTATAAAACTGACTTATTATTACTTGCCAAAATTTGGTTGTTTGATTTTAGCAGGACAGGTAATCATTTCACCGTCGGTACGATCTCTAATCTTTTCGCCGTCTTTTTTACCTTCGCAAGACAATTTGTTCAGAATATCTTGAGCAGCCATTGGTGGCATTTTAGATTCCTTGTTTCCACTTGCCATGGTGACAGAAGAACCCATCAAAAAAACCAAACCAACTGCAGCGATAAGAAATTTGTTCATTTTCCACTCCTATATTAATGTTATGAAGGAAGCCAATTTTAATATACCTGACTTACCAACCATGAATTTATCACAATCATAACTGTCAGGCCATTTCTTTTTAAAATCTTGTGTATTGAAGAAGCGAATTTTTATATTTTAACTGTAGCTGATCAAGCTGAAATTCAGCGGCACAGAAAGAGATCTGTTTCTTTATTGAAACGCTAAATCAAAAGAGCCGCAGCGACACGACGCCCTTCCTCAACCAGGATATTATAAGTGCGGCAACAAGCTTTTGTATCCATTATCTCAATTCCGATTCCTAATTTTGTCAGTTGACTGAGCATTGTGTGACTGGGGAATTTATGCTGAGCGCCGGTACCGAGGAGAATGATTTCGGGTGAGTGCGGCAACAAGCCTTCAAAATGCTGAACCTGGAGCTCTTGAACGGATAGTACAGGCCAATCCTCAATCAAATGATCAGGTAGCACAATCAAGTTTTTTTCGTAGCGCGTTTGATTAATCAATACATATCCTTCACCATAACCCGTGAAAATATATTGCTGTGCGAAATTTGCGAGATGAAGCTTCACTGATTTATTTCCTCGTGTTTGCGATTCTATCCTGAGCGATTATGCATGATTCCGATCAAAAAACAATCGGTGCCACAAAAGTTTCACCTGTTCGGTGGTGATTGGCCTTTTATACTTGCGCGTGTTTTACACGCATTGTTTATCACGGTTTGCTATTTTCTGTTCTACAAAATCAACTAAGGTACCGAGTGTCGCAAATGTTTTCGCACTGATCTCATCATCTGTTATTGCGATGGAAAAATTTTTTTCCAAAGCCAGAATGATCGTTACAACTGCGACGGAGTCGAGTTCAGGAATATTGCCGAGTAATATTGTGTCAGGTTCTATTGCATCGATCCGGTTACCCAGTTCCAAGATATCAGCCAGAATCTTTTTTATTTCAGTAGTATGGCTTGTGTTTGTCACAATGAGGCGCTTGATTATTATCAGTATTAAAGAAATCTAGCGCTTATTATAAAGCTGATTGAAGATTATGATTGCGGGATTACGCAGTGCTTGCAGAAAATTCCCAATGACTTCTGGCGTAAAAGATGAATACGCTCAGTATGTTACGGCTGAATTTCCACAATTGAATTTGCACGTGCAAGTCCACTGAGGATCCGGCCTGATTTATTACGAACCTGAATGACTTGTCCTTCCGCTGCGTTGGCCAACGCCTGACCTTCCGATCGAATACTGAATCCACGCCCTTGGGCCACTAAATTCACTGTCTGGCCGCGCATAATCACGTAGGGTGCCCGCAGCATTTGCGGACGTATCGGTTGACCGGCGGGCAAGTTGGTGGCAGCCACTTTACCGACAATTTGAGCCGCATCTGTGAGTATGCCATCCGGCATCTGCGTCAGATTGACATTCTGCGGTGCGATATCTTCATAACTCAATGTTTGTCCGGTTGATACGGGGCGTGCGATATGTAAAACATCCGCCATGACATTGATCTCAGTCTGCACATAAATAGTCCAAGCTGCAAATTCACTGTTACAACGAACGCCTATAGAGGTTTTTCCCCATAAACGTCCGCCTGCCGGAACAAAAGGTTCTAACTGAGGGCACTTGGGCAGGGTTAAATGCTTGTCAATTTGGCCGACATTGATCTGCACCAATCCTGGCAGTAAGGCTGTATTGTTGTAAAGAAAATTCTCAATGGCATTTTTGATCAGAGGAATATCTTGATGTGCCACTGTAGCGTTGTGCTGTGAGGCCAGCGCAGAAGAAACAAGCACTGGTAAACAGAGTATCGTCATTAAGCAACGTATCATAGATTGATCTCACTATTCATTTTTGCCGTATCCGGCAATTATTGCCGCTACCCGACGCTATATTAAATGAGCATGAAAAAATCCAAGTGCAAAGATAGCACCGCTTTCATGTCTTATTTGCGGATTGGTTGATTAACTTGTGCATATATTATTGCTGGCATGCTAAATGCTAATTGATGAATAGAAAAAAATTTCAATCAGGTGGTAGAGACGATGATTAACAAACTTGATAAAGAATTAAATTATCACCACAACGCCCTCAGTTTGAGAGTCGGAAGGCAAGAGTTACTTTCCAGCAATGTGGCTAATGCCGATACGCCAAATTTTAAGGCGAAGGATATCGATTTTGCCAGCATGCTTCAGGAAAGACTGTCATCGACGCCTAGTCTGAAAAAGGTAAATATGAATACGACATCATCAATGCATATTAATTCTGCTGGATCTGGAATATTCGGCGATAGCGTTTTGTACCGGGTTCCTTTGCAACCCAGCGCGGATGGAAACACGGTGGATATGGATATGGAGCGGACTCGATTTGCAGATAATGCCATTAAATATGATGCCAGTATTACATTTATTAACAACGAATTTAGAAACTTAACATCGGCAATGATGGAGAGATAGAAAATGTCACTATTTAATGTATTTGGTATCGCAAGTTCAGCCATGTCCGCACAATCCCAGCGTTTGAATGTGGTTGCCAGTAATCTTTCCAATGCCGACAGTGTAACCAGTTCGACCGGTGAGCCCTATCGTGGCAGACAAGTGGTTTTCAGTACTTTGCAAGCGGATGTGAATGGTGCGAGTGGCGTTAAAGTTGCCGGTATCGTTCACGATCCATCGCCCATGAGGCAGTTGTTTGAACCGAAGCATCCGCTTGCGGATAAAAACGGTTACGTGACGATGCCGAATGTCAATGTTGTCGATGAAATGGTGAATATGATGTCGGCGTCGCGTTCATATCAGAATAGCGTCGATATGATGAATACCACCAAATCCTTGTTACAAAAAACCCTGACTATTGGTCAATAAAGGAGCATGTAATGGATGCAGTTCAGCAAACAAGTTCACAAACAGCCGCAACGGGTGCAACTACGGGTATTAAAAGTAAGAAAGATACTGAAAATTCCCAAGATCGGTTTTTGAAGCTTTTAGTTACGCAAATGAAAAATCAAGATCCGTTAAAACCTTTGGATAACGCCGAAGTTACCAGTCAACTGGCGCAAATCAGTACGGTATCGGGTATTGATAAGCTGAATTCGACACTACAGCAATTGGTTACCAGCGCTGAAGATAATCGTTCTGTCGAAGCGCTGGGACTAATCGGACATCAAGCATTCGTACCTGGGACATCGATCAAGTTGAGTGGGGATGGTGCTATAGCCGGCATGGAATTGGCGCAGCCCGTCGATCAGCTAAAAGTCACCATACTGGATAGTGCTGGAATTGCCATTCGCACAATGGAGCTTGGCGCGCAACCGACAGGACTCAGCACGATCGCTTGGGATGGTAAGACTGATAGTGGAACTCAGGCGGTGGACGGAGACTATACCTTTGCGGTAAGTGCGAAACAAGGCGGTAATGACATTAAAGTCGATACCCTCTCATTTGGTAAGGTAAATAGTGTAATGCCTGGGGAGGGTGGTACGCACCTGGATATGGGGGATAAATTGGGATTAGTTGGTTTGTCTGACATTAAACAGGTGTTTTGATAGGAGATTATTATGACTTTTCAACACGGCCTAAGTGGACTGAATATTGCCACATCTAATCTTGATGTAGTTGGAAATAATGTTGCCAATGCAAATACTGTCGGATTCAAACAATCCATCGCCCAATTTTCCGATGTTTTTGCGAATTCGCTGGAAGGATCTGCTAATAGCCAGATTGGGATTGGGGCAAAAATTTCTTCTATTGCGCAGCAATTTGATCAAGGAGGCATTACGTCGACTAATAATCCTTTAGATATAGCTATTACTGGTCAAGGCTTCTACCGCCTAAGCGATAATGGTGCGATAAGCTATAGCAGAAATGGCCAGTTTCACGTAGATAAATCTGGTTTCATTGTAGATGCATCAGGTGCTAATCTGACAGGTTTTGTAGCCGATGAGGATGGAGTTATCAGAACTAGTGGTGTGCCGGCAAATTTGAAGTTTAGTACTTCGGATGTTTCCCCAAAGGAAACCACAAAATTTGATATGGGATTTAATCTAGACGCGGGAAAGCCAGGAATTTCAAAAGCTTTTAATGCAACAGATCCAAGTACCTATACTTGGACAACATCGGGATCGGTAGTTGATAGTCTTGGAAATTCGCATGTTTTATCAGTTTTCTTTCAGAAATCCGCGACTGCGAATAACTGGACAACCTATGCGACAGTGGATGGCAAGGTGGATTCTTCCGGAATGCCTGTTGGTGTTACCTTAGGCGGAAGCCCTTCACAACCGATCGTGTTTGATGGGAATGGAAAATTACTAACTATTGCTACCGCTACTGCCGCTCCATTAGATCTGCAAATTGATTTTAGTGCGATCAATCCAGCGCTTGGAGCAGTCACACCTCAGACAGTCAGACTTGATATGACAACAGCAACCCAGTATGGTGCCGCTTCTGGGATTACTGACATTACTCAAGATGGTTATACCTCTGGTCGAATGGCAGGCTTCACAATAAGTCCAGATGGCATAATCCTCGGAAATTATAGTAATAGCCAAACAAAAACACTCGGCCAAATTGTACTGGCTAACTTTGTTAATCCACAAGGCTTGACGCCGACCGGTGATGGACGCTGGGTAGAGACACTAGCTTCAGGAGAACCATTGGTTGGAACTCCTAAAACTGGAAGTTTGGGTGTGCTTCAATCTAATGCAGTTGAAAATTCAAATGTGGATTTGACGGCAGAGTTGGTGAAGTTAATTCAAGCACAACGTATGTATCAAGCTAACGCAAAGCAAATCGAAGCTCAGGATGAAATTATACAAACAATCGCTAGAATTTAGGGTTATTGATTGATAAATTATATGGTTACGTATTATTTGTGGAATAAGAAATGGATCGGTTGATTTATACCTCGATGACCGGAGCAAACCATACGCTGAATCAGAAAGCGACCGTCGCTCAGAATCTTGCTAATGCATCAACGACCGGGTATCGCGCTGAAAGCAATGCATTTCGTGCAGTGCCGGTATTCGGTGATGGTCTGCCTACACGCGCTTTTGTCGTTGATTCAACAACCGGTGCCGATTTTACCCCCGGTGCAATGCAAACTACCGGCCGTGATCTTGATGTTGCGGTTCGTGGTTCCGGATGGATTGCGATTCAATTGGATGATGGCAAGGAAGCTTATACGCGTAATGGCAGCTTGCAAGTCAGTCCCAATGGCATTTTGCAGACAAATGGCGGACATAAAGTGAAAGGCGATACGGGCATTATTACTCTACCACCCGACACTCGCATCACTATCGGGATTGATGGAACCGTCTCATCCGTGCCGATTACGCCTCAACCCAATACCGTAGCGCAGGTAGGCAGGATCAAGCTGGTAAATCCTCCGGAAGATAAGCTTGTAAAAGGCACGGATGGCTTGTTCCGGCTCAAGGATGGCGGTGAAGCGCCTGTAGATGCCAGAGTTAAGCTGGTCGACGGCACATTGGAAGAGAGCAACGTGAATGTGGTTCATGAAATGGTCAACATGATCGACTTGGCCAGACAATTTGATATGCAAATGAAAATGCTGGATAGCGCGCAGAATAATGCTCAGAAAGCCAGCGAAATAATGCTAGTAAGAGTTTAATCCGATAATAAATTTTAATAGGTAAATCATATGATACGTTCGTTATGGATCGCTAAAACAGGGCTTGATGCGCAACAAACCAAAATGGATGTGATTTCTAATAACTTAGCGAACGTCAGCACCAATGGATTTAAACGGGCCCGTGCTGTTTTTGAGGACTTGCTGTACCAAACAATACGTCAGCCCGGTGCTCAATCATCGCAACAAACGCAATTACCCTCCGGGTTGCAGTTAGGAACGGGTGTTAAGCCGGTTTCTACCGAAAGCATATTTACCCAGGGTGGATTGCAACAAACCGAGAACCAACGTGATGTTGCCATACGTGGTGTAGGTTTTTTTCAAGTTTTGCTGCCGGACGGTACAACGGCTTATACCCGTGATGGGGCATTTCAATCCGATCTGAATGGCCAACTTGTAACTTCCAGCGGTTACGCCGTTCAACCTGCGATTACCGTTCCACCGAATGCGCTGGGTGTCACGATAGCGCGCGATGGTACGGTAACTGCAACAGTTCCGGGGGCGGTTGCGCCTATTCAAGTCGGCAATATTCAATTGGCAAGCTTCGTTAATCAAGGCGGATTGTTAAAGATGGGTGAGAATTTGTATCAGGAAACCGCATCGAGCGGAGCTCCCAATCAGAATGCGCCGGGTACGAATGGATTGGGGTTGCTGGAACAGAATTTTGTAGAAACTTCAAATGTAAACGTGGTGGAAGAGCTGGTGAATATGATTCAGACTCAGCGCGCCTATGAAATGAATTCCAAATCAATTGAAACTTCGGACCAAATGTTGCAACGATTGGCACAACTTTGATTGATAGGGTTACCGGGAGTAGTGTGATGGTGAATGGCAATCGAGTGTTAAACAATTTCAGCCGGTATTTTTTCATGCTTGTGCTTGGCACACTGGCAACCGGTTGTGCTATGACCCCTTCCACCACGACTTACCAGCCCAATACATTACGTGCGCCGCAACATGCAGCCGCAGTAGCTCAACCCAATGGCGCAATTTTGCAAATGGTTCACAGCACAACAGGCGGGGTGCGATATACACCGTTATTTGAAGACCGGCGCGCGCGAAGTATTGGCGATACGATTATTGTCACTTTAAACGAAACAACCAATGCCAGTAAGAGCTCTGGAAGTAACGCGAGCCGTTCTGGCAGCATTGACTTTTCCGTACCGAGTTTGCTGGGGATTCCGTTAAGTTTATTAAAGAAACACGCAACGGTTGAAGCTAAATCGAATAATAAATTTGATGGCAGCGGTGAAAGCTCAAGTAAAAATAATTTTAGAGGGACCATTACTGTAACGGTCATTGAAGCGCTACCGAATGGAAATCTGGTCGTGAGCGGTGAGAAACAGATCGGTATCAACCAAGGCCAGGAATTTATCCGATTGTCCGGGATCGTGAATCCGACTCACATCATGGGAAATACGATTTCTTCAACGCAAATTGCTGATGCGCGTGTTGAATATCGAAGCAATGGCTATATTGACGAAGCGCAAACGATGGGATGGTTGTCTCGATTCTTTCTTTCGGTTACGCCTTTCTAAGCGGGATATTGCTCAAATTGATAAACACTTCAGAAATCGGTATTTAAGATTATGAAAATCAGAAACATCATTATTCTTTCTTTACTTACGTTGAGCTTGCTGCTGCCGGGTATCAGCTTGGCTGATCGCATTAAGGATTTAGCATCGATTCAAGGTGTTCGCAACAATCAATTGATCGGCTATGGATTGGTAGTGGGTTTGGATGGTAGTGGCGATATGACAACGCAAACGCCATTTACAGTTCAGAGTGTCATCAATATGCTGGGCCAATTAGGTGTTAATCTGCCGCCTGGCACTAACCTGCAGTTACGCAACGTTGCCGCTGTCATGGTGACAGCGACCATGCCGGCGTTTGCCAAGCCCGGTCAACATATCGATATCACAGTTTCTTCCATGGGCAATGCCAAAAGCTTAAGGGGTGGAACGCTGCTGCTGACTCCATTGAAAGGAGCCGATAATCAAGTATATGCCATGGCTCAAGGAAATATTTTGGTCGGCGGTATCGGAGCCGCAGCTGGCGGTAGCAGTGTGCAAGTGAATCATCTCAGTGTCGGACGTGTTACAAGTGGCGGTATCGTAGAACGCGAGATTCCAACGACGGTTGGGCAGGGTGATTTTATCAATCTTGAGTTAAATACAACCGATTTCACGACAGTAAACCGTATTGTTGACGCGATCAATGGACTTTATCCCACAGCGGCATCGGCAGTGGATGGCAGAGTAGTGCAGGTGAAAGCGCCGGTAGACAATAGCCAGCGAATTATGTTTATTTCTCAGATTGAAAGTCTGGATGTCAAACCGGCGAGAGCATCGGCAAAAGTAATTGTTAATTCACGTACTGGTTCAGTGGTCATGAATCAGGCGGTAACGCTTGAGTCAAGTGCGGTTGCGCATGGCAATCTGTCCATAATCATTAATACCGAGCCGGTGATCAGTCAGCCTGGTGCATTCGCACAGCGCGGTGAAACAGTGGTTACACAGCGATCACAGGTCGAAATCCGTACCGATGAAGGAAATTTAATGTTATTGCCGAATGGTGCGGATCTTGGTGAAGTTGTGAAAGCTTTAACGGCGATCGGCGCTACCACCCAGGATTTGCTATCTATTCTTCAGGCGCTGAAAGCTGCCGGTTCGTTGCGCGCGGATTTGGAAATTATTTAACTTACTGGATATTAAGAATGGTTATTTCACCGGATATTTCAAGCAAACTTGCCGTTGATGCCAAAAGTGTTGATGACTTGCATTTAATGGCCAAAAAAAATCCAGACGAAGCGTTACAAAAAGTTGCGCAACAGTTTGAAGCATTATTTATGAACATGTTGCTTAAAAGCATGCGCGAGGCGACACCTAAGGATGGGATATTTGATAGCCAGCAAACGCAGTTTTTTACCCAGATGCATGACCAACAGCTTGCGCAAAAGATATCCACCAAAGGAATTGGCATTGCTGACATGATGGTTCAGCAATTATCTCGAAATAATAAATCGATCGAACCACAGACTTCGATCAGCCAAACAAATGCCATTTTGTCAACGATTAACTCCAATCAACAAGCGCCATTGATAGAAGGTATGCATCCAAATGATAAATCAGGGCAACTGTGGTCAGTCTATCGGTCCCCATCCAATGCGGTGATGTCAGCAGGAAAAATCGATTCTGCAATTGAAGGACTCACTGCGCCGATTCAGGGGGACATGCAGAAGAAAAGCGCTCCTAGCCAACCGGCAAATTTTATCGATAGGCTTTTACCGCATGCCAAAACAGCATCCGAATCAACCGGTATTCCACCTAATTTCATGCTGGCACAGGCTGCGTTGGAAAGTGGATGGGGTAAACATGAGATTCGTCATGCGGATAATAGTCCAACCCATAATCTTTTTGGCATCAAAGCTGGTGCTAATTGGAAAGGGGACGTTGTGGAAAAAACAACGACTGAATATATCAATGGTGTGCCACAGAAAGCGATTGAAAAATTTCGTGCTTATAGCTCGTACGCAGAGGGATTCAATGATTATGCCAAGTTGCTCATGGATAACCCACGCTATGCCAAAGTATTGAATTCGACGGATGCCGCGACATTTGCCAATGGCCTTCAACGCGCTGGGTATGCTACTGATCCTATGTACGCTGAGAAATTAATGCGTATTCTGAATAGTGAGAAATTACAAAATCGCGAATTTATCTAATACGGAATTTTTCTTTAATTCTTTGACCAGTATGCCGATATTGTCGTTATATATTTTTTAAGATCAAGAACTGAAAGAACATTATGGGAAATGGAATTCTTGATATTGCAGTTACTGGTTTAGCAACTGCGCAAAACCAATTATTGACGACCAGTCATAATATTAGCAATGCTGGCACGCCTGGTTTTAATCGCCAGCAAGTCTTGCTCAGCACAAATACACCGCAATCCGGTGGTGCAGGGTTTATCGGGCGCGGCGTTCACTCTTCTACGGTGCAGCGGATATACAGTCAATTTCTTACTACTCAGTCGCTACAGATACAAACACAGAGCCAGTCACTTGACAGTAACTATACTGAGATAAAACAGCTGGACAACATGTTTGCTGAGGCTACATCGGGACTTTCACCCACATTACAAAATTTTTTCAGTGCCATACACGATGTTGCCACAAATCCCGGCGTCATTCCTTCGCGACAATCGATGCTGAGCAATGCTGATGCCTTAGTTGCACGTTTTCATAGTATGGATCAACGCATGTCGCAAATAAGGGAAGGGATAAATACACAAGTCAGCAGCACGGTTGTTCATATCAATTCACTGGCCAAGCAAATTGGAGAGATCAATAAGCAGATAATATGGGCGGAAGGTTCAGCCGGAGGGCAGCCTGCTAACGATATGCTGGATCAACGCGATGAGCTTATTAATCAATTGAACAAATTGGTTAATACCGATACAGTGCGTCAAAGCGATGGTACGATGAATGTATATATTGGGAATGGGCAGGCATTGGTGGTTGGTGCGCAAACCCTTTCCTTGGAAGCGATTAAAACACCGGATAGTCCGAATAATTTAACGATTGGGCTGGTTAATGGTAACAGCACTATTCAGCTTCCCGAGGATCAGATCACCGGTGGTACCTTAGGCGGTATTTTTTCTTTTCGCAGTAATACGCTTGATAATGCACAAAATTCGCTTGGAAGAGTCGCAATCACCTTGGCTCAGACTTTCAATGCTCAACATCAGCTTGGTATGGATTTGAATGGCGCTATGGGAACGAATTTCTTCGCGTTACCGGCACCTAACGTGATCTCTGCATCTACTAATAACTTAGCATCCAATATCTCGACCTCAATTACTGATTATAGTGCGTTGACAACCAGTGATTACGAGCTTTCTTACGATGGGACAAACTATACATTGACCAGATTATCCGATAACGTATCGGCTACACCATCGAGCAGTTTGCCGCTAACACTGGATGGCATATCGGTGACAAGTGCCACGATGCTGGCGAGTGAAAGATTCCGCATCCAACCTACGATCAATGGCGCAAAGGATATTGCGGTCAATATTAATGACACAACTAAGATAGCTGCGGCAGGCCCTAACCGGACCAATGCCGCATCAACCAATAAAGGTACTGGCACCATCAGTGCTGGGACTGTAAATCCGTTACCGCTCGATTCCAATCTTCAGCAACCACTTACCATTACGTTTCATACGCCTTACAATGGGGAATTTGATGTCGCAGGAACTGGGACCGGGCTACCTGCTACTAATCAGACGTATACAGCGGGCGCGGATATCAGTTTCAATGGCTATACATTTCAGATTAGCGGTAGTCCTGCTGCCGGGGATGTTTTTACTGTCACCCCTAACAATAACGGTGTTGCCGATAATCGCAATATGTTGCTGCTAGGTGCATTGCAAGCAACGAATACGCTGGAGAATGGTACAGCCAATTATCAAACTGCTTACGGGCAGCTTGTCAGTCAGGTTGGTAACAAAACACGCGAGTTAGAGGTAACGAGTAAAGCGCAAGCTAATTTGCTGGCACAAACTCAACAATCTATTCAATCGGTATCCGGTGTGAATCTGGATGAAGAAGCCGCGAATCTGCTGCGTTTCCAGCAAGCTTATCAAGCTTCCAGTAAAATCATTGAAATGAGCAGTACTTTATTTGACTCAATTCTTCGTTTTGGTTGAAAAATAGAATAGAGGTAACTTCATATGCGAGTTAGTACAGGCACAATTTACGAAACTGGAACTAATTTAATGCTCCGGCAACAAGAGAAACTAATTAATACACAACAACAATTGTCTACCGGACGGCGAATTTTAACACCTTCGGATGATCCAATCTCGGCGGCGCAAGTATTAAATATTTCTCAATCAGCAGCGCTCAATGAGCAATATTCGGTGAACCGATCCAGTGCGGGTTCCTCGCTTCAACTGGAAGAAAATGTGCTGAGGCAAGTTAACGGAATCCTGCAGGATGTGCATAGCTCAACTGTGTATGCGGGGAATGCGACACTGACCGATGCTGACAGAAAGACACTTGCTACCGAATTGCGCAGTAAACTGGAGTCACTCGTTGGTTTAGCCAATACAACCGATGAGAAAGGGCAGTTTTTATTCTCAGGGTTTCAAGCTAATACCAAACCTTTCGCGCAAACTGGATTAACTGTGCAGTACGTTGGAGATCAAGGGCAACGCTTAAACCAAGTGGGTCCTGCGCGTCAACTGGCAGTCAGTGATTCCGGCACGGATGTTTTCGAGCGCATTAAGAATGGAAACGGCGTTTTTGCTACCGCCGCTAGTTCGTCAAATATTGGTAGTGGTGTGATTGATGGGGGATCGGTGATAACTCCTTCAAGCCTTACCGGTGGTAATTATGAGATTACATTTGCTGTGTCGGCAACTGGTGTTACAACCTACGATATCGTTAACACCACAACAGGATCGACTGTTTCATCGGCTAATCCTTATGTGAGTAACAATACAGTCAGTTTTGATGGAATGCAATTGAGTATTAAAGGAAATCCGGCTAATGGAGATAAATTTACAGTATCTCCAAGCAGCAATCAAAGCATTTTCAAAACAGTGGAAGACTTGATTACTGCATTGGAAACGCCAGCAAGCGGACAAACTGGCGGTACCCGGCTGGCGAACGATTTAAAATCAACATTACAAAATATTAATAACAGTTTGGAGCATGTGCTGTCGAAACAAGCTTCTATCGGAGCGCGGCTGCAAGAGATCGATACTCTGGAAAGTGTTGGCAGTGATCAAAATATTCAATTTGAGCAAATGCTTTCACAACTACAAGATGTTGACTTTGCGCAAGCAACGTCGGATTTGCAACGGCAGCAGCTTTATCTTCAAGCTGCGCAGCAGTCATACATTAAAATTTCCGGACTGTCTCTGTTCAATTATATTTAGAGCCACTCAGCTGCGCTTTTCGCTAGTGCCGCGCTGGTAGTTTATGCCTTGATGGCCGATATCGTGACGAACCTGAGCGCCATCAAAACGGATGTTTTCAACCAATTTATATGCCGCCTGATGCGCCATCTTTACACTATCGCCCAATACCGTTACGCATAAAACGCGTCCGCCTGCTGTCACAATTTCATTTCCGTTCTTCCCGCCCATCGACGTTCCGGCATGAAAAATATGAAAGTTGCCGGTATTTTCCTGTTCTGTGATCAAGTCTTGTAAACCGTAAATTACATCATTCTTTCTCGGGTTTTCCGGATAACCTTGCGCAGCCATCACAACACCGAGTGCGGTACGCCGGTCCCATTCAATATCCGCCTGATCGAGTGTGCCATTAACAGCGTGCTCGATAAGCGGTAAAAGATCGCTTTTCAAACGCAGCATAATCGGTTGCGTTTCCGGGTCACCTAAGCGGCAATTAAATTCCAATACTTTTGCCTGGTCTCCGGCTGTAATCATCAAACCGGCATAAAGAAATCCGGTATAGCGGATGCCATCCTGTTTCAGTCCATTAATCACTGGATCAATAATATTGCGCATGATTTGCGCGTGCAGGCTGGGAGAAACAAAAGGTGCCGGGGAATATGCTCCCATTCCGCCTGTATTGGGGCCTAGATCGCCATCATTAAGCCGCTTATGATCCTGGCTGGTTACTAACGGCAGAATATAATTACCATCCGTCATGACGATAAAACTGACTTCTATACCTTGAAGAAATTCTTCGATAATAATTTCTTGTCCCGCGCTGCCAAGATGCTTTTCCACTAACAGTGCACTTACAGCGGAATGCGCTTCTTCTCGGGATTGCGCGACGACGACACCTTTCCCCGCTGCCAGACCATCGGCTTTGATGACAAGAGGGACCGAGTGTTGCTCGATGTAGGCGTGCGCTAATTCTGGATTTGTAAATCTTGCATAGGCAGCAGTCGGTATGTGATGCCGTTGCATGAATTCCTTGGCAAAGATTTTTGAAGTTTCAAGTTGCGCGGCTTGCCGGGTTGGGCCAAAGATTTTCAGACCAGCCGCCCGGAATGCATCGACGATACCGGCAGCCAGTGGAATCTCGGGGCCGACTATCGTGATTGCAATCGATTCTTTGGTTGCAAACTCGATTAATTCGGGTATGGCGGTAATTGAAATATTTTCTAGTCCGGGCTCTAATGCGGTGCCTGCATTGCCGGGTGCCACAAATACTTTATGCACACGCGGAGAAAGGCATAACTTCCACGCTAAGGCATGTTCTCTGCCACCGCCGCCGATCACTAATAGTTTCATGATAGCGGGTAACTAGTGCCTGAAATGGCGGACACCGGTAAATACCATGGTGATCCCTTGTTCATCAGCCGCTGCAATCACTTCCTGATCACGGATACTGCCGCCCGGTTGAATAACGGCTGTAGCGCCCGCTTGAACGACTACATCCAGACCATCGCGGAACGGGAAGAATGCATCCGATGCGACAACGGATTCTGCAAGTGTCAAACCGGCTTGCTGTGCTTTGATAGATGCAATGCGTGCGCTATCGACACGGCTCATTTGCCCGGCACCGATACCCATTGTTTGGCCATTACGGCAAAATACAATCGCGTTGGATTTAACAAATTTTGCGGCGCGCCAGGCAAACAGTAGATCATCTAGCTGCTGCGGTGTGGGTTTTAATTGCGTAACGATTTTTAAATCGGAAACAGTGATATTTTGAATATCCGGCGTTTGTACCAGAAGACCGCCGCCAATCCGCTTCAGATCGTACGTATTGTTTCCTGCCTGTAACGGCAAAACCAGTACCCGGATATTGTTTTTCTGTGCCAGAAGCTGCTGCGCTTCCGGTGTGATTTCAGGTGCGATAATGACTTCAACGAATTGTTTTAGAATCGCTTCAGCGGTGTCTTCGCCAATGCTCCGGTTAAATGCGATGATGCCGCCGAATGCAGAGACGGGGTCGGTCGCAAACGCCAGTTGATAAGCGCGCAGCGTGGTTTCCGCAATGGCTATGCCGCATGGATTGGCGTGTTTGACAATCACACAAGCGGGGTTGTCGAAAGTTTTAACACATTCCCACGCAGCGTCGGTATCGGCGATATTATTGTACGATAGCTCTTTGCCTTGTAACTGTTGGTAATTCGCCAGACTGCCGGGTGTGGGGGTTTCGTCCCGGTAGAAGGCTGCTTTTTGATGCGGGTTTTCGCCGTACCGTAAAGGCTGTGCGATAGTGAAATTCAGATTCAGCGAATCGGGAAAATCTTTGTGCTGGTAATCGCTATCCAGTGCGGTCAAATAATTACTGATGGCACTGTCGTAAGAAGCAGTGTGCGTAAACGCTTTTTGCGCCAGTTGGAAACGTGTGGCCAAGCTGATGGAGCCACTATTTTCCGCCAGCTCCTGGCTGAGCGGTAAATAATCCTGGGGATCGGTGACAATGGCAACTTTCCGGTAATTTTTGGCGGCTGCGCGCACCATGGTGGGACCACCGATATCGATATTCTCAATGGCATCCTCAAAGCTGCAATCCGGGTTTGCGATCGTTTGTTTGAAGGGGTAGAGATTCACGATGACCAGTTCGATATTGGGAATCGATGCTTGTTCGAGCGCCAGTTGATGATCGGGTAAATCGTTACGCGCCAGTATGCCGGCATGAATTTTAGGGTGCAGCGTTTTGACCCGGCCGTCCAGCATTTCCGGGAAACCGGTATAGTCGCCCACTTCGATCACGTTGATTCTGGCTTGATGCAATAATTTGGCGGTACCGCCAGTGGACAGGATGGTGATGCCATGCTGAATCAATTTTTGGGCCAGTTCTATAATTCCGGTTTTATCCGAAACACTGATGAGTGCGTATTTAATGGTCATTTAATTTGATATTGTTTCATTTTTTGACGTAGCGTATTGCGGTTTATCCCCAGTAATTCGGCGGCCTGAGTCTGATTTCCTTTGGTATATTGGATAGCGATTTCAATTAAAGGCTTTTCAACGCTATGCATGACCATATTGTAAATAGGGCATGGTTTTTCCCCGTCCAGGTCATTGAGATATCCGCTGATAGCTTTGCGTATGCAAGATGCAATTTCATTTTCCTTGATTGCATTCATAAACTGACTACTCCCCCTCTTTGATATAACTCAATCGTTGACCTTTCTCAGCTAATGTAGAGAAAAACTTATTGGTTTCATAAATTTGCTGATCGCTGGTTTGTAACTGATTCATTGACTGACGAAAGCTGGCAGATCCAACGAGTCCCTTGGTATACCAGGAGATATGCTTGCGTGCGATGCGGACACCGGAATACTCACCATAAAATTCATATAAATCATGCAAATGATTAATGAGCACATGGTGAATTTCAGATACTTCGGGTGCTTGTAAATGTTGACCGGTGGCGAGGTAGTGATTGATTTCACGGAATATCCATGGCCTGCCTTGCGCAGCGCGGCCTATCATAATCGCGTCTGCATTGGTGTAGGCAAGAATATGGCGGGCTTTTTCCGGCGTTGTGATATCGCCATTGGCGATGACAGGAATCTTAATTGCGGCTTTAACCGCTGCGATGGTGTCGTACTCCGCAGTGCCGGTGTATGCGCAGGCACGTGTGCGGCCGTGGATTGCGAGCGCTTGAATACCGGAATTCTCAGCGATATGTGCAATGGAGAGGGCGTTTTTGTGTTGTTTATCCCAGCCAGTGCGTATCTTGAGCGTTACCGGAATATCGACGGCTTTAACCACGGCGTCCAAAATTTTTCCCACTAATTGCTCGTCTTGCAAGAGCGCGGAACCGGCCATGACATTACAGATTTTTTTGGCCGGGCAACCCATATTAATATCGATGATCTGGGCGCCATTATCGACATTGTAACGCGCTGCAGCCGCTAGCATTTGCGGATCAGCACCTGCAATTTGCACGGAAATCGGCGAAACCTCACCTTCATGGTCGGCGCGCCGTTGTGTTTTCTTGGAGCCCCACAACAACGAGTTACTGGATACCATTTCTGACACCGCCATGCCCGCGCCCATCGTTTTGCACAATTGCCTGAAGGGGCGGTCGGTAACTCCCGCCATTGGCGCGACAATGAGTTTGTTTTTCAGAATGTGTGTGCCAATTTGCATGTAAGCGGTGTGTGTGGGTTAAGTAAGCAGTGATTTAATTACTGGGAAGCTTTAATCCGAATGACTGGCGTCTAAATCGCCGCATGGAAATATTTATATAATTCCTGCAACGCACAATGGCGAATTATAGCTTTTGTTTTGTCAGGCAGATAGTGGATAGAGAATGAAATTATCCACGCGCGCCGAATATCATGCGGCGGGCGACAAATCGTTTCAGCGGCGGCATACAATCCAGTGTGCTTAAACCGATTCCACACGCATGTTTGAGTATTCCATTGTCATTGGAAAAAAGCTTAATGAGTGAGTCGGTAAAAATTCTGCCGCCACTGCTGTCTATTCGTCTTTTTTGCTGGTAGCCGGACAGCATCGCTGCTGTGCCGATTTCCCGCGATGCGCTTTGAGTATTGATGGCCTCGCATGCTAATTCGTATGCGTCTCTCAGTCCCAAATTAAATCCTTGTCCTGCGACGGGATGTAATGTCTGAGCAGCATTGCCGATCAATGCCGTGCGTTGCGAGGTAGTGGAAATTGCGTGTTTAAGTGTGAGCGGGAATGCCGATCTTTTTCCGGCGTGCATGAATTTTCCAAGCCGATCGCCAAAATGCCGGTGCAAGCGAAGCAGAAAATCACTATCGCCTAACGAGGTGATCTCTTGAACTGCTTCAGGGCTTACCGTCCAAACCAATGCGAAATCTTCATCATTGGGTAGCAATGCGACGGGGCCATCGGCAGTAAAGCGTTCATATGCAATACCGGTCTGTTTTTTCTGCGCTTTGATATTCGCGACAACGGCGTATTGATGGTAATCGTGCGTCTGGTAGGTGATATCAGGTAATTGTTGGGCCAGTTTGCCGCCATCGGCTAGGACAAGCAACTGGGCAGTTACTGTCCGTTCTTGTCCCTGGTAATTAAAATGCACCGTGCCTAGGTTTTCAGTGGTCTCTAGCTGGGTGACTATCGCACCGGCAATGTAACCGGCGCTGCTAGTAGTCAAGCGTTGATGCATCGAGCAAAAAAGATCGTGATAGTTGACCACGAATCCTAATGCAGGGACACCGGCATCCTCTGGTGTTAAAACAGTCAGGCCGAAGCTGCCGCGATTGGAAATATGAATTGTCGTGATCGGTGTTTTTTTTGCCAGCTTGTTCCATACACCCAAACGATGCAAGATTAAGTGGCTGCCATGCGATAATGCCAGCGGGCGTGGATCTTCATCTTTTTCCGGTACGCCGCGTGCTTCCAGCAGTAGACTTGAAATACCGGTATCCTGCAGTGCAAGCGCCAAAGCCATGCCCACCGGTCCGCCGCCAATGATAACGATGTCGTAATGATCGGTGATCATAGTATTTCTTGAAATTTTTGCAGAATATTCATGTGTAGTTTATAGACCGGATGCCATATTTTATCCGGGAACTCCGGCGGCAACCCATGCATTCCGGTTGGAGTCATGATTGCTGCGTGTTGAATACGGCAGGAGAATAGCATATTGCAACGAGTCGTGGAATGTGCGATTGGGTGAGTCTGCCATGATGCGCAGGCAAGAAAGCGGCTTAAACTGTATAATTGTAGCGGTTATTGATTTGAAATGGATGCAGCCGGTTTCATGAAAGCGATACTGCGGTGATAATTTGAGAATTTTCTGTGTGAATAAGAGGATAAGAAGGAATTTTGCATGATGAGATTTTTTGAAAATAAATTGGCAGGATGGATAATATGTTTACTTGCGATTATTTCCACTGAAGTCTGGTCAGTGAATGTGGATAGCGAATTGATCAATGCCGCGGACAAGGGCAACTTTCCACTGGTAAAAAAAATACTGGATTCGCAGCGCATTGAGCAAAATGAACTCAATGCCGCTTTCCTGGCAGCGGTTAAAAAAGGTCATGCGACTGTGATCGAGCGATTTATACAAACGGGTGTGGATGTTAATTTAAGAGCGGATGATGACTATACCCCGTTGATGCGGTCAGCTCGCGATGGCCGTGATCAAGCGGTGGAAATCTTGTTGGCTGCAGGCGCCGATGTCAATGCCCCGGCTGCGGAAGATGGCACGGCATTAATGATGGCGGCCGAGAAAGACCGCAGAAAAGTCATCGATTTGTTGTTGGCTGCAAAAGCCAAGGTGAGTGCAAAACGCGCCGATAGTATGACAGCACTGACGCTGGCCGCGCAGCAAGGTCATCGGCAAGTCATTCAGACACTGATTAATGCCGGCGCCGATGTCAATTATCAACTGGAGAATGGCGCGACAGCGCTGATGCTGGCGGCCCAGCTTGGCCATTTAGGCGCGGTTCATACATTGCTGGCGGCAAACGCCAATCCTAATCTGAAAGCCAGCAATGGCGCGACCGCACTGACTTTGGCCAAACTTTATCATCATAAGGAAGTGATTGAATTATTGGTAAAGGCAGGGGCCAAGTAGTAACTACTATGCTATCTTAATGCCAGTCCGGATTTGAAAACATGCTGTTATCGTTATAACCCAATGAATAGAGGAAATTCTAGATGAATGTTTTGGCTGCTTTATTTCTTGCCGCGATTGTTGCATTGCTTACCGGCTGCGGGAGTGAACCGAAAAGTGATAAATCAGAAGCGGGCTCAATATCCGCGCCGCTGAATGAGATCACTAAACTGGGTGAGATTCCGTCCATCATGGGCGAAGGACTGACAGAGGAAGAGAAAGCTGAGTTAAGAGATCAGATTATGCCCGGAGGTATTGGTGACGTTAAAGCCGCCGAAGAGAAATTTAAAGCGTTAATGGCCAATGCCAGAGCAGGCGACCCGGCTGCGCAAAATAGCTTGGGTGTCATGTACTACACCGGAGAAGCCGTATCTAAGACCTTATCCGGCCAAGTGTTGAATACTGATCCTGAATTGGCTGCCGGTTGGTTTTTCCGTGCTGCCGAACAAGGCTATGCCGATGCGCAGTTTAATTTAGGACTGATGTACGCAAACGGCGAAGGTGTGCCGCAAGACCTGGCGCAGGCGGCGGAACTGTTCAAGAGTGCGGCCGAGCAAGGTCATGTCGATGCGCAGAATAACCTGGGGGCAATGTATTTCACCGGAGAAGGCGTAGACAGGGACGAGGAAAAAGCGATCAAGTGGTTTGAAAAGGCGGCCGCACAAGGAAATGAAGATGCGCAAGCTAATCTCGATGCGATTAAAGCATCTAGAAAATAATGGCTCTGTTTTCCGGCCGTGCGTTGTATGGCACGGCCGCTTGCTGTTATTTGGCCGGATGCAGTTTCTCTAAGCAATATTGACTTCGTTGGATAAATACACATCCTGAATGGCGTGCAGCAATTTGACGCCTTCGGCAAAAGGTTTCTGAAATGCCTTGCGCCCTGAGATTAACCCCATCCCGCCCGCCCGTTTGTTGATGACCGCAGTACGGATCGCCTGATGCAAATCATCACTGCCGGATTCACCGCCTGAATTAATCATACCGATCCGTCCCATGTAGCAATTGGCGACTTGATATCGCACCAGATCGATCGGGTGTTCCGTTGTCAGTTCACTGTATACTTTAGGGTGAGTTTTGCCGAATTTAATCGCGTTGTATCCGCCATTATTGGTCGCCATTTTTTGCTTAACGATGTCGGCGCCGATGGTTACCGCCAGATGATTGGCTTGACCGGTCAGATCAGCGCTGACGTGATAATCCTTTTCAGCGGTTTTGAACGCAGCATTACGGGTGTAAGCCCACAAAATGGTGACCATACCTAGGTTATGCGCATGTTCAAACGCGGCTGAAACTTCCTGGATTTGACGGCGGGATTCGTCCGAACCAAAAAAAACAGTAGCGCCCACGGCGCACGCACCCATATCAAATGCCTGATTGATGCTGGCAAACAGTGTTTGATCGTATTTATTGGGATAAGTCAGCAGTTCATTGTGATTGATTTTAAGAATCATCGGAATTTTGTGCGCATAGCGCCGCGCTACGATGCCCAGCACGCCCAGCGTGGATGCGACACCATTGCATCCGCCTTCAATCGCCAAATCGACAATACTCTTGGGATCAAAAAACATGGGATTGGGAGCAAATGAAGCGCCGGCCGAGTGCTCAACACCCTGATCCACGGGGAGTAATGACAAATAACCGGTACCTGCTAAACGCCCTTGATTATAAAGCGCTTGCAGATTGCGTAGTACGCTGGATTTACGATTGCTCATTGCCATGACGCGATCGACAAAATCAGCACCGGGAAGCTGCAGGCTTTGCTTCGGTATGGTATGGCAGACATGATTGAGCAGCAGCTCGCTTTCACTGCCCAGAACGGCGGAAATATTTGTCATTTTTGCTCCTGATTAAGGGACTATGGCTTGGTGTAACTTTGGCCTGTTTAGAGATAGCCATCTTAATCGATGTATCAAGTTGAGAAAATAAGCATTATGCTTATTTCCAATGCACGTCAACTAAGTTACGCTGTCTTTATGTTTGAATGATGTTGTTGTTAATCGCCAGGCGAATGAGTTGTGTGGTGTTTTGTAATTGCAATTTTCGCATCAGGTTAACATGATGAACGCCGACGGTTTTTGGGCTGATGGCGAGTTTTTCCGCTATTTGCGTGCTGGAGTTTCCTTCCGCGATCAGCTTGAATATTTGAAATTCCCGCTTGGTGAGCATATCCAGGGGATTTTCGCAGGTATCCTTGCGTGTTGCGTTGAGCGCCAGCGTTGCGGCTAACTCCGATTCGATATAAATTTTTCCCGCATTGACTTGCCGCACCGCCTGAATCATTTCTCCAATTCCGCTTTGTTTGCTGAGAAATCCGGTGGCTCCGGCTTTTAATGACCGCTGCGCCATCGTGACATTATTCAGCATGCTGAATACCAGGACGTGTGCTGCGGGATCTCTGGCTTTGATGCGCCGGATGGTTTCCAGTCCGCCAATGCCTGGCATGTTCAAGTCCAGAATCGTCACATCCGGTTGAAATTCCAGGTAGTATTGGTAGCCGGACTCACCATCGTCGGCTTCCCCGACGACACATATATCAGGTGTGCTCTCCAGCAACCGGCGATAGCCGGTACGTACTACGGGATGATCATCAATCAACAGGATAGAGATTGGTTTCGTCATAATCTGAGTGTTCAATGGGCAGTTTAATATTGATTTCTGTGCCTTCATTGCATGCGCTGCGCACTGACAATGTGCCACCCATCGCAATGACGCGCTCACGCATACCGAGTAATCCTAATCCGCGAAATTGTTGATTGATATTATACCCCTTGCCGTTGTCTTCGATGGAGAGCAGTAAACAATCCTCCATGCATTCTAAATCGCTTTCACGGCTGAGGCTTATTTGTGCCCAGGTGGCCTCGGAATGGTTGTAGATATTGTTCAAACCTTCTTGGATGATACGAAAGATGGCGATATTGACCGATTCATGCAATTTATCCAGTTCGCCGTTTACTTTGAATTCAAGGATGATCTGCGGGTGGTGCGTGCTCCATTGCCGTTTCAGTTCCAATAAGGCATCGACCAATCCGAGCGTATCCAGTAACACGGGCCGCAATTTATGCAGCATTTCATGAATTACTTCGTTCATTTTCTGAGTACAGTCGCCGATAGCGCGCGCACTGGCAGAACTCATCGAATCGGCCGGAGCGTTATTCAGAATGACTTCATTCTCGATGCGTATCACCGTAAGCCATTGGCCTAACTCATCGTGCAATTCACGTGCGAGTGAACGCCGTTCTTTTTCTTGCACTTGAAACAATTCTTTCATCAGCCGCCTATTTTCATTTAATAAGTTACGGTTTAGATTGATGGTTTTCTTAAGCTGACTGATATCGGACATGATCATGAGGCAAGTGTTGCTATCGCACATGATTGTGCTTTGCAGCCGGATATAGTTGATATGCTCATCCGCGTTCTTGATTTTTAGATCAACTGTGGTTTTTCCTGTGGTAATGAAAACTTTCTGCAAATAATCGGTAAAGACCTGTTTGTTGATATCAAAGAAACATTCCATGAAAGATTTGCCAATCAACGATTCCCGGTCATTGTTGAGTAATTTCGCACCTCTGAGATTGAGCGATAAAATATGCCCGGTTTTGTCTAAGGTCAGGTAACCGACGGGTGCATATTCGTAAAGATCTTCAAAGCGGCTGTGAGATTCACTTAATTGCTGCTGTGTTTCTTTAAGCTCCCGGTACTGCATTTCCAGTTCAAAGTGAGAAGTCTGCAATTCGCTCAGTAGCTCGGTTTTGCTGAATTTTATATCGTCATCTTTTCTTCTTTGCTCTTCACTTTGTGTCATACCATCTCCTATTACTCATCCCGCGCGTATGCTGGAGCTGTGCCCGGTGATTCAAGCATAACTGTATTTCATCTGCTAAGAATACATAATGTTATAGTACCAAATTATTGCAAATCATAACGCTATAATTTTATGAGAAAAATCCTACAAACGAAGAGGCTGGAGATTACAGTGAAGGTTGTGGATGCCGTACTGATGTTTTAAACATTGATTTGCACGTGATGAAGGTTGAAACGGTTTGTCAGTACGATTAAACATTCTGGCTTTTGTTTTTGGCGTCGGTTTGCTGCAGCAGCAAGCTGAATTACCCGCTCTCGATTGGGCTTGGGGTTTAATGTCGATCCTGGCCGCCAGCGGATTGCTTGCGCGTTATTCATCGGGCGCGTTGATCATGCTGCGCAGAATCTTACTGTACCTGTTTTTCTTGGGGATCGGGTTTTTCTGGGCTGCGGCCTTGGCACAGTGGCGTTTGTCCGATTTCTTGCCGCAAATCTGGGAGCGGCAGGATATACAAATAACCGGCGTAATAGCGAGTGTGCAGCAAAGCAATGAGCGCGGTATCCGCTTCCGTTTTGATGTAGAGCAGGTGATTACGCCCGGTGCGGTTGTACCTCAACATCTACTAATTTCATGGTTCACAGTGCGGCAAACAGGAGCGCATCCTTTGGAGCGGCCAATCCTGCATGCGGGGGAACGCTGGCGTATTACAGTGCGGCTCAAGCAGCCGCATGGCAGCATGAATCCGCATGGCTTTGATTATGAAGCCTGGGCATTGGAGCGCAATATCCGTGCAACCGGATACGTGCGCCCATCAACTGATAATGAACTTCTGCAGCCAATGGTTTCAAGGCCGAAATACTGGATTGAGCATATTCGCGAGGACATTCAGCAGCGCTTTGCCACTCATTTATCCGGCCATTCGTATGTGGGTGTATTGCAGGCCCTGGCCATGGGCGATCAACACGCTATCCCGCGCGATCAATGGCAAATTTTCACCCGGACCGGCACCAATCATTTGATGGCGATTTCCGGATTGCATATCACGATGATTTCCAGCATGGTCTTTGCACTGGTTTTCTGGTTATGGCGCCGGTCAGCTTATTTGACGCTACGTTTACCGGCACGCCGGGCTGCTGTTGCGGCTGGGCTGGTTGTGGCATTGGCTTATGCGGTTCTGTCCGGTTTTGCAATTCCCGCGCAGCGGACGCTCTATATGCTGGCCGTTGTGGCAATTGCAGTATGGCGAGGGCGGCAATCTGCCGCAACAACAGTGCTGGCTTGGGCGCTGTTTTGGGTGGTTCTACTCGATCCCTGGGCCGTCATGGCGCCTGGATTCTGGCTGTCGTTCGGTGCCATCGGGCTCATTATGCTGATAACGATAGGGCGGATTGGCAGAGTTCATTGGTTAATCGATTGGCTGCGGGTACAGTGGGCGATTACCCTGGGGTTGATCCCGCTGTTACTGGTTTTCTTCCAGCAAATACCGATGTTATCGCCGTTTGCCAATGCCATTGCCATTCCACTGATAAGTCTTGTGGTTGTGCCGCTGACTCTATTGGCAGTGATACCGCTGTTTGACTTTGTTCTGCCGCTTGCACACGAAGTTTTAAGTTTCGTCATGACGATATTGCACGCGCTGAGTGATTTTCCACAGGCTGTATGGCAACAGCATACGCCGCCGCTGTGGACAATTTTGGCAGCAATTTGCGGAATTTTGTGGATGCTGTTGCCCGGAAGTTTGGCAAGCGGATTTTTTGCAGGTTTTCCAGCGCGCTGGCTAGGGGTGGTGGCGTTATTGCCGGTGTTTTGGGTATTGCCTGCGCAGCCCAAAAGCGGTGAATTATGGTTGACGATCCTGGATGCCGGTCAAGGATTAGCCGTTGTAGCGCGTACAGCGCATCATACGCTGTTGTTTGATACCGGACCTGGTTTTGGCGATACCGATAGCGGCAGCCGCATTGTCGTGCCGTTTTTGCGTGGTGAAGGCATACGGAAACTGGATGCCATGATCGTATCGCACTCGGATACAGACCATAGCGGCGGTGCATTGTCGATAATGGGTGAAATTCCGGTTGAGTTGCTCCTGTCCTCTTTGAGCGATCAACATCCCATACGGCGCACTGCAAAGCATCACGATCAATGCCAGGCCGGGCAGTCATGGCATTGGGATGGCGTGCATTTTGAATTGTTGCATCCATTGCCGCAGGATTATGCAAATCCACAACGCAAAGTCAATTCAAACAGCTGCGTGCTAAAGATCACGTCGATGTATGGCAGCGTATTATTACCGGCGGATATTGAAGGGAAAGATGAATTAGCGTTGCTTAACCGCGCCAGTGAGAAGCTTCCGGCGACCGTGCTGATCGCGCCGCATCATGGCAGCCTGTCATCGTCAACAGTGAATTTTGTGCAGCAGGTGAGTCCGGTATTGACAGTTTTTACGGTCGGTTACCTTAATCGCTATGGCCATCCGCGCGAAGAAGTAATGACACGTTATCTCAACTTGAACAGCCGCTTGCTGCGTAGTGACAGAGACGGTGCGATCTTGCTGCGTTTTACCGGTAATGGCTGGTCGGCTGAGAGTTGGAGACAATTAAACCGGCGCTACTGGCATCACAGCACAATCGAATAGATTGGATTGCGATGATGGGACAACTGTATTGAGTATCAATAGGGATAGGGCTGATATCGATAATCGGAGGTTGTAAGTAAGTTTTTTCTAGTGATCGTCGTCATCGGGCCATTCGATATCGTTAAACACTACGGTGAACGAAGTACCCGCACCGGGTTCACTGGTCACTTTGATTTTTAGCTTATTGTTTTCTGCCGCGATTCTCACGATGGACAGTCCGATCCCGCTGGTTGCCTTATTATGCAGCGCCGCTCTGGGCGAATAAAAATATTCGTTGAATATGTTGGGTAAGTCTTTATTCTCTATACCTATGCCGTGATCAGTGATGGTGACACTGGCACTCCGGTCCCGCTGATTAATGGCGGATGTAATCTCTACCGCTGTATTATCATGCGAATAGGTAATCGCATTGGTAATAATATTTTCCAGAAGTATTTCCAGTTGATCGGGGATAACCTTGCAATAGAAATTTTCAATCGATAGATTAAATGTAATGTGCTTGGCATTGGCAACGAGCGTTAATTTCTCAATACATTTTTGCAGCGTGGTTTGAATGTCGACTGTCTCGAACACTGCGGTATTAAGGCAGGTATCTTTCAAGCGTTCGAGCCTGAGCAAGTCCAGAATCAAACCCGACATGCTTTGCGCGCGGCTATCAATCTTTTCCAGCGCCTCATTTACGCCGTCTGAAGCATCTCCGCAATACCCCCCCTTAATCAAATTGATTTTGCTGCGAATGGCATCCAGCGGTGATTTAAGCTGGTGCGTCATGAGCACAGCATATTGATCCTTTTCGACTTGCGCCTGATTAATTTGCCTATAGGCATCCAGCAGGTGACGCTCATGCGCGCGAACGATCAGGGAAAGTCTCGAAACCACATACCAAACAATAAAAAATAAGATATCGAGAAAAAACATCCATAACATTGCACCATCTTGTCGCGCATTTTCTGACAGAAGATGATTGTTGACTAATGTTGACAATGGCGTTTGCGTGATCAGAAAGTTATCAACAATGATAACTATCGTATCCATGAGACACACTAAAATGGTGACATACAGGCTTTCGCGGGTAGAAAAAAAGATGCAGGCCAGCGCAATATGCAGAACATAGAAAAATGAAATGGGCGTAGTTGTGCTGCCAATATAATGTACAACAACGGACAAACAGATCAAGTCGACAATGATCTGCACCCATAAATTGATCGAAGGGGAGTTATATTTACCCGGTTTGCAACGGTCTAATGCAAAGATGTAAGCAATATTAGCGACAACCAGCACCATGATGATGGCGACCGGCCATTTTTCCTGTTCGCTGATGCCAAATTGCGTCAATACATTCGACGCCGATAGCATCAAGATTTCGAAGAAAACCAACGAGACAATCAATGCCCAGCGGAAAGTAATAAACCAGCGAATATTACTAATTAATACATCATCGCTGAGCTTGAGTTTGTCGCCTTTTATTTCAAGCAGAATATTTTGATTATTGGATTTATCCCAGGAAAATTCAGTGGTTGCCATTTTCACATAGTCCGGTCAGGCAGCTTCTCCTGTATGCTTTAATCGATCGTTGATCGTTGCCAATAAGCTTACCGGTTCAACAGGTTTTTCCATGATACACACCCATTCGTGCGAGCCATCTTCAAAATAAGGTCTGATCATATCGCCCAAGGAAGTGAGAAAAATGGTCTGAATTTGTGGAAATCGCTTGTGAATCTTTGCATAGGTAGTCAAACCGGAATCCATGGATTCCACCATTACATCAAGGATCGCCAGATCAGGGCGTTTGCTTTCATCTTCCAGTGAATCGATGAATTCTTGCATGGACAGATAACTGCTTACTTCATATCCATTCTTGCAAAGAATCCGCTCAACCGCTTCGCGGATATCCGAATCATCGTCAACATGTGCTATTCGTGGTGCCATCATAATTCTCCTAACTTCATCGTGTGAACCCGGTCGGGCTTCTTACAAGACAGAAACCGTTTGCTCACCGGGGATATTCTTGAGCCGATCATATCTTAGCAAATGTGAAAAATATGTGAAGTGCAAAACGGCATATATTGAGAATATCTGAGTTCTAGCAAAATATATGCAGTAACTCAATGAATCGTTGAGCCTGCCTCGCGGAATACTGCATCAACAGCGATCGCATCCAAGCGGTATTCACGGTTACAGATGTCATCGTTGACAACGACTTCGCCGAATTCTTTCAGAATTGAATCAACTTCTTCCCGGCCGAGCGAGCGCAGCATGGAAAAAATCTTGGCAGGGTCTTCCTGGCAACCGTATTGGATGGTTTGCGCATCAAAAATACGGATAATTTCCTGATAAAACAGACGAGTCAGTATTTCTTCCGCAGTCAAATCGAATAAGGCATGGTCATGCACTGTTGCTGCCAGCGCTTCGGCGCGTGTCCAACCATCGGGATCCTGTTGATCGGCATTGGGCAATTTTTGCAGCAGCAAGCCAAAAATAGCGGTATCCGTGGTAATCAGGAATAAACGCGAAGGCAATTGCTCGGATTGCCGGAAGTAATGTTCAAAGATTTCGGCGATATTGTTGCCGTCGAGCGGTACGATACTTTGGTAGCATTCGCGCATCGATGGCATATCCAGCGTAAGCAATAACCGGCCGTGGCCGAGTAGATCGGGTGCTGACTGCGCCGTAATGTTTTGCTCGCATTTCGCCATGCCGCGAATATGCAATGTATCGGTGCAGTCGATAACCAGCATCGGAACCGGACCGTTGCCATTCAATTGGATGGTCAGCCGGCCGGTTTGCTTGAGGTTTTCACCCATCAGTAAGGTGACGGCACTCATCTCGCCGAGCAGTCGGGTTACCGGTTGCGGATAGTTGCGCCCGGTTAACATCGCCGTCCAGACGGAGTCGAGGCGTACTATGGCACCGCGGATATCCAGGTTTTCCAGAAGAAAGCGTTGTACATAGTTGCTCATTCTAAGGCCTTCAGTTGTAAGAAACCGTCATTATAACCGGTTGTGTTGCAATGCTACCCATGCCTGACCTAACGCAATCGCGCTGTCGTCGGGCATCATTTGCCGTGCGCTGAATATTTTCAGAGACGATGCAGTCAAGCGGCGGATCAAGCCGTGCCGCAATATTGCGTTATGAAAACACCCGCCGCCCAGTGCCACATGTGCAATATTATGTTGCTCGGCCGCTGATTCAATCCACGCTGCCAATCCAGCAATCAGTGTGGCATGAAATAGCGCAGCGCCGTAGGTAACATCTTGTCCGGCATCACGGCAATCGATCAGTGCCGACAGTAAGGGCGAGAAATCCAGCTGATTATCAGCGCTGATGCGATAACCATCCATCAGCACACCAGTTTCTCCATGTTGCTCAGCGAGTTGTTGCAATTGAATGGCGGCTTGCGCTTCGTGCGATTGCATTGCATTAACGCCCAGCAATCCGGCCGCTGCGTCAAATAAACGCCCCATGCTGGACGTTTGCGGGCAATTCAGATCTCTTGCCAGCATCGCCGCAACCGTTACAGCTGCCGGTTGATCCTGGAAACGAGGGATAATTTCAGCGCCGCGATTTAGACAGAATAATGCCGCCGCCGCCATGCGCCACGGCTCCTGTGCGGCGCGGTCGCCACCTGGTAAAGCTAAAGTCGTTAGGTGACCCAGCCGGTCAAAACGAGTGCCATCGACCAATAGCAACTCGCCGCCCCAAGGTGTGTTGTCCGTTCCCAGGCCGACACCATCTAGCGCCAGACCTAATACCGGCTGGGTCAATTGGTGTTCGGCGCAAATGGCGGCAATGTGGGCATGATGATGTTGCACGGCCAATACGGGAATATGCCGCTGTCCGGCGTATGTTTGCGCAAATTGTGTGCTGTAAAAATCCGGATGCAGGTCGTGCGTAACGATTTCCGGTTGAATTGCATAATCCAGACATAAGCGCTGCACGGTTCGATCCAATTGCTGACGAGCTTCCACCGTTGCCAAGTCGCCAATGAGCGGAGAGAGATGCGCGCTATTTCCTTGCGTCACACAAATGGTGTTTTTTAGCCAGGCACCACAGGCTAGAACGGAAGGGCCGCCAATGGCCAGCGCGATAGTGGTGCCCTGTGGATTAACCAAGCGTGGGATCGATGTGTTGCAGAGATTGGCCTGCTGCTGCAGCGCGATGGCACCACGCGCAAATCCAATCAATCCATGCCTGCATGCCGCTGCCTTGCGTGGCGGAAATTTGCATCACGGGTAATCCGGAATGAACGCGGTGCGCATAATCAATGGCCAGATCGACGTCAAAAGTTAAGTGGGGCAGCAAATCGCATTTATTCAGAAGCATCAAATCCGCGGCATGAAACATATCGGGATATTTCAGCGGTTTGTCTTCACCTTCAGTGGCGGACAGAATTACCACTTTGTGCGCTTCGCCTAAATCAAAACCGGATGGGCACACCAGATTGCCGACATTCTCGATGAATAACAGGCTGTTATCCCGGATCGACAGTTGCTGCAAAGCTTGATCGATCATGTGCGCATCCAAATGACAGCCTTTGCCGGTGTTGATTTGCAATGCCGGAACACCGGTTGCACGGATACGCGCGGCATCGTGGTCGGTTTGCTGATCGCCTTCGATCACAGCAATCGGGAACCGGTCGCGCAGCATTTCAATCGTTTTAACGAGCAACGTGGTTTTGCCGGAACCTGGACTGGACACCAGATTCAGCGCGAAAATGCCGTGCTCTGCTAAATACTGGCGATTTCCGGCGGCAAACTGGTTATTTTTTGTCAGAATGTCGCGTTCGATTTTAACCATTCTGGATTGGCTCATCCCGGGTGCGTGCGTACCCGCGATGCCGGTGCCAAAATGCAGCGTATCCGCTGCGTGATCCACGGTTACGGGTACCGCTACATTTTCATGCGCATGATCATGCGCGGATTGCAACGGACGATAGTTAAGCCGGATATTTGAATGATGCCGCGGCTGTATCGATTGACCATTAATGCGCGTCTGCCCGATGCCGCAACCACAAGTTGTACACATAATCGATTCCTTTTATTCCACTTCCAGTTCTTTGATGCGCATACCATCCCCTTGCGTGACATGCAGCGCGTAGCTGCCGCACTGCGAACAGACCTGATGGTAGGTGGTGATCATCATAACTTGATGGCATTGATCACATATAGCCTGTCCTGCAATGTCGATAATTTCCAGCTTGGCTTGCCGGACGATACTGTCTTCCGTTACCACAGTAAAAAAGAAGCGCAGCGATTCCTGCTCGACACAAGCCAGTTGGCCGACTTCCAGCCATACCGTTTTGACCTGTGTGAATTTTTGTTCAATCGCGGCGTCTTCGATGAGCTGTAAGATACTTTCGGCAAGCGATAGCTCATGCATGTATTACCTCATCATCCAGCGGCTTACGGGATTAATAAAAAACCGCCATAACCGGCAATGATGATACCGCTAAAGCGAATCCACCGGGTGCCGGCAAATTTTTTGCACAACAGGGCTAAGCCGATGCCGCATAGATGCAATAGCATCGTCGCCAGCATAAAACCCGCTGCGTAGGAGGGCAGCGATATACTGGATGGCATTTCGCTGCCATGCGCATAGCCATGGCTGAGCGCAAATAATCCGATCAGCAGCACGTTGACACTGAGGGATAAATGTTTGCGCCAAGCGAGTAGTGCGCCCAGAATCACCAGCGAAAACATAATGCCGTATTCCGCGAAAGCGAGTGGCAGGGCAATCATGCCCAATAAACCGCCTAAACCCATCACCACGACAAAAATCAGCGGAAAAAGCCAAACAATACGGCCATGCCCTTGTGCGGCCCATAAACCGATGGCAACCATCGCCAGGATATGGTCCAATCCGCTCAATGGATGCGTGAATCCGTGTAACCAGCCGTTATGCGGTCCATCGCCGGTGTGTGCAAATACCAGTGGGGATGTGATCAGCAATAGTGCGATCAACAATAAAAGCGGGAAAAATTTCAGTGGCGGAAGCGGTTTTTTCATTGTTGCTGTGGAATCCATTGCTGAATTTTTAAAATGGCGGCAGCCAGATTTTCATGGGCCTGAATGCTTAAATAATCACCCAATTCAAAATGATAACCGCGAATGCGCAGCAGAAAAGCAGACGGTGCGGCGTGCGAATGGATTTGCTGGTAAACATACAGTACTGCTGCCGGTGTTAAGGCATGGCTGGTATAGCTGGCGTCTTTTTCCGCAGTTACGGCTGAAAACTCAAAAGGTTCCTGGCACGACATATCCGCATCCACAAATATAATCCGATCAAAGCCCGTTAAATCGGCAGCATGCTCAATTAGCAATTGCATGTCAACGATGCAAGCGACATCCGCCAATTGTAACTGAGCGATATGCTCGATCAACAGGGGACCTAACGCATCGTCCCCGCGTCCTGGATTTCCATAGCCGAGTAGCAATAGCTTATTCATGTGCTGCTTGAGTTCATTGGCTGAGTGGTTTTATTGCTGTGAGATTGTTTCATTAAAACTTGCCTGTGATCCGTGATGGTGATTTTATTCACTGTTTTACAGAAAGTATGATTTTTCTTTGGATACCTGTGGATCAACTACCGATTCTACTCAAAATTGATGTGTCACCCAGGATGAATAAACCTTCATTACGCAGCCTGTTTACCGGTACATCTTCTATTCTCAGCATTGCGGATTTCAGTAATAAATAAGTCACTTACCAAATTCAACTTTGCTGTAATGCTTTACCAACCGGGACATCCGCCTCTCATCTCCCGGTCAATCCCGACTACAAACTGACTAGGGCACTTTTGGTGCATTTATCTTATTAATTTCATGACACTTTTACCTATTTAATTCAGAGTGCTTACTGCATCATACGCACCATGATTTATCAGTGAATCGTTTGGCGCGCAGGTTAAATTTTAAAGGAGTGAAATGATGCAGAGTTATTTACGATTGATAGCGGTTTCTGTTACAGCTTGTTTGGGTTCAGTTACCAGTATCGCTAATGCCGGTGTTTTTGATGGACACACGGTCAATTATCAGTACTATTTCCCGAACTTGAGTACGCCCTATGCTTCGGCAGGAAATGGTGATTATCTGGTCGATACCGGTGTGGAAATATCGAATGTGGTCGATGATTTCGGTACGATAGACTTCAGTGGTGATAAATTTGTGATTTCTTTCGCGCATGGCGGTAATTTCTCGCCGACTGCATTTAATGGCTTTGCTATTAGCGATGTATCTGGGAGCATCAATCCGTTTAGATCATTCAACTTGGTTTCAAATACCGCGGTAAGCGGCACACCCATCTTGAGTTTTGATGCAAACCATTTGTATGTGAATTGGGCGGGGCTTAATTTCAATCGGGGTGAGCTGGTTTTTTCGGTGGGTTCTCTAGCGCCACGCCCCAATTCACATTCGGTCACTTCTTTTTCCCATACCATCAGCCCTGTTCCAGAACCTGATACTTATGCGATATTACTGGTCGGGCTAGGTCTAGTAGGTTATAACGCGCGCCGCAAGCAAATTTGATGTATCCGATGAACGATGTGCATCAGTTTGCCTAGCCATAAAAAAACCGCCACTTCGGGCGGTTTTTTTATTTGATGCTTTGATACTTGAGGGTTAGTGCCCAGGTTTGCTGGTACCACCAAAAGGCCGTGGATCTTGTCCTTCTTTGAGGCATTCACCATTACCACCCACGCCAAACTTACAATCATCTGCGCTCGCATTAGGATCACCCATATTTGCGTTTGAACAAGCAGCTAAGAAAACTAATAAAGTTGCAGCAAAAATTGATTTTTTCATCATTCTAATCGTTCCTTTCTTTTTAAAATACCCAAATTTAATTAGGGATTCGAGTATATAACAGAACGCCAAATATTCAAACAAGTAGTTTACTGTCTTAGCCCAGACTCACAACTACGAAGGATTTCAATCAGATAGCCGCCGTATTTATCAAGCTTGCGCGCGCCGATACCGCTGACTTGACGTAATTCATCTTGCGTTTTTGGACACTGCCGCGCCAGTTCGCGCAAGGTGGCATCGTGAAAAATAACATACGCCGGCACACCATGCTCCTTAGCCATTTTCGCGCGCCATGCACGTAGCTGCTCCCAAAGATACCGTTCGGTTGCATCCAGCAACATCAAATCGCTGCTTGGCCGTTTTTCAAATGCGTGTCCCGCCTGAGTTTGCAGCCGCAACTGCACGGTTTGTTGTCCCTTTAGCACTGCGCGACTTGCTTCAGTCAGGTGCAATGCGCCATGACTTTCACTGTCTGCCGATAGCAGACCCAGTGCGATGATCTGACGGAATACCGCACGCCAGGTTTTTTCCGGTAATTCTTTACCGATGCCGAACGTAGTCAACCGGTCGTGATGCCATTCTTTGACACGTTCGGTCAGATTACCGCGCAAAATATCGATCAAATGACCCGTGCCGAAATTTTGCCCGGCACGGTAAACGCACGACAATGCTTTCTGCACTTCTACAGTGGCATCCCAAACTTGCGGCGGGTTCAAACAAACATCGCAATTGCCGCACGCCGCCATATCATCGGTGGATTCACCGAAATAACTCAGCATACGCAAGCGGCGGCAGGTGGTTGTTTCGCACAGTGACAGCATGGCTTCCAGTTTGCGTGCGGCAACTTGTTTAAATTTGAGCTGCGCTTCCGACTCTTCGATCATGCGCCGTTGCTGAATGACATCGCCAAGACCGTACACCATCCAGGCATTGGCCGCTTGCCCGTCGCGCCCGGCGCGGCCGGTTTCCTGGTAATAACCTTCAATACTTTTGGGCAAATCCAAGTGCGCGACGAAACGCACATCCGGCTTATCAATGCCCATGCCAAAAGCTATGGTGGCAACCATGACAATACCTTCTTCGCGCAGAAATCTTTCCTGATTCTGGCTGCGCTCTTGCATGTCCATACCGGCGTGGTATGGCAACGCGCGCAAACCCTGCGCGGTCAGCCACGCTGCTGTTTCCTCGACTTTTTTGCGTGATAGGCAATACACGATACCGGCATCGCCGGAATGTTCCGTGCGCAGAAAAGACAGTAGTTGTGCCCGGCTATTGGCTTTATCGATAATCTGATAGCGGATATTCTGGCGGTCAAAGCTGGAAACGAATAGCCTGGCTTCATCCAATCCCAGCCGCTCAATAATCTCCTTGCGGGTATCCATGTCGGCTGTTGCGGTTAGCGCAATGCGCGGCACTTCCGGGAAACGCTCGTGCAAAACCGACAATTGTATGTATTCCGGACGGAAATCATGTCCCCATTGCGAAACGCAATGCGCTTCGTCGATGGCAAACAACGCGATTGGGATGCGTGCGATCAGATTCAGAAAGCGCGCCGTCAACAACCGTTCCGGCGCGACATACAGCAAATCATAATCACCCGCCAGAAGCTTTTGTTCAACTTCCGCAGCCGCTTGCTGCGATAAGGAGGAATTCAGAACCGCCGCGCGCACTCCTAATTCATGCAGCGCCGCTACTTGATTTTGCATCAAAGCGATCAGCGGAGACACCACGATGGCGACGCCATCGCGCAATAAAGCCGGAATTTGGTAACACAACGACTTACCACCGCCCGTCGGCATCAGCACCAAACAATCACCGCCATGGGCAATATGTTCGATCACTTCCGCTTGCTGCCCGCGAAATGCGGGATAGCCGAAAACTTCTTTAAGTATATTGAGTGCGTTGGACATTCCGGGTGTGGCTACTGCATGGTCTTGATTTTCTTCGGTAAGAAACGCTATTTCTCTGATTTCACGGGAATAAGCAGCACAATTAAGCGATTGCTCCGTCTTACTGTTGTGTGAATCGTAAAGACTTGACCGGCGATAGTACAGTAGAATGCACACCCTGACACTTGGAAGTTTCTGCTGGGTCAGTCCGTTTGATGGCAATCGTGTGCATCGTTTCAAATCATTCGCGTTATTGTGCTGGTATAATTCTATCTAATTGCATCTTTATTTATACAATTTGTCACGCTAGTCTGGAGAGAAAAAATGGTGGTAAATGATGTTTTGAAATTGATTCAAGACAATGAAGTTAAATTTGTTGATTTACGCTTTACCGATACCAATGGTAAAGAACATCATGTTACCGTACCTGCGCATACCTTCGATGCGGATAAATTTGAAGATGGCCATCCTTTTGACGGTTCATCGATAGGCGGCTGGAAAGGCATTCAAGCATCCGATATGTTGCTGATCCCCGATCCGGATACCGCCAATATGGATCCTTTCATGGATGAACCGACATTGCTGATGACCTGTGATGTGGTCGAGCCGGCAGACGGCAAGGGCTATAGCCGCGATCCGCGTTCATTGGCCAAGCGGGGTGAAATTTACTTAAAATCCACCGGTATCGGCGATGTAGCTTATTTCGGTCCGGAACCGGAATTTTTTATTTTCGATTCGGTGCGCTGGCATACCGGCATGTCGGGATGCTCGGTCAAAATCGAATCCGAGGAAGCCGCCTGGAGTTCTGCGATCAAATACGAGAGCGGCAATATCGGTCATCGCCCGTCGATCAAAGGCGGTTACTTTCCCGTACCGCCGGTCGATTCGCTGCAAGACATCCGTTCCGCAATGTGCCTGACATTGGAAGACATGGGCATCGGTGTTGAAGTGCATCATCATGAAGTCGCCACGGCCGGTCAATGTGAAATCGGCACCCGCTTTAATAGCCTGGTTAAACGCGCGGACTGGAATCAAGTGCTCAAATATGTCATTCACAATGTCGCGCATTCGTACGGCAAAACAGCCACTTTCATGCCCAAGCCGATCGTGGGCGATGCCGGATCCGGCATGCATGTGCACCAATCCATCTGGAAAGACGGTAAGAATTTATTCTCCGGCAATGGTTACGCTGGCTTGTCCGAGATCGCGCTGTATTACATCGGCGGTATTCTGAAACATGCCAAAGCGCTGAATGCCATTTGCAATCCCAGCACCAACTCATACAAACGCCTGGTCGCCGGATATGAAGCACCGGTCAACCTGGCTTATTCCGCCAGCAATCGTTCGGCTTCTATTCGCATTCCGCACACCAGCAGCCCTAAGGGGCGGCGCATCGAAGTCCGTTTCCCCGATCCGACTGCCAATCCGTATCTGGCATTTACCGCATTGATGATGGCTGGACTCGACGGCATTCAGAACAAAATTCATCCGGGCGATCCGATGGATAAGAATCTGTACGATCTGCCGCCAGAAGAAGCCGCCAAAGTGCCGAATGTGTGCGCGTCATTGGATGAAGCGCTGGATTGTCTGGATAAAGACCGCGATTTTCTGATTCGCGGCGGTGTCTTCTCCAATGACATCATTGATGCGTATATTCAACTGAAAATGGACGAAGTGATTTTGCTGCGCACAACGACGCATCCGGTTGAATTTGATATGTATTACAGCTTATAAATTTAATTGAAATTGATTTTGGCCATCGTGACGGAATCGGTAGGCATGAAAAAATAGAACCGTAAAGCGCAATAAGCAGGATTTATTAGCTCTTTTTTTGCTTTTCGTTAGAGAAATCATTGGTAGACTGATCGGGTAGCGGTAATTGTGATCAACATTCTTCTAGCAAAATATGAAAACCGGAACATTATTAATCCTATTCGCCCTTATTTTGTTGAGTTCTATATCGCAGGCCATTGCTGAAACGAACATCTACAAGCATGTTGATAAGGACGGCAATATCACTTTTACCAACCGCCGCATCCCTAACTCGGAAAAAATATCCATTGCGTCGTATTCGAGAAATTCCGAACCCGGTCCGGCCAAGTCACAATCCAGTGGAAATGCGCCCCGTGTAAAAGATACAACGCAAAAGGAACGCGATACGGTACGCCGCCAGATTCTGCAAAAGGAATTGTCGGCCGAAGAAAAGCATTTCGTCGATACGCAAACGCATCTCGATCAATTCGGCGATGCCGCTGAAGCAAGTAATCCTCATGAAAAAGTTGTGCAGCTAAGAAATAAATTATTCCAGCATCAAAGAAACATCACCGCTTTAAAGAAAGAACTCGCCAGGCTGTAACTGCTCTAAAAATCACAACCGGTCCATAGGGTGATGCATGAAAATAAATAATTTCTTGTTGATTGTTCTGGCTTTCTTTTCTTATTCGATACAAGCCGGTGTTTATAAGCATGTCGATGAGCGTGGCAACGTGACTTATTCCAACGTACCATCGAGCAGCGCTAAAAAAATTGACTTACCGCCGATTGTGGTCGTGCCTTCGGTCGATTCCGGCGATGTCGAAGAAAGAATCGCAAAACGCCGCGAAGCGATGAAACTCGAGGAACAGCGCGAGAAAATACAAAGCAGAATCACGGAAGAAGAGAAACGCTTGGGCGAATTAAAAAGCGATTACAAAGACGGCGCTCCGGATCGCTTGGGCAGCGAGCGTAATTACCAGCGCTATCTCAACCGGGTCGAGCGGATGCGTGAAGAAATCGACGCACGGGAAAAGAATCTGGAGACATTAAAAAAAGGACTCCAGGAAGTATCCCGCAACAATCCGTAATTCCGGCTCAGGCGGTTAATTCGGCCACAACGGGCGCGTGATCCGAAGGACGTTCCAGCTTGCGTATCGCTTTATCAACCGTGCAGCTTGTACAGATACTTGCGAGCGCATTGCTGAGTAGAATATGGTCGATGCGCAGTCCCCGGTTCAGGCGAAAAGCCATCATGCGGTAATCCCACCAGGTATACGATTTTTCCGCTTGTTCAAACAAACGGAAGCTATCCGTCAATCCCAGTTGCAACAGATCACCGAAAGCCACGCGTTCGGGCTGGCTGCACAATACTTTACCTTGCCACAATTGCGGGTCGTAAACATCGCGATCTTCCGGCGCGATATTAAAATCGCCCAGGATGGCCAGTTTTTGATGATCCTTCAGTTCCTGTCGTAACCATCCGGTCAAGGCGGGCAGCCAGCGTAATTTGTATTGATATTTTTCCGATTCGACCGTGTCGCCGTTCGGCACATACACGGAAATGACGCGCACATCGCCATAGGTTGCCGCCACCACGCGCTTCTGCTTGTCTTCAAACCCGGGTATTGCGGTAATAATTTCGCTTCCTTTTTGCTTGCTGAGAATCGCGACTCCGTTATAGGTCTTCTGCCCAATAAAAACCGATTCATAGCCGATCGCAGCAATTTCTGCAGCCGGAAAATTTTCATCGGATAATTTGGTTTCCTGCAAACAAAGCATATCCGGCTGGTTCGTTTGCAGCCAATCGATTACCTGCGGCAGCCTTACTTTGAGCGAATTTACATTCCAGGTTGCTAATTTCATGATTAATCCTTAGCGTTATGAATAACCAGCTGGTTAAACGGTATGACCCACTGCTGTTGATTGCAAACTTCAACCGCATAACGTTGTAGCGCCCGCTTAATGGCGAACAGATCTCCCGCGGCTGTGCCATCGAAAGTAGCGGCAATTTTGTAATCCAGCGACGACGTATTGGCATGAGCGAAATGCACCACTAAATTATTCAGTGAATGACCAAAGGATTCCAGCAGCAAGCCGCGGTGGATACCGGCACATAATATTTCCGGGATTACGGTGGTGCATTGCGATTGATGCTGGTAATCGATACCGAAATCGCTAATCACAGTAAACCCCAGGGAAAAATTCTTAGGCTGCTCGGCCAAGAAATCGGCAATACTATACGTAATCGGCATTACGCCATTTGGCTGCGATAGCACAATGCTTTCCAGAGTAATGCACTTCACCATGGCAAAGGTGTTATCGGAAAGCATCACGAAATCGCCCCTTTGGCACGGAAACCAGGGCTCGTCTGCCGAGTACGGACGCGAAACATAATTGGCCAGTTCCGCCAAAGTGAGCCGCAGCTCCAATCCGGGTAACATGGGATTGGTCAACTTACTGTAATAATTCAAACTTTCCACCAGCAGCGGGATGCCATTATAGTTGATGCATTCGCCTTCCCTGACTGATCCGGTATTCAATAGTATCCTTAGCTCATTGATATAACTTGGAATAGAACTCTTCAGCAGCCAAATGATACTCAGCAGCAGTAACACGGTAATACCGATTAACACCTGGTCGTTACGCACACTCAGCACATAAAACACCGCTGTGATCGACAACGCCGCCATCAGAAAATGATAAAACAATGTGCTGATGCGCTGATAATAGGTTCTTCTTTCTTCTTTCTTGCGATGATTCAGCCAGTGCAGCAGCTTCTGCAACGATAGCATCGAGAAATACACGGAAATAAAAGCAGTCAGCGCCATCAACAAGGTGGCGCCACGTCCCGCCGCAAATTGCTGTACATGCTCACCCAAGGATATTTCTTTAGCGGATTGCGATTTAATCATCTCCTCGAGTTGTAATTGCGCAACTTCCAGAAGATGCTGGTTTTCCAGCAATTGATCGTTCCATTTTTTGCTGATGCGCTCAAACTCGGTTAAAGCCTCTTTTTCAAAACCGGCTTTATTGATTTCCCCAATATGTTTAAGTACTTCATTGATGACACGGATTTGCGATTTATAGAAATCGATTTTCTTTTGCAGGCTATCCGTTTTACGCTTATTCTCGGTCAATTGACGCAATTCGCTCATGATCGGTTGGACGATTTCCAGTAAATCTTTCTGCCAATCGAATTCTCTTTTTTCTGACGCTTCTTCTTTGCTCAGCTCCAAGCCCGCCGTCAGAATCATTTCGAATGACGATTTCTGCTCCGCGATGGCATTGTTTAATCCAGTCAATTCCGCCTGAATTCTGTTTTTCTCCTGCTCCGTCCGGGCTTTCGTCAACGCCTTCGACATTGCTTCCGCCTGATCTTTTCGCAGTTTGATGCTGCTGATAATGTCATTGAGCTTCTCAACAGCCAGTTCTTTTTGCAGCTCCCTTTCGGTAGCAATCAATGGGATCTCCAATGTGCTCGCGCTGGCGCCGGAAAGCACCAGTGCCAGTAAAAAGAAAACAAACCAACGTAAGGCAAAATTAATTTTCATATTTAATCGAATCAATAATTGGATTTTGATAATCAGCGCAACAGCCGTGGGAAGGCATCTCAGACAGCAAAGAAACGTTCGACTTCCGCCAGATCGCGTGTACGTTTCATCGGCGGCAGACTTTGCCATATTTGTTTGCCATAGGCTTTCGTAGTCAAGCGCGGATCGCAAATCATCAGCACCCCTCGGTCCGCTTCATCGCGGATCAACCGGCCGGCGCCTTGTTTCAGATTAATGACCGCGCGCGGCAATTGGTATTCCATAAATGCATTGCGTCCTTCATTGTTCATTTTATCAATCCGCGCAGCCAACACCGGATCGTCCGGCGGCGCAAACGGCAGTTTATCGATGATGACCAGCGACAACGCTTCGCCGCGTACATCGATACCTTCCCAGAACGATTGACTGCCAATGAGCACCGCATTTTTCAATGCGCGAAAACGCTCCAGCATATTGGAGCGGGAACCTTGTCCTTGCAGCAGCAACGGGAAATCGAAATCCTCGGTGGCTTGCAACAACTCGTGCACACGCTGCATGGCACGTAAACTGGTGCAAAGGAAAAAGGCCCGTCCACGGCTCGCGCGTAATACCGGCAGCGCCGCCTGAACCACTTGATCGGTGTAATTCCTCTGCTGCGGTTCCGGCAGGCCGGGCGGCACGTACAATAACGCCTGCTGTGCGAAATCGAACGGACTTTCCCAGCACGCCGTTTGCGCCGCGGTCAGTCCCATTTCGTTATTGTAATGGCTGAAATCCTTTTTTACTGACAAAGTCGCGGAAGTAAAAATCCAAGCGCGCGGCGATGCAGCCATTTGTCTTTGGAAAATTTCCGCGATCGACAATGGCGTGGCGTTCAGCTGTAAAGCGTGGTGATAGACTTCGACCCAGCGCACATGCTCCTGCATTTCCGTTTCATCGCGCCAGCGCTGCAGCAGATACAAGTGCGCCGCCGCGCGCTGGCGGCAATTCTCCAATCCTTCGGATCGCTCCGCCTGGCTTTCCAGTAACTTGACCAGCGTGGTCAGTTTTTCCAGCATATTGCCCAGCGCTTGACTAAAACCGCTATTTTGCATGGCGGCCGCCAGCGACAAGCGCGTATTTTCTTCCGCAATCGTCAAGCGTAAATCGCGCACGGCTTTTTCCATTGCCGCGATCGCGTCGGGCAATCCGGTAAAATCCCCGGCGGCTTGAACCGCTTCTACTTTGGCATCGCGGGCCAAATCGAGCAATTGGCCGGTACTGATCGATTCGCCAAAAAACAAACTGGCGGTTTCAGGCAATTGATGCGCCTCGTCAAAAATAACCGTATTACAGGCAGGCAGCAGCTCGGACAATCCTTCATCTCGCAGCATCACATCCGCGAAGAACAAGTGATGATTTACCACCACGATATCCGCCGTCAGTGCTTGCTTGCGTGCTTCCATGACAAAACATTTTTTGTAACTGGGACATTCCGAGCCCAGGCAACTGTCGCGCGTGGATGTGACGTTTTGCCAGATCGCTGCATTTTCGGGCACTTCGCTCAAACCGCTTTTATCGCCGCTCTGACTGCGGCTGGCATAACGCTCGATCAGTTGCAGATAGTGAATTTCATCGCGGTTGATAAAGCTGAGGTGGGTATCCTGTAAGCTTCTTTCCAAATGGTAGTGGCACACATAATTTGCTCGCCCTTTCAGCAAAGCCACTGTGACCGGTATTCCCAGCGCCGCGCGTACGGTCGGAATATCGCGGTTGAATAATTGGTCCTGCAATGTTTTAGTGCCGGTCGAAATAATCACCTTGCCGCCCGCCAGTAATGCAGGTGCGAGATAAGCGAACGTCTTGCCCGTACCGGTTCCTGCTTCGGCCACCAGAATTTGATGCTTGGCGATCGTATCCGCGATCGCCTGCGCCATTTCCACTTGCTGCGTGCGCGTGCGGAAACCTGCAATGTGTTGGGAGAGCACGCCGCCGGGCGCAAAAATGGCATTGATATCAAGCATAAAATCAGAAAAATGGCTATCCGGAATCAGTTTGCAGTCTGCTTTGATGGAACCGCCACTCTCGGGAATGGATCAAGAAAAACTTAACGCATTATACTGCGATGCACACGGGTTAGCGATCGATGTTCGTTTTGCCGTGAAGTATGAAGGAGATAATGCAAATAGGATGAATCATTCAAGGTCTGCGTAGAGTGAAATTAACGCAATCCCTTGTATTCCCGCCATCCTCCAAATTGAGTTATCTCTTGCATCCCTTCGCAAAGATAGGATTCTCCAAGGATTCCTAATACTTCCCGGTTGTCAGCCAAGAGAATTTTTCCAACCGAGAGTCCGGCCGGTTCACGGCTTAATAATTCACCGATATGGGATGAATCTATAGACCATATTTCCAATGATATTTGCCCGCCGCTGGCGCAACGTTGCATGGCGGGATGCTGATCGTTAATCGACCAAAGACGGTAGAGAGGCGCGGTTAGCGCTTCTTCCACAAATGCACCGCCCAACTCCAGCAGATTGTGGTTTAACGCCAAACCTCTCATTAACGTACCGTTTACGGCAAGCTTAATTTGCATAATTATTAGATTATTAATATCTTAAGTTGTAAGAAATCTCAGGGTTGTTTACAGAGAGGTTGATTGAAATAAGCGTTGAGTATTTCATAAGGGGTGGCATTATTCAAACTCTTATGAGGCTTAACGGTATTGTAGAAATTAATGAAACGGAGAAGCTGAATGCGTCGATCGGCGCAGTCTTTAAAGTGAATCTTGCTGTGCCACATATCCATCAGTGTGCGGATAACCCGCTCAG
>NZ_QPHG01000018.1:0-68755 GCF_040240425.1 Nitrosomonas sp. | reverse complement strand
ACTTTCTACCTGCACTTGAAAGAAACCGAATTTCGTTTTAATCATCGCCGTGATAATCTCTATCATGAAATTCTTAAATTGTTACGTTTAAACCCGCTTTAACTTCCTAAGACCCTTTTAAATTTCTTGTAATCTTTTGCACGTAATATCAATGCTTAATGACATTTGTCCCGGTTAAAGTATGGCTTGAAAATCGCGAGGCGTTATAATACCGGTTAATAACTGAGTAAACTACTAAACATTATCCTATGCAACAAACCTTATTCCAAAGAACACCTCTGCTGGATGGTGACGATATCACCGCAAAACGCGCGGAAATCCGCGCTTATTTTCATACCACACTGGATCGTTATGAGCAGCTTTTTGAAACGCTGCGCAGTGACGAAGCCTACTATAAAAAACCGATCTCACTGCGCCACCCGTTGATCTTTTATCTCGGCCATACCGCCACATTTTTCGTCAACAAGCTGATTCTTGCCGGATTGATCGCCGAACGCATCAATCCCCGGCTGGAATCCATTTTTGCCGTCGGTGTCGACGAAATGAGCTGGGACGATCTCGACAGTACGCACTACGATTGGCCGACCGTCGACGAAGTGCGCGCGTACCGCAAAACCATGCGTGCCATGGTCGACAAGCTGATCGCAACAATGCCGCTGGCATTGCCGATCACCTGGGAAAGCTCGTGGTGGCCGATTGTGATGGGGATCGAGCATGAACGCATCCACCTGGAAACATCGTCAGTACTGATCCGCCAGCACGCGCTGCATTTCGTGCAACCGCACCCGGATTGGCAACCGTGCCGCACATCTGGCGCCGCACCGCAGAATGCTTTAATCAATGTCGTCGCCGGAACAGTTACACTGCATAAAACCAGAACCAATCATCAGCACTACGGCTGGGATAACGAATACGGCTTGCACAGTGCCGAGATTGCAGCTTTTCAGGCCAGCAAATACTTGGTCAGCAATCAGGAATTCCTGGCGTTTGTCGAGGCCGGCGGCTACCGCACCGGCAGTTACTGGCCGGAAGAAGGCCGCTCGTGGCGGCAGTTCACGCAAGCCGAGCATCCTACATTCTGGGTCAAAAAGGGCAATGACTGGTATCTGCGCCTGATGACCGAAGAAGTGCCGATGCCGTGGGATTGGCCGGTTGAAGTCAATTATCACGAAGCCAAAGCGTTCTGTAACTGGAAAGCCGAAACAACCAAGCAACCGGTGCGGCTGCCGACCGAGGACGAATGGTACCGGCTGTACGATGTTGCCTGTCTTTCCGAAGTGCCGCACGACCGTAAAGCTACGAGCAATCTGCATCTGGATTATTACGCATCGAGCTGTCCGGTCACCGAATTTCCACAAGGCGAGTTTTTCGACATCGTGGGCAACGTCTGGCAATGGACTGAAACGCCGACGTATCCGTTCGAAGGCTTCGACGTGCATCCGCTGTACGACGATTTCACCACGCCGACGTTCGACAACCAGCACAACCTGATCAAAGGCGGTTCGTGGATCGCCTGCGGCAACGAATCGATCCGCAGTTCGCGCTACGCCTTCCGCCGCCACTTCTTCCAACACGCCGGTTTCCGCTATGTCGTGTCGGATGCACCGGCCACACTGCCGTCGTCCAACTACGAAACCGATAAACTGCTGTCGGAATACGCCGAGTTTCATTACGGCGATACGTATTTTGACGTGCCCAATTTCTCCAAGGCGCTTGCGGAAATCGCCATCGCTGCAATGGGCAATCGGCCTAAACGCACCGCGCTCGATTTGGGCTGTGCCTCCGGCCGCTCGACTTTCGAGCTGGCCACCGTGTTCGATCACGTCACCGGTATCGACTTTTCCGCGCGTTTCATCGGCCAAGGCGTGCAACTCGCGCAGCAAGGTATTTTGCGCTATACGCTGACCGACGAAGGCGAGCTGGTGTCGTACAAGGAGCGCACGCTGACCGGCCTGGGTTTGAATCACGTCAAACACAAAGTCGAATTTTTCCAAGGCGATGCCTGTAATTTGAAATCCATTTTCACTGGCTATGACCTGATTCTGGCCGCCAACCTGATCGACCGTTTGTACGACCCGGTCAAATTGCTCACTGGTATTCACACGCGCATCAACAGCGGCGGTTTGCTGATGATCACCTCGCCGTATACCTGGCTCACCGAGCACACGAAGAAAGAAGCGTGGATCGGCGGATTCAAGCGCGACGGTGAGAATTTCACCACACTCGATGGCCTGAAAGAAATGCTCGGACCGCATTTCCGCCTGGTTCAAGGCCCGCAAGCCGTGCCGTTCGTGATCCGCGAAACCAAACGCAAATTCCAGCACACGCTGGCGGAAGTCACCATCTGGGAGAAAATTTCTTGAGCGATGCGTTCGATTTCGACCGGGAAATCAATCGCGAAGGAACGTACAGTGTTAAATACGATGGACGGCAAGCCATGTTCGGCAGGGCCGATGTCATCCCGGCGTGGGTGGCGGACATGGACTTCGCCGCCCCGCCCGCAGTTACGCTTGCGCTGACCGAGCGAGCGCAACACCCGATCTACGGTTACACCGTATTTCCCGACAGCCTGTATGACGCGCTGATCGGCTGGCTGCAACGGCGGCACGGCTGGGCGGTGCAACGCGACTGGATCGTGATGTGCCCCGGCGTAGTGCCATCGATCAACGCCGCCGTGATGGCATTCACCCAACCCGGCGAAGCCGTCATCGTCCAGCCACCGGTGTATTTCCCGTTCTTCTCCGCCGTCACGCAAACCGGCCGCAAGTTGATCCAAAACCCGCTGCGCATAGAAAATGGCCGCTACACCATCGATTTCGATCACCTGGAACAGTGCGCCAAAGAAGCCAAACTGCTACTGCTGTGCTCGCCGCACAACCCGGTCGGGCGCGTGTGGTCGCCGGAAGAATTGCAGCAAGTGCAACAAATCGCTACCCGCCACAACCTGATCGTGTTTTCCGATGAAATCCACCATGATCTGATCTACCCCGGCCACCGCCACCACGTGCTGGCCGCTATCACCAGCGACAATAGCAACCTGATCACTGCCGTTGCGCCGAGCAAAACCTTCAACATCCCCGGCTTGAATTTATCCGCACTGATCATCCCCGACAAAACCGTGCGCAACGCCGTCACGCAAATCTTCACCCAATTCCACGTCAGCGCCTCTAACCCATTCGGCGTCGCCGCGTTCGAAGCCGCCTACCGCGACGGCGAAACCTGGCTCACCGCATTGCTACATTACCTGCAAGACACCCGCACCAGCGTCGAACACTTCGTCGCAGAACATTTGCCGGACATGCGCGTGATCCCAGCCGAAGGCACCTACCTGTTGTGGCTCGACTGCCGCGAATGGCACATGACCGACGCGCAACTGAAACATTTTTTCATCCACCAAGCCGGTATCGGCCTCAATCCCGGCATGCAATTTGGCCAGGAAGGCAGCGGGTTTATGCGGTTGAATATTGGGGCGCCGAGGAAGACGGTATTACAGGTGTTGGAGAGAGTCAAACGAGCTACGCGTCGATAGCACCACGCTATCCAGCTTAGGGGTCTAAACAAGTTTGGTATGATAACGGCTAAATGGTCAAATTAGATAGTTCGATTAATAAATAAAGAGATAGTATGTTCGATTTCATTTATGTCGTATTAAATTTCGGCATCTCGGACGTCTAATTATCGTTAGATCAATTAGTTAGAGGAACAAAGTGGATGATGTGATCCGGCAGTATCGTGAACTATTACCTACGTACGAATCGTTCACTTTCAAGTTAGAAAACCTTATTGCGGATGTACTGAAGGTTGAGGGAATTAGGGTTCATTTCACAGAATCGCGAGCCAAGACGCCCGGAAGTTTGAAGGAAAAGATATCACGACCAGGAAAATCCTACGATGACCCACTTAATCAGATTCCAGACCTAGTGGGCATTCGTGTAGTGCTTTATTACCAAGACGATATCGAGAAAGTTGGTGATCTAATTAAGCGCGAGTTCGAAGTGCTCGAAGAAGAACGCTCGCATCAGATAAGTGAGTACTCGCCGGATCAGTTCGGCTATTTGTCCGTACACTACCTCATTCGTTTGAATAAGACGAGAGCTAACCTGATTGAGTGGAAGGCGACGGGTAGTTTCAGAGCCGAAATCCAGGTCCGTACCGTTCTTCAGCACTCCTGGGCGGCAATTTCACACGCACTTCAATACAAACGGGAAGGAGATGTACCGATCTCGCTACGCCGCAAACTCTTCAGGCTAGCGGGACTTTTCGAGCTTGCCGACGAGGAATTCATGGAGCTTAGGCACGCGGGGACACGACTGGCGGAGGAGTCCCGCGAGGTTGTCAAACGAAATAACGATTTGGCGCGGCTGGATGCACCCGTTGTCCGAGAGTTCATTTCCTCCTCACTGCGTTTTAAAGAGATTATGCAATCTATGAGACAAATTGGCTTCGTCTTCAAAACTCTTGATGCTCCAGACGATAGGCATGATTATCTGGGCGTTGTAATTGAGGAGTTTGAGCGTCTTGGTCTTTCTACTATCCGCGACCTCAATGGGCTCCTCGCTAAGAACTTTGGATCGTACTTGGCTGACATCGATCACCCTGTCACAGGTCATGGTCCATGGAAAGTGTCGAGTGAGTTCGCGCTACTCCTTCTAGTTATTGGGGCTTACGCCGATCGTTTCTCCGTAGAATATTTGGAGAAATCGGGGGGATGGCATCGTGATGTAGCGAAAGCAGTACTGAATAGTGCGCTGCGAAACCGACCGGCATAACATCGGCATGCAGGAATGAATCATATTTATGTATGGTTCGCCCGATTCATCATGGCATTGCCTGGCCGCATGGCCAGGATTTCAGCTCGTAGGTTGGGGTGATGAACGAACCCCAACATCAAAAAAATCAACAACTATTGAGCTTCTTCATCCACCAAGCCGGTGTCGGCCTGAATTCCGGTGTGCAATTTGGAACTAAGGTCAGCAGTTTTGTGTGACTGAATATTGGGGCGCCGAGACAGATCGTTTCGCAGGTCTTGGAAAAAATCAGATTGGCTATACATCGATAGTGTTACGTTCCCAAACTTGGAGAACGAAATAAATTTGGCATGATGACAAAGCTAAATTGGTCAATTAGTTGGAAGTAAAAAAAGCGCCGTAAACCGCCATATTTTAGATTTCATTTATGACGTATTATATTGCGACATTTTGAACGTGCGATTTTAATCATAGCATTGGAGCAAAGGGAAATTCGATGTTTTGTACGCAATGTGGCAAGGAAATAATAGGTGATGCGAAATTCTGCGGACATTGCGGAGCACCTCTGGAAGCCACGGATCAGAAAACGCTGCAAGAACCCAATGTAGTTTTGTCCACTACTTCGCCCATGCCAATACAGGCTACCGCTTCTGTTGCCCAAATTCGCCCGTGGGTTCGATACTGGGCGCGTATGTTCGACCTCTACTTGATCTCCATCGTAAGTGGCATAGTCATCAGCATCCTCTATCCAGACGCGCTTAGCGAGCAGAATAGTAATCAATTTGATCAATTGTTCGGGCTTGCCGTATTTTTTGCTTGGATGTTCATCGAATCGTTATTCCTTTCTACAACAGGTACAACACCCGGCAAGTGGCTTTTCAAGATCCGCCTTATTCCACCATCAGGAGAGACACCGGATTATTCAACTGCTTTCTCAAGAAGTTTTAAGGTTTGGTGGCTCGGTTTGGGCATTGGATTTCCACTCGTCAGCTTCATCACTCTTTTAGTGTCGTATAACAAATTGTCAAAGAACGGCATAACCCGTTGGGACAGAGATAGTGGATTCACTGTTGCGCATGAGCGGATTGGCCCGCTACGGGTGATTTTTGCTATCGCTTTCTTTGTTAGCTTTTTGCTTCTTGCCGCCATCGGAAGCACAATCGATATCGAACAAATAATTCCAGCTGACACTACTTCGTGGCAAGTTTGAGCTTTGCTGTTAGGTTGGAGTGAGATACGAATCCCAACAATAACTCAACATCAACGAAACCGCCAATCGTTGGGTTTTATCTACGATGTTAACAAGCAGGCCAAAAAACAGCCGTTATGGCTTAATAACTGCCATAATCACATACCTATGTTTTCCACTTTACGATTACTGATAGCAGCTCTATTCCTGTTTTATTTGACAGGATGTGCTGTCGTGGCGGTTGCCGATGCTGCCGTCACTGCTGCTGCGACGGCAGTCAAAGTCACGGTTAAAGCGGCTGGTGCCGTTGCCGACGCGGTAATTCCCGACAGCAAAGAAAAAGAGAAAAACACGGAGCCGGATAAATAATCATCGCTACAGCATTCCTCCGTTGAATCGACCGGAAAAGCTTAATACGAAGGCCACGCAAAAAGCCGGTGCAGATCGTCTACAAGTATCACGCATCCGACGATACCAGCCGTTTGGCAGGAAACCAGATCGTGAACCGGCTGCCTTTGCCGACTTGACTGGTAATTTCGAGGCGTGCCTCGTGCCGGTTCAATACATGTTTGACAATCGCGAGTCCCAGTCCGGTGCCGCCGGTTTCGCGTGAACGGCTGCTATCAACGCGATAAAAGCGTTCCGTTAAACGCGGGATGTGTTCCGGTTCGATACCAATGCCGCTATCTTGCACCCAGAATACCCCCTGCCCGTTGCGTTTCTCCCAGTTGATCGTAATTTCGCCCCGATCCGGGGTGTAGCGAATGGCATTGCTGATCAGGTTGCCAAATGCGCTGCGCAATTCTTCCTCGCTGCCCAATAATTGATCTTGTGCGGCAACATTCAATTTGATTTGGTGGCGGCCCGCGCTGAGTGATTCCGCGTCCTGCAGAACAGCGTGCAGCAAATTCACGACATCCACGGTCTTTTCGCTCACCTTATTTTGTTCGTTTTCCAGGCGTGACAAAATCAGTAAGTCTTCAATCAGCCGCTGCATGCGGAATGTTTGTTCCGTCATTAAGGCCAGGGCACGCTTATTGAAACCGGTATTGACTTGCTCATCGGCTGATAAGGTTTCAAGAAACCCGCCGATGACGGTGAGCGGCGTGCGTAACTCATGAGACACATTGGCAATAAAATCGCGCCGCATCGTTTCTATTTTCTCAAAGCGCGTAATATCGCGGCTGATCAGCAGTTTCTGGTTATAACCATACGGCACTAATTGTAGTGAAACGATAATACCGTGCTGGCGCGTTTGTTTCAGAATCAAAGGATTGCTGAATTGACCGGCGGCAAGATACGTCACAAACGGTATTTGCCTGACCAGATAGGTAATCTGTTGCCCTGCATCCAGCGACAGATTAATTCCCAAATGCTGTTCGGCGATTGGATTACACCACTCAATCCGGTCATGTTCATCCAGAATCACAATGCCATCAGGCATCGCGGACGTGACACTTTGCATGCGCTCCAGCGCCAAACTGAGTAACTCCTGGCTTTTACTATGCTGGCGCACATAACGCGCCAAATGCGCAAAGACATCATCCCAGGCGCCAGAGCCCGCCGGAATACTGGCCGGCGTATGATCCGAGAGTTGCAGCCAGCGCTCCAATGCAACGATGTGACGGATATGATGAAACACTATCCATAGCATGACCACGCCGAAGAAAAACAAAGCATTCACGGCGCCAAACATCATCCAGAGTAACGCGGTAATGAAGATGATAAAAAGAATGTTGGAGGAACGCTGCCAGATATCGGACACTTAATAAATCCTGAGAAAAGTCATTAGGCGAAGAAAATTCCGGCTGAAATCGTTTTGAAAATTTGCTGCCGCATCGGATAGACAATCATAACTTTGCATTTTTTCTTTAATCAATCGGCTTCGTGTCGATGTGTGCGGCTAAGCGCAGTGATCAAGGCTTAAATGTCAGAACCGGAATCTATAGTTGGCTGCACGGCCGTGGCAGAAAACCGGTAACCCGCGCCGCGGACAGTTTGTATCCATTCATCCTTACCCGCCAATTGTAGCGCTTTGCGTAACCGGCGGATATGCACGTCGACGGTCCGCTCTTCAACAAATACATGATCGCCCCAAACCCGGTCGAGCAATTGACTGCGTGAATAAACCCGTTCGGTATGCGTCATCATAAAATGCAGCAAACGATATTCCGTCGGCCCCAATTCAATTTCCTGGCTTCCGGCTGTCACGCGGTGATTCACCGGCTCAAGCCGCAAACCATCGATTTCAACCGCCTCGTCGGATGCCTCAGGAATCAATCGGCGCAGCACGGCATTGATACGCGCAACCAGCTCACGCGGCGAGAACGGCTTGGTGATGTAATCATCCGCACCCATTTCCAAACCGGCGACTTTATCCGTTTCCTGCGCGCGCGCGGTGAGCATGATGATCGGAATCAAGCGTGTGCGTTCGTTACGCCGCAGCACCCGGGCGAATTCAACGCCACTCATTCCAGGCAGCATCCAATCCAGCAGGATTAGGTCCGGCAAAGCCGCCGCGATCAGCGTCATGGCTTTCTCGGCATTATCCGCGCAAACTGTCTCGTAACCGGCTTGCTGCAAATTATAAGTGATCAATTCCTGTATCGCAGCTTCGTCTTCCACAATCAATATTGTTGCCGTCATATAAATTCCTGTATCGATCAATTTTTTCCGTACAGTTTGCTACAATGCACCCCATCAGCTTTTAATCCCAATGCAGTGAATACGACATGGCCGGTTTAACCAAAGACACTCCTTATCCGATTGAAATTAAGTTACACCAAAAATCCAGAATTCTGGATATCACTTTCTCCGATGGTAAAACTTTCCAATTTCCCTGTGAATTTTTGCGCGTTTATTCGCCCTCTGCCGAAGTCAGCGGACATGGTCCCGGGCAGGAAGTGCTGCAAACCGGTAAGAAAATGGTCAGTATCGTCAAAATCGAGCCGGTTGGTAATTATGCCATACAGCTTAATTTTACTGACGGCCATAATACTGGGCTTTATTCATGGGACTTGCTCTATAACTTCGGTCTTAATCAGGATAAAATGTGGCAGCGGTATTTGCAGCGCATGGACGAAGCAGGCGCCAGCCGTGAACCCGCAAGCCGGGCGAGTACTGCGCAGCATTCCTGCAAGTAAATTTTTACCGGTCATCATTCAGCCATCACTCTCTAAAATTCAATTCCCGTCATGACAAAAACTACTCATTTTGGCTTTAATACCGTTGCAGAAGAAGAAAAAGCCGGCAAAGTCGCGGAAGTATTTCATTCCGTAGCGGAACGCTATAACCTGATGAACGATTTAATGTCGGCAGGCCTGCACCGAGTGTGGAAGCGCTTTACCATTGAAGTCAGCGGCGTAAAAAAAGGTGATAAGGTTTTAGATATCGCGGGTGGTACCGGAGATTTAAGCGCGCTCTTTTTGCAAAAAGTCGGCAAGTCCGGTGAGGTTTGGTTGACCGACATCAACAACTCCATGCTCTCCATCGGCCGTGACCGCATGATCGATGAAGGCACGCCCACGCCTGTAGCGCAATGCGATGCTGAGAAACTCCCCTTTCCCGACAATTATTTTAACTGCGTGAGCGTTGCATTCGGTCTTAGAAATATGACGCACAAGGATGTCGCACTCAAAGAGATGCTCCGGGTCATTAAGCCGGGCGGAACGGTTATTGTGCTGGAATTTTCCAAAGTCTGGAAACCGCTGCAACCCGCCTATGATACCTATTCGTTCAAATTACTTCCGGCCATGGGAAAAGTAATCGCCGATGATGCGGAAAGTTACCGGTATTTAGCAGAATCGATCCGTATGCACCCTTCCCAGCCGGAATTAAAAGAACTGATGGAACAGGCCGGTTTTGACCGCGTGGAGTATTTCAATTTAACCGCAGGTATCGTGGCGCTCCATCGAGGCTACAAGTTCTAAACATAAAACCGCCATTAAGGAGCGGCGCTACTCACAATATCCCGCTCCAGCAATTTCAATTTTTCTTTCATCAAATTACCGATAAATAATTGCGGTTCAGATGGCGTAAGGTTCTCGTAGCGCTCACGTTGCCGGATTCTTTCCATCGCTTGAACAAAGTGTTCAACGAACTGATAAGGCTTGTCTTCCAGATTTTTAAACAGCGCTTCGCCAAAATAAGTGTATTCATTTTCGTTTGAACAGCCGAATGAAGCTTTATCCGGTGCGGCTGCGGTAAAAATCAGACTGTATTCATTTTGCAGTGCCTTGATAAAACCGCCGGAGTAACAGGCCGAAATCAAGATAATACGCCAGCGGATATCGGCATCATCCAAATAGGCTCTAATATCTTCCGGGCGGATATTATTCAGATCAAGCGGCCACATTTGCACTGCAAGCTCATGATCCATCGATCCGTGGCTGGTCAAGTAAAGCAACGCCACGTCTTCGTCAGGATTCATTTTGCTGCCGATATGCTTTAATGCAATTCTCAGGTTCGTCGAAGATGCCAGCGGTGTTGTATCCAGTGTTTTGGGGTTATTAATCAATGCAACAGAGCGTCCCGATGTGCCCAGGCGTTGGTCCATGACACGCTGTACATGTTCGATCTCCTTCATGAAAACATCCTGAGAAGAGTCAGAACCAAATCCTATAAAGAAAAGATCATTGACGCCTGTAATGCCGGGCTTTATCGGATCCAGCGCGTTGTTCAGAAGCCGGTATTGACTGTAATAAACATGCTCCTGATTGACCTCATGCAGTGCGCCAGTGGAATACGCAGCCAATTCATTATCATCGTCATACCCTTCGTACCAAAAGCTGAACGATAAATTGACCAATGGATACGAGGCACCCAGCCAAAGCGCGGCAATCAATGCCGCCTTGGGTTTGTTCCATTCCAGCAATTGCAGCGCGATATAAAAACATACCGCTAAGGCCCACGCGATAAAAGCGACATAACCGGCTACCAGAGTCGTCACCGGCAGATAGGCTAAAAGGGCAAAAGAAATCAAGTAAAGCGCTGGCAGAACGCAATAGGTAATGACCAGAATCCTGAGTAAATCGCTTTGGTCTCCAGTTAACTTCGCAAAAACATACCCTACTACCAGTGCAATCAGTAGCTTAACACCCAGATAACCCAGACCGGATAGATCGAAAACAGGATTGGGTGTAGCTGCGTACGAAACAACCAGTGCCGTAAGTGTATAAAAACCCAGCAGCAGAATAAACTGATCGTAAGAGACGGTTATCCGGTCGATCGCATGGCGGCGGAAAGCCAGTAATTGAATACCGCAATAAAGATTCAGAAAAAGTATCCGGAATCCCTTGATTAACGCCGAGTGCTTTGATTCTTTGGGAATGCTCGTATATACATCCATTCTTCTCTCCGGATAACAATCAGTTACTACAGCGTGCTATGTACGGCATTAATTGATTTGAATATAGGTGTCGTGACTGCCGATTCCGGCAAAATTACCGCCCAGCCTCATTGGGTCTACGTTCTATTAAATCATGAAAAAACAAGGAGAATCGGCCTTAATTCAGATAATCCCCGTAAAATAAAGTTCAGCCCCGAAATGACATGCTTCATTGACCCTGTAGTATCGCTGTCAGCCTTACAGTAAAACGAATCTATGTTTATTTTGCAGAATTCATACACTTTCTGAAAACGCAAAGAAGCGGGCATTTTATAGCGTTGCTATCGTTTTTCCATTAATAATCGATACGATACACTGCCCCTATTGATTCAAATTCTCTACCGGATAGATGGATAGTCCGGATTTAACACATTCGATACTTGCGGAGCGTATTTTATGAACACAGCATTGCACGAAATTGACGAACGCACTAATTTGACTACCAGTAATAAGTTTGAACTGTTGCTGTTCAGACTGGGCGAAGCTTCCAACAACGGCCAACGGGAATTATTCGGTATCAATGTATTCAAAATTCGTGAAATTCTGGTCATGCCCACCATCACTGAAATCGCCAACGCACCTCCTGAAGTGATGGGCGTAGCCAATATTCGCGGCCAAGTGATTACCGTGATCAACTTACCTAAAGTGGTCGGCTGTACGCCGAAAAAAGGACTTCCGATCATGCTGGTCACTGAGTATGCACGCTCGACCCAGGCATTCGCCGTCGAAGAAGTCAATGAAATTGTACGTCTGGAGTGGAATCAAGTGATTGCTGCGGAAGGCAAAGGCGGCAAATCGGTCACCAGCATCGCTCGTATCGACGGTAACACAGAAAACTCCCGGCTGGCGCAAGTATTGGATGTTGAACAGATACTGCGTGATGTGCTCCCTTCGCAGATTGCGGAAATATCACTCGATAAAATCGGCCCCGAAATCAAATTGCCCGATGGACAAGTCATTCTGGCTGCCGACGATTCGCCACTGGCACGCAGCATGGTTGAGAATGAACTTAAAGCGCTTAATATTCCTTATGTCATGACCAAAACCGGACTGGAAGCCTGGAATCGCATTCAATCCATGTCGGAGGCTGCCGCAACCGAAGGCAAGACGATTCAGGACAAGGTTGCGCTGGTCCTGACCGATTTGGAAATGCCGGAAATGGATGGCTTCACACTAACCCGTAATATCAAGAGTGATCAACGATTCAAATCAATCCCGGTCGTGATTCATTCTTCATTAACGGGTGAAACCAATGAAAAACACGTCAAATCGGTCGGTGCTGATGCTTATATCGCCAAATTTGTCGCTGAAGAATTAGCGGAAACAATCCGCAAGGCATTGCGATAACAGTATTTCCCAATGATCCGCTGGCTTGCGCATTTGAATGGTAGGGTAAGTACACTGAAATCATTATTCAGCATCTTACCCTTTCACTGCCATGGTAAATCTACAGAAAAGTGAATACAGTGGAGTTCCGCTGTCTACCACGCTCAACCGCTTCTGATTGCTTTAACCATTCATCCATCAAGGCTCATCCGTAAATAGCCTTGATGCATCATTAGCCAACCGGTCAAACGGTTTGTTGTCCGCGGCGCAGCACGAAACCCAGCAATCCCAAGCCGGCTAACAGCATGGCGTAAGTTGTGGGTTCTGGTACTGGGGGGGTAGTAATGAAAGGGAATACCGTATCGGGACTAAATGAAAGCAAAAATGCTTCGTAGTGGCCTCCATGAGTTCCCCATCCAACTATTTGTCCATTATTGTTGATGGCACGGGGGATAAGATCAGTCCATCCAGATGCCACTACGATAGGCAACCATGAAAGTTCGGTTATTCCGCCATTGCTGTAAAGGAAGGCGTGACTTATATAGCCAGGTATTTGGAGTGATCCCACTACCTGTCCGGAATCATTAATATGTAAGAAATCTCAGGGTTGTTTACAGAGAGATTGATTGAAATAAGCGTTGAGTATTTCATAAGGGGTGGCATTATTCAAACTCTTATGAGGGGCTTAACGGTATTGTAGAAATTAATGAAACGGAGAAGCTGAATGCGTCGATCGGAGCAGTCTTTAAAGTGAATCTTGCTGTGCCACATGTCCATCAGGGTGCGGATAACCCGCTCAGCTTTACCGTTGGTTTGCGGACGATTGATACGGGTAAACTTCTGACCGATACCGTGCTGCCTACAAGCCTTGATGAAAGCATGGCCGTCGGTTCCTTTAAATTCTTTGCCGTTGTCAGAATAAGCATAGTCGATCTGGTAAGGACATTGAGCAACAGTGCTTGTGAGAAAGCAAGCTGCACTATGCTGGGTTTTGTTGGGAAGAATATCGGCATACAGCTCCCTGGAGAAATCATCGATAGCCACAAATAGATACTCGCGAGGTTCATTGGCAAACTGTCCTTTCAAGAAGGGAAGCCGCTTGGTATCGAAGTGAACAAGCTCGCCCGGGTAAGATTTGTTATAGCGCTTCGCTTCACCTTTGAGACGTTCCTGGATGGTTTGCTCGACCTTGGTCAGACGTTTAAGGCCATACTGCAACGTCTTGAACCGTTGGTTGGTACTGTCACGCGGAGTAAATTCCTGGAGTCTGGCGCGTTTCAGTACGTCATAAATCGTTGGACAGCTGACGTGGAAGTGTTCTGCCAGCTGAACTACCTTCCAGAACCGGGTTTGATAAAGCCGCCAAATTTCCTGGCGATCCAATAATGTTAAGCGAGTGCGTTTGTGTATATTCATCTACAGTATTCTCCTGAATACTGTAAACAACGCTAGGAATTCTTACACTTAAACTTTGGACTCAGATTTAAGCTGATCTACTACAGCCCCTAGTTTAATAGTAACATCAATAAAAATTTCCAGTGATTTTTCCTATATTTTCCTATAGTCAGCTAAACTTACTAAAACTTGAAATTCGCAGACCATAAAATGGCTTTGAAAAGGAAATGTGAAGGATCCATGCATCAAATTATTATTTCAATCTTGTTTACCCTGACGATAGTTACTTCCAGCATGGCTCACCAACACATCCGTCCAGGATTATGGGAAATCACCACTCGCTCCGATTTGTTGGCACTAGTGCCTCATATTCCTTCGGAACAGATGCAGCAATTGCATGACCTCGCCAGCCGCTATGGTTTTAAATTGCCCAAAATAGAAAACGGGGCAGCTGCAGCAAAAATCTGCATCACCCCGGAAATGGCCAAACAAGAAATTCCCGTATATTTTTACGAAAATCGTTCCGGTTGCACGGTACAGAATGCAACGCGCAAGGGTAACAATTATCAGTTGGAGCTCGTTTGCTCAAACCAATATTTTCAGGGAGATGGCGTAGCGCAAGGTACTTTCACCAGTCCTGAAAGTTTCTCAGGAAATACCGAATTCGACAGTACCGTGGGCGGCACTCCAATGCATGCAACGGCAGAAACGCAGGGGCGTTGGATTGGCGAACACTGTACTGCTGTTAATCCATTAACCGTAAGATAAAAAAGAAAATTTTACTGAGAGATTGTGATGGCATGACCACATGTCATGCCACAGGGAGCGTGAGTATTTGATACCATCGCTATTACAGTACGTGCAATGTAATGACTTGCTTTCTGCGTCGCGCGAAGAAACCCAGAAAAATCAACCCGGACAACAACATGGCATAGACTCGCGGTTCTGGGACCGGAGAAATAGACATATTGAATGCAGCGCCGCCAAAAATCGCAACATCGCCTTTGGTTGAAGCGGGATTATGCAGGCCAAGTTGTACAATTTTTAACGAATGTACAGCGGCATCCAGTTCAGTAACTACTAAAATCCTGTTTCCTCCACGGTACATATCATAGGTGCCGACATCTATGCCATCCACAAAAAACTGCGCAAAACCATCGTTATGATCTCCAGCCATAACGAAACCGACACTGTTGCTAACTACCGAAAATGAAGTAGTTGCTTGACTGGTTCCGGGTATGCCTGCGGCCGAGTCATCAAACAGCCACAATTCCCGTATTCCGCGCCCGCCTGTTGGTCCATCGCCGGTGACAGTCCAATCGATTCCGCCTTTTCCGGCATTTCTATATTCAATAACCGGATTTCCATGGATGTTCAATGGATTTCCATTGCGCTCCGCTGCACTCAATGGAATCCACTCTACGGAAAAAGCGGATGCGTGTGAACTGAGCAGCAGTAGTGCGATTACTAAAATTCGTGTCATTTTCTATCTCCGGTAACAAGGCAATACAGCTTATCAATGGTAGGCACATCAAACTTGAAGGAATTACCGCTTTTCTACAATAAAAGTTAACAAGTTTAACTACCTAAAGCTTTGAGTTTATTTTAACTGTTCAAAGGTACAGTATAGGTTTGTTATTTTATTAAAACTATAAGCAATTATTCCCTTTTTGCTAGGACATCCGTATCACTTGATCCGGTACATTTGTAATGATACCTCAAAGCTATAATGAGCATTATTAACTCGATACTTGAATCCAATTTTAAGAATACAGAGGGATTTCCCTGTTATTTCTGAAAATCAAAACAAAATTCATCCGAACCAGATAACTATACTAAATGCGCGAATTCTACCCATTTTGATGGTTGAGTTTCGACCTTGATGTATAAAGCGCAATACCCGATAAGCTTAGTGTAAAACCTGAAAATATGATTGGAACCTTGGTTATACTAATTTGCCCTATAGGGGTAATCGATTTTATTTAGACAGTGTCGCAGTCTAAGCAAGATACGAAAATTTGAAAAACTAATCTACCCTCTTTTTAAATGAAAATTATCTTGGAATTAATTATATTTATTGTTGTTTTAAATATTTTTTTCAAAATATTTGCGGAACTACTTGGCGGCATGATTAAAACAGGCATTTGAGATCAACTAATTACTTATGGTTCGTTTCTAAGTACATCAATAAAGTAAAAGTGGAAATAAAAAGCCGGTGTTCTCAATTTTATAGAACACCGGCAAAATATAAGGAGTAAAACTAATGAAACAACTGACAGACTATATTTCTGATTAAAGAAATGAGTATGACACAGAAAAATACTTCTTATTACACTTTAAGAGCTTGCACTCTAATTCTAATGTATTTTCAGAAGACTTTACTCAGCATTTGAACTCAATGCTAAATTCATGCTCGCAATAACCCCAGGCAGATAAGCAAAGGACGCGCATCGTACCCAGTGAGTACAACGATGACTATTGGTAAATCTATTGTTTTTAAATAAGGAAAACCTTTAGATCTTGATGCGGCAAAATATAATCACATTAATCTAATGCGAAGATCAATGCAGTATTGACTCCACTACACGCCGATACACAGGTGAAAGCAGCAACAAAAGCGCAAAGCCGATTGGAAAAGCAATACCCCATGAATACAGCCACTCTTCAACAAAAGCTCTGGAAAAACCAAGATTCACTGCGGTGACAGTGGCCGAAACGCAGCCGGTCATTGTCGCCGACATAATGAAACAATACAAACAATGTGCTAGAAATTTTTGTTTCATGTCAGTTCTATCAATTCATACGGAATGCTCGACGTTACGCTTTGCTGCAAAGCTTGTTCTGTAAAATCACGTAAAAATATCATAATTTAACCGCTATGGTTCTGCCGGGTGCGTAAATGACTGTTATAAATTTCCCCGCGGTAACTTTGTAACACTTCAATTGCCTCCGGCCGCATCACCTCCCGCGTCACGCGAATGCCGTTTTGCCGCAACTCCGTTTCCCAGTTCGACGAGCGTGGTCCTTCGTTAAAGCCGATAGCTTGCGCATCTTCGGAATGCGCGCCGCAGACAAGTGCAGCAACACCGCTCCATAACAACACACCTAAACACTGGCAACACGGCTCCACGCTGGTTACCAGTTCAAACGAGCCTTGACCGGCTAACTCATAACTACCCAGCAGTTGTTCCGCTAAAGCGAGTGCCATAACCTCCGCATGCAGCAATGAAGACTTTCCCGGAACAACCCAATTGACACCGGGCGCAATGAGCTCATCCGTGCGTTGATCAAAAACAGCGGCAGCAAACGGCCCTCCACCATGCTCCACGTTGGTGCGTGCCAGATCAATAACCATCGCCATTCGCTGGTTTATTTCAGGAAAAGTCTGCGGAATACCGGCAGCCCAAGTATTGAGCCAATCCGGTATTGGCAATTCGATAGTAGTCCAGTGTTTCACAACGCGCATTCAATAAAAACGCCTAGACTAGCAGATACAATTTGTTAGTCCATAGTTCAAGCAAAATTTAACCGGTTTTTACTTAAAGCATGAAACTTTACAAAGCAACGAATCACAGCTTGACAGTCCCTGACCGGATCAAGTCTACTATCAACCAGCTGTTAAATTTATTGATCCACCCTGCTGCGAAACATTTATCCCCAGTTGTCAATCATGAAGGAATCACGTGGTGTTCTCTGCACTTAAAAGCTTTAGTTTTGTGAGATTTATCGGTTATCTGGCTTTCGCCGCAAGCTGGCTGGCATTTGCGTATTTCTTGGGCCGCTTGATCCCGGATCGGCAGTTGTGGTTTGCTTTATTAGTGACACTGTTTTTTGGTTTGCCGATTTACGTTGCGGCAATTTATGCGGTGACGATTGAAAGAATTTATTTGTCCAGTCAATTTAAAAAACTGGGCATCCTGCATTGGTTTTTTACCCGGCGGATTCTGTCGTATATCGGGTGGTTGTTGTGGTCAGTTATCTTCTCCTTTTTACTGTTGTTTTATCTCGGCTCCGCTGAAAAACAGGAATGGGTTGTATTCTTTGCCGCCATTCCGGTTTTTGCCATCATTTATGCGTTTTTCTATCCCATTGCGGCACGTGAATACAAACCCTACATTGCTGTGCATAAATCACTGGCTTGGTCGCGTTGGGCAGCTGCATTAACCATGGCGGTATTTTTTGTCCTATTTGCCGATCCTAGTGATGTGAATCGCCAATATGCATCATTAACGGAAGCCATTGCGCAGGAAAGCCAGCGGCTGGATGGCACCACAAACAGCATCTTGATTCTTGAAACCAACCGGCTGCTGGGTTTCATCGAAGGCTTGAAGCGTTACGCGCTGGGCAGTCTGCATTCATTGAGCGACCCGCTTTATCTCGGCGCTGTTTTCCTCGGCAGTTTGCTGTTCTTTTATAATGTGGCGCTGGGGATATCCAGTTTCATGGTGCCCCTATCGGAATACCGTCGTGTATTTGCACCGTTGCAGGATAGTGATGAACCGCCCGCCGTTTCACCGTGGGCTTGGGCAATCACCTCGGCATTTGCCACTTTCTTTGTTTTCTTCATCTATGTTCCATCGACGGTTTATGTCGATGCTTGGTTGCGTTCCAACCCTGAGACTATCGAAGAGATTCACGCTTCAAGGCAAATTGTCGTGCAAAAAGTGGAAATGATCGGTGATGAATACTATAAGCCCGGAACCGCCGCGCAGATTGAACAAGCCTATCTCGATAGCCTCAGCAAGATGGAAGCATCGCTGGGAAAACTGCGCGAAACCACCGGCACCGGTTTTCAGCAAATGACCGACAACGTCGATGCCTATCTCGACTGGTATTACAGCCTGCCGGGGGAATATGAGCGGATTGTGGCATTGGCAACCGGCGTGCTGGAAAATTGGATGGCTGAGAAACTGCAAAATTATCTGATGAAAGGCAATGTGTTCGGTCCGGTGCAACAATCCATCGAGGAAGTTTTGCAGAGTAATCAGCAGTTACGCACCGAGCACATGCAGAAAGTGGAGCAGATTCTGGCCGAGAATCGCGTTGAGCGTCTCGATAATTCCCAGCTTGAAGTCGTACGGCACGCTTCGTTAAGTGCGCTCAAGGAGCCGCCGGCACATAGCGTAATCGTCAATCTGGAAAATCGCATGCTGATTTCCGGCGGCATTGGCACCGCCGGTGCGATTACCGGCGCCATCGCCGGTAAAATTACCGCCAAAGTGGCCGGGAAAGGCATTATCAAGCTCGGTGCGCAAGCCCTGATCAAAGTAACCGCCGGTAAAGCGGTCAGCGCTTTGGGCGGTGCTGCGGCGGGCGCAGCAACGGGAGCCGCATTGGGATCATTCATCCCCGGCATCGGCACAGCCATCGGCGCGGCTATCGGTGGTATCATTGGGGGTATTACCATTGGCTTGACCGTAGAGAAACTCCTGCTGATGCTGGAAGAAGCATTTTCACGCGAAGAATTTAAACTTCAAATCCTGGAAGCGATCGAAGAAGAGCGCATCGAATTTGAAAAATTCTTGAACACACCGGCTTTGTCGGATAAAACTCCCGGCAACACCGTTACAATAGAAACACCCTGAAGTTCAAGCCAATAAACCATAACCTTGGGATTTGAATGGAACATAACGTTGCCCTGATTACGACGATTGCAGCCGGCTTTGGCTTGGCTTTGATTTTTGGTTTCATTGCCGAAAAGCTTAAAACGCCCGCATTGGTTGGGTACCTCCTGGCCGGGATTGCCATCAGTCCGACCACACCGGGATTTGTCGCGGATGTCGAGATTGCCTCGCAATTGTCTGAAATCGGTGTCATGTTATTGATGTTCGGCGTCGGATTACACTTCTCGCTGGATGACTTACTGTCGGTCAAGCGCATCGCAGTACCCGGTGCAATCGTGCAAATGGCCGTTGCAACCGGTCTGGGCATGGCTTTGGCGTCCTGGTGGGATTGGAGTCTGGGCGCCGGATTGGTGTTGGGTTTGTCGCTATCATGTGCCAGCACGGTCGTGCTGCTCAAAGCACTCGAGTCGCGCGGTCTTTTGGAAACAATGAACGGTCGTATTGCCGTCGGCTGGCTGATCGTCGAAGATCTGGTTACCGTTATGATTCTGGTATTGTTGCCGTCGTTTGCGACCATGCTGGGCGGTACGAATGAAAGTGGAAGCCCAGCCGATCCGCTATGGCGCACCATCGGCATCACATTATTGCTGGTTTCTGCGTTTATCGCTTTGATGCTAATCGTGGGCCGCCGCTTCCTGCCTTGGCTGCTATGGCAGGTCGCTCGCACCGGTTCGCGTGAAATGTTCACCCTGGCCGTCGTCGCGGTCGCCATTTGTATCGCCTACGGCGCCGCCGCGCTATTTAATGTGTCGTTTGCGCTGGGCGCTTTCTTTGCCGGTATGGTCATGCGCGAATCCAAATTCAGTCAGCGTGCCGCCGAAGAATCCCTGCCATTGCGCGATGCGTTTGCTGTACTGTTTTTTGTCTCGGTCGGCATGCTGTTTGATCCGGCCGTGCTGATCGAAGAACCGATACGGGTTTTAGCGGTAGTCGCCATTATTATCGTCGGCAAATCGATGGCAGCCATGCTATTAGTTCTTTCTTTGCGTTATCCGCTCAATACTTCGCTGACCGTTGCCGCCAGCCTGGGGCAAATTGGTGAATTCTCCTTTATTCTCGCCGGACTGGGCTTATCGCTTGGATTGATGCCAGCGGAAGGAATGAGCTTGGTGCTGGCTGGAGCGTTAATTTCCATCGCGTTCAACCCGATTGCATTTGCCGCGGTTACGCCGTTCAGAAATTTGATATTAAAGCATTCCACTGTGGCACGAAAATACGAAAATCGCGACGATCCCTATGCGGAACTGCCGATGAGCACGGAACGTAAGTTTCTTAAGGGCCAGGTGGTGCTGGTGGGTTACGGGCATGTCGGTCAAAGTATCGCCCTGGCGTTGAACGAAAAAAATATTCCCTACATTGTTGCGGAGCAAAATCGCGAGCTGGTGCAGGATTTGCGTAAAAAAGGCACTACCGCCGTATCCGGCGATGCCACGGAACCTTCCGTGCTGATCCAAGCGCATATTAAGGATGCTGCCATGCTGGTCATTGCCACGGCGGATCCGCTGAATGTGCGGCAAATGATCGATACCGCGCGCACATTGAATCCGGATATCGAGATTGTGTTACGCAGCCGCAGCGAAGACGAGACCGCATTGCTGCGGAAAGATCAGATCGGCACGGTATTTTTTGCCGAGGAAGAGCTTGCCAACAGCATGTCGTATCACATCCTGAACCGATTCAACAAAAAATCGGAACCGGTGCCGGAATCGGCATCGTCGCATCAAGTTTGATTGTTACGTATTAACAGCTTCCCGTGAATTAAAATTTTTATGAGATTATTGCAATGACAAATCAGCGATATGCCGGTATCAATCAAGATGAAAATGAAGGACTCACGCACTTAGGCCGCATTGTACGCGACGCCTGGATATTTGGTATTCTGCCGGAAACGGAAACCTGTGTAGGCTGGAGCGGTGCACAGATGCAGACTTTGTACGAAAAAGTTCATGCGGCATGGGAACCTTACGCACATTTACCCAGCCGTTTGCCGGATGACTTGCGAGAGCGTCACATGCGGCTGTATTCCGAGGCGATAACAAGCGCCAAGGCGAAAGGCTGGGATGCCGAGTTGAAAGAAGACGATTAACTTCTCGCCGGGAAATGAATAATCCGCGCCGGACCTTCAAGCATCGTTTTATTGACCAGCAGCTGCAACGCCACGGGAAATTCACTTTGTAAGCGCTTCATCACAGCTGCCATGTTCTCGCGGTAATACACGGCATCGTACGCAACCGGTTGATCCAACGCATCACGCGCTTGCCGTTCAAAATTCCGCCACGCGATATCGACCCAGCATTTACGTTCGCCATCGATGAATACAAATTCTTCATGGTCGACGATTGCCATGTATTGCATGCTGCGGATGGGAACGAACAAATGCCGTGTCGGACAGCGCGATAATAAGGTAATCGCCAGGTTGTAAGTACTCGCCGGCAAGTGGCGCGCTTCCCGGCTGATTTCAAGATCTCGATAACAAGTAATTTCCATAATGAATGCGACACAACCTATTAAAATTTCATCGGAATGGCGCTTTGTTCATACTCAATACAACAACGAAAAAGCAGAGTGACCGTACTTATGTTACCTTAATGCCGTAGCGCAAAGAAACTCAATTTACAAAACACATTTATTTTCAGTTACTTCTACACTCTACATCGTTGATCCTTGCAATGCGCCCCACCCGTCTTGAGAAACCTGCCGCCACACGCAATAACCTGAAAACCATCGCCGCACTATTACCCTATTTGTGGGAATTCAAAGTGCGGGTGATCCTGGCGCTCAGCCTGCTGGTATTGGCCAAACTGGCCAATGTCTCGGTACCGCTGGTTCTGAAGGAAATCGTCGATGCTCTGGATCAGCCGCGCGCGGAACTGGTGCTACCGGTTTTTTTGTTAATCGGATATGGTGTTTTGCGTTTGTGCAGCACTTTGTTTGGTGAGCTACGCGACGCAATATTCGCCAAAGTGACTCAACGGGCGATCCGGCGAGTAGCGAACAGAGTATTCAGCCATCTGCATTCGCTGTCGCTGCGATTTCACCTGGAACGCCAGACTGGCGGTGTTTCACGCGATATTGAACGCGGCACTCGCGGCATCTCCTTTTTGCTGAATTTCATGCTGTTCAATATTCTGCCGACGTTACTGGAAATCGGTTTGGTGCTGGCCATCCTGATCAAGCAATACGATATCCGGTTTTCCATCATCATTTCCCTCACGTTGCTGGCTTATATCGCACTCACCTTGATCGTCACCGAATGGCGCATGATTTTCCGCCGCACCATGAATAATATGGACTCCAAAGCCAATACCCAGGCGATCGACAGTTTATTGAATTACGAAACGGTAAAATATTTTGGCAACGAAGCTTGGGAAGCGCGACGCTACGATGAGCATTTGCAATCGTGGGAAAAAGCCGCTGTCCGCAATCAAACCTCACTGGCCACGCTGAACGCCGGGCAAAGCGCAATCATCGCAATCGGTGTTACTTTACTGATGCTGCTGGCGGCTGATCAAGTCATCGATGACGTCATGACATTGGGCGATTTGGTACTGATCAATGCTTTTATGCTGCAACTGTACATGCCACTGCATTTTCTCGGTTTTGTTTACCGCGAAATCAAGCATTCGCTAGCCGATATGGAACGCATGTTCACATTATTGGATGAAAACCGGGAAATTCAGGATCAACCGGATGCCAAAGTTCTCGCTGCCGATCAGGCAACCATCCGCTTTCATCATGTCGATTTCAGCTATGAAACTAACCGTCAGATACTGTTCGACGTCAGTTTCGATATTCCCGCCGGGCAGAACATTGCCGTCGTCGGTCACAGCGGTTCTGGTAAATCGACGCTGGCACGCTTACTGTTCCGTTTTTATGATGTGCGATCGGGGTGCATTCAAATCAATGATCAGGATATTCGCGCGGTGACCCAGCAAAGCCTGCGCGCCGCGATGGGTATCGTGCCGCAGGACACCGTGTTATTCAACGACTGTATTTATTACAACATCGCGTACGGACGGCCGGAGGCCGCGCAAGAGGAAGTGTTTGCTGCCGCTCGTGCTGCCCATATCCATGATTTCATTGAAAGCCTGCCGGAAAAATATGCCACGATTGTGGGCGAGCGCGGCTTGAAGCTATCCGGCGGCGAAAAACAACGCGTCGCGATCGCCCGCACCATTTTGAAGAATCCGGTTATTCTGATTTTTGATGAAGCAACATCGGCGCTCGATTCCAATTCCGAGAAGCGTATTCAGGCGGAATTGAAACGCATCGCCCAAAACCGCACCACACTGACCATCGCGCACCGGCTGTCGACGATCGCCGATGCCGATCAGATTCTGGTGATGGATCATGGCCGCATCATCGAACGCGGCACGCATCAGCAATTGCTAGCAAGCGGTGGCACGTATGCGCAGATGTGGGAATTACAACAGCAGGAAGAAATCGATCAAAACAAAGGGAAAAACCCCACTCCCGATTAATGATCAGTGGCAAGATTATCTTTCCAATGAATAAATGCTCAGAATCTAAAAATCTCAAGAAAATTCCCAACAAAAAACCCAGCCGAAGCTGGGTTGCTTTTAACTAACACGCATAAAAATCAAGCCGCTTCTTTTTGCTTTCTTCGGTATGTCATGAAACCCATCAGGCCTAATCCTGCCAGAAGCATCGCATAGGTTTCCGGTTCGGGAACTGCGGTGATCACCGTCAAAGAAATTTTGCCACCTTCGCTGTGAAGATCGATACCCAATCCACTCCCTAAACCGGCATAAGTGAAATTGACCGTTCCAAGACCGTTTAAACTATCCGCAACCAGGAAATCCCAATGATCGCCGACTGAAGGAATAAAACCATCGATGAAATCGAATTTGAAATTGCCGCCGGTGAAGAAAGCATTGCCGTCAATATCCAGCACATCGTATTGACCGCTATTCAACCCTGCGATTTCAAAAACATAATTCCCGCTACTATGCAGATCGCCATCGATACTTAGGGTTCCCGGCGATGACCCTGGAATTACGGTTGCACTTGAACCTATAGTCACGTCGCCCATGAGCACACCTGTTCCGCTCAAGCTGCCTCCTAAAATTTCTATTGACAAGAACCCAAGCTGACCGTGATTGATAGTTTGTCCATTAGTTTGAATGTACTCTAAACCGAAGGTCCACTCTTCATGCTCATTTAGATTCATGAAGGATCCAGTATTTTTAAAGGTGCCTGAATTTGTAAAAGTCTTTGCAAACATAAAAGACGCACCATCAAAAGAACCAGAATTTGTAAGAGTTTCAGAAAATACCGCACCCGTTCCGACAAAAAAACCGGAATTGGTTATTACTGAACTTTTTAATACAAAAGAACTATAAAAATCACCAGAGTTATTAATTGAGGAAGATGAGATATTTTCTGAATTGTAAGCATCTAAATATCCAGAGTTATTTATGGAGCCGTCCCCGCTAATCTCTGCGTCGTAACCCAAATGCATAAATCCAGCATTACTAAGACTACCCAGATTTTTTATCACAGTTAAAGCATCGCTTGGGCTGTCTCCTCCTAATAACCACAACTGCCCGCCAACATTGTTTTGCAAATCCCCGTAATTCAGCAAACTCGCATTAGGATGAATAAATATAGAACCAAAATTCTCAAAAGGAGCTAAATAATTTTCATAAACTTCAGATGAGGAACTAAGATGTATCGTTCCATAGTTCGGATTCGGTGAGATTTGATCAGCAACAGCAAGCGAGGATGTGCTTGCCGCAATGATACTCGCCGCTATCAAGCTATGAGATTTGAGATTTGAGATTTGAGATTTTCTTAACATATATTTTCCTGTTTTTATTATTGTTTCAAGTGCTAATTTTACATTTTCAAGTATCAGTTATTGTTTTAAACTCTAGAATTACAGTAAATCATGCAAGCTAGAGTTTTACATTTTCTCACATTTGTGAAGAAAATTTTCAAAAGCAAATAAATAGAAGTTATTTATTTTGTTGAGCAACTTTTCTAATTTCTTAAGCGAAAATCTTGCATTAATACCTGCGCTGCCTTTTTTATTGAAGGTAGGCTATCGAAGTAAAATTCAATTCTCCAGGTTATCTAAATACATTGCTATTCATGGAAGATCATCTTTCCGATGAATGAAAGACAATACCTTCATAAACAATTTATACCTTGTTTTCGTGAAAGAAATTCTTAAGTAATACAAAAAACCCGGAAATACCGGGAAAAAACCAACCTTATCCCCAAGAATGAATTCCGGAGTGATGTGTTAACTTCCCACTCCAGAATTTGCCATCAAAAAATTGCGTAATTACATTCGAGGGAGTCATCGCAATGCTTGTATCCGTTGGTTATCTCATCATCATTATTTCTGTTTTTGGCGGCTTTGCACTGGCAGGCGGGCATCTCGCTTCGCTGTGGCAGCCGGTCGAATTGCTCATGATTGGCGGTGGTGCAGTGGGCGCTTTTGTCGTCGGTAACTCGAACAAAGCGCTCAAGGCCACGTTGAAAGCGTTACCGACCGTTTTCAAAGGCTCCAAATATACCAAAGCACTGTACATGGATTTGATGACACTGCTGTATGAAGTGCTGGGAAAAATCCGCAAAGAAGGGTTGATGTCGATTGAAGGCGATGTTGATGATCCCGCCAGCAGCCCTATTTTCACCAAATACCCGGATATTCTGGCCGATCACCATATCACCGAATTTATCACCGATTATTTGCGTTTAATGGTCGGCGGCAACCTCAATTCGCTCGAAATCGAAAGCCTGATGGACAGTGAACTGGAAACACACCATCAGGAAGGCGAAGTGCCGATTCATGTGGTCGCCAAACTCGGTGATGGATTACCGGCTTTCGGCATTGTCGCTGCGGTGATGGGGGTGGTGCATACGATGGAATCCGTTCATCTTCCACCCGCCGAGTTGGGTATTTTGATTGCTGCGGCGCTGGTCGGGACATTCCTGGGAATTTTATTGGCGTATGGATTCGTCAGTCCGCTGTCAAGCAAACTCGAACATAATCTCCATGAGTCCAGCAAGATGTTTGAGTGCATCAAAATCACACTACTGGCCAATTTGAACGGTTATTCACCGGTTCTGGCCATTGAGTTTGGCCGCAAAGTGCTATTCACGACCGAAAGACCGTCTTTCCTGGAATTGGAAGAGCATGTCAAACAAAGTAAATCAAAATAACCGCTTCGGAATGACGTTCCATTTGAATTGCGAGAATAATTATGGCTGATGATCTTTCACAACGCCCGATAGTCATCAAGCGAATCAAGAAAGTTGCCGGTGGTCATCACGGCGGCGCTTGGAAAATTGCTTATGCTGACTTTGTCACCGCCATGATGGCATTCTTCTTACTCATGTGGCTGCTGGGATCATCCACCAAGAGTCAATTGGAAGGCATCTCGGAGTATTTCAAAACACCACTCAAGGTCGCCATGACGGGCGGATCGTCCATAGGCGAAACCAGCAGCATATTGAAAGGTGGCGGCACCGATCTGACCCGGCAGCACGGCGAAGTGAAAAAAGGTGAAATTAAAGACGACATCCAAGCCAAGAAAATTATCAAGGAACGCATTGAGCGCATTAAATTGGAAGGCTTGAAGAAAAAAATCGAAGAAGCGGTTGAAAACAATCCCACTTTGAAAAAATTCGCCAATCAGCTTTTGCTGGATATCACGTCCGATGGCTTAAGAATTCAGATCGTCGATGAGCAAAATCGCCCCATGTTTGCACTGGGAAAAGCCGATTTGCAGCCGTACACCAAAACCATTTTGCGCGAGATTGGCAAAATGCTCAATGACGTGGAAAACAAAATCAGTCTCTCCGGCCATACCGACGGAAAACCTTTCCCTACCGGGGACAAAGGTTACAGTAACTGGGAATTATCGGCGGATCGCGCGAACGCTTCGCGCCGCGAGCTGATTATTGGCGGTATGGATACCAACAAGGTTCTGCAAGTAATCGGTTTATCGTCTGCGGTGTTGTTTGACAAGGAAGACCCTGTGAATCCGATCAACCGCCGGATCAGCATCGTCGTCATGAACGAAAAAGCCGAGAAAGCCGTGACCATGGATGGCCAAACCATTGATGTTGATATGCAGGCCGAGCCGAGTAAAGAAATACTGCAGAATCCATAACTCATTTAATTCTTTATCATGTTAAAACGAATCCACCCGGGTATTGCCGCATTAGTTGTTCAGATTGTGACCATTCTGACGGTTTATCTGATTATCCTGTCACAAGCTTTTCCCGGTTTGGGTGTATTTGAATGGAGTTTGGCGCAAGGATTATTGGCGGGATTACTCAGTTACTTCATTCGCATGCCGGTATGGTGGGTTGCTATTCATCTGGGTTTCATACCGCTGGTTGTTGTTGCGCTGGCATGGAATATTTCCTCGACATGGTTCCTGGTTTTTTTTCTCGGCCTATGGCTGGTCTATGGAAAAACCTATAAAACCCAAGTACCGCTGTATCTTTCCAGTCAACGTGCAAATCAAGCGTTGGAATCACTACTGCCGGGCAAAGAGCGATTTTCTTTTGTCGATCTGGGCAGCGGATGTGGCGGTCTGTTGAATAATCTAGCCAGAACACACAAGAATGGTCAGTTTCACGGCATTGAATCCGCTCCCTTACCGTTCTTGATCAGTAAATTAAGAAGCTTTCTGGGTGTTCCAAACTGCAAAATCGTGTGGGGAGATTTCTGGCAGCAGGATTTCTCCCAATACGATGTCGTTTATGTTTATCTGTCGCCGGTGCCGATGGCCGCGTTGTGGGAAAAGGCCGGTAAGGAAATGCGCCCGGGAAGTCTGTTGATTAGCAATACATTCACTATCCCGGGTGTGGTAGCGGATGAAAGTATCAAACTCGATGATTTCTCCAATTCCACGCTATATCTGTGGAAAATTTAGCTTGAGTGAAATGGTGCGCTAAGTGCGGCGCCAAGTCGTTCCTTGCGCGCCGTCTTCGAGGATGATGCCCTGTTGTTGCAGATTTTTACGAATGGCGTCGGCATCGGAGTACCGGCCTTCTTTACGCGCGCTGATACGCTGTTGAATCAGCAGCTCAATGCCATCCGGCGTCAAAGCATCCGATGATCCGGTAGCGATTGTATTCTGCAAATACTCTTGCGGATTCTGCTGCAAAAGACCGAGTAAACCACCCAGTGTTTTCAGTAGCCCGGCATTCTCTTTTGAACCCGATTTATTGATATCGCTCGCCAAATCAAACAAAACAGCAATTGCATCCGGCGTATTGAAATCATCATCCATGGCAATTTTGAATCGTTGCGCGTAGGTGTTATTCCAATCCAGTGCTATCGCATTGACCGGACCGGCATCTTTGAGTGCAATATACAAGCGATCCAACGCAAGCTTGGTATCTTTAAGATGTTGATCGGAATAATTCAGCGGACTGCGATAGTGCGCGCGCAGAATAAAAAAGCGCACGACCTCCGGTTGGTAGAATTTTAAAATCTCACGGACAGTAAAGAAGTTACCCAAAGATTTCGACATCTTTTCGTTGTCGACGCGGACGAATCCATTATGCATCCAGTAATTGACAAAAGGATGATCATGCGCGCCTTCACTTTGCGCGATTTCATTCTCATGATGCGGGAACTGCAGATCCTGCCCACCACCATGAATATCAAAGTGAATGCCTAATAACTGTTCGCTCATCGCGGAGCATTCGATGTGCCAGCCCGGACGCCCCCTGCCCCAAGGAGATTCCCAGAACGGCTCGCCCGGTTTGGCCGATTTCCACAACACAAAATCCAGCGGGTCTTTTTTATTTGAATCAATTTCCACACGCTCGCCAGCGCGCAGGTCGTTCAGGGATTTACCGGAAAGTTTTCCATAATTGGGAAAATCATGTACGGAATAATACACATCGCCATTTTTCGCATGATAAGCCAGACGTTTTTCCACCAGCGTGCTGATCATTGCAATCATATGCTCAACAAAATCCGTCGCGCGCGGCTCATGGCTCGGCGGCAAAACACCCAACGCGGCCGAATCCTCATTCATCGCTTGAATGAAACGTTGTGTCAGTGTTTCGATTGATTCATTATTTTCCTGTGCGCGCTTGATAATTTTATCATCAATATCAGTCACATTCCGCACATAGCTGACTGCGAAATTATTGGCTGTGAACCAGCGGCTAACCGTATCGAAAACCACCAAAACTCGCGCATGTCCCAAATGACAATAATCATAAACCGTCATACCGCATACATAAATTTTTACTTTTCCAGGCGTTATTGAAACAAAATCTTGTTTTTCCCGGGCGATTGAGTTATAAATTTTGAGCATAAGGTCAACAGATAAAATTGTAGAGTCAGCCATCTTCTTGATAGAATCTGGCCGTTCCCGCGCTTTTTGAAATAGCCTTCGAGTATAACATAACGTAGGCGCAAAGCCCTTACCCGCTACTTGCCAATTAGGAAACTTAACTATGCATCGCTGTCAAATTCTGATTTTTTTATTGTTAATTGCACTGTGCTTACCTGTTCACGCCTCAGAGACACGGGTTGAAATGAAAACCAATTTGGGCAGTATCGTTCTCGAGCTTTATCCGGAAAAAGCACCGAAAACCGTCGAGAATTTCCTGCAATATGTTGACGATGGATTTTACAAAAATACCGTCTTTCACCGTGTGATTGCTGGCTTCATGATTCAAGGCGGCGGATTCGATACAGCATTGAAACAAAAACCGGCACGATCGCCGATCCAAAACGAGGCCGATAATGGTTTAAAAAATGAACCCGGAACCATTGCGATGGCGCGCACTTCGGATCCACACTCGGCATCGGCGCAATTTTTTATTAATGTCGCCAATAATGCGTTCCTGAATTACAAAGCGCCGACTCAGAATGGCTACGGATATGCAGTATTCGGCAAGGTGGTTTCCGGCATGGAAGTTGTCAATAAGATTGCATCGCTGCCGACCGGATCTGGTGGCCCTTTTGGCGGTGATGTACCCAAAAATAGCGTCGTTATTGAAGATGTGATAAAACTGCCCGCGCTTGAGAAAAATACGCAATAACAAAAATCATCACTTTACATAGGATAGATATGGTCAGATTACAAACCAATTATGGTGTTATTACGCTTGAACTGGATAGCGAGAATGCGCCGGAAACCGTGCAGAATTTCTTAAATTACGTTACCAGTGGATTCTATGACAATACATTGTTTCATCGTGTTATTGACGACTTTATGATTCAAGGCGGCGGATTTGAGCCTGGAATGAAGCAAAAAAAGACACAACCACCTATCCAGAATGAAGCTGCCAACGGGCTTAAAAATGATTCGTACACTATCGCAATGGCTCGTACCGCCGATGTTCATTCCGCAACGGCGCAATTCTTCATCAATGTCACTAATAACGGCTTTTTGAATTACAAATCTTCAACACCGCAGGGTTTTGGTTATTGCGTGTTCGGTAAAGTAATTGAAGGTCAGGATGTTGTGGATAAAATCAAGAAGGTCAAAACGGGTGATCACGCAGGCCACCAGAATGTTCCACTTGAAAATGTCATCATCGAAAAAGCCGAAGTGATTTAACCGCAATCCGGCAGCCGCTCATCACGATGACATCGTGCCATTATGTCAGTCCGCGGTGCAGATCAGCTTGCAGATCCTGCACCGCTTCCAATCCAACTGCAATACGCAACAATCCATCGGTGATACCGGCAGCATCCCGTGCTTCTTGACTGATACGCGCATGGGTTGTTGTGGCCGGGTGGGTCAGCGTGCTTTTCGCATCGCCCAGATTGGCGGTAATCGATATCAAACGTGTCGAATCAATGACACGCCAAGCGGCTTCTTTACCGCCTTTGACTTCAAACGTCACAATCCCACCACCGGATTTTTGCTGACGTTGCGCTAATGCATGCTGCGGATGCGAGGCTAAGCCGGGATAAAAGACACGCGTCACATTCGGTTGTGCTTCAAGCCATTGTGCCATTTGCAACGCATTTGACGAGTGCGCTTCTATGCGCAACTTAAGCGTTTCCAAACCCTTCAGTATCACCCATGCATTGAAAGCACTGAGTGTCGGCCCGGCAGTACGCAAGAATCCATAGATTCCGCCATCCATCAGCAATTCGCGCTTACCGAGCACAGCACCGCCCAACACTCTGCCTTGTCCGTCCAAATATTTAGTCGCGGAATGAATAACGATATCGGCGCCTAACTCAAGCGGCTTCTGCAGAATAGGGGTACAAAAACAATTATCGACCGCCAGCCAAACGCCTGCTTTCTTGGCAATTTTACTGAGTTCCGCAATATCGGAGATTTCCGTTAACGGATTAGACGGTGTTTCCAAAAAAAACAGCTTGCTATTGGGCTGTATAGCGGCTTGCCATGACTTTACATCGGTCGCCGACACAAAAGTTGTGTCGATATTGAAGCGTTTCAATATGTTATTGAATAAATTGACTGTTGCGCCGAACAAACTGCGCGATGCAACGATATGATCGCCTGCCGACAATAACCCCATTGTGCAGGCCAATATGGCCGACATACCGGAGGACGTCGCGATGCAGGCTTCTGCTCCTTCCAATGCAGCCAGCCGTTCTTCAAACGCGGTCACGGTGGGATTGGTAAACCTGGAATAGATGTTACCCGGTTCATTGCCGGAAAATCGCGCAGCTGCTTGAGCGGCGCTCTCAAAAACGAAACTTGAAGTCAGATACATGGCTTCTGAGTGTTCGTTGAATTGACTGCGATGAACTCCCGTATGGAGCGCCAGCGTTTCAGGCTGTAAGTGATCTGACATAGAATGAACCTTGAGCGAAAACGATATTTATAGAAATCAGGAAAAGTTTATTATGAACAGAGAATTGGGCGACAAATAGCAAGACTCAAAATGACATGATGTTTATTAAATGCTCTGCTCAGTGCGTTATTCGGAAAAAACCAAGCTCAAATCCAATTGTGTATTGAGTTTAGTCTGTAATATCGAATGATTGGAATTGCGCTGTGATTCCAGGGTTTGTAAATATTCGGAAGTAATATCCCCGGTTATATAATTACCGTTGAAACATGAAGTTTCAAAACTTTTAACCGCAGGCAATACTTTTGAGACAGCATGATTTAGTGCATCCAAATCTTGAAAAATCAAATAATCTGCGCCAATTTCATTACAAATTTCTTCTGTCGTGCGATCAGTCGCGATCAATTCCTGGCGCGTCGGCATGTCAATACCGTATACATTCGGATATCGCACCGGGGGCGCTGCGGAAGCAAAGTAAATTTTATTTGCGCCCGCCTCGCGTGCCATCTGAACAATTTCCCGGCTCGTTGTGCCGCGAACGATGGAATCGTCCACCAACATAACATTCTTGCCTCGAAATTCGATACCCATGGCATTCAGTTTTTGCCGCACGGATTTACGTCGCTGCTGCTGACCCGGCATGATGAAGGTGCGGCCGACATAGCGATTCTTGACAAATCCTTCACGAAAATCAATTCCTAAACTGTTGGCAAGCTGTAAGGCGCTGGGGCGGCTGGAATCGGGAATCGGGATGACCACGTCAATATCCAAATGATGCATCGTACTTCTGATTTTCTCAGCCAGATGTTCCCCCATGTTTAATCGCGTTTCGTAAACTGAGATACCGTCAATGACGGAATCGGGCCGGGCTAAATAGACATATTCAAAAATACAGGGATTCAACGAAGCATGGGGGGCGCACTGCTTATTGTAAAAATTGCCGTCTTCATCGATAAAAATAGCTTCCCCGGGTTGTATATCGCGTATCAATTTAAAACCCAGTGTATCCAGCGCCACACTTTCCGATGCGATCAAGTATTCATCGCCCAATTCACTTTCTGCAGTACCAAAAACCAACGGCCGTATGCCATAGGGGTCGCGAAAGGCCAGTAACCCATAACCTGCGATCATCGCCACCACCGCATAAGCGCCTTTGCAGCGTTTATGAACACCCGCCACCGCAGCAAAAATAGTAGCGGGGTCGAGCTGGCCATTGCGCGTGCTTTCCTGCAATTCATGCGCCAGCACATTGAGCAAAACTTCCGAATCGGAATTGGTGTTCACGTGCCGCAAATCGGTTCTGAACAATTCTTGATTCAGTTGTTCCGCGTTGGTTAAATTACCGTTATGACTTAATACAATCCCAAACGGCGAATTGACATAAAAAGGCTGTGCCTCGGCTGAAGAGTTAGCTGACCCGGCGGTAGGATAGCGCACATGACCGATACCGATATTACCTGCCAATGCACGCATGTTTCGGGTACGAAATACGTCACGCACCAACCCTAAACCCTTATGCATGTGAAAAGTATTCCCTTGCGCTGTTACAATGCCGCTTGCATCCTGTCCGCGATGCTGCAACATGAGTAAACCATCATAAAGTAACTGATTGGCGGGTGATTTTGCAACAATGCCGAGAATTCCACACATAGAACTGCTCCGTTAATTTTGTTGTCCTTGGCCCATCTTAAGAATTTTCTTTTCTTTCAAAACTAATGCGTTTTGAAAGATCGGTTGGAAGCCAAGGTAACACTTGCAGTGCAATCGCCTCCAAAGGGCGGCTCAAAACTGCTTGCTGCCAAAATACCTGATTGGGAATTGTCGTTAATCCGGCAATTAAAGTCAGTAACGTTACAATCGCCATCGCCCTTAAAAGACCAAAAATAGAACCAAACAATCGGTCGATGAATCCCAACCCGATACCTTTGATCAATGAAGTCAGCAACATAGTCCCCAGTGCAGTGATCAACAGTACCGCAAGAAACGTTAAAACAAATGCAATCGAAATACGCAGTGTCTCACCGACAATTTCAACCGGTAAAAACTGTTCAAAAAACGATCCATACGCACTGGCTACTATAAAAGCAACTACCCAACCGGCAATGGATAGTGTCTCCCGGACAAATCCCCGGAAAATACTTAAAAGTATTGAAACAAGAAAAATACCGGAAACGACATAATCAAACGCAGTCATCAGTTAAAATCAATCCAATTCTCGTTGATTCATAACAGAAAAATAAAAACCATTCCATTATCAGCTTATTTGGGAGCCACTACACCGTCAAGCCCAATCTTTTTTAGTTTTTTTAGTTCGGTTTCTGCGGCGCTTCGTGTCGCGAAAGGGCCAATCCGTACACGCGTCACTTCATTATGATCGACTTTCAGTGTTTCAGTGTAAGCTTTAAACCCGCTCGATAATAGATTGGCTTGCTGCTGCTTGGCTTTTGCTTGATCGGAAAATGCCCCCAGTTGCACGACAAATGCTTTAGCTGCATCCCCCGGTACTGCTGCGGATGGACTGGCTGAAGTTGCCGCAGGTGCGGGTACGAGTGCAGGTGCTGGGGTATTCACTGCTGCATTATTTTTCACTTCAGGAGCGACAGCTACCGGACGCCGGTCAAATTTTGGTTTAATACCTGGGATTGGAATGCGTTTCTGGTCATTTGACATTCCGGAGTATTCATCATGAGGTTGCAGACCTACTTTCGATTTTCCGGGTAACTCAGGCGATGCCTCATCGTCTATACCCGAAAATTCGCGGCTCACAGGCTCTTCTTTGAGCGCCAAATCATTCCTATTGTTCTTAACCGCCGGCAAGTTGATTGCAATTTCCTGTTTTTCACTTCCGCCTTTTGGCTCATCGAATATAGCCGGCAGTACAATTACAGCAGCAAGTACCAGCATAATAGCGCCAACCAGGCGCCGCCTTGCGCGTTTCCTGAGTAATAATTCTTCTTCACTGATATTTTTATTCATTTGAAATAGCCGATTATTACCTGCTTTGTTGTGTGCTTAGATACTGCAACACCCCGCTTACCGTATAGAACGATCCGAATATGCAAATTCTATCATTTTTACCGGCTTGTTCACAGGCAAAAACAAAAGCCGCGGCACTGTCGGAAAACTGGTGAATGACATCCTTATCGCTTGAAATACCCGCTTGATGAATTTCATCAATCAAATAATCGGCCGATGCAGCGCGAGGAGATGGTATAGCCGATACCAGCCAAAAATCGATATCGTTTTTTAATGCCTGAATGACACCCTGGATATCTTTGTCTAGCAGCATGGAAAATACCGCATAAGTGCGGCCGGATGGCTTCGTAGCTGCTAAATTTTCCGCTAGAACAGCGGCTGCAGCGGGATTGTGAGCGACATCCAAGATAATCATCGGCTGTGTCGAAACCATTTGAAATCTGCCCGGTATGACCGCTTCGCCCAATCCTTGCCGGATGTCTTTCATACTGACCGGTAACAATTCGCACAGGGTATCCAATGCAGCCAGGCAAGCACTTGCATTCTGCAGTTGCTTGGCGCCCCGGAGCGCGGGGAATGGAAGAGAATGCCGCCCCCCTTTCGGTCCCCAGTAATCCCATTGCATGCCTTTATTTGAGAAACCGAATTCTTGGGTCAAACGGAAAAATTGGGCACCGGAAGTTTCAATTTGCTGATAAACAGAATCGGGTATATCAGCTTCCGCACAAATAGCCGGTTTGCCTTTTCTAAAAATCGCGGCTTTCTCAAAACCTATTTTTTCCCGCGTATCTCCCAGATAATCCATGTGATCAAGATCGATACTGGTTACGATTGCACAATCCGCATCGAATATGTTCACCGCATCCAGGCGTCCGCCGAGACCGACTTCTAAGATCGCCACGTCGACACGCGCTTGAATAAATATTTGCACCGCCGCCAATGTGCCAAATTCAAAAAAAGTCAACGACGTATCGCATTCCTTTCTGGCAGCATCGATGTGCGCAAAGGCATCACATAGGCTTTTATCAGCCACTTCATTCTTATCGATGCGGACACGTTCGTTATAGCGCAGCAAATGCGGTGAGGTATAACATCCCACTTTGTAGCCAGCGCAAAATAATATCGATTCCAGCATTGCACAAACCGAGCCCTTACCATTTGTACCTCCCACCATGATTATGGGAAATTGCGGTGTTAAAGCAAGTTTGGATCGAACCCGGTTGACACGCGCCAATCCCATTTCAATCGTTTTGGGATGAAGCGATTCCAGATATGTTAACCAATCAGCAAGCGAATCAGCTTCCATTTGGCGTGCCTGTATTAAGCAGGAAGTGAAATGATCAAACGGTATTTAAGGAATGGGCGCAGGAATACGCATCAGTTGCGTGCAGAGATTGACAATCTTGTCACGCATTTGCCGCCGGTCCACGATCATATCGATCGCACCGTGCTGCAATAAAAATTCAGCGCGCTGGAAGCCATCAGGAAGTGTCTGGCGCACCGTTTGTTCAATGACACGCGGACCGGCAAAACCGATCAGTGCGCCGGGTTCGGCAATCACCACATCGCCAAGAAAGGCAAAACTGGCGGATACACCACCCATCGTCGGGTCGGTCAGAACCGATATGAACGGTAATTTCCGATGACTCAGTTTAGTCAGCACGGCCGTTGTTTTCGCCATTTGCATCAAGGAGAACAAACCTTCCTGCATGCGAGCGCCGCCACTGGCGCTGAAACAAATAAAGGGCAGGTGGTGATCAATACAAGTTTTGACACCGCGCACGAATCGTTCGCCTACGACTGAGCCCATCGAACCACCCATAAAACCGAATTCAAATACCGCGACAACGACCGGCATCGTTTTGATGGTGCCTTGCAGCACCACTAAGGAATCTTGCTCGTCAGTGTTTTCTTTCGCTTGTGCCAGGCGATCCGTATAACGTTTGCTGTCTTTGAATTTCAGTGCATCAGTGGCAACCACTTCAGCACCGATTTCATAACGCCCTTCCGGATCAAGCAGTTGATCGAGACGATTTCTTGCCGAAATACGGTTATGAAAATCACATTTAGGGCAAACATTCAAATTCTTGGCTAGGTCCGTGTAGTATAAAACCGCTTCACAGGTGCGGCATTTACTCCACAAGCCTTCCGGCACTATTTTCTTTTCACCTGCTTCTTTTCTCTTGATCTTTGGCGGGATAATGTTCTGAAACCAGCTCATCTGTGACGTTTCCTAAAACGTGTTTTAAACATTGTTTCAATTCTCATCAATGGCTTTACGCAAGGTGCCGATCAGATTTCCTACGTTTCCGAGCAACTCAGCTTCCGGAGATTTTTCGATTTCCTCGATGATGCGGCTGCCAACCACCACGGCATCGGCCAGATCAGCGACTGCCTTGGCTGTTGCGCCATCGCGAATGCCAAATCCGACACCGATCGGCAATGCGATATATTGGCGTAACCGTGCCAGCATCGCGCTAACATCCTGAAGATTGAGGTGGGATGCGCCGGTCACCCCTTTTAGAGAAACATAGTAAACGTAGCCTCTGGCCATTTTCGCCACTTGTTCAATGCGTGCCTGCGGTGTTGTTGGGGACAGCAAAAAGATCGCGTCGATTTCCTGTTGCTCGAGGCATTGCACCCATTCGGCCGATTCTTCAGGCGGATAATCGACAATCAAGACACCATCGACACCGCTATCTTTTGCCTTGGCTGCAAAGGCTGCATAACCCAGAGCTTCAACCGGATTGGCGTACCCCATTAAAACAACCGGTGTCGTGCTATCCGTTTTTCTGAATTCACTCACCATGTGCAAAACATCATGCAGACTGACGTGATGCTTTAATGCACGCTCCGATGATCTCTGAATTGTCGGTCCATCCGCCATGGGATCGGAAAAAGGCACGCCCAATTCGACGATATCAGCACCCGATTGAACCAGTTGGTGCATCAATTGAACGGTTATTTCCGGATTAGGATCACCGGCGGTAATAAATGGAATGAGTGCTTTCCGGTTTTGATTTTTTAGTGCAGCGAATTTCGTGGCAATACGATTTATCTTTTTAGCGTCATTTTGATCGCTGAAAATATTCATTAAACTCTTTATAAAGCTCATGTGGTCATCCGCTCTCAATTCTTCTCAGAAAACTGCAAAATACTGCTACTCAAGTTACAGCGTTAAACCGGACATTTGCGCAACCGTTGCCATATCCTTGTCACCTCGTCCGGACAAATTCACCAGCAGCAGCTTATCTTTGGGTAAAGTAGGCGCATATTTGGCAGCGTAAGCCAGCGCATGGCTTGACTCCAATGCCGGCATAATACCTTCATACCGGCATAGCGTATGGAATGCTTCCAATGCTTCATCATCAGTGATTGCGACATATTCAGCACGGCCGCAATCTTTAAGCCAGGCATGCTCCGGTCCCACGCCGGGATAATCAAGGCCGGCAGAAATGGAATGGGTCTCAATGATCTGACCATTCTCATCTTGGATCAGATAAGTACGGTTACCATGCAATACGCCCGGTTTCCCCGTTGATAACGTTGCTGCATGCTGATGCGTATCAATACCTTTTCCCGCTGCTTCCACGCCAATCAGGCGCACATTGGTATCGTTAATATAAGGATAAAATAAGCCGATCGCATTCGATCCACCACCGACGCAAGCAATCAGCGCATCCGGCTGACGATTGAAATCCTCCTGCATTTGTACTTTGGCTTCGTTTCCGATCACTGCCTGAAAATCTCTCACCATCATTGGATAAGGATGCGGTCCAGCTACGGTACCGATAATGTAAAAAGTATCTTCAACATTGGTGACCCAATCGCGCATCGCTTCATTCAAGGCATCTTTTAAGGTTCGTGACCCGGATTCGACCGGCACTACTGTGGCGCCCAGCAATTTCATGCGATAAACATTGGTGGCCTGCCGTTTCACATCTTCGGAACCCATGTAAACCACGCATTCCATACCGTAACGCGCGGCTACTGTCGCACTTGCCACGCCATGCTGACCCGCGCCGGTTTCTGCTATGACTCGTTTTTTACCCATGCGCCGCGCGAGCAAAGCCTGACCGATGGTGTTGTTGATTTTGTGCGCGCCGGTATGGTTTAAATCCTCTCGCTTCAAAAGTATCTGTGCGCCCCCTAAATGCTCCGACCACCTTTTGGCGTGATAAATAGGACTGGGACGTCCGACATAATGTTTTAATTCATAAGCAAATTCTGCTTTAAATTCGGGATCATCGCGATAAAATTCATATTGCTTGCGCAAATCTTCCAAAGCTGAAATTAACGTTTCAGCGACAAATATGCCGCCATAGGGACCAAAATGGCCTTCTTTATTCGGCAGGTCATAAGCACTCACAATTGTTTAACTCCTTGCATGAAAGCAATAATTTTTTTCTTATCCTTGATACCCTTTGAGGTTTCCACACCACTTGAGACATCAACCGCCCAGGGTTGGGTTTGTTTGATCGCTCTTGCCACATTATCGGGATTTAAACCACCGGAAAGAATGAGCGGTAGAGACAATTGCTGTGGAATAAGTTGCCAATCAAAAGCGTGTCCAGTACCTCCGGGCATGTCCGCAGCATAAGTATCGAGTAACAATCCTTTTGCTGCCCCGTAACGTTGGGCGTATTGTAGCAAATCTGTATCCGGTTTGACTCGAATCGCTTTAATATAAGGCTGGGAAAATTGATTGCAGAATTCCGGCGATTCATCACCATGAAATTGCAGCAGATTGAGTTTGGCAGCACGAGCGGTTTCTTCGACCCAAGCCGAATCTGGATCGACATAGACACCGACCGTACAAATGAAAGGTGGAATCACTTCGGCAATCCGGCGCGCGGATTCCGGATCAATATAGCGCGTACTGTGTGGCCAGAAAACAAAACCGATGGCATCAACACCGTTCTGAACCGCTGCAATTGCGTCTTCACTACGGGTAATTCCGCATACTTTTACGCGCACTGACATGGAAATCTATATCGTCTTGTGTATAACTTAATTATGTATCGATAGCCCCGGAATGACCGGGAGCTGGGAAAACTCCGGCATCCCCCAGTCAGCATCGTATTTCACACCCGCCAGATACAATCCTGCAGGAGAAAATGTCGGCGCCGCATATGTCCGGTTACGGCTGTCCAGCAATGCATGCATCCATTCGACAGAATACTTGCCTTTCCCGATATAAACAAGGCAGCCGATAATATTTCTCACCATGTGATGCAAAAATGCATTTGCACATAGCTCAAAAACAAATAAATTTCCTTGTTGGGAAATAGTCAACCGGGTGATTGTCCGTACCGGAGACTTCGCTTGACACTCCGCCGCCCGGAATGCGGAGAAATCATGTTCACCCACCAGGATTGCGCCCGCGCTTTGCATTTGCTCCAATTGCAGCGGGTGATGGTACCATCCCACCTTGTTGTTATTGAGACCGGGACGAACCGATTGGTTTAATAACAAATAGATATAGCGCCGCTCTACAGCGCTATATCTTGCGTGGAATTCGCTGGATACCTCTGCCGCCCATAGAATGGCAATATCACTGGGCAAGAGCGCATTGACACCACGTATCCATGCATTGACCGGGCGTTGCGCTGATGTATCAAAGTGAACGACTTGATAAAGTGCATGAACTCCGGTATCGGTGCGGCCCGCAGTGATGATGCGAATTTTTTCCTGTGCGATCTTGGATAGGGTTGCCTCAAGCGTATCTTGAATCGAGCAGCCTTGCGGTTGGCTTTGCCATCCGCAATAACGGCTGCCGTCATACTCTAAAACCAGCGCTATCCGCACAAACTAGAATTGCCATACAGGTTGATTGGGTGCAATGTGCGTTAAGAAGCCATTACAGGCTTTTTAGCATTTTCTTTGCAGCTTTCTTCTGCTTATCGTCGCCATCTCGGATGACCTCCTCAAGCATTTCTTTGGCGCCTTCCTTATCGTCCATTTCTTGATAAGCTTTTGCCAAGTCGAGCTTGGTTTCCACTTCCTGCCATTGCTCGCTCTTTTCACCCAAATCAGGATTCTCATTCTTTTCACTCTCTTGGGTGGAATCTTCAAGATTCAAATCAATGCCGGCTAAATCGGGAATGCTGGATTCCAATTCCGGTTCAATGGCTTCATGCGCAACTTCCAGCGATGAATCAAATTCCAAGGGTTCATCTAATCCAGAGAATTTCTCACTGCTGTCAATCGCTATTGATTCGTCATCTAATGATGGCACTTCAATTTCATTCACTGTTTTATCTTCAGTAAAATCAATATCAGAATCGCCTAAATCAAAATCCAGTTTTTCATCGTCATTTAGATTGACAGAATCGAGAGATTTTTCCGAATCGTCAAAATTAATTTCCAGTGCATAATCTGAAGTGCTCTCAGGCGCTCTCAAATCTTCTGCAGCGCTCGATAATCCAGCTTCATCTCCAATCGATGATTGATTTGCAGCCACTTGATGTTTAGCATCAGTAGCCTCGTCACTCAAATCGAAATCAATCTGATTGGCTGGAGTGGTCGAATCCTGATCGGAATCATCCGATTGACCATATTCTTCTGCAAAATTATCCTGCACATTTTCATCAATGGGCTGCTCATCCTGTTGCAAATCATTTGCCGATTGTTCATCGTCAACTGGCGATTCTGAAACAGAATCATATTGCGCGACATTGTCTTCGTAATATTGAGCATCCTTATCAAACTCTTCATCCTCGGAAGAAGCATTAATATTCTGATAAGTTAAATCATCCTCTTCACGCTCTGCGGTAGGTACATCAGCGGCCGCATCCGTAGCTGCCTGGGCAGCAGTCATTGTCGCCATACGCGATCGCATGGCTGAAGAGAAATTCTCTTTCTTGTCCTCTTCTTCCTCACCGGCTTCTTCCAATTGGTTGCGGCGTCTTTTCATCATGAGCAAAATCAGCGACAACCCTAGCACCGATGCAGCAGCAATATACTCAATGTAATTGAGTAACAGATCAATCCAGGACTGACCCTCAGCATCTTCTGGCGGCAAGGGTAATGGAGTCACTGGCGCAGTCTTTGCTGCTTCGGGCGCCGGTTGAGTAACTGGAATCTCTTGCGCGGCGGTGGATTCCGATTCCTGCTTCGGACCTTTTTCAGCTACCGTATCTACTGCAGTTGCAGTTTGGATTTCCGGTTTAACAGTAGTTTTTGAAGCCGGTTCCGCTTTGAGTTGGGCTTGCGCCAGAACGGAATCCTTCAGTTCTAATAATTGCTTAAGATTATCAATGCTTTTTTCCAGCATCGCCACACGTTCATTGGCTTCCTTTAAAGCTAGGTTTCGTGCGATGGCATCCTCTTCCATCATGCGCAGACGATCGACAAGATTTGCGTCAGGAGTCTTACCGTCCTTATCCGGCAATTGAGCACCACTGGATAGTTTCAGAACTTCTTTAGATGCACTTGGCGCTGCAGCGGATTTCTTATCCAGCGTGGTTGTAATCTGACCTTGATCCGATTGGCTGATCGTGCGGGATGCCGGTGATTCTCGGCTAATATCCGCCAGTTTTCCTCGATAACTGCGCCAATCCGCAGTTTGCATTTTAATTTCTGCTTTTGCGGTTGTTGTATCAATCGATGCAATTTCGTTTTTCTCGGGTATTTTCAGAACTGCACCGGCTTTGAGCAGGTTCATGTTGTCTGCAATAAAGGCATCCCGGTTTGCATGATAGAGCGCCACCAGCATTTGATTAAGATCGACACCGACTGGTGATACCTGGCGCGCGATGGATGATAGGGTATCTCCCCGTTTTACCGGTCCATAGGATTTTTTCGTTTGCCCGGTAGCATGATTTTTTCGCTTGGGTGATGAATTTGCAGTTGGGTTATCTTTCTCAGCACTAGGTGCTCTTTCCTCATCCAGGCGGGTTGCCACTATCGCTGGAGTGGAACTGGTGCTGGCTGCCGCAAGATTTTGCGTATTGGTCTCAACCGGATCAAGCAGAACCGTATATTCACGTAATATCCGGCCTGAAGACCAGCTGAGCTCCATCAATATCATCAAAAAAGGATCGTTGACAGCTTGCGGAGAGGTCAGCTTGATATAGGGATTACCATTCGACCGTAATTCTACCGATGCTTTGACAGCCGACAGCACCGATTCATAGTTGATACCGGCTTGGGCAAACGCTTCCCGAGTGGCGACACTGGCTTTTAGAGATGCCACATCATCGCTGCTGGTAGTGACAATCTCGATTTCAGCGGCAAGCGGTTGTCCCAAAGCGGAATTGAGTGTCAGCTTACCAAGTCCTGCGGCTTGAACAACAGCCCATGGCAACATCAGAACGATTACAAGCAAGCTTACTCTGAAAGATGTTTTATACACCGAAGTACCCTCTCTAGTTTTTTTGAAAAAAGATATCGAAAGGCTAACATTGTGACGCAATCATGTAAGCTAAGATTATGCCTTAAATTACAGGCTAATTCATATAAAACAGACCTATAATTGTTAAAATGTACCTAAAGTGTGAAGAAATGAGAATTTCAATGCTGAATCAGTATGCGCAGCATTCTTCGCAGCGGTTCCGCCGCGCCCCATAATAATTGATCACCGACGGTAAAAACGGATAAATATTCTTTACCCATCGCCAACTTACGTAATCGTCCCACCGGTATCGATAAAGAGCCTGTTACGGCAGTCGGTGTTAATCTGGAAGTGGTTGCTTCTCTTTCGTTAGGAACAACCTGCACCCAATCATTGGATTGAGCGATAATTTCCTCGATTTCATCCAATGGCACATCTTGTTTTAGTTTGATGGTGAGCGCCTGGCTATGGCAACGCATTGCACCGACACGCACGCAGATGCCATCGACAGGTATTTGCTGGTCGCTGCTTCCGAGAATCTTGTTGGTTTCCGCCTGTCCTTTCCATTCTTCCCGGCTCTGTCCATTGGCGACTTCTTTGTCGATCCAAGGAATCAGACTGCCTGCCAGCGGCACACCGAAATTTTCCGTGGGGAATTTTTTATCGCGTAATGTGCCGGCAACTTCACGGTCAATTTCCAGAATGCTGGAAGCTGGATCGTTCAACAAATCCTTGGCTACGCGATGCGCTTCACCCATTTGTTGCAGTAATTCGCGCATATTTTTCGCACCGGCACCCGAGGCTGCTTGATAAGTCATGGCGCTCATCCACTCCACCATGCCTTTCTCAAAAAGCCCGCCGACGGCCATGAGCATCAAGCTGACCGTGCAATTACCGCCAATATAGTTTTTCACGCCGTCATGCAGTGCCTGTTCAATGACCGGTTTATTGACCGGATCCAGTATGATCACGGCATCTTTTTCCATGCGTAATGCGGATGCTGCATCGATCCAATAACCTTGCCAGCCGGATTGGCGTAATTGCTTGAAAACCTGATTGGTGTAATCTCCGCCCTGGCAGGAAATGATGATATCCATCGCGCTCAGTTGATCCAGGTCGAAAGCATCTTTTAATGGCGGCGTTTCCTTGCCAATTTCAGGGCCTGTACCGCCTTTTTGTGAAGTCGTGAAAAAAACAGGATCAATCAGAGAAAAATCTTCTTCTTCCCGCATTCTTTGCATCAAGACGGAACCTACCATGCCACGCCAACCAACAAAACCAACTTGTTTCATTGCTTATCTCTTACCTTAAAATTGACAACCGGTTAATCAAATAAAAACACTGCTTAAATATTAACTTACATTACAAATTGATACCCAGTGAGTAATGCGCCAATACACCGCCAATTCAATCATTCGTACATTAATCCGCTACCAAAGCGCTTTCACATCGCCGACAACACTGCATCACCCATCGCCTTAGTGCCAACCGTCTTCATTCCAGACTCATCGATATCTTTTGTGCGGTAGCCTGCAGCCAAAACTTTTTTGACAGCATTCTCGATGCGTTGCGCGGCTTCTTCCCGGTTGAATGTGTAACGTAACATCATGGCCGCCGATAATATTGTTGCCAGCGGATTCGCCAGATCCTTGCCGGCAATATCCGGCGCCGAACCATGAATCGGTTCGTACAAACCTTTATTATTTTCATCCAGCGAAGCGGAAGGCAACATGCCGATCGATCCCGTTAGCATCGAAGCTTCATCGGACAATATATCGCCGAACATGTTTCCGGTAACGATGACATCGAATTGCTTCGGATTGCGCACCAATTGCATCGCGGCATTATCGACCAACATATGCGACAGCATGACTTGCGGATATTCTTTTGCCACTTCGATAACCACGTCGCGCCATAATTGTGTGCATTCCAGCACATTCATTTTATCCACGGAGCACAATTTTCCCTGCCGTTTAGCCGCGGCTTGAAAAGCAACATGGGCAATCCGCCGTATTTCGGATTCACTGTAAATCATCGTGTTAAATCCGACACGTTGTCCGTCTCGCGTCTCAATTCCGCGCGGCTCGCCAAAATAAATATCTCCCGTCAATTCGCGCACGATCATGATATCGAGGCCCGCAACCACGTCATACTTCAAACTGGAAGCATTGGCTAGTTCAGGATAGAGAATCGCCGGGCGCAGATTGGCAAATAAATTCAGTTCTTTGCGGATAGCGAGCAGTCCCCTTTCGGGGCGTTGATGGCGTGGCAACGCATCGTATTTCGGCCCGCCAACGGCTCCGAGTAGAACCGCATCCGCTTGACTGGCCAATCGATGCGTCGCGGCCGGATAAGGTTCACCCGTGGCGTCAACCGCGCAGCCGCCGATCAAGCCGTATTCCAGCTCGATAGCCAAGCCATCCGTTTTTAAAGCATCCAGTACACGTACGGCTTGCGCGATGATTTCAGGACCAATTCCATCGCCTGCTAAAACAGCAATTTTCATCATATTTTAATTTTTAGTAATAATCTTTATATGAACAACCAGGGTTGCTCATTGCGCCGTTTCTGTTCAAATTGTTTAATCTTCTCGGCATGCTGCAAAGTGAGGCCGATTTCATCCAAGCCGTTCAGCAAGCAATGCTTACGAAAAGCATCAACCTCAAATTTAAATTCTGTGTTTTGTGGTGTGATCACTGTCTGTTTCTCGAGGTCTACCGTCAAACGATACCCTACTGCCGATTTAACTTCTTCAAACAAATGATCCATTTGCGCTGCGTCAAGCACAACTGGCAGCAAGCCAATCTTAAAACAATTATTAAAAAAGATATCGGCAAAACTGGGAGCAATGATGACGCGAAAGCCATAATCCTGAAGCGACCAAGGCGCGTGTTCGCGGCTCGATCCGCAACCAAAATTGGCTCGTGCCAGCAGTATCTGCGCCCCTTGATAGCGGGCTTGATTCAGCACAAATTCGGGATTCGGCTGGCGTTGCGCTGCATCCATGCCCGGCTCCCCATGATCGAGATAGCGCCATTCATCGAATAAGTTCTGGCCAAAGCCGGAACGTTTGATTGATTTAAGAAATTGTTTCGGAATAATGGCATCGGTATCTACATTGGCACGATCCAGCGGCGCCACCAAGCCGGTAAAAGTATGAAATTTTTCCATTTATTTGTGTGAGCAGTTGCTTGCAGCCCGTAATCTATTGATTGAATTCGCGTACGTCGACGAAATGCCCGGCAATTGCGGCAGCGGCGGCCATCACCGGACTGACCAGATGCGTTCTGCCGCCGGGTCCTTGCCGCCCTTCGAAGTTCCGATTTGAAGTTGAGGCACACCGTTCACCCGCCGTTAAACGGTCGTCATTCATCGCCAGACACATCGAACAACCGGGTTCACGCCATTCAAATCCAGCCGCGACAAAAACTTTATCCAACCCCTCTTGCTCGGCTTGTTTCTTGACCAATCCGGAGCCTGGAACGACCAGCGCTTGTTTGATATTGGCGGCAATATGTTTACCTTTGACGATGTGCGCCGCCGCGCGCAGGTCTTCGATACGTGAATTCGTACATGAACCAATGAAAATTTTATCCAGTGTAATCTGCGTGATGGGCAAATTGGCCGACAGTCCCATGTAGTTCAGCGCTTGCTGCATGTCGTGGCGCTTGACTTCATCACCAATCAACGCAGGATCAGGCACGGCACCGTCAATCGTTGTCACCATTTCAGGCGAAGTCCCCCACGTCACTTGTGGTTTAATCCGCGCAGCATCCAAAGTCACGGTACGGTCAAAAACCGCATCCTCGTCGCTAAAGAGTGTGCGCCAATAAGCAGCCGCGCTATCCCACATCTCGCCCTGCGGCGCAAAAGGCCGTCCTTTAATGTAATTAATCGTGGTATCGTCAACCGCGACCATCCCGGCGCGCGCACCGGCTTCAATGGCCATATTACACAGCGTCATGCGCCCTTCCATCGATAACGCGCGAATGGCGCTGCCCATGAATTCAATCGCGTAGCCGGTACCACCCGCAGTGCCGATTTCACCGATAATGGCCAAAGCAATATCTTTGGCGGTGACGCCAAAACCCAATTGACCTTCGACCGCGATACGCATGGTTTTTGATTTTTTCATCAACAAACACTGCGTCGCCAATACATGCTCGACTTCCGATGTGCCGATGCCAAATGCCAAACAGCCAAATGCGCCATGCGTGCTGGTGTGTGAATCGCCGCAAACGACCGTCATGCCGGGCAATGTAGCGCCCTGCTCCGGACCGATGACATGCACAATACCTTGCCGCAAGTCATTCATCTTGAACTCGGTAATTCCCAGCTCGGCGCAATTCTGATCCAGCGTATCCACTTGCAAACGCGAGATGGGGTCATGAATGCCGTGGCTGCGATCCGTAGTCGGTACATTATGATCCGCTACGGCAAGTATGGAATTCAGGCGCCAAGGTTTTCTTCCCGCCAGCTTTAAACTTTCGAATGCTTGCGGACTGGTCACTTCGTGTACTAGATGGCGATCAATATAGATCAGCGCCATACTGCCCGGATCATCAGATTCAGTATGCACTACATGTTGATTCCAAAGTTTGTCGTATAGTGTTTGCATCGGATCGGGTAAAAAATTTAAAAATCGTAAACGCGCGATTATCCCATAAAGTTTACAGATACAACAAACCCAGCTCGCCATGGGGCATTAATGGTTAAACGATTTCATTTTCCACGCGATTAAAACCAAGCCGGCCAATGCTGCTGCTGCATTGATGAAGAAAGTAATATCCGCACCCAGCCAATCCCAAGTATATCCGCTGAACACCGCACCCAATGCACCGCCTATGCCATATGCAGTACTAGTGTAAATTGCTTGACCTTTTGCTTGATGGCGCCCTTGAAAGAATTGATGAATGACCATCATGGCAGCTACATGATGCGTGCCATAAGTCGCCGCATGCAGAATCTGCGCAAAAATAATCACGACCGGCCACTCCACACACTGCCCTATCAATACAAAACGAAGAGCCGCACAGGCGAAACTAAAAATCAGAATATGTTTTAAACGAAAATGCCGCATCAGCCAGGGCATGATGAAGAAAATACCGATCTCGCAAATCACGCCGGTCGCCCATAACCACCCAACGAATCCTTTTTCATACCCATGTTCCACCAGATAAATGGAGAAAAAAGTATAGTAGGCGCCATGCGCAAACAGCATCAGCAGGCTGGACAGCAAAAACGCCATGACTTCCGGGCGCAGGCAAATCTGCCGGACCGAATGCAGTCCGGTGGTGTGACGCATGATTTCTTTTTCAGGAATGTGATAAGAAAAAATCACAATACCCAGCTTAAGCCCAAGCACAACCCATAATAGCCAGATAATTTCCACTCGTTCCAGCAAGTAACCAATCCCAACCACCGCCAAAACAAAACCCACCGACCCCCAGGAACGAATCCGCCCATACTTATCGGTATAGTTTTCCAGGTGAGAGAGCGTAATCGCTTCCATCAGCGGCAGCGAAGCGCTCCAGAAGAAACTCATCAACAACATGACAAAAAATATCCAGGCAAAGGATTCGCCCGCAAAGAAGCCGCAAAAACTCAATAAACCGCTGACCGCTGCCACCTGGACGACACGCACGCGCTTACCGGTATGATCCGCCAGCCATCCCCAAACCGCCGGTGAAAAAATCCGCGCAACCAGCAGCAATGACATCAACACGCCGATTTGCAGCGCGTTAAAAGATAGGGATTGCAAATACAAGCTCCAATACGGTGAAAATGCGCCAATGAAAGCAAAGTAAAAAAAATAAAAACCGGACAGACGCCAGTAAGGAAGTGATGGCATAGCGTGCGTAAACTGATGCAGTAATTAAACTTAGGAAGCCAACTCAAAGAAAGAAAACATAAAACGCACAGAACCGGGCCCAAACGGCGGCAATACATTCTGAGTTACCGGAATATGCTCATTCTACAAGAATTCACACTGCAAATCTTTTCTCCATCCACTGCAGAATTGCACTGTTTCTCACTCTCCCCATCGTAGATAGTTGACAATCCATAAGCCCTTCGATAGTCTCCACGCACGGATTGGATTTTGTATTTTTACGCACTCGCCATGCGCTGATTAAGCAGAAGGAAACGTTGGCAAGATGCACAACCATCACTTCACGTCCCCGTTTCTCAGCCAGTCTCAGCTTTGCGCGATACAAAAATGCATTTTTTTCATCTTTATGAACTATAAAAACTCGTCAATCTAAAAAGGAGAGCATGATGGAACTGAAAGGATCAAAAACCGAAGGAAATCTGAAAGCCGCTTTTGCCGGTGAATCTCAAGCCAATCGCCGGTATTTATATTTTGCGGCAAAAGCTGACGTGGAAGGCCAAAACGACGTGGCTGCCGTATTCCGTTCTACTGCCGAAGGTGAAACGGGCCATGCGCACGGTCATCTGGAGTACCTGGAAAGCTGCGGAGACCCGGCTACCGGCTTGCCCTTCGGCGCTTCCCGCGACAACCTGAAAACCGCCATCGCCGGTGAAACGCACGAATATACCGATATGTATCCAGGCATGGCAAAAACCGCGCGTGACGAAGGTTTTGACGAAATCGCCGATTGGTTTGAAACGCTCGCTAAAGCGGAACGCTCACACGCCAACCGTTTCCAGCGTGCACTGGATAGTCTGGCCGATTAATCTTATCGTGCCGCGATTATTTCGCTGATTCCGAAATTTCTGCGGGGTTTTCCGGCTATCCGGTCAACCCCAGCAGCCGCAAGTCTAAACTAAAACTTTGTATACGCTGATATCCCGCTATGGCAACTCGTGAAGGCAGTCTCGAAGCACCGAAACGTCATCCTATCGACTGGAAGAATCTCGACTTCTATAACGAAACCAGCTTAAATCAGGAGATGGAACGTGTTTTCGATATTTGCCACGGCTGCCGCCGCTGTGTCAATCTTTGCACGGCATTTCCGCGTTTGTTCGACCTGATTGACGAAAGCACCAGCGGGGAACTGGATAGTGTTAATAAGCAACAGTTTTGGGAAGTTGTCGATCGCTGTTATCTGTGCGATATGTGTTTCATGACCAAATGCCCCTATGTGCCGCCGCATGAATGGAACATTGATTTTCCGCATTTGATGCTGCGCGCCAAAGCGGTCAAATATAAAAAACAAGGCGCCGGTTTTCGCGACGAACTACTTTCCAGCACCGATTTAATGGGCAAACTGGCGACGATTCCCGTGGTGGTGCAAGCCGTTAACGCCATGAATAACACACCGGCTGTACGCAAAATCATGGATAGCACGCTGGGCATCCATGCCGACCGTAAATTGCCTGAATATACAACGGATAAATTTCGCGCGAACGCTAAACCAAACGACACCTTCCCCGTTAAAGACGGTGCGCGCACGCCCAGCAAAGTCGCCATTTACGCCACCTGCTATGTCAACTACAACGAACCCGGCATCGGCCACGATTTACTAAAAATACTGGAACACAATGAAATTCCAGCACGTTTAGTGGAAAAAGAAGCCTGTTGCGGCATGCCGAAACTGGAGCTGGGTGACTTGGATGCCGTGGAAAAGCTCAAAAATGAAAATATTCCACACTTGTTGAAACTGGCGCAAGACGGCTACGCCATTCTCTCGGCCGTGCCTTCCTGCACGTTGATGTACAAACAGGAATTACCGCTCATGTTCCCGCATGACGCTGCAGTGCAAGCTGTCGCTGCCGCCATGTTTGATCCGTTTGAATACTTGGCTCTGAGAAATCAGGAAAATTTACTTAAGACGGATTTCAAGAAACCACTGGGTAACGTGGCCTACCATATTCCTTGCCACCAGCGCGTGCAAAACTTCGGGAAAAAGACCCGCGATATTTTGCAACTCATTCCGGACACCACCGTCAACACGGTGGAACGCTGTTCAGGTCATGACGGCACTTGGGGTGTTAAAAGTGAACACTTTGCTGATTCGATGAAAATCGGCCGTCCGGTTTTCAAGCAAATGGCCGCCTCGAATCCGGATTACATCAGCTCGGATTGCGCGATTGCCGCGCGCCATATTGAGCAAGGTATCGGCGAAAGCAAAGCGCAAAAATTGCATCCGCTTACGTTACTTCGTCTGGCTTATGACCCTGACATCCCCGATAAACCGGCAGTTAGCGACGATCAATCCGGCAGCCACACTCCTTCACCAGGTGAAAAACAGATGACGACCACACTCACCCGCGAAAACCTCTTGACGCTGGAAGCTTATGCCAAAATCCGCAAAGACTTCCGCGCACAAATGATGGCGCACAAGAAAACACGCAAAGTCCCGCTAGGGGAAAATATCACGCTGATTTTTGAAGATGCTCTGACAATCCGCTATCAAATCCAGGAGATGCTGCACGTTGAGCGTATTTTCCAGGAAGCGGAAATCGTCCATGAACTGGAGACCTATACACCGCTGATTCCGGATGGTCACAATTGGAAAGCCACGATGATGATCGAGTACGCCGATCCGATTGTCAGAGCCGCCAAACTGGCAACCTTGGTCGGCATCGAAGACAAGGTGTGGGTAAAAGTTGCCGGACATGCGCCGGTTTTTGCCATTGCCGACGAAGACCTGGAGCGGGAAAATAGCGAAAAAACATCGTCCGTCCATTTCCTGCGTTTTGAACTCACCCCGGCAATGATTCAAGCACTGCATCAAAACGCAGCATTAAGCATGGGCGTTGATCATCCGGCTTATCAGGCCGCAATTAATCCTATCGCTGCCGATGTTCGCGCTTCGTTATTGAATGATTTAGCCACGGCATGAAACCCATCCTCATTGCGCTGATCTGCGCTTTGCTGCTGCTTGCCTGTGCTAAACCGCCATTTAAGGATGAGTTCGAGAGTGACAAACCCTGGGTTGAGCAAATGACGCACCTTCCCGCTTACCCCGAGGTGAAGAATCTGCTGGCGTTTGACGCCGGTGCCGTGACGAGCAACCAATATCTGGTCGACACCACTTCCATCCGGATTGGTCAAGATGAGGTTATCCGCTTCACGTTGGTGGTTAAATCGTCGGCGGGCGCTATGAATGTCAGCTATGAAGGCATCCGCTGCGCTACCAGCGAGAGAAAACTCTATGCGCTCGGGCGCGATGATAAAACTTGGACGAAACCCCGGGTATCGGAATGGCAAAAACTCGATTATGTCCGTCAATTTTATGCACAGCGCGAACTCTCCAAAAACATCTTTTGCCCGCATCAGCAAATTGTCAGCACTACCGAAGATGCCATTCAAGCACTGAAAGCAGGCATGCATCGAAGCATTTTCCGCTAATAGAAAATAAATCACCGCTGCCAAAACTCAGTGTTTCCTCCCGGACACTGTTGTCCTTTCTTCATTCATAAATTCATATCCATTAGAAATCAGAAATTGATTTCCCCCTATTGTTTTTGTGGGAATTAAAGATCACACTCTGTGTGGGGACATATCATATGTCACCCCTCCTCTGGATCTCGTCGAGGATTAACCCGAGAAATCACTAGAATAAGGAAGAATCACATGAAAAAAAGCTTTAGCTTGATATTGCCGGGCGCAATAAGTCTGTTTCTCCTCAGTTTCAGTAGTTGGGTCAGCGCAGAAGCCGCACCAGCCTTAAGTGAAGCACGCACAGTTGCACAATATAATTACATCATCCATATTCTTGCCATGCTGCTGATCGGTTTCGGCTTTTTAATGGTTTTTGTACGCCGCTATGGGTTCGGGGCTGTAACAGGCACTTATTTGGTTGTCGCTGTCGGCTTGCCTTTATATATATTATTCCGCGCCAATGGTATTTTTGGCCATCAGCTTTCACCGCATTCACTCGATGCGCTCCTGTATGCGGAGCTATCGGTTGCCACTGCATTGATCGCAATGGGAGCAGTACTGGGACGTTTGCGCGTTTTTCAATACGCCTTGCTCGCTTTACTGGTGGTCCCGCTCTATTTAATCAACGAATGGCTGGTACTTGATGATGCCATCGGCTATACCACCGGTTTTCAGGATTCCGCCGGCTCAATCGTGATTCATGCCTTCGGTGCTTATTTCGGGTTGAGTATGTCGCTGGTACTGACTACAGCTTATCAGCGCAGCCAGCCGATTGAATCGGATCACACATCGGATCGCTTCGCGATGCTCGGCTCCATGGTACTTTGGTTGTTCTGGCCGAGCTTTGCCACCGCCCTGGTGCCGCTGGAAAACATGCCGCAAACCGTAGCCAACACATTGCTGGCACTATGCGGCGCAACCATTGCCACCTATTTCCTCAGCAGCAAACTGCACGGCGGCAAAACATCCATGGTGGATATGGCGAATGCCGCGCTGGCGGGTGGTGTTGCCATCGGCTCAGTGTGTAATATCGTTTCGCCTACCGGCGCCTTTGGCATCGGTTTGCTGGCCGGTATCGTCTCCGTTCTGGGTTACGTTTTTCTGCAACCCGGGCTCGAATCACGCTTTAAACTGGTCGATACCTGCGGCGTGCACAACCTGCACGGCATGCCAGGGTTACTGGGCGGATTGAGTGCTTTCCTGGTCGTGCCGGATGTCGCCATCGCACAATTCAATGGTATCGTCATCACATTGGTCATTGCAATCTCGGGTGGACTACTTGCCGGTGCAATCATTAAAGCAACCGGAACCACACGCGAACCGTACGAAGACAGTGTCGAATTCACCCATCTGGCCGGACCTGAAACGGAGAATCTGCCAGAGTTGCTGGAAACCCGAATAGAAGCTTTGGAAAGTCATGCTTTGGCCGCAAAGCCGCAAATTCCCGCCGAATCATCCGAAACAAAAATACTCGTCGCAAGACTGGAGTCCCGTCTTCAGATTCTGGAAAGTAAAATCGCCGCAACACACTCTTTAAATCCTGAAGAAAAGACATAGCACCGTATTTAATTTCTTCGTATCTAACTCCCCGCTGCAAACTGCGGGGAGTTAAGTTCAGTAACAGCAATGTCCTAAATTCCGGTATCGCGATTTTCAACCGCAGCTGCATTCGGTTAATGGGATTTAAAAACCATAGTCCCGGGATAATACGCCTTCCCCCATTTGACTAAAGCTTCTAGCACCGGCCGCAGATCTTCCCCTTTTTGAGTTAATGCGTACTCATACCGGACCGGCTTTTGTTGATACGCATGCTGCGCAATAATTCCGGCAGTATCAAGTTTCTTTAACCGGTCAGCGAGTATATTGGTGGCGATTTGTTCCGGCGACGCAAGAAATTCCTGATAGCGCTTTTTCCCTAACAGCAGATCCCGGACAATCAGCAGCGTCCACTTATCTCCCAGAATATCAAGCGCGCAAGCAATAGGGCAGCACGATCGCTCAAAACTGGTTTTATTCAAATCATCCGGCATCAACCACCGCACTCCATCACGAAAACTATCAATAGTACTAATGTACTGCAATCACTTGCAATTAACAAGTCTATGAGGTAGAGTTACTTGCAATACGCAAGTTATAAACAAATACAATGAGGATGATCAATATGTTAAAACTGCATCAATTTGAACGTACCTGGGGCATTCCAAATTTGAGTCCTTTCTGCTGCAAAATAGAAACTTACTTGCGCATGGCCGGAATTGAACATGAAATCAAGTCCGCGTTGCCGATGCGCGCGCCCAAGGGAAAACTGCCGTATATCGAGGATAATGGGAGAAAGCTTGGCGATTCCCGTTTCATCATCGAGTATCTCAAATCCGCTTATGCCGATTTGGATACCTCATTGACCGCTGAAGAATTGGCCATATCCACAGCCATACAGCGCTTGCTGGAAGAGCATTTATTCTGGGTGGCGTTGTATTCACGCTGGCAATTTACTGACGAAAATTGGCAAGTGAACAAGCAGGCCATTTTCGGTGCATTACCACCCATCGTCCGGGATATCGCTGCAAGTCACACGCGCAAAAAAATTCAGCAGCAAATTTATGGGCATGGCATGGGAAGGCATCAAACGGAAGAAATATTCGCATTGGGCAAACAGGATATTGACGCATTGGCAGCATATCTCGGCCACAAACCGTATTTCTTTGGCGACCGGCCGACGACATTGGACGCATCGGCATTCGGATTATTGATCAATATCAGCGGCTGTCCCATTGAGTCTCCGCTTAAGGAACATGCCTTAATCAAAGAAAATCTTGTAGCCTATATCGAGCGAGTTACGCGCAGTTTTTATCCGGATCTACAGCATCCATAAACAGCACACAGCTGAATGCGAGCAGGCGCTTAGCCATTAGCGCGATTGCACTAGTACAAAGCGCTGATTATCTGGTAGTAAAACAGGAGCGATGGACTATGGAATCAATTACAGTCAGTAGGCTATAGTCGACAAATCAGTGAATTATATGATCCCACTGTGCAATTTCGATTGAATAGCCAAAGTTTAATCTGACAGTAAGAAACGACGATGCGGATGCGATACGAAAATTCTAGTGAGACTTATCCGGAAACCTCCTTGCTTAATACTGATTGGAAAGAGATTTGGCTGCTTATACACACAAAAATGGAGACTATTATGACAAAAAATTTTTCACCTGCTCATTTCATTGCTGTCGCAGCTATCACTTTGATCGGATTGGCACCGTTGCACTCAACCCATGCGGCATCCGTCCTTTATCAAGATCTAACCCCGACCGGTATTCTTTCCAGCCCAAGCAGTATTACGCGTAGCTTTGCGTCGGGCAGTGGTGCAGGTAATATTTCTTTCGAAATCCAAGGTTATTTGAGTCTGGATGGCTCAAGTTGCTGTACCGATACGTTCAGCTTATATAACGATAGCGATTTGCTGTTTCAAGGCACTTTTAACCTCGGCGGTGGTGGCGCGGATATCATATTTGCCAATCCGAATGGCGCAACCTACTCTGCAATCAATTTTGGTTTCTTCAATGGCGGCTTATTGAATGTATCCATTCCTGTCAATTTCACTGCCGGAAACCACGTGCTGACATTCGATTATGCCGGTGCAGATCAAGGTCTTGGCGATGAAGGCTGGGGATTAAACAATATCACTGTTGAAGGCGTTTCAGCCGTACCCGAACCCGAAACCTATGCCATGTTGTTGGCTGGCCTGGGTATGATCGGTTTTATGGCACGCCGCCGCAAAAATGATTCAGTTTAATTAGCGCAACTAAAATACTTGCAACAATTAGTTCAAACGGGAGCCTCGGCTCCCGTTTTTCATTCTAAGTTTCGTAATATTCAAAGTTCTCAGTAACTGCTTGGACAATCAGTATTTGCGCTGTTTTCTCTGACATTGTCACACAAACAGCGTGCAGCGAATCCGCTACGCCACCTTGTCAATTCGTTGTTACAAATTGCCGCCATCATCGATCCTTTAAAAAATTAATTTAAGGAAAATTAGCAATGAAAACAAAAATGTTAAAAATTTCAACATTGTTAGGCGCAGCCATTATATTTTTTGCAACATCATTATCCGCAGCTGATGCAAACGCTGCGGGCATTCGCGTCAAATGCGAGAAAAAATCAAACCGTTCTTCAATTTCGGTGGATGGACGAAACCTGACACCAGGCAGTTACTCGGCAGTCGTCAAATCGGGTGACAATAAAGCCGTCGCTGAACTTAAATCGAGTACGGGCGACGAAGTTGAGTTTGAGTTTGATTTCGATAGCGATAAGGGTGATATCGTAGCGGGTGCTGTCGCTATCAGCCCTATTTTCATCCAAGGTGGCAAAGTAACCGGTCAGATCAAAGACGCTGACGGATTCATCATTATCGAAGGCACAAGCTCCTGCCGTGTGCGCTAGAAATAGACTAAGTAATCGACATCACTCGCAATGATCAAAACAGTTCCGTGCTACTTTTCCCTCCGATAGCTTCGGAACTGCCCTTCACCTACCTTCGCAGATTATGCTTGCACACTTTCCCACAATTTCTGCAGCCGTTTAACAGACACCGGAAACGGCGTTTTCAATTCCTGCGCAAACAGCGAGATGCGTAATTCCTCAATCTGCCAGCGGAATTCATCGAGATTGTCATTCTGATGGCTGATCTTCAGATGCTTCTCGCAGTGTTGCAGATACTGCCGCCAGAGTGGTGTGATTTCAGCGCTATTTCGCTCATCACGCTCAGGATTGGCCGGTAATTTTTCCAGACGTAACGCCATACCTTTCAAATAACGCGGAAATTGCTGCAAGCGCTGCCACGCTGTTTTACTGAGAAATCCAGGATAAATCAGCTTTTCAAGCTGTTCATTCAATTCAGATTTGACGCGATCGTTTAGTGTTGACGCTAATCGTCCCAACACGAGCTGATATTCACTGCCAATCTGCTGTAACAAACGGGCAAGCGCTGCAGTGACTTCCGGTAGGCGGCTTTTTGCCCGTTGGCTGTGTGCGGCAAATTCAGCCGCTGTGCGCGGTAGTGGATCATCATGCAGCAACGCGCGATCCACGATGGCATCGAGCATATCCTGCTTTAGATCGCCCGGATTGATCCGGGTTACCAGCTGCACGCTGGCCTGCTTTAATCCCGGCAAGTTCTTTTCTATTTGTTTGAGCTGGTCTTTCAGCGTCAAACACAATAGCCGCCTGACACCCAAGCGCATCGCGCTGTCCGCAGCCTGCTGCGTATCAAAGAGCCGGATAGCGGCGTTGTCCGTTTTATCGATCAGCGCCGGATAACCGGTTAATGGTTGCCCGTTTCTTTTAAACGGCACCTCCACCGGCAAATCGCCAAAATCCCATTGCGTGATGGCATCGCGTTCAATGCCAATGTCATCGGTCCCGGCATCGCGCTTCACAAAAGTCATCTGCGCCGCTTTGCCAAGCTGTGTTTGCAATTCGGCGAGATTACGGCTCATGGCCAACTCTTGCCCGGCATCGTCCAGCACACGGATATTCATCAGCAAATGTGCTGGCATATCAGTGATATGCCAGGTTTCTGCCGGAACTGTCAATGAAGTCTTTTGCACAATAAATTTTTCCAGCACCTCCTGTAATGACATTTGCTGCCAGGCGCGGGTTTGAAGATCCAGAAATCCGGTAACCGATTCCGGCAATGGCACGAGAATACGACGGATTTGCTTCGGTAGCGCTTTTAAATACCAGGTAATTTTTTCACGGATTAGACCGGGAACCAGATAATCCAGTTGTTTGGTATCCAAACGATTCAGCAGCGGCAACGGCACGGAAACCGTCACGCCATCGAGCACATGACCGGGATCAAACCGGTATGTGAGCGGTAAAACACTGCCATCCGGCAGTGTCATCGTTTCCGGGAACTGCACTTCGGTGATATGACCGGCTTGATGGCGCATCAGCAATTCGCGCTGTAGATAGAGCAGATGCGCATCGCTTTGCTCAGCCTGCTTGCGCCATTTTTCAAATCCTGCGCCGTTGGTTATATTTGCCGGAACGATGGCATCGTAAAAAGCGAAAATTTCCTGCTCATCGACCAATACATCCTGCCGCCGCGCTTTGTGTTCCAGCGCTTCGATCTCTTCAATCAATGCTTGGTTATGCGCAAAAAAAGGCGCTTGCGTGACATATTCACCCGCCACCAGCGCCGAACGGATAAAAATCTCGCGCGATTCCTTGGGATTGATCGAACCGTAGTGAACCGGCCGTTTCTGGACAATGACGAGTCCATACAACGTCACGCGCTCGTACACTATCACTTGCGCCTGTTTCTTCTCCCAATGCGGATCGAAATAGTGTTTCTTGCACAAATTAGCGGCGATTCTCTCCAGCCACTGCGGCTCGATTTTGGCGGCGCAGCGCGCATACAGCTTGCTGGTTTCAACCAATTCGGCGGCGACTACCCACTTGGCTTTGCCTTTCTTTAACACCGAGCCGGGAAAAATCGCGAACTTGATGCCGCGAGCGCCCAGATATTCCCCTTCCTTCTCGGTTTTAAAACCGATATTGCCGAGCAAGCCGGGCAATAAAGCGCGATGGATTTCATCGTAACCCGCCGGTATTTCATTCGGTTTAAAACCCAGCTCAGTCATCAGCACATGCAACTGCCCATGAATCTCGCGCCATTCGCGCAAGCGGCGGTACGACAGAAAATGCTCACGGCATTGCGCCATCAGTTTCTTGCCGGATTTTTTGTGTTTCAGCAGATCATCGAAGAAATCCCACAATTTCAAATACGCCAGAAAATCCGAGCGTTCATCCTGAAAACGGCGATGCGCATTATCGGCAGCCGCTTGCTGCTCAAATGGGCGGTCACGCGGATCTTGCAAACTCAAGGCGGAAGCGATAATTAATATCTCATGCAGGCAATTTTCCTGCTTTGCCGCCAGAATCATGCGGGCAATCTTGGGATCAATCGGAAACTTAGCCAGCCGCCAGCCGATGTCGGTCAAATTGCGGCTGTCGTCGACCGCGCCGAGTTCCGCGAGCAACTGATAACCGTCGGCAATCATGCGCGGCGACGGCGGCTCGAGAAACGGAAAATCCTCGACATCGCCGATTTTCAACGACTTCATACGCAGAATCACCGAGGCCAGCGACGAGCGCAGGATTTCCGGATCGGTAAACGCCGTTCGCCCCTGAAAATCCTGCTCGGAATACAACCGGATGCACACCCCATTCGCTACCCGGCCGCAACGTCCGGCCCGTTGATTGGCCGATGCCTGCGAGATTTTTTCCACCAGCAATTGCTCGACCTTGTTGCGATAACTGTAGCGGTTGATGCGCGCCAATCCGGTATCGATCACATAATGAATCCCCGGCACGGTCAACGACGTTTCCGCCACGTTGGTCGCCAACACGATGCGGCGCGCGCCGTCCGGTTGAAACACCCGCTCCTGCTCGGCCACCGACAACCGGGCAAATAGCGGCAGGATTTCGATACTCGAATGAAAACGATGAAACGAATGCTTCCGCAAGGTTTCGGCGGTTTCGCGGATCTCGCGCTCGCCCGGTAGAAACACCAGAATATCGCCGGAACCCAGCGCCATCAACTCATCGGCCGCATGAATAATGGCGCGCAGCATATCGCCGTCTTCTTCATCGTCCGCAAGCGGCGGGTGATAATAAATATCCACCGGATAAAGCCTGCCACTCACCTCGATCACTGGCGCATCGTTGAAATGCCGGGAAAAACGCTGCGCGTCGATGGTCGCGGAAGTCACGATCAGCTTCAGATCCGGCCGCTTCGGCAGCAATTGCTTGAGGTAACCGAGCAGGAAATCGATATTCAAACTGCGCTCGTGCGCCTCATCGATGATCAGCGTATCGTAAGCCTGCAACAGCGGATCGCCTTGCGTCTCCGCCAGCAGAATACCGTCGGTCATCAATTTGATGTAACTGTCCGCGCCGATCTTGTCGGAAAAGCGCACCTTGTAACCGACCGCCTGCCCCAGCGGACTATTTAACTCCGCCGCAATCCGCCCCGCCACCGTCCGCGCCGCAATCCGCCGCGGCTGCGTATGCCCGATCAAACCATGCACCCCGCGCTTCAACTCCAGGCAGATTTTCGGGATTTGCGTAGTCTTACCCGATCCGGTTTCTCCGCAAATGATCACCACTTGATGATTCTCGATGGCTTGCTTGATTTCTTCGCGGCGGGTATTAACGGGCAGATCTTCCGCATACGTTGGACTAGGAAGATGGGCAAGCCGCTTGGTGACGATATCGGAAGGGAGTTTTTTCATGGAAATATCGGTGTCAGATCAGTGGCGATCGATTTTTACAAATGATCCGGAAGACTGGCAATAACTTTATTCTGTGCTTAAACTATAATGCTTGTATCTTATTTTCTCACGAACTTGATCGAGCAATTTATAAGCCGGTGGCATTGTCATATTGGATTTTTTAATTAATATTAAAATACATGATGATAATCGAACATCGCTGCAATTATATGGCATCATCTACAGAATTATTGGACAGAATGTCTTATATTTTAAGTACCTTTATCTATGCCTCAAAACCTTAATTCCGCAACGCGTCTGCACCGAGTGCTCCAACAGGCAGGGAATCATAGTGACAGTGTACAAGTCATGGAAGCCTGGGCGAAGATATTTGGCATCGTCGAGTCCAACCCCAATAAGCGCGCATTACTCGTGGCAGAACGGCTCGCCGCTATGCAACGCGAATTGGAACATGTGCAAACTCAGATGCGCCAAGCCAATTTCAGCGAATCCCTATACACCAGTGCTCTCACAAACATCGAACAAGCTTTGTCATCCATGCTCTTGAGTGGAAACTGGAGTCAAGTTAAGCAATATCTTCTGCGTGAAACATTCGTGGCACTGGCTTTTTGCACCGAAATTATTCCCGATGAAGAATCCGACATTTCGCAAGAAGCCCTTGCTGAAATCTCAAATCTCGTTGCCGATCTCCGTGCCTCATTGCTAGAGGCGGATATTTCCCCTCGCCTTCAAGAGTTAATCGAGCACCACATTTCGCTGATTGAGCGAGCGATTGCTGAGTATCCCATTGTAGGTGCCAAAGCTCTACGTGAAGCAGCGAGAGCTGGCCTTGGAGAACTAATAGAAGTACGCGAGGTGCTCAAAGAAGAAAAAGACGCCCCATCGGTAGGCAAACTCGGCACCGCATGGAAACGAGTAAATGAGGCCGCCGACATTGCACTTAAGGCCGAAAAACTTTCACAACTCGGGCAAAAGGCGTGGGCATTTCTGGAAAACTTACTTTGAAGAAAGCGCTTAATATTGCGTTCGAAGAGATGCTCCGCCTACCGGCAACACGCCCTTTGCCCTTCTTTATGTCATACACCACAACATCACGAATCACATTAAATGCCACTATCCGAATTTGAACGAGAAAGAATCGAGAAGCTCTTTGGCGAATATTGCCGGAATAAGGTTCCGCCCCATGTTCGAAACCAGATCCGAATCGAATACAAAATCAGCGGAAGTGAAGTAAAACTGCTTGAGTGCCGTCCTCGCTATGACGATCCCTCAATCTGGACTGAAATGCCAGTTGCTCGGTTCAAGAAAGACGAGAAGAACAACACATGGCTGCTGTACTGCGCAGACCGTAATAGCAAATGGCATCTTTTCGAGTCCAACGCCGAAAACAAAGACATTGAAAAACTGCTGACCGAAGTCGAACGTGACACCACGGGAATATTCTGGGGTTGAAGTGCCGTATAACCCGTAAGGCAGAAACCAAAGGTATTCTGCCGCATGTAACGCTGCGCTTGTAGATTGCAGTAACGCCAGAAACTCCAACATTCACTGGAATTGAAATTGCTCCCTTTTATGCGGTCATATTTTGTTCTGTTTCAAAGAAGCGATCCCAAACGAAAACAATCAAATCGGCATCGAGAAAACAGATCACAAATTATTGTTACCCAAGGAATCCCTGAAGAATCGGGTTTACACTACCTCCAAAGACGACTCGCTACTACAGCACTCATTAAATTTCATCATGATCATTTTTCTCGTGCGCTTCAGCAATAAATTATTTGATTGATAGTAATTTCCTATTGTTACCGGTTTCAACCGGTATCGTTAGCGTAATCCAAGCATTCCAGCCTTCTGGTCTATTCTCGGCATCAAATTCCTTATAACCTCTGAGGTTCAAATGGTATTCCTGCCTGACCGCCAAGCACGGAATCGGAAAAGGTGTATGTTGGTGTGATAAATAGCAGATTGGTACGGGCACTTACACCTGTTTCGATTCTGCCGCCAATCTCGAAATTCTTGCCTGTGGCTGTACTCGTAGAAGCGTGGTGGTAAGTAAACGAAAGAGACCAGCCCGGCTTGGTCAGTGTAGCGGCGAGACTGCCAAATTGCCCTGGTAGCCAGAAACTCGCACCGCCCTCATCGGCTTGTGTATCTGGAGATGCGGTTGCACATGCAAATGCTATCATTGGTGCAAAAATGAACGATATGATTCTGTTTCGTCTCAAAGTATCAACAAAAATCGAAAACCGACCCATTTGTAAAAGTGCACACAATCTAAATTTGCCCTAACTGATTAAACATGTTAGGCATATCAAATTGGAGGAATATTAAAAATGAAAATAGATAGTTAATTCTATTCTAGTCCCAACTACCTAGTGTGTCTTTTCAGGTTGAGTGGAATTATGTACCGCACCGTATATGACAATTTTTGAAAGAGATAACTTTATGATAGAAAATTCTGATATTTATAATTTACTACTAGCCACTGATCTCAGCAGTCGATGTGATCGCGCATCGGACCGTGCGGCGCAATTGGCCCAAGCCTGGAGCGCTAAATTACTAGTGCTACATGCAATAGATCCTACCTATGCTGTTCGCTATGCGAAGATGACGCAAGAGCTACCTTCGTGGCGACATCCAGAAGATTACCGGACAGTTGCGGCACGTCGATTGAGTATGGATTTGGCTTCCGATAATATAGACGCTGAAGTATGCGTGACTGAAGGCATTCCCTACGAAGTCGTGCTCGAGGCCGCACGCCGGGAAAATAGCAATCTAGTGATCACTGGTCTGGGACGCGATGAATCTCTCGCTCGTACTCAATTCGGCAGCACCCTCGACAAACTACTGCAAGAACTACCGGTTCCACTAATGATCGTGCGTCGCCGGGTACGAGGTCCCTATCGGCATGTGGTAGTAGCGACAGATTTTTCGCCAGCATCGCAGCCAGCCTTAGAGACTGCAATACGTTGGTTTAGTGATGCACAACTAACGTTGTTCCACGCTTATGAGGGTGCCGGTTTGGGAGGAGATATACTGGCGAATGAAGCATGGAAGACCATTGCCAACGATCAGTGCGATAGCTTTCTTGCCGAAATGGCACTTGAACCATCAGTTTTGCATCGCCTTCATCGTGTAATTGACAGAGGCCATCCGGAAGTACTACTGTGCGATTACGTAAGTCACAAGGAGATCGACCTTGTAGTGCTCGGTACACATGGCCGAAGTGGATTTCTTAAAACGATGCTCGGAAGTACAGCCGAGAATCTATTGCATCTTCTGGAATGCGATACCATGGTCGTGCGGGGCAGGTAACTTGCTACAAGATAAGCTGGAGAATATTCATTTCATGATTTGATGGTGTTAAGACGCAGGCGGATCTGTTTCTCGGTTTCAAGGATGGCAAATAGCGCGACACCAATCCCGATGACCAGCAAGCCATCCAGAAACGGTATTGCTTCCGTGCCGAATATTGTCTGTAGAGGCGGCAGGTAGGTAATGGCCAATTGTGCTACGGTAACGACAATTACTGACATCCACACCATTTTGGTGCCGCGCACCGCTTTCCAGGTGAGCGATGTGCCGTATATATTGCGAATAAAGAACAAAGTGAATATTTCCATTGCCACCAGCGTATTCACCGCGAGGGTGCGGGCCAATTCTATGCTGTAGCCCCGGTCAGTCGCATAGGAATAAATGCCATATACACCGCAAAGACACAAGATGGATACCAACAGTATGTACCACACCAGCTCACCACCCAGCAGCGGTTCTCCTCTTGGGCGCGGCGGATGGCGCATGGTGTTTTCCTCGGTCGGTTCGAAAGCGAGCGCAATACCTAATGTAATGGCGGTAATCAGATTAATCCATAAAATCTGAATCGGGGTTATCGGCAGCGTCATACCGAGCAATAACGCCACTATGATGATCATCGCTTCCCCAGCGTTGGTGGGCAATGTCCAACTGATGACTTTTTTGATGTTGTCATAGACCGTTCGCCCTTCGCGCACGGCGCTGGCAATGGAAGCGAAATTGTCATCCGCCAGCACGAGCTCGGCTGCTTCCTTGGCAGCTTCGCTGCCTTTCTTGCCCATCGCAATGCCGACATCGGCACGTTTTAGTGCGGGCGCATCGTTCACCCCATCGCCTGTCATGGCTACCGTCATGCCGTGTGATTGCAATGCCATGACAAGGCGCAATTTATGCTCCGGACTGGTGCGGGCGAAAATGTCACACTCCAATACCGCTTCTTTCAAGGTGGCGTCATTCATTCCATCTAGGTCAGCCCCGGTAAGAACCTTAGTGCGGTTTTGCAAGCCAATTTGTTTGCCGATCGCTGCTGCTGTCTTGGCATGATCGCCGGTAATCATTTTCACGCGAATACCGGCTGTGTGGCATTCCGCTACAGCTGCAATGGCCTCAACACGCGGTGGATCAATCATCCCGGTCATGCCGAGCAGAGTGAGCGTGCTTTCAATATCCGTGCGCTCCAGCACGGTATGCTCTGATTGAACGGGCTTGACAGCGAATGCCAGCACGCGCTGACCGAGGGCGGCGATGCTATCCGCCTTTTCTTGCCAATAAGCTTTGTTCAATGGCTCCACATTCCCGTCCGCAACGCTTTGAGTTTCGCACATGGCAAGAATCTGCTCCGGCGCACCTTTGATGGACACAAATGCGCGGTGTTCATGGTCATGATTCAGCGTTGCCATGAAACGGTGTTTGGCATCAAAAGGAATGGCGTCGGTGCGCGTCCAGGCTGCCTGTTCCTTTCGAATTTCAATGCCTATTTTACTGGCAAAGGCTAGCAACGCACCCTCCATCGGATCGCCTTCCACCGTCCACACACCCTCATGATCATGCAGTGCTGCGTCATTACACAGGGTTGCAGCGCGTGCGAGCTCTTCCAGAACAGTATATTCGGCGGGAGAAATTTCGGTATTTTCCAGCAATAGTGTTCCCTGCGGTTCATAGCCTATGCCTTGCAATGTAAAGAGATGTTGATGCGTTAGCACCGAGGAAACCATCATCTCATTGCGGGTCAGTGTGCCGGTTTTATCGGTGCAAATCACCGAAACGGAACCGATGGTCTCAATCGCAGGCAATCGCCGTACAATAGCATTGCGTCGTGCCATCGACTGCACACCCACCGCCAGCGTGATAGTTAGTACCGCGGGTAAGCCTTCTGGAATCGCCGCAACCGAAAGTCCCACCACTGCCATAAACATCTCAGTAAACTCATGATGGCCGACAAAATAACCATAACCAAGCAAAAACGTGGCAATTAACAGAATGAAGATGGTCAGCCACTGAGCGAATGCCCCCATCTGTTTTACCAGTGGCGTGGTCAGTGTTTCCACTTCCGACAGCAAGCCGCTGATGCGCCCAATCTCGGTGGAAGTACCAGTGGCCACCACCACGCCTTTGCCTTGACCGGAGGTGATCAACGTACCGGAAAACGCAATACAGGAACGATCACCTAACGGCGCATCGAAGGGAACTGGCTCGGTATGCTTTTCTACCGGCACGGATTCGCCGGTAAGAATCGCCTCTTGAATCTGCAAACCGTGTGTTTTCAGCAGCCGCAGATCGGCGGGAACCTTATCACCTGCTTCAAGCAGCACAATATCACCGGGCACAAGTTTTTCTCCCTCAATACTATGACGCTCACCGCTACGAAGTACCGAGGCATGGGGCGCCAGCATTTGACGAATAGCATCCATCGCCTTTTCTGCTTTTCCCTCCTGAATGAAGCCGATGATTGCGTTGGCTAGCACCACCGCCAGAATGACGAAAGTATCTATCCAATGGTCCAGAACTGCCGTGATGACTGCGGAACCGAGCAGTACATAAATTAGGATATTGTGGAATTGCAGCAGGAAACGCATGATGTCGCTGCGTTTTGGCGGATCCAGCAGGCGGTTAGGTCCATGACTGTTCAAAAGCGCCTCGGCTTCGTGCCAAGTCAGTCCTGCTGACGTTGTGTCCAGTTTTTCTAATACCGAATCAATGCAGATGTTGTGCCAAGCTGGTTGTGTTCTTTTTGTTTTTATTTCCCGCATTATTGTCCACCATAGTCAATAATATAAAACATAAGATTATTCCCAGGCATAGATCACCCCTACCAAGCCTTACCCATTGCTTAACCCGGTTTCGACGCGACTACTTGACGAGCAGCAACGGCTTTTCGGTGAGGTGAATAACCTTGCTCGCCACTGATCCGAGCAGCAGATTCTTTATCGTACCCATGCCGCGCGTACCCATCACGATCAAATCACAGTGATACTCACGCGACAAGTCAATAATGACTTCGGCCGGATTCCCTGTGCGCACATGCACATCAAACGGAATACCTGCACTCTCGAGGCGAGCTTTTGCGGGCGTCAGTAATGCCATCCCCGCTTCTTCACGCGCCTTCTTGATGCTCAGTATATCTAAAAGCGGATCTTCATTAAAAACCACTTCGTTCATTTGAACTGGCTCGCACACATTGAGTAGATGCACATGTAGCTTACTTGTATCCAGTGTATCCACTATCTCATCTATAGCACGCATCGCGTTTTCTGAGCCATCGAAAGCAATCAGAGTAATAGTCATGACGAGATCCTCTCTCTAATAGTTGTGATCAAATAAATTGAAACTTTAACGCACATTTCTCGGCCATGCTATCAATTATTTATCTTAAGAATGCCTTTCATGACTATTGTTTAGTAGTCTTACGGACTGACTGTCATCTTTATTTGGACAGCAAAGAATCATTGCAATGGAATGCAAGAACCGCGAAGCGGCAATTTTCTAGACCTGACACTATTTTTCTTGTAAAAAAGAATTCATAAAATTAATCGATGAGAATTTGTAAAGTTTATGTGAATAATTTGTGAATATATTGTGAACTTTTGATTAAGCTTGGACTCCGAATAAATTCAGAAGCTTTATTATTAATTTTTTTGGAGTGCTAAAAATGAGTAAGAATGATGTCAGTCATAACACAACGATTGCCCTTAGTTTGGCTTTGATATGTGTTTTAGCTTCAGTCAGCTTGATTGTATTTGAAGGGATGAGTACCGGTATCCTGTTTTTTACGGGGTATCTGGTAATAGCTGCGGTTAGCAGCGCTTTTAAAGATAAAAAATACTATTCGCGTAGAGCTTGGGGTTGAGTTATATCAACTAAGATTCGACCAATATTATTTTTTAATATTGGTCTTTTTTTTATTCATAAGTTGTAAGAAACCTCAGGGTTGTTTACAGATAGGTTGATTGAAATAAGCGTTGAGTATTTCATAAGGGGTGGCATTATTCAAACTCTTATGAGGCTTAACGGTATTGTAGAAGTTAATGAAAC